>NZ_BAABYQ010000001.1:1775000-2180000 GCF_042846925.1 Dialister sp. i34-0019-2H8
ACGAAGGTCTCGCGACCTTCGTGAGTGGCAGTGATGTCATAGAAAACGAGCTCGTCCGCGCCGGATTCGGAGTAGTATTTTCCCAGCGTCACCGGATCGTCAACGTCCTGAAGATTGTGAAATTTTTTGCCTTTGACGACGCGCCCGTGGTTCACGTCCAGGCAGGGAATGATTCGTTTGGCTAGCATAATGTTGCATCCTTTGCGGGTCTACTCAAATGTGGTGGATAAAGAAGGTTCGGGGTCAGCCCGAGGGGCGTGCTGTCCCTTGATTGCATGCGAAAGAGGTTCAGCAGGTTCAAGAGGTCCAAGAGGTTCAACGGGGATGGTGCGGCGCATAATACTATGGAAGCGCCGCGAAGTAAAATAGAGCGATGCCCAAAAGTCGTATTCAAGTCACCAGTCACTAGTCCCCAGTCACTCGAGGCACCTAATTCCTAGCCACTCATCCCTAATCCCTGCTTTTAAACTTGTAGTGCGGCGCAGCCGCCACATCAACCTTGACCCCGTCAGCCTGAACCCTTTACTTTTCCTGGATCTCCACGATCTCTTCCATCGAAACTTTTTCTTCATAGAGGGCTTTGCCGGTGATCGCACCGTAGAGTCCCATGTCAGAGAGCTTCCGCAGGTCGTCTGCACAGGAAACGCCGCCGGAAGCGATGAGGTGGATCCCGGGAAGTGCCTGCAGCTTTTCCATCATCTCGAAATTCGGTCCTGTCAGCATACCGTCACGGCTGATGTCGGTGTAAACGATGGTATTGACGCCATTCTCCAGAAGCGTCTTGACGAAGGGCAGGACCTTCTGGCGACTGCCGTCGACCCAACCGTGGGTAGCGACGGTGTCGCCGTGGGCATCGACGGAGACGGCGATATGGTCAGCGCCGTATTTCTTAGCGGCCTGGATCGCAAAGTACGGAGAGGCGACCGCTTTCGAGCCGATGATGACGCGCCAAACGCCGTTCTCGATATGCTGCTTGATGGCCTGCTCTGTGCGGATGCCGCCGCCGACTTCGACGGGAATCTTCACCGCCTGACAGATGCGATGGATCACCTCGGTATTCACGCCATTTCCTTTGAAAGCACCATCAAGGTCGACGACGTGGAGGTATTTCGCCCCGAGGGATTCCCACTTGAGTGCCATTTTCACCGGATCATCGCCATAGACGGTGAGGTCCTGAATTTTGCCCTGTTTCAGACGGACGCAGTGCCCGTCTTCTATATCAATTGCTGGAAATATTTTCATTTTTGTAACCATTCTGCTAAATTCTTCCAGATCCTAAGTCCTACGGGCCCGGATTTTTCTGGATGAAACTGGAATCCCAATACATTGTCTTTCCCGACGACGGCAGGCACGGTGACGCCGTAGTCTGCGGAAGCGATGATGTCTTCGCTGTCCCCGGGTGTCTTGTAGTAGGAATGCACAAAGTAGACGTAGCTCTTCTCGGGGAGACCGGCAAGCACTTCATGCGGCCGGTGCATCACGAGCTCATTCCATCCCATGTGCGGGACTTTGAGATCGCCTGGCGGAAAATGAGCAATGCGCCCCGGAAGAAGTCCCAGAGCTGGCACTTCGCCCCCTTCTTCGGAGACTTCATAGAGCGCCTGCATGCCGAGACAGATACCGGCGAGTTTCTTGCCCTTTCTGACTTCTTCGCGGATGATGTCCGTGAGACCGTAGCCGGAGAGGTGATCCATGGCATCCTTCATCGCACCGACACCAGGGAGGATCAGGGCTTTCGCTTCGCGGATTTCCTGCGGATCACGGGTGACGACGACATCAAGACCGGCCCGGGTGGCAGCACGCACGACGTTCGCCAGATTTCCTGCATCGTAATCAATGATGGCTATTTTCATCAGAGCACTCCTTTGGTGGATAATACCGTGTCGCCTTCGATGGTGACAGCCTCCTTCAGCGCGTGGCCGATGCCTTTGAAAAGGGACTCGACGATGTGATGCCCGTTCACGCCATAGAGTGTCGACATATGAAGATTCATCTTCGCGTTGTTTGCAAAAGCGAGGAAGAATTCTCTCGTCATTTCCGTCTCGAAGCTGCCGATCCTCTCAACAGGGATATCGACATCAAAGACGAGGTACGACCGACCGGATAGATCGAGCACGATGCGGGAAAGTGTCTCATCCATCGGGCAGAAGAAGCAGCCATAGCGATGGATCCCCTTCTTATCCCCCAGTGCTTTTTCGAATACCTCTCCCAGCGTGATCCCGATGTCTTCGATGGTATGGTGGTTGTCTACGTCAAGGTCGCCCTTACAGGTGAGGGAAATGTCCATGCCGCTGTGACGGGCCAGAAGGTGCAGCATGTGGTCAAAGAATCCGATGCCGCTAGTCCCTTCAAAACGTCCTGTCCCATCGATAGTCAGACTGATGGAAATATCCGTCTCGCCTGTCGTGCGGCGAAGTGTGGCTTTTCTCATGCGAGTGCCTCCCGGAATACAGAAATCAGCACATCATCGACGTCTTTCGTGGTGACGGAAATGCGGAAACCATTCGGGATGTCTTGGCTGTTTCTATAAATCTTGACGAGAATGTCTTTCCTGCGAAGAGCTTCAAAGATCTCCTCCTGCTTTTTATCCACCTGAACGAGGAGGAAATTGGTGCAGGACGGGTAGACCGTGACGCTCGGGATCTCCTTCATGGCCGCGTAGAGACGATCTCTTTCCACGCAGATGGCATCGCGCACTTTGAAAATATCCTCTCTGTGACGGATGACGATCGGCGCAAAGAGCTGGGTGAAAGCGTTCAGATTGTACGGTGCCTTGATCTTCGCGATGGCTTCGATCAGCGCTTCATCGGCAGCAAGGTAGCCGCAGCGCATGCCGGCCAAAGCAAAGGCTTTCGAAAGCGTGCGGAGGACAATGAGATTCGGGTATGTATCGATGAGATCAATGACGCTTTCCTTCTGGGCGAACTCCATGTATGCTTCATCGACGAATACGATATTGTCAGCGGCCTTCAGCACTTCCTCGATGAATGCGCGCGGAAGCAGATCGCCTGTCGGATTGTTCGGATTGCAAATGACGGTCACCTTCGGCTGGTATCGCCTGACCGCTTCCAAAAGTCCCTTCTGATCGCGCCGGTATCCCGGAAGATCCTTGACCTTGATGGCAGATGCACCCAGCGTTTCCGCGCCAAGCTCATACATGTCGAAGGTCGGGCTGTGGATCAGGATCTGATCGCCCGGATCAAGGAAGGTCCCCAGAAGATAGGTGATCATTTCATCCCCGCCATTGCCGACGATGAAGTTCTCCGGCTTCGCGCCGATGTAATCCGCCAGCGCTTTCCGGATGTCATCGGACATCGGCTTCGGGTAGATCTGCGGACGGAAGGTATCGAGAGCTTGGATGAGCTCCTCTTTCACGCCGGGGATGGTCAGGACATTCAGGTAGTTTTCATTCGCATTGATAACATGCTTTTCTGCGATCGGCGCTACGAAGTACGGATCAAAGTCAGCGATCGTTTTTCTGAGCCATTCAGTCTTCATCACGCACCTCCATCGCATGAGCGTGAGCCGTCAGGCCTTCCGCTTTGGCAAAAATCTGGACCTTCTTGGAGATCTTCTGGAAGGCCTCTTTATTATATATTTCTACACTGCTGTGCTTGACAAAATCATAAACGCCGAGCGGCGAGGAGAAAGCGGCGGTACCGGAGGTCGGAAGCGTGTGGTTCGGGCCAGCCATGTAGTCACCGAGCGGTTCGGAGGTGTATTTCCCGAGGAAAATAGCGCCTGCATTATAAATGAGCGGCAGATACTGCTTCGGATCCGGCAGCTCGACTTCCAGATGCTCCGGCGCGATCTTATTCACGATGTCAAAGCACTGCGCCGCATCCTTGCAGAGGAAGGCCTTCGCATAATCATCGACGGAACTCTTTATGATCTCATAGCGGGAAAGCTCTTTCATCTGGCGCTCCATCTCCGCTTCGACCTTTTTACCAAAGTCTGCATCCGGCGTGATGAGGAAAACAGCCGCACGCGGGTCATGCTCCGCCTGCGATAAGAGGTCGGCTGCGATCCATGTCGGATCCGCGTTGGCATCTGCCACGCAGCACACCTCGGATGGGCCTGCGATCATGTCGATGCCGACCGTACCGAAGACGAGACGCTTCGCCATAGCAACGAAGGCATTGCCCGGTCCTACGATCTTGAAGACCGGCTCGACAGACTCCGTGCCGTATGCCAGCATCGCGATGCCCTGCGCACCGCCGACCTTATAGATCTCCTTTACGCCAGCCACATAAGCAGCCGCCAGGATATTCGGATTCACCTTGCCATCCTTCCCTGGCGGTGTCGTCATCGCGACCGAAGGGCAGCCCGCCACGAGCGCCGGTACCGTATCCATGAGTACAGTCGACGGATAGGCCGCGCGGCCGCCAGGTACATAGACGCCGACACGCTGGATGGGAAGAAACTGTTCACCGAGCTCCACACCATCTCTGAAATTCTTCGTCCAGGACTTTCTCACCTGTTCCTTGTGGAATGTCTCAATATTCGCTTTCGCTTCTTTCAGAACTTCCAGAAATTCCGGCGTCACCTGCGCGAGGGCTTCCTGCATCTCTTCTTCCGTCACACGGAAATCGGAGAGCTCTACCCCATCGAATTTCTTCGTCAGCTCACGGATGGCTGCATCTCCCCCATCTCTGACCTTTTCCAGAATGGCAGAGACGGACTTCTCCAGCTCTTCCGACAAATTCACATTGCGGTTTGTCAATGTACGTACTTCTCTCAAAGTAAAACCTTTTTCAGGTACTGTGATCCATTCCATGATGTTATTATCCTTCTTTCAGTATATAAGTTGGCGGTTTCAAGGTTCAGGGTGAGCCCCCGGGCGGGGTGCCCTTTGATTGCGTGCGAAAGAGGGGGGCGGGTACTATAGCTTTCTACGGGTTCAAAGGGGTTGGTGCGGCGCAAATAATAATGAAGCGCCGCGGAGTTTTGATAGCGCTTCGCGCTGTCGTCATTTCGAGCGTAGCCGAGAAATCTATATTGCAGAACACTCATTGCCTGATGTGAGGCAGCACCAAGACATCGTTTCCCCTCAGCGCATACACGCTGATTTCCGCAGTGCAGTAGAGATCCCTCGGCTACGCTCGGGATGACAATGCCGGAGAATCCCAGGCACCAGTCGCTAGTCACTCCTAATCTCCAATTTCTAATCCCTAGCTACTAGTCCCTAGCCACCAGTCACTTATTTAACCAACGTCATAAACTCTGCAATTTCCTTCTGCTTCATTTTATACGATACCTTATTACAGATGAGGCGGGCGGAGAAATCCATGAAATAATCATAGGCTTCGAGCCCATTCTCGCGAAGCGTCGTCCCCGTTTCCACGATATCGACGATGACATCCGAGAGGCCGACGAGCGGCGCCAGCTCGACCGAGCCATTCAGCTTGATGATATCAATGGGCTGGAAGCGATCTGCGAAATATTTTCGCGCGATGGACGGATACTTCGAAGCCACCGTCAGGATCCGCTTCTGCATGACCTTCTGATTTCCTTTGATACCAGACACCGCCATGCGGCAGCGGCCGATCCCAAGATCCAGCACTTCATAGACATCCTCTTCCCCGTCCTCCATGAGGACATCCTTCCCGACGATGCCGGCATCGGCTGCCCCGCGGCGTACATACACCGCGACATCCTGGCTCTTCACCAGCGTCACGCGGATACGCTCCTCATCATCGGTGAAAATGAGCTTGCGGCTCTCATCCGAATAATCAGAAAAATGGAAGCCCCCCTCCGCCAGTCGTTTCATGACCGTCTTCGCGATGCGCCCTTTCGCTAGTGCAATATGCAGCATACTACAGACCTCCCAATTTCTCTTCCAGCTCTTCCTTCGTGAGCGCCGTCCCCTCTAAAAGGAAACGCCCCTCTTTATAAGAAACGATCAATTTATAATCACCTCTGGTGATCGCATTCGTACTCGCGACCCCCATCACCGAGTAGCCCTTCTTGCGCCATGCCATGAGCGTCACGATGAGATCCCTATCCGCCTTCTCATAGACCACCGCCAGATCGCACGAGGGTGCCATCTCTTCCAAAAGATTCGAGTCAGCCATCACTTCATAGAGCAGATTCATATTCATCCCGAAGCCGCACGCCGGACGCGGCACCTGGAACTGCGCCGCCAGCGAATCATACCGCCCGCCGGAAATCAGCGAGTACAGCGCGCCATCCGCATAAATACGGAAAACCAAGTCCGTATAGTATCCCATGTGCGACGTGAAGCCGAAGTCCAGCTGCACGCGATCCGCATAGCCCGCGACCGCCAGATACTCATACACCTTCTCAAGGCGGGCGAGGGCATCCGCCATCTTATGATTCAGACAAAGACCTTCCGCACGCTTCAGCGTCTCTTCATAGCTGCCAAAGAGCCGCGGCAGCTCCAAGAGCACATCCCGCTGGATCTTCGTGATCGACAACCGGTCAGCCAGCTTCTCAAAGGAAACGAGATTTCTCTTCTCCAGGAACTCACGCACCTGCGACAGCTCCTCCTTCGAGAGACGCAGCTCTTCGAAAAGCGCATCCATGTACGCCACACTCCCGAGATCGATACGCATATCATGGATGCCCACCGACTCCAGGAATTCCGCCGCCATCACCATGACCTCGCCATCGCACTCCGGCGTCTCATCCCCCAGGACTTCGACCCCGCTCTGCAGGAAATACTTCCCGTGCGTCGACTTGCCATAGTATTCACGAAAGACCATCGACACGTAGCCGAATTTCAAAAGCTGCCGCGCATCCGGATACTCGCGCGACGCCGTCTTCACGAGCGGCACCGTCACATCCGGCCGCATGACCAGCACCTCCCCCTCGCTGCTGATGGTCTTGATCATCTCGCGCTGCAGCTGCGGGAAATAGGTGCCGTATGTATCATAATCCTCAAAAGTCGGCGTCTGGATGATTTTGCATCCGTGCCGCCGCATGATGGAAACCACCGCACTCTCGATGCGGTCATAATTTTTCATTTCCTCTTCATGCACCATTTTTAAATCGTCTATTGCATGAGCCATACGAGCCCTCCTCTTTCTTTGTTATGGTTATACTTTACCACGATAAAGAGAAAAAGTAAAGGGGCTTGCCGTATTTTTTATCACGCTCGTACATCATTTTCATTTCTAACGTGCGCCTCACGGCTCTTCACAAATAAAAATGCGCAGACCATAGGCCCGCGCATCCCAAACAACATGTATTTTCTTACATCATAAGAGATCCTTTTCTAAGGGGTATCTCTCCAAAAGTTTCGTTAAATCCTGTCGCGCAATCAGTTTGACGCCGGCTGCAGCGGCTCGTTCTTTATCATGGCTCGTGAAATCAAGTGCATTTGTGACTACCACCCCTGAAAAATGATACCCGAGCTTTTTCTCATAAAACGGGATCGCGCTGTAGATGGCTTCTACGCTATCATGAGACAGGCTTGCCCCCATCATCTGCTGGCATCGCACCAAAAGTCCCCGCCGGGATTTCTGATCGGTTTCCACAACCACATCTGCCCCGTAATTATTGGTTTGCTTCGTCTCTTCCGCCGCATAGCCGGGGATACTCGCATAGAGTTTCGCCACCATGCGTTCAAACACATCGCCTGTCACCTTATCTGTGTCTTCGATTGTCCAATATGACGCTGTGCTGCAGGCAGATCCCGATTCCATGTCATTATTCCATCCTACCAGCTTATTATACATATCCTGCCCATCTACTTCGGTATCCGCGGTAGGGAAAATGACACTCTGACTCAGTGAACGCTTGTACTGCAAAAGCTGATCCAGCTTCACATCGAAGGAGTCGCCCCCTTCATACTGAGCAATCGGCAAGTACACATGCACCTCTTTTTTCTGCCCGATGCGATACACGCGATCCGTTGCCTGATCCTCCTTGGCTGGATTCCAGCAGCGACTCAAATGGATAACATGGTTCGCTGCCGTAATGTTAAAGCCGACGCCACCAGCCTCTGCAGAAAGGATCAGAATCGCAAACCCCTCCTTTTGATTGAAGGCATCCACGATCTGCTGTCGCTTCAGGCCTATCAGTTCTCCATTGATGGGCGGCTGGATGGAAATCCCGAATGCCTTTTCCAGAAAACGCTTCAGGATTCGCTGCATTTTTCGGCTCGTCACAAAGATCAGTACTTTTTCTTTTCTGGCTTTGATATTCACCAGGGCCTGAAATGTTGCTTTCAACCGCGCTGACATATTGAAAAAAGCATCGACACTCATATTTTCAAACGTACTATCCGCATATGAAGTCAGATGCGGGCAAAGCGATGTATCTCGAAGCATCGCAATCACTTTCAGGATATCTTTCTTCTTTCCTTTCTTTGCGTCAGCAATTATTTTTTCATACGCTTCTCTCTGCACAGGAGGCATCAGCACAGGTTTCGGTATGACCTCTTTATGCGGCAGTCCTTCCAGGTAGTCAGTCTTCTGCCGCCTGAGGAAAATCGGCTGAAGCTCTTGTTCCAATTTCTTTCCCAGCGCTTCCTGTCCAGCCATATCTCCTTGCAGTTTCTTCAGTTGGTTTTGGTAGGTGTTACAGAAATTCTTCAAATCCCGCAAACGTCCTGGCTCTACGAAATCCATGATACTCCACAGATCCACCCATGCATTCTCGACAGGCGTCCCTGTGATAGCGATTGCAAAATCATATTTCATGGATTTCACTGCATTCGTGATGAGTGTCACTGGGTTTTTGATCTTCTGCGCTTCATCAAGCACCATGAATGACCAGTCAATACAACCAAAGCTGATATCGTAATTACGAAGCGTTTCATAAGAAGTCAATACAATCCTGTTCTTTGCCACCGGAGAAAAATCAAGGCGCAGATCATGCCCTCTTTTGAAATCTCTGAAACTATTTCCATACAGGGGGACTATCTCTTCAAAAACGCCTTCTTTCACAAAGTGAATGAATTCGCTTTCCCAATTTGCCAAGAGCGATACCGGGGCCACCACCAGAACAGAGTTCATGTCTTTTTCACCATAGGCATTCTTGACTCCGGAAATCAATCCCAAAACCTGCATGGTTTTGCCAAGCCCCATGTCATCGGCGAGAAGTACCCCCTGATACCCTGCCTTCCAGTTTTGTGCCATCCAGCGAATGCCCTCTTTCTGATAGGAAAAAGGCACTACGTCATCTTTGAAGCCGGATAATACCTGCTCCATCGACAAATCCGCGCCCAATTTTTGAAAACGCGCCTCTCTTCGCTTCTGCCTCCTCTGCTCATTTGCCTGCTCGTAGCCTACACTTTCGGCATTTTCTTCACTAATCAGGTTTCCTCTATCTTCCTTTGGCTTCTCTCCGTCTGCGCTGCCACCGGTGCTATCTGTTACGTCATTCTTCCCCATCACCTTCTCAATGAAAGCACCAGTAAGTTTGTACGTTTTTCCTTGATAAGAAATCGAAGACTTGTTTTTTGCAAAAGCATTCTCGATCAATTCTTTGAGAATCGCCACATTTTCCTCGGTCACTTCCGGTTCGTCAAGTTCATCAATCCCGTCAAGATCTTCTCTTCCTACACTCCCTTCCTCCGGCAGCCAGCCGCCTTCTATCCCGTTGAGGTAAGGATATTTTTTTGCGATAAAAGCTCCATACTCAATCACACGATCCGAGTACTCACCCCGATCAAAGCGAAATGGAGCTCCGGTAAAGACACTTTGTGGAGACAGAACCAAGGTTTTGGCCTGCTCCTTTGTCAGTTTCCGGGCCTTCTTGATCTGCTGCAATCCATCTTGCTGCTCCTGATCAAATACGTAATAGGTACGATCTTTCCCCATGTACGACCGCTGCGCTTTGCTCCCGTTTTTAAACTTGCGTCCAAATTCACTGGCATCCTTCTCCCCATAAGGACTGCCATCAGCATTCAAAATGACGGGAGAGGCATAATATGTACCATCCGTATCTTCTTTTACCGAGATACTTAAATAATCAGGTGCCACTACATCGATCTTTTCCAAAAACGGATCGAGTCTGGCGTCAATCTTTTTGGCATTCTCTTTGATAAGTGCCACATATCGCAGGCTGCAAGCTAAGATTTTCTCTCGCTCTTTCAATCGACCAATCTCAGCATTACATGACGATGCGCTTTTCAAGATGGCATACTGCTCCTCACTGCACATATAACAGCACCCGGGACGAATTTCTATATAGGAGCCAATCACTTCCGGATTCATGAAATATGTCTCATCCGCTTTTTGAAAATTCACTTTCAAGCGGAAACTGTTATTCTGCGGCAGACCTTCTTTTCCTACAAACAACGGATAGGGAAATATGGGAGGCAGCGTCAAGAGCTCCCTTTCATCACGCGAAAAAGAGACAGCTGTCTCGTGAGAAATTCGATACGAATCCCCCACCTTCGCTGCCTTCCCTTCCATTTCCAACATATCCAGTTCTGTATGGATATCTTCCCACTGCGGGCTGTCCCCCTCCCAGTGAAAATGGTATCCCTCTTCGCTGCAAGTCCAGTAGGATATATTCATGGCTGTACCTTCCATTGCTCTTCCTTTCTCCAAATGTCGCAATGATCATAAATCCAGTTTCTCACCTTAGGCTGCCAATTCGGCCCTCTCCCCATCGGATTGGTATGAACAAACTCCTGCTCCGTATCTGATTTTATTAAATCGCTGTAAGGAATCGTACGGTGTCTCTGATCAAAAATCTGGATTGGCGATTTTTCGCGGCTATAGATGCGAAGCTTTCCGTTATGACTGACCTCTATAAAAGTATACTGCCCTATCGTAAATACCAAGAGACTCGTGTCTGAAGATTTTCCTTCCAGATAATCATATGCCATTAGCTTGCTCTTCTCCTCTTTTGGCAGTTGATTCAGAATGAGCTTTGCCTTTTGGCCTATGATGATGCGGGAAGCACGTATTTCATCCATGTACGCGCCCCAAAAAGCCTGACGATACTTCCACATGCTATCGGCCGTGCTGGCAATGATATGAAAGAACACGGCAAAGTCATTTTTGACCAGCCAATGCAAGAAAATTTCCTTTGCTTCTTCTTCCACGTATAGCCAAGCCGTATCATTTCCTCTCGGATCTCCCATGTACCGAAAAATAAGCTGCATCAGCCAGTTCTTCGCACTGTCACTGCCTTCTTCGTCCACACTGATGATGACAGGCCCGACTACTTTGTTGGAAACCCACTCTTTATTATAACGCGGATCTTTCGTCAAATCGTTAAGCAGGTTCTGCTTCGCATCCAATCCGATATCCATTTGAAACGCATTCACTATAGCGGCTTTCACAAAATTGCTTCCATATAAAGTAGACGGAAAAGACAATGTTTGGAGTCCGCCATAGAGATCCCCCTCAGAAAAGAATTCTGCCATTTGAGAAACACCATCTTTGGCAAGAAGCTGCGGGAAATCCTGCAGAAAATGGATACTTCTTACCCTCCGGTCATTTTTCTGCATTTGTTTCCAAAGCACGGTACGTATCCATTCCGTCTTACGTTCTTTGGGCTCATAGTCACGAAAATAAGCAAAAAGCAACCGCCGAAAACAACTCGTTTTATCTAAATCCACCTGACGCAAAGCAAATTTAGCAACTGGCATGGATAACTCAGAAGAGGATATGACGAAAGGAAGATTTCTGATTTCCCTTCGCGTAAACTCTTCTTGACTTCCCTGATAAATACGTACTGTCTTTTTCACCAGCACTTTTTGATCCAAGGGGTCCACCCGGATCATCTTATCTGCCTTCTCTCTGAGTTTTCTGAGCACCATTTCTGTCCGAGGAAGGCGGAGCGTATTCCACCGTTCTTTGCTTTCTCTCGCTTGACGGCTCAAAGTGTTCGCTTTCATGTTGAGTCTGGCAATGGTTTGACTTAATTCACTCATCCTCTTCACACCCATTTATCAGAATAAAATCATCATTTGGACTCATCCACCGGAGGCATCATTGTAAATCGCAAATCAATACGCCGGTTCGCCTGCCTGCCTTCTTCTGAGTCCTCATCATATTCATCATCCACGATGGGCCGGGTATCTGCATAGCCGGAGCAAGAGAATATCGGCTGCTCATTGGCATTCTTTTCTCTATCCAGCTCCGGCACATCCCCACGCATCAGATTCCATGTATTGATGGCTCTCTTCGTAGACAGCTCCCAATTCGATGGAAATTCATCCGTATGAATATCCACATTGTCCGTATGCCCTTCGATAAAGACAGTTTCTACCACATTTTTATACTCTTTTTTATCGAGCAATTGGTACAAGACATCCCCCAGATTCCGGATGACCTGCTGCCCTTCTTCTTTGACATCGGCTTCTCCCTGTGCAAAAAGTGCGCCTTCCGGAATACGGAGAACCCCCTGCTTCTTATCGATCTTAACAGAGATTCCCCGCTCACTCATCTCCTCTTGGATTTCTTCAAGCAGCTGGTCTCTTTTGGCATTGTTTCCCATATATTGATCTTTTACCTGCCCCAAATTCAGCATGAAGTAGCAGACCGCCAAGATGAAAACAGAGAGCATCCCTGCCATGAGATCACTGATGGACAGGTTAAAGGCATTTTCATGATTTTCCTGCATTTGTGTATTTCCACGAGTTCTTCGCATAGTGAACTTTTACCTCGATTATCTCATTTTCTTAATGGCATCTGTCAAATCTTCAATGTTCTCATTTACCTCCTCCGTTACGCCGGCCAATGTATCGACCGCCGTCGAAATCGTTTCATCAAATTTTTTCAGCTTCTCCATCAGGCCCTCATTGGTGACTCTGTTATAGTTCTGCATCCCATTATCCAGCTGTACAAAAGCTTTCTCCAACTCTCCGCTGACACCTTTGAAACGGGCTTCGTAGGCAGTCCAAGAGTTCCTCGTCTCTTCCAGTGCGCTTTTTACATACTGAGAAGATTTCATATAATCGTCGGAAATCTTCTGCATCGACTCTGCTACGCTCTTTGCCTCCGCCTGCTGCTTTGTGATAGACTGAGCCAGCACCTGCACACCGCTGTCCAGTGAAGCCGCGGCCTGTTGCAGAGGCTGGGCTGCCTTTTGTAAAGGTTCTGCCGCTGTTTTCAATTTCATAGAAACATCATCCGCCGCTTCTACGAATACCTTGGCGGTCTTGCCCGCCGCCTCTACCGTCTTACCAGCCGCATTCACCACATTTCCAGAAGAGGACACCGCCTGCCGCATCTGGTCGAGCGTTTCCTGCATATGTTTTTCATGCGTATCCACCATCGACTGCATCTGCTGCATATGATCAGCAATTTCTGCCATGAGTTCCTTGACACTGGAATTGATAGCGCTCAGATTTTCTTTCGTCTGGTCAGCACTGTCTTTAGCGATTTTCCCAATTTCTGTGCGCTGTTCCTTCGCACTCGCTGACATCTCGTCAAAAATATCCTTCATGGTCGTTTTCATCTCTTCCATGAGAGCTGTCATCCTCTGAATATTTTTATCCGTCTCTTCCGTCTGTTTATTCGCCATGCCTTCCATGGTCTCATTCATTTGGGAAATCGCCTCATTCAATGCATCCAGCGTTTTCTGATTGGCTTCCGAAGAGGCCTTCGTCGAGCGGTCCAGAATGTCCCGAATTCCTTCAGCAAGAGATGCAATATCGGAAGATAAGTTCTTCAGCGAATTTCCTAATTCTTCTGCCCCCTGACCAACACCTTTTTTCAGAACATCCCCCAGCTGGTCAAAACCGCCACTTACAAGGGAACTGGTATTAGACGAAATCTGCATCAGCTGTTCAGTTTGCTTATCCTGTCTTTCTGAAAGTCCCGCAAGCATAGTATCCAGATTGCCCTTCATGGCACTGTCCATCTTCTCCGCCAGCTGATCCAACACATCCGGCAGATGATCGCAAATAGAGATAGCCATATCTGTGCTGAGCTGTTCCATCGCTGCCCGCTGCGCCCGGCTTTCTGCCAGCTCTTCGAGCAGGATCTCTTCCACGCTTTTGCGAATGAAGACCTGATCCAGTGCATCAGTAAAACGGGAAACCGCATCGCCAAACCTTTTCATATTCTGACTATGCCACACGCCAAATACAATAGCGCTCACAATGCCGAAAATAGATGTGTAGGATTACAATACATGTGTTACACATTGAAAACATGAAAAGCGAGATATCCTTGTGATATAGTTAATTCGTCAAAAGAAACTTTTATCAAAGGAGTATCTCGCATGAACAGTATAACACAACTTATGAAATATCGCAGATCTATGGTCGAATATGCATTGAAGCATGGCGTTACTAAAACTGCCATCAAATACAATACATATCGCCAATACGTATATCGCTGGCTTCGACGTTATGACGGCTCATTGGAGTCCCTACGTAATAAATCCCGCAGGCCAAAACACCATCCCAAAGCACATACAGCTGCGGAATTAAAGCTCATTCAGGATATGAGGCGTCGAAATCCAGAAGCCGGTCTGGTGGTTTTCTGGGTAAAGCTGCGTCAGCGTGGATACAGTCGTTCAGTTACCGGACTTTACCGTACATTGAAACGCATAGGGGTGACTCCGGTGAAACCACCTAACCCAAAATATGTGCCCAAACCCTATGAACAGATGCTGTATCCAGGGCAGCGAATCCAGATTGACGTAAAGTTTGTGCCGTCCGCATGTCTGACTGGTGAAGCCAAAGGAAAACGATTCTATCAATATACAGCCATTGACGAGTTCTCACGCTGGCGTTATGTGGAAGCCTTTGAAGAGCACAGCACCTACTCTTCCATGATATTTCTGGTGCATCTCGTTCAGGCTTTCCCGATGCCTATTGAATGTGTGCAGACAGATAACGGCACCGAATTCACTAAACGATTCACCAAAGCAAGGCTTGACGAAGACCTTACTCTTTTTGAACGTAAATTAAAGGAATTAGGCATCAAGCACAAAAAGATTCGTCCCTATACCCCAAGGCACAATGGGAAAGTAGAACGCAGTCATCGCAAGGATAACGAACGCTTTTATGCCACGCATTGTTTCTTCTCTTTTGAAGATTTCAGAAGACAACTCAAAAGATATAATTATCGAGATTATAACTGCTTCCCAATGCGACCGCTTGGATGGAAATCTCCCAAAGATACACTCCATGATTTCATCAAGCACGGTGTAACATATGTTTGACAAACCAACAAGCGCTCACAATGCCGAAAATAGATGTCACAAACGCAGTACTCATCCCGCCAAGAAGACCACTGATACTGGAAGAAAGCGCGCCAGTACTGCTGGTATCTACACCTGCCAGACCAATAGTCAACCCTATAAAAGTACCTAAAATGCCGATACCGGTAAAAGTCCCCGCTAACCCCGACCAAAGTCCGCCTTTCATGCCCTCGGTAAATGCTGCAACTGAAAAATAGGACTCAGATTCAACAGTCGAATACTTCTCTAGCCCATCGTTTCCAGGGATAGAAATCAGTGTCCGCTGATACTTTCTCCAAATCCCCTTTATGAGATCACTATTCTCCATTTCCTGAGATAATGACTCAAAATAAACATTGACATTCTGCGGATTGTATTTTTTCAATATATCAAGATATGTCTCTATTTCTTTATACCGAGCGTCCAATGGTTTTACAAAATGGTATTTATATAAAAGGAATGTAGCAACGAATGCCACAATGAACACCCAATTTATCGTTTGAGAAAAAAACATTTTACAAAACTGAATAAATTCCATCACGCACTCTCCAATTCAAAACACTACACTAAAAAAGCGCATTTATAGAAAATCAACGTCTACAAACACGCATGATAAAATGAATAGGGAGATAAATGCCCCACAAGACTTCTGGGCAGGTCAAAGTACTTTGCTAAATCACATTTCATATGGTTTCGGCTCATAATTCCCATCCTCCTCATCTCCTGCATATTTTATTTTTAATTATATATCATATGTAATGACAAAAACAGAGTCATTATAAAATTTATTTTACTTCATCTTCGTTTCATGCATTGCCTTGCCCCATCAATGCAAAAACCGCCGGAAGGTGATCCACAAGGGATCCTCCTTCCGGCGGTTTTATCCTGTACGCAAAGGGCTACAGAATGTAATTCGAAATATCAATATTTTCCGTGACGTCGCCGAGCTTATTTCTCACATATCTCTCGTCGATGGTGACGTGCTTATCTTCGAGGTCCGGCGCATCGAAGGAGAGGTCTTCCAAGACGCGCTCCAAGATCGTATAGAGGCGGCGGGCGCCGATGTCTTCGGTCTCGGTATTCACGCGGGAGGCGATGTCTGCGATGGCGGAGAGGGCGTCTTCGGTGAAGGTGATGTCGACGCCTTCGGTCTCGAGGAGCGCGGTGTACTGGCGGATGAGGGCCTGCCGCGGCTCGGTCAGAATGCTGCGGAGGTCATCCTTGGTGAGGCTTGAAAGCTCGACGCGGATCGGGAAGCGTCCCTGGAGCTCGGGGATGAGGTCGCTGGGCTTGGAGACGTGGAAGGCGCCGGCGGCCATAAAGAGGATGTGGTCGGTCTTCATCTGGCCGTACTTGGTCTTGACGGTCGCGCCTTCGACGATCGGGAGGATGTCGCGCTGCACGCCTTCTCGGGAAACGTCGGGGCCGCCGGAGGAGCGGCCGCCTGCGATCTTGTCGATCTCATCGATGAAGATGATGCCGCGTTCTTCGGCGTAGTGGATGGCTTTGTCTTTGACGACTTCCATATCGACCATCTCATCGGCAGCTGCTTCTGCGAGGATTCTCTTCGCGTCGCGGACGGTGACTTTCTTCTTTTTCATCTTCTTCGGCATCATGGAGGAGAGCATCATGGAAATCTGGTTCGCCTGTTCATTATCGGTGTTCCCCGGATTTCCTTTCTCTTCCACTTCAATCTCGATCACACGGTCGTCAAGGTCGCCGTTTCGGATGCGCGTCTCGAGGTCTTTTCTTCGCTCTTTCTCGCCTTCATCCATCGGCGTCTCTTTCTTCGTTTCGCCGAAGATGATGTCCATGGGGCTTCGTGTCTCGACTTTCTTGGAGGGCCACATGGCTTCCGCGATGCGGTGGATCGCTTCTTCATCGGCATCTTTGCCGTGGCGGGCGCTCTCTTCTTTCTTCACAAGGCGGACGGCTTCTTCGGCAAGGTCGCGGATCATGGACTCGACGTCGCGGCCGACGTAGCCGACTTCGGTGTACTTGGTCGCTTCGACCTTGACGAAGGGGGCGCGGGTGAGGGTCGCGATGCGGCGGGCGATCTCTGTCTTGCCGACACCGGTCGGCCCGATGAGGAGAATGTTCTTCGGGCTCACCTCTTTCGCCATTTCCGGCGTGAGGCGGCTGGCACGCCAGCGGTTTCGGAGGGCGACGGCTACAGATCTCTTCGCATCGCTCTGCCCGATGATGTACTGGTCCAAGTATTCCACGATTTTTCGCGGGGTCAGGTTTGTATTTTCGTTCATCAGATTTCCTCCACGATGACATTGTGATTCGTATAGACGCAGATGTCGGCGGCGATGTGCAGGGATCTCTCCGCAATGTCGCGGGCGGAGAGATCGGTCGCGGAGACCAGAGCGCGCGCGGCGGCAAGGGCGTAGTTTCCGCCGCTGCCGATGGCGAGGATGCCGTCGTCCGGCTCGATGACTTCGCCGTTCCCGGAAACCAGGAAGAGGTGCTCCCCATCAGTCATGATGAGAAGGGCTTCGAGCTTCTGCAGCACGCGGTCGCGTCGCCACTCCTTGGCAAATTCGACGGCTGCGCGGACAAGATTGCCATTGCAGTCGGAGAGGCGCGCCTCGAATTTATCGAAGAGCGCAAAGGCATCTGCGACAGAGCCTGCAAATCCGGCAATGACGCGGCCGTGGTAGAGGCGGCGCACTTTGCGGGCGGTATTCTTCATGACGACCGCATTGCCCATGGTCACCTGTCCGTCGCCGGCGACGGCGGTGTGTCCATCCTTCTTGACCGCGAGAATGGTGGTGGCGTGAAATAGAGAGTCTTGGGACATGGGGTGTTCTCCTTTATCGTATTAGCTAAGGGAAATAGTGTTCAGGGTTAGCCCCTCGGGGCGTTGCCTGCGTGCGAAAGAGGTTCAGCGGGTTCTACAGGTTCAGAGGGTTCAACAGGGTTGGTGCGGCGCATAAAAATCAAAAACGCCACGAGTATATATGAGGCAATGCCCGCATTCCAAATTCTCCCTCCTTCCTCTGAAAGGAGGGAGTACTATCGCGATCCGCTTCCTCTAAAAGAGGAAAACCCGCGCAGAGGAAGGGGTTGGCATTTTTATTTGCGTCGCTTTGCAACGCCTCGACTTATCTAAAACTCACGACGCCTACTTATTTTATGCGCCGCTCCGCAACCTTGAACCTGTCAACCTGAACCCTGAACCCGTCGCGCCAGCGACTAGACTAAAATGCAAAGAGACTCATCTGTTCTTCTTCCGGCAATCCTTTGAGGACGCCCATGGAGTCTAAGGTATCTATGATGGACTGGCTGACCTTGCCTCGCTTCTTGAGGTCCTCCTTCGAGGTGAAGGGATGATCCTGTCTGGCAAGGACGATCTCCTTAGCCACCGCATCACCCAGAGCAGGGATGCAGTTGAATGGCGGCAGGAGCTTTCCATCGACCATGAGGAATTGCGAAGCGTCAGATTTTTCCAAATCAATCGGCAGGAAGGAGAGGCCGCGCAGGTACATTTCAGCAGCGACTTCGATGACGGTCGCATTTCCTTTTTCCACGGCTGTCGGCTTGTCGAGCGCTGCGATGCGGGCCAGCTCCTGCTTCATGGACGCAAGACCGCGCAGGATGACGGGTGCATTGAAGGAGCCTTCGGCACGGATGGTGAAGTAGGCGGCATAGTAGGCCAGCGGCTGATAGACCTTGAACCATGCAATGCGGAAGGCCATCATGACATAGGCGACGGCATGGGCTCGCGGGAAAAGGTAGCCGATCTTGAGGCAGGAGTCGATGAACCACTGCGGCACGTGCGCGGCGTCAAGCTCGGCGCGGTTGTTCGAGCCGCCTTTTTCGAGGCCCTTGCCTTTACGGACATTTTCCATGACTTTGAAGGATGTCAGGGGCTTCACGCCATGCTGGATGAGGTAGTTCATGACGTCGTCTCGGGTAGAGATCGCATCCTCCAGTTTGACGACGCCGTTCTTGATGAGGTCCTGGGCATTGTTCAGCCACACGTCAGTGCCGTGGGAGAAGCCGGAAATACGAACCAGCTCCGAGAAATTCTTCGGACGCGTGTCTTCGAGCATGCCGCGGACGAAGGGCGTCCCGTATTCCGGCAGGCCGAGGGCTCCGACGGTGACGCCTTTATTTCCGATCGCACTCGCAAGCTCATCCGGCGTCAGGCCCAGTGCCTCGGGCGAGCTGAAGAGGGAGAGTGTCTTCTGGTCGTCGAAGGGGATCTTCAGCGGGTCGATACCGGTGATGTCCTGCAGCATACGGATGACCTTCGGATCATCGTGGCCCAGAATATCCAGCTTCAGCATACGGCCGGAGATGGAGTGATAATCGAAGTGTGTGGTGATGGTCCCGGGGATCTGCCGGCCATTCTCATCCTTCAGGTATTTTTTATTTGCGGCGTACTGGAGCGGCGTGAAATTGTGAATATCCATATCACGCGGGCAGACCATGATGCCTGCCGGATGCTGGCCAGTCGTGCGCTTCACCCCGGCTACACCGGCGGAGAGTTTTTCGATGAAAATATCATTGAATGTCAGCCCGCGATTCTCTGCGTATTTCTTGACGAAGCCATACGCTGTTTTATCCTGAATGCCTGCGATGGTGCCGGCACGGAAGACATTGTCGCGGCCGAAAAGCTCTTCGGTATATTTGTGCGCGACGCCCTGATCGTCTCCCGAGGAGAAATTAAGGTCGATATCCGGTACCTTGTCTCCGTCGAATCCGAGGAAAACGGCGAACGGGATGTCATGCCCGTTCTTTGAGAGGTCGCTCCCGCACTTCGGGCATTTCTTATCCGGCAGGTCGAAGCCGCCGCCGACAGAGCCGTCTTCGAAGAAATGGGTCCAGTGGCACTTCGGGCAGACGTAGTGCGGCGGGAGGGGATTCACCTCTGTGATGCCTGACATCGTTGCGACGAAGGAGGAGCCGACAGAGCCTCGCGAGCCGACAAGGTAGCCGCGGTCATTCGAGTGCTTGACGAGTTTATGCGCGATGTAGTAAAGGACGCCGTAGCCGTGATTGATGATCGGCGTGAGCTCAAGCGTCAGGCGGTCCTGTACGACCTTCGGGAGCGGGTCGCCGTAGATGGCCTTCGCATTGTCGTAGCACATCTTGACCAGCTTCTCATCCGCGCCTGCGATTTTCGGGTTGTAGGATTTCCACTCTTCAGCGAGTGGCTTTAAGACTTCGCACTGCTCGGCGATCTTTCTTGTATTCGTGACGACGATCTCGATGGCCTTTTCTTTGGGAAGGTAGCTGAATTCATCCAGCATTTCCTGTGTGGTACGGATGTAAACGGGCGGATGGGACTCGATCTTCCCCGGTTTCTCCCAGTTTGAGAGGAGAATGTCACGATTTCTCTGGTCTTCCGCAAACATGTAATGGGCGTCGGATGTCGCGCAGCAGGGCATGCCTGCCTTGTCGGCGATCTCGATGACCTTGCGGTTCAGATCCTCTAGGTCCTTCTTCGTATTGATCTTGCCATACTTGTCGTCATTGATGAGGAATTCATTGTTCCCGAGCGGCTGGACTTCGAGGTAATCGTAGAACTTGGCTTTTTGGATGAGTTCCTCATCGCTTTCCCCCGCAAGGACCGCGCGGAAGAATTCTCCCATGACGCAGGCGGAGCCGTAGATCAAGCCTTCGTGAAGCTCTTCCAGAATGGGCTTGGGGATGAGCGGACGTTTTCTGTAAAATTTGAGGTGTGACAGTGTCACCATGCGGTACAGGTTGCGCAGGCCGGTGATGTTCTTCGCAAGGATGATGATATGACCGTACTGCTGGCGGTCGGCGTCCGGATCTGCCGGGATCTCATCGATCATGTACCCCTCCATGCCATAGATGACCTTCTGGTGATACTTGTCTGCGAGATCCTGGATCTTCGGGAATGCCTGAATGACGCCATGGTCTGTGATCGCGACCGCCGGATGATGCCACTTTGCTGCCGTCTTGATGATCTCTTCATTGTCGATAAGACCATCAAGGCTCATTTTTGTATGCAGATGGAGCTCGACGCGCGGCGTCTCGTAATTGTCCTCGTGGTCGATCTTGACTGTCTCTCCCTTTTCCATCTGAGACAGCTCCAGCACAAGCCCGCCGGAGTACTTGTCGAGGCGCACATTGCCGCGCACCTTGACAGTCGTCCCCGGCTTCAAAGACTCGACAGCTTCTGCCTCCTCGGGGCGGTCGAAAAATTTCTTGCACGGGATGCCATTCGTTTCATCGGCGAGATTCATGAGAAGGAGCTTCTTTTTGCTGCGAAGCTCGCGGACCTCGATAGAGATCACCGTGCCGACAAAAATGACACCATCCTTCTCTTCATTTACGCTGCGGATCTCGATGGCCTCTCCCGTGATATGCTTCCTGCCAAGGTATATGCCATTCACTGCGCCGCTTTTTTTGGCTGCGGGCGAAGGCGCTATGAAAGCGCTCTTCGGCAGGACGCTCGAAAGAGATGGCAGACTGCTCGGCATGGAGATCCCCGGCATCGGTGTCTCTTCTGCCATTGCCGGCATCGCCATTTCCGCTTCCTGCGCCGCGGCAATGTCGTCAGCGGTCGGGAAGACAGGGATATCCGGCGCAAGGCTGTAGCTCTCCATGGGTTCTTCCGGCGGCGGAAAATCCACCGGCGGCATATCCGGATCCATCATGGGCGCTGCGGGCGCAAAAACCACACTCGACACATCATCTCCATTGATATAGATCGTTTCCACGCATGCCAAAGCCGGCCCCATATCTTTGAGCGCCTTCAATGCGGCTTCTTTATGGTCGGCCTTGATGTACCATGCGCGGCTCTCTGTGTCGATCTCCATCAAAGTGATGACGGATCCCGCCTGTCGGGACTTCAGACGATACTTTCCCATAGGATCTCCTTTCGAGGTATAGATAACACAGGTGGTGGCATTTCGACTTTTTAGGATGAGACATTAGAAATTAGGGATTAGGGATTAGGGATTAGAAATCCCAATTAACCAGTGACTGGTGACTGGTGACTAGTGACTAGTCACTAAATGCCACCGTCAGGCATTACCATGATTTACGCTCCGCGGCGCTTCTATATTTTGATGCGCCGCTCCACCATTTCTCATTTCTAATTTCTCATTTCTCATCACTTCATGCTCCCTTCTTCACTGCCTTAGGGGAGGGCGGCTCGGATGGCTCTGGTGGGTCTTCCGGTTTCACCTGATAGGTGATGACGGTGTCGACCGGTTCATAGTCGGAGTAGAAGCTGTCATGGTAGATGCGGCCGTCGGCCCACTTGACAGACTGTGTGACGAGGACATTGTGTCCTTCGTGGCCTTCCTCGACCTTTTTATCCTCTTCCTGCGAAGGGTCGACACGGATCACGGTCTTAAAGGGCAGGACTTCGTCGCTCTTCTTTGCGATCTCTACGAAAGAGGGCTTGTCTTCTTGATTTCCTAAGATGCGCACGGTCACAGCACCCGGTTCGTAGACCGCATAAATGTAGACGCCATGCTTCAAATGATTCAGGAAGCAGAAATCTAGAGAACCTTCCGCGACGGTCGCATCACGCCCGATCGGTGCATAGGATGCCGGCGAATAGTGGCAGGTACGCTCTGTCACGGCAAGTCCTGACAGGATGACGGCATTGAAGAGCGTCGTACTCACCTGACAGACGCCGCCGCCTGGCCCCGGCTCGACCTTGCCATTGATAATGACAGGGGCTTCGAGATAGCCATTCGCGCTGGAACGGGAGCCTGTCGCCTGGTTATAGGAAAAAGAGACTCCCGGTGCGATGTACCTGCCGCTGATACTGTTTGCAGCGATCTCGATATTTCTGCTGCGGTTGCCCCCGGCATAAAAGGTGGTCGTGTATTCGGCAAGGACCGCATTGATTTCCTTGGCAGCCTCCTTTGTCATATTCGGCTTCTGGATGTCTGTGGCCGGGATCTCCACCTCTCCGCTTTCGCCCTTTTTGAGTTGGAGCGCGGCTGCTTCTTCCAGTGCCGCCTTGTCGATTTTCATGGAAGGCCTGCCTTCATCGAAGGAAACGGATCCGTCTTTCCCAAACCGGGGCTTCGCATTGACAGGAGGCTTCGCATACTTGGCGGCCAGCTGGGCGATATCCTCGATGAGGTGCTTCTCATCAAAAGAAGCATCGATGGCCGCACTATGCCCTGTGAGGAGGATCCGCCAGCGATCGTACCAGCGCTGAAAGAGCCCGCCCGTCCGTCCAAGAGCCATGGCTTTCTCTATGGCCTTCTCGTCATAGCGGACAGAGAGCGAGCGGAAGGAGATCTCTTCGTGAGCATCCTCCTTTGTAAGTACCAATTTTCCGTGCAAAAGATCCGCATTTTTCACGGAAAAAAGCTCCTTGAGCTCTTTCTCCGTCGAGCCGCCTGCCTTTGTCCCATGGATGGTGACGCCGGGGATGACCCTGCCGTCACTTACCCAGAGAAACGGCGCGCTTCCGATGCCGATAACAGCCAGTGTGAAAAACAGTCCGAATATCCGCTTCCAGCGGTATCGTCTTTTACTCAATGATAGTCCCTTCGTTTCGTATATGACATTGGGGTGTAAGGTGTATGGGTTCAGGATTAGCCCCTAGGGCGTGCTGCCCTTTGATTAGGGATGAAAGTCTCTCTTGAATGAGGAATTAGGAATGAAGGTGGCTGCTTCGCCGCGAATATATATGTGGCGATGCCCGAAGGTTCCTTGGATAGCAGATTTCCCGTTTGAGCATTCCCAAACATCGACCACCTGACCGCGAATGACAAAGATTTCTCGCTGACGCTCGAAATGACGATACGAGAGTCTGATGTCTCCCAGTCTCTTAGGCTTTTAGTCTCATCCCCAGCCGCCAATCACCAGTCACTTATTTCCTCAAACAATACTTCAGCAGCAAATCTTTGAGTTCAAGCTCCGAGGCGCCTTGACGGGAAGCGAGCTGGTACTTCATGATTTCCAGAAGAAACCACTCCGCCTCTCCTTCCGTGACCTTCCTTGCCTCGGCCTGCACGGCCCGCCACTGCCAGGAGGATCTCACCCCCAGCGCCTGCTGGATACGGGTGGGCGGTACGTGATTCCTTTCCATTTCCTTCAAGATCTTGATCTTTCTGAATTTGGAAGAAAGAAGTCCGAGATTTTTGATCGTGGTGGTCATATCCGTGAAGACGCGGTCCGCACTCTCTAAGACCAGCTGTGACTTTTTGTCCAGAAGAGCATCGACGAATTTGAAGATCCCCTGATTCATGTAGTCGGGAAGTGCAAGCTCCAAAAGCTTCTTCGTCACGACGGACTTTTCCCCGCACATCAGTACCATCTTATCACATTCCGTCTGCAAAAGGGGAAGGGAAATCGTATCCCACGAGGAGAGTACATCCTCCAAATAAGTCCGTGCGGAGAAATCGACACGCTTGCCCGCTGCTGACAGGAGACGTATCATCGCACCTGCCGCATCACGCGGCAAAAGGAGCGAAAGCTCTTCACTGTAGCAGACAGACAGCAGCCCTTTCACGATCTTCGTTCGCTTGTCCGGCTTTCCATCGAGCTGGATCAGGCAGAAAATATCAGGAGGCAGGCCTTCGAGCCTCTCCACAAAGTGGAGGGCCGCCTTTTCTTCTTTCTCTGCTTTTGAAATGCGCTTCAGGAAGGGGGGATTGTGTATCACGACCGCAGTCGCACTGGAAAACAGTGACTGCCCTGCCAGGGCATTCTCATACTCTTCCAGACTTCCCTCTCCATCGAACAGAACGGGATCCGGCGGATCTCCCTCAAAATAGGCCTTGAGCAGTCCCTCCCGACGAAGGGCAAGGGATACCAGATCTTCACCATAGAGAAAACAGCAGTTCTTTTTATTTAACTTTTTGGCAGGCATAAGTGATCGTCCTTGTATAAATGTAACCGGGAATCGGGAGTGACTTGGGCTGGTGTCTAGGGATTAGGGATTAGACTTATAGACTGAAAGACTAAGAGACTGGGACGTCTGATGTCTGATGTCTGACTTCTCCCCCAGTCCAGAAGCTGACAAATCGCAATACCAGTCACTAGTCACTAACTTCCACCCATTCTTGTACACGATCTCCTGCATCCCCTTCTGATACAGGTTCACGGATGGGATGTCTTTGAAATCGAAAAGCTCCATATCTTCATAGGCATGGACGAGACGGGTCCCGCCGTAGATGACCAGCTCGGGCGCCATGGTCTCCGCGTCTTTTTCCGTATATTCTTGAAAGCCATGGCTGCCGGTGATCCACAGGGTATGAGGAGACGCTTTTGGCATGGGTCTTCGTCCGGAAAGGAAGATGTCCTTCTCCCCCATCACCATCTGCCAGCTGCTGCCATTGGTGATAAAGTGCAGCTCATCCAAAGAAAGTGCGGTCCTTCCCAGGCATCGCACGCGCGCTGTCTGCCCCGATAGAAGCTGCGTCGCCCATTTCCGCGGATCGCCGCCTGTCACCCAGATCTCCCTGACAGGTATCCCCATCACGAGAGGGAGCGGCTTATCGACATCCTCCAGATCCAGAATGAGTACATCTGCCTCCTCTACCCCTTCATAGGCAAGGATGGAATTCCACTCCCAGACAGCAGTGTGTGAGGAGATGCGGCTTGCCTTATAGTATAAGATGTTTCGCCCGTCATTGACAAGAAGGATTCCGCGGTCACCGCCAAGATCCGGGCAGATGACGCGGGTCGAAGGCGCCAGGAGCTGAGCCGTCGCTATGGCAAGAAAAAGAAGCGACAGCATGCCTCCGGCAGCCATGCGAGAGCGACCGGAAAGCCGCTTTCTGAAATACACCGCCGCAAGAAGTGCATAGTAAAAGGCTATTTCTAAAGAAGAAAGACCGCCTGTCACAAGCTGCGCTCCCCTGGCCGAGGAGAGGAGCAGATTCAGACGCAGGGCTAAAAAGACCGCATAGTCTGCCGCATAGAGAAGCCCTGCCATCAGCGGACGGCAAAGAAGGGAGACGGCCGCTGCGATAAGCCCTGCGATGATGACCCATTCCAGAAACGGCGTGACGAAAAGATTCGCAAAGATGAAATACACCGGAAAGCGATGGAAATCATAGAGCATGATCGGTATCGTGAGAAGCTGCGCCGCTGAAGACAGCGCGATCCCTTCCTTCACCCATTTCGGCAGCTTTTGGAAAAGGCTCATCCAGCGGAGGATCGGACGGTAAAAGAGGAGGATCCCCGCGGATGCGCCGACTGAGAGCTGGAAGCTCACATCGTACACATAGTAAGGATCCCAGAGCAGCATGCCAAAGACCGCTGCCCCCAGAAGATTCAGTGTCTCCCTCTCCCGGTCAAGGAAAATCCCAACGACAGAGAGGATCCCCATGACCGCCGCACGGATGACGGGCGGCACAAGCCCTGAGAGCACCGCGTAAAACAGCACAAGCAGGATGGCCGGCAGGATCACAAGGCGTCGCGGCAGCGAGAGCCAGCGTCCCAAAAGGTACAGGAAGCCAAAGAGCAGCGCCACATGCGAGCCCGAGACAGAGAGAATGTGGATGATGCCCGTCGCGGAGAATGACGTCATGACCTCTTCCGGAATATCATTATAATTTCCTCCGAAGAGGAGCGTCATCAGGATCGAAAGGCGCACCGGATCCATGTAAGGCACAAATGTCTCCTTCAGCGACTGCTTCATCTCCGAAGAGAATCTCTCTATGCGATAGGCGCCGCTCTCACCGGCAAAGACGGGATGCATGCCTTCGGTGAGATACAGCCTTCCAAGGAGATGGCGGCTCCGATAGCGTCCCGTGAGATCGATCTTTCCCGGATTCTGATACAGGCGGATCGGGCTCATTTCTCCTTCGGCGTAAAGGCGGTCCCCGGGATGGAAATGCCTGATCTCCTTCTGATCATAGAGGTAGCACGTCCCCGAGAGCGGCTGAAGCGTCCCATCGGCGTATCGGATGGAAACGAGCGCAAACGCATATCTCGCATAGCCCTCCTCCCCTTTTTGTACCAGCGGCTCCTCCATGACGATGCCTTCATAGGTACCTGCGCTTCGGCTCGCCCAGTGCGACTGCTCCTGCCACAGGGCATCAGAGAGTGCCATACGGAAAGCACCGATCGTCAGAAGAGAAAGCGCCGCTCCCAAAAGGACAAGGGAAAAGCGTCCGCGGAAATGACCATAGAGAAGGCAAAGCACACCGGAAAAGAGCAGCAAGGCATACCCATAAGGCAGCAGAAAAGGCGGAAGCTCCTCGAAAAGAAAGACTCCCGCTGCCAGCAAAAGCGCACTCCAGAAAAGCCCCAGCCGGATCATCATAGGGTGATCTTATCCGCCATCTTCTTGTAACGACCCTCACCGATAGAGGGCACCTTTTTGAGCTCCTCCTTCGAGGAAAAGCGGCCATGCTCCTCACGGTAGCGGATGATCTTCTCCGCCGTCACCTGACCGACGCCCGGGAGTGCTTCGAGCTCTTTCGCGCTGGCGGCATTGATAGAGATGAGCCCGCTCCCCCGTGCATCCACCTGCTCCGGATCAAGCGGGATATGGATCTTCATCCCGTCAGAAAGCGGCTCGGCCATATTGATATCTTCCATGACCGCATACGGCAGCACATCACCCGCAGCCTTCACCGCATCGAAGAAGCGACTTCCCAGAGGAAGCTCATAGACACCCGGCTGCCTCACGGCACCCGTCACATAGACGAGGAGAGTCCGGGAATACTCCTTGCCGGAAAGCTCGACCACAGGAAGCGGCTCCTCTTTCGTCTCCCCTGCGGCATGCCACAGAAAAAAGGCCGCTCCCAGAGCCAGAAGAGCCGCCGCAAAACAGATCACAAGGATCCGTCGGCTTTCCTCTTCTCGTCCCATGGGAATGGCCTCCTGTATGCTTCATTCAAAACCGGAATATCACTTATCCCCTTCCCCGAAAGAGGAATGAGAAATAAGGAATGAAGGTGCGTCCTGAAGCATCATCCATCAATCTGATGACGCCGACGAAACGCAACATGCGTTCCGTCTTTACATGAAAATATGCCGCAGAATGCAACGGACTCATTGGGTGCAGCGGGTGCTGATCCCCAAACTCCGCCCCTCGTCACTTATTCTCTTTTTCCTGCTGACGGGCAGCGGCGGAATTGGAATCGATCAGGCTCTGACGGTTTTTTTTCAGGCTGTCTAAGACATTTTCCATATTTGTTTCCACATACTTCAGAACATCTGTCGCATAGGTGACAGAGCTGGTGCGGAGCTCATCAGCGGATTTATTGGCCGAAGAGATCACTTCATTGGCACGCTCTTGCGCCTGCTTGACAAGTTCGCTTTCTTCCGTGATGCGGGCGATATAATCCTTCGCCTGCGCCACCGTGTCCTCTGCTTTCTTTTCTGCGTCGAGCATGATACGCTCTTTGTCCGCGACGATGCGGCGTGCGCTCTCGAGTTCATTTGGGAGCGACTGATTGATGGCATCGATCAGTCGTTCGATCTCATCCTTATCCACCAATTTCTTATTGGTGAGCGGTACTTCACTCGCGTTATTGATGACATTTTCTAATTCTTCTAAGAGTTTTCTTGTGTCCATAATTGCAAGCCTCATTTCTTTTTCGAAGTTTGAGAAAAAAGCCGATGGCGATCAGCGATTCTCTACCTTTTTCTTGATCATTTCCTGTACATAGGGCGGGACCATCCGGGTAATATCACCATCAAAATGGGCCAGCTCGCGAACGCCGGTAGACGACAGATAAGAATAGCGTCCATCCGTCATGAAGAATGCGGTCTCCAGCGTGGGATCGATCTGTTTGATCATGAGCGCCCGCTGAAATTCGTATTCAAAATCACTGAACGCACGAAGTCCGCGAATCAGAAGATGGCAATTCTTCTTCGCTGCGTATTCATTCAAAAGACCATCAAAAGCATCCACTTCGACATTGGGAATGTCTTTGGTCGTCTCACGAAGCATATCCAACCGTTCTTCCGTAGTAAACATATAATGCTTGGTCGGGTTTAAAAAAGCTGCCACAATCAGTTTATCGACCAGACAAGCGCTTCTTCTGATGATATCCAGATGACCATAGGTCACCGGGTCGAAACTTCCTGGGCAAATCGCTATTTTCATTGCACTTCTCCCTCTGTAGATCTGCATAGCAGATAGGTAACAACAATGGCCCCCACTTTTTTCTCTTTCCAGACTTCACACCGGTCAGCAAAGAGTGATATATCTGGGGGTTCTGATATAGAATGTTCTGCAATAATGATCGCATGATCAGCAGGAAGGCCGCAGTCGAAAACCATCGCCAGTACTTCATTGATATAACCCTTCCGATACGGAGGGTCCATGAAAATATAATCAAAGGTCCTGCCCTGAAGAGACTTCAGGGCAGCCCCTACATCTCTCGATATGATCTGTACCTGATCTTCTACGTGGCACTTCTTCGCATTTTCGCGGATGATGCGGCCCGTTGTCTTGTCGATAAAGACCGCAGACGATGCATACCGGCTGAGCGCCTCAAGCCCCATCGCGCCTGTCCCAGCGAAAATATCAAGGACATCCGTCTCAACGAGCCCCACATTGGCAAGTACATTGAAAATGCTTTCCCGTACCCGTCCCAGCGTCGGTCTCGTCGTATTTCTTCCTACGGGTGCCAAAAGGTTCGTGCCTTTGGCTTTTCCACCAATAATTTTCATATCTGTTTCCTCATCGTGATTTCAGCAGGAAACCTGCTGATTACACTCATAGTCATTATAGCATAAATGAAGGAAATTGGAATTAGAAATTTGTGATCGGCAACTAGGGATTAGGGGCCTCGAGTGATCGGGTGACTGGGAGACCGGGAGACTAGAAGACTGGGAGACATCAGACATCAGACATCAGACATCAGACGCCAGACGCCAGACATCTGACTTCTATCCTCCGGACTACGGGCATCGCCCCGTTTCGTCATCCTGAGCGGCAAGAAACGTCGTATGTGAGATAACGAATGCCAGAACAGCTGCGACCTGAGTCGAAGGATCTCGGCAAAGCCGCACCTTCATTCCTAATTCCTCATTCCTAATTCCTCATTTGAGCAAGGGCAGCTCCCCACAGGCTAACCTCAAACCAAAAGAGCCACAGAAATGCGGCGCATTTCTGTGGCTCTTTCCTCTCTTAGCAGTACGCGAGTGCTGCTTCGAGTCTATCCATGGTCTTTTCTCTTCCGAAAAGTTCCATCATTTCAAACATGCCCGGGCCCTGGGTCACGCCGGTCAAAGCGATACGGGTCGGTTCGTAAGCAGCTTTGCCCTTGATGCCCTGTGCTTTCATGCATGCATTGAAGCATTTCTTGATCTCTGCCTGATCGAAGGTCTCCACCGTTTTCAGATCTTCGATGAAGGCTCTGAGCAGCTTGCCGCTGGTTTCTTCCTTCATGATAGCAAGGATATCTTCGTCGGTGATCTTCGGCATATCTTCGAAGAAGAATCTCAGCTCATCGGCTGCCTGACCTGCGAAGTAGATGTGGTCTTTCATGAACCAGATGACCTTCTTCAGCCAGTCTTTCTTTTCTTCACTGACTGCAGCATCCACATAGCCGGCTTTCACAAGGAACGGGACGATCAGATCATAGAGCTGGTCTGCGTCCAGCTTCTTCATGTACTGGAAGTTGATCCAGTTCAGTTTATTGATATCGAAGACAGCATCATTCGAGGAGACACGCTTCATGGAGAACTGCTTGATGAGCTCTTCTTCCGTGAAGATTTCCTGTTCGCCCTTCGGAGTCCAGCCAAGGAGCGCCAGATAGTTCACGACCGCTTCCGGCAGGTAGCCCATATTTCTGTATTCGGTGACAGAGGTCGCCCCATGGCGCTTGCTCATCTTCTTATGATCTTCACCGAGGATCAGGGAGATATGACCAAATTTCGGAGGTTTATAGCCAAGCGCTTCATAGATGGCAAGCTGGCGCGGGGTATTCGAGAGATGTTCTTCCGCGCGGATGACGTGGGTAACTTCCATGAAAGCGTCATCGATCACGACAGCGAAATTGTAGACCGGGATGCCGTCGGATTTCATGATGATGAAATCACCGACACCGGCTGCCTGGAATTCGACGTGCCCGCGGACCATGTCATCAAAAGCGAAGACGCCGTCTTTTCTGACTTTGAGACGGACGACCGGTTTTCTGCCTTCGGCTTCGTACTTGGCTTTTTCTTCTTCGGTGAGGTGGCGGCAATGTTCATCATAGATCGGAGTCTTGCCGGCATCGAGCTGCGCCTTGCGGCTTACTTCCAGTTCTTCTGCGCTGCAGTAGCAGTAGTACGCTTTGCCTTCATCAAGAAGTCTCTGTACTTCCTTCTTGTAGAGATCGAGGCGTTCGGTCTGGCGGTACGGGCCATGCGGGCCGCCTACGTCGATGCCTTCATCCCAGTTCATGCCGAGCCATTTCAGAGAATCTTTGATATTCTCTTCGGATTCCTTGGTGGAACGCTTCAGATCCGTATCTTCGATACGGACGAGGAAGGTGCCGTCAGCGTGACGAGCAACCAGCCAGTTGAAGAGCGCGGAGCGCGCACCACCGATATGAAATGGGCCTGTCGGGCTCGGGGCAAAACGAACTTTCAATTTCTTTTCCATCTGTTAAAACTCCTTCTTATTTTCTATAAATGATAACGGATGCCAGAGCTGCCATACCTTCCCTGCGGCCCACCGCACCCAATTTTTCATTCGTGGTGGCTTTCACACCCACCTGATTCTCGGAAATCCCGAGAAGATGCGCGATCGATGTTTTCATTTCCGCTATATGCGGCGCAAGCTTCGGCTTCTCTGCGATCACGGTGCTGTCGATATTTCCAGCCTGCCAGCCTTCTTCAGAAAGGACGCGCGCGACTTCGAGCATGAGCTTTTTGCTGTCCGCTCCCTCATAGCGGGGATCGGTATCGGGGAAATAGTGCCCGATATCGGGAAGACCTGCTGCGCCCAAGAGCGCATCCATGATGGCATGCAGCAGCACATCCGCATCCGAGTGGCCCAAAAGACCGCCTGTCTTTGCGATCTCTACGCCGCCAAGCATGAGCGGACGGCTTTCATCGTATCGATGTATATCATACCCCTGTCCGATACGGAAGGGCAAGCCCTCTTTTTCGATCATTTTTGTAAACCGGCTCCAATCTCCCGGTGTCGTTACCTTGAAAAACTGTTCTTTGCCGGGCAGCACCGTGACCGGCACGCCCGCTTTTTCCAGGATCGAAGCGTCATCCGTGATCCCTTCTTCGGAGGAAAGAGCCTCCATCGATGCTTTGAGCAGCTTCGAAAATGCCCCCTGCGGCGTCTGTGCGCGGAAAAGGCGGCTCCGATCCAGCGTCCCCTGCACCAATTCTCCATCGACCTCCTTGATGGTATCCACGCAGGGGATACCGACCACGACGGCCGGATGCGCCTCGCTGATGGCAGCAAAGGCATCATCGATGGTCTTCCCATCGACGAAAGGACGCGCCCCATCATGCACGAGGACTTTTTCCGAATCCTTCGAAAGACAGGAAAGTCCATTCTTCACCGACTGGGTGCGCGTCGCTCCGCCCGGTGCGAAGCGGACAGGGATATGATGCTCGATCCCTTTCAATATGTCAGCAAAAAGCGGCTGTTCCTCGACCCTTGCGACGATGATAAGCTCTTCCAGAAAGCGGCTCTGAAAGACATGCCGTAGCGTATAAGAAATCAGCGAATGGCCCCGATGCTTCAAGAGAAGTTTATTCACCGGAGCCCCCATGCGGCTGCCCTGACCGGCAGCCACCAGTATGAGACTGTTCATAAATACATGTACTCCTAAATGGATTTGAGGGTTTGAAGGTGTAAGGTGAGCCCTTTGGGCGTGCTGCCCCTTGATTGCGTGCGAAAGAGGGGGAGCGGGTTCTATAGGTTCAGAGGGTTCAGCGGGGGTGGTGCGGCGCATTTCGTCATCCTGAGCGGATAAAAACGTCGTATGTTTGGAAATGGCTTATCTGAAACATGAGAACTGAGTCGAAGGATCTAAGCGCCGCGGAGGTTTGAAACGAGCGGTTTTCTCGTATCGCAAACCTAATCCCCAGCTACTCATCCCTGTTTTCAAACTTCAAGGTTCCAACGATACAAAGGGGGGCGATGCCCGAAAGTCTCTTGGATAGCAGGTTTCCCGTTTGGAATTTCCAAACATTGACCGCCAGACCGCGAATGACAAAGATTTCTCGCTTGCGCTCGAAATGACGAAACGAGAGAATCTGATATCTCTTGGTCTTCGAGTCCCCAGTCAACCACTACCAAGTTAGCAACCCCCATTTCAAATGGGGGTTTATTTGGAACCCCTCCGGGGTTTTGTACTGACACCTGCCTATGGCAGGTCTAGCAAATCGTCTTTGTACTTACAGCCGCCTATGGCGGCTCTTTCGCTTATTCGTCTTACTTACTTCTCGAACTTATCGCTTTCTTCTTGCTCTGAAATGTAACGCTTGATAACTTCTTCGTTGATATTCCCGACGGTTTCTACATAATAGCCTCGTGCCCAGAGATGCCGTTCTCCCCATCTGGCTTTTATCTCGGGATGCCGGTCGTATATCATTAACGCACTTTTCCCTTTGATATAGGCTACTACGTCTGATATATTCAACTTCGGCGGTATCCCGAGATACAGATGCACATGATCCACGCATGCAGCTCCCTTGATCAGTTCCACTTTCTTCATCTCGCACAATTTTCGGATGATTTCAACCAAATCTTTCCTCATTTGCCCGTAGAATACTTTCTTGCGATATTTTGGGATGAATACGATATGATATGTGCAATTCCATTTGGTATGAGCTATACTATTGTTGTCCATTTGGACTCCTCCTTTGTTAGCTAAAGTGGTTTGCTAGACCCTCTTTATTCTAACACTGGAGGATTTTTTATACTCTAGGCAAAGCTACGGCTCCACCGGGTCCCCCATCTCAGATGGGGGCTTAATATACGAATACAGTCACCCTATTCTTCGAGCTTCGCAAAGATCATCTTCCCTGCCGAGGTCTGAAGGACGGAGGTAATGATGACGGCGACTTCCTTGCCGATGCTTTTGCTGCCGTCTTCGACAACGATCATCGTGCCGTCATCAAGGTAGGCGACTCCCTGACCTTCTTCCTTGCCATTCTTCACGAGCTGGACGAAGATCTGCTCGCCGGGAATGACGGCCGGCTTCACAGCGATGGCGAGGTCATTCACATTGAGGACAGCGACGCCCTGCAGCTCCGCCACTTTATTCAGATTGTAGTCATTGGTGATGATCTTGTAGCCCTTTTCACGGGCGAGCTTAATGAGCTTGGAGTCCACCTCACTGATCTCCTCGAAATCATCGGTGATGATCTTGATGTCATCGCGGTTCTTCTTGCGCATATGGTTCAGGATATCCAGTCCGCGGCGGCCGCGATTTCTCTTCAGTACGTCCGAGCTGTCAGCGATCTTCTGCAATTCTTCCAGCACAAAGACAGGCACCACGATAGGCCCTTCCAAAAATCCAGTCTGGAAAATATCTGCCACACGTCCATCAATGATGATATTCGTATCCAGCAGCTTACCGATGCGCTGTTTTTCCTTTGATTTCTTTTTCTCGCTCTTTTCTTCCGCATGCAGCTTAAACCAGCCGACCATCTCCGGCTTCTTGCTGACTGCGAGATGCATCCCCAGGTACCCGAGCACGATGGACAGCACGACAGAGACATACGGCCCGATGAACGGCACCGAGCTGAAAGCAAGTCCGACCAGATTTGCAATGATGAGCCCCAGAAAGAGCCCGAGCGTCCCTGCGATGAGATCCTGCGTACTCATGGCAGACAGCGACTTCTCCATCCGCGATGTCAATGCGAAAAGGCGGGAAATCAGGTAGGGCGATACAGCGCAGCCCACGACAGCTCCTAAAATACCGCCCAGAAGCATCGTGGCCAGAGACATGAAGGTGATCCCCAGAATGGTCTCCGTCAGGACAGAGCTCGGGAGCAGTGCCGTCAGCACTGACTCGCCCTGCCTCGAAAGCACGACGCCAAGAACGGTAAAGAGCAGGATGAATATCAATCGTAATACTTTTTCCGGCATCTTGAATCCTCTTTGATTACACTATGTTTTTGTAGAAAACAACTTTTTCAGATAGTAAGTCCATTTTTACATTTTAAGCATCATCTTATTATAGCAAACTTTCGCTCTCATTTATACCGGAAATGAAAAATTTCTTTTCACACCCTTCGCCATAGCGACAAATCCCTCATCGGGAGCCGCCCAGAAAGACAGCTGCCTGTGATCGTTCTCCTTCCCATTCCATTCTTTTCTGTGTAGCTATAATGGTCTCATAGAAAAAAATGATCCAGTGAAGAGGAAGGGCATATCTCATTTTCTAAAAAATCAACGGTGAGCACGTATGGATCACAATCCTATCAATCCGTGCTCACCGTTGTTATTGTAGATCATTTTATCCTTTCTGATCTGATTTTTATTTGTTGCCCTTTGCCTTGTTATGGGTCTTGCAGAGCATTTGACAGTTGGATATATCAGTAGAGCCGCCCTTGCTCCAGGCCGTTACATGGTCGGCATCCATTTCAGATAGTTTGTAAATCCTTTTTGCATTATTATCATGACCAAGAGCGCAGAGAGGACAGTTGGAAATGCCTTCTTGTTTGGCTTCCTTCGTCTGTTTCTCATACACCTTCTTGATGGTGACTTTATCAAATACACGGATATTCAGGAGCTTCGTGTCTTTTTCACCGCCAAGGATATACTCGAAAATGCCTCGATGATCCGTGACCTGTGGGTCCCCCAGAAGCTCATCCACCCTTTTCTCTACCTTTTCTTTGGAATAGGGATGATGATGGTACTCATTGTACAGGCGGCCCCATTCCAGACCGCACATTTCCTTCCCTGTATATTCGAAAACAGAATCCACCCAGTCAATGACCGTATCAAAGTGATTTTTCAATTCATCAATGCTCCTGTCATTCCGGTGGCGAGCCATGTAATCCTCAATATTCCCATGGCTTACCCAGTCCAGAGCCATTTCCAAAATGGCCTGCCGTTTGGGGTCTCCTTTGATATAGGTCTGCCAGCGATTCATATTGGCATTGTTGGTATTGGAAAACTCCTCTCGTGCCAATGTGACGAAGGGACCGTGATAGGCTGCATTGCGAAGCTCCTGCTGTACCAAGGGTACTCCCGCAATATTGATGGTTTCAAACCACGCTTCAATTTCCGAAGGCTCCCCTTCGCAGACGTAAATGGTGAGCGGCGCATGTAAAACCCTGTCCCTGTCATCATCATCCAGACTGTCGATATATCTTGTCTTGCCCTTCCAGTTCACCGCAAAGGGCCAGGTTTTCTTCACGAACCGGGCAAAGGATGTGATTCTCTGCTGCCCATCAAGGACTTCATATTGACCGTCCTTGTTCAGGACGAAATAAATCAGCCCCAGAGGATATCCCTTGAGTAGGGATTCCACCACGGCCACATCTCTTTTGCCATCGCCGTAGATATAGTTTCTTTGGTATTCCGGCTGGATAATGAGCTTTCCATCCAGTCCGAAAAGCCCTTTATTTTCATTCTTATCAAAAATGAAACCTTGGCAAAGGTCTTCCACTGTCCAGTTCGTATGCAAAGTAGTTTTCAACTATTACCCCTCCTAAAGCGAATGAGGATACGCCGATATGGAACTATTGCTTTCCCATCAGCCGTATAAAGGCCCAAATCCGGATGACCAGGCTTCATTGATCCTGTACCACCTTGCGCAAAATAATCATCTAAAAAATTTTTACGCATTCCTGTATAGCCCGGTGCATCTCTACTCATAGAAATAATTTTAAATTGTGCCGGATTATACTTGTCCAAAAAAGTAATTGGGACCCCCATTATCCCATCATAATCACTTGGTATAGACTCAACAAAAGGAACATAAATAGCATCATAATTATCATAATTTGGATATCTAATAGCCCCAAAATCTTTTTCGAGCTTTTTTCGTAATTTCTTATTGAATTTCAGATTATGGGCCATGGTGTCCAGTTTCAGCCATTCATGACGTTTGCCATGGTCGATATTGGTAAACCAGCAGGCAGACGCCAATCTGCCCATGACTACGCCGTTAATGATTTTATAGGCAGACCCTTCCTTCTTATTGGCCAGAAGCCAGGCCTTGTAATCGTCGGTGACATTGAAATACATATCATGATTCAAGTCCTTGTACCCCAGCCAAATCACATTATCCTTCAGGTAGGGAAACACTTCCTTATAGGTAATGGCGTTCATATTTCCCAGAATGATAAACTGCTTCTTTGCTTCCATAATCCACGCCAGAAACTTCCTGAACTGCGAAAATGGCGGATTGGTAATGATAATATCAGCCTCATCCCGGAGCTTCCGCACTTCCGGGCTGTTGAAATCTCCATCTCCTTCTAAATATCCATTGAATTCGATATCGTCTGTATCTATGCTCCCAGAGTGATCCTTGTCTCTAGTCACTGTAAAAAGTTTGCCGTGGGTGCTGTGCTTTGCTGCATCAAAAGCAGGGGATTCGCTCTCAAACAGGCTGATTTCCCTGTTAGCTGCTCCCTTGGCATAGGAAGTAGAAATCAGCTTTTTGATCCCAAAACGGGTGAAATTGGACGCAAAGTATTTCGTAAAATTTGACCATTCAGGATCATCGCAAGGAAGAAGGATCTTTTTCCCTCTGAATACATCAGGATTATATTCCACATACGCATTCATTTCTGCTTCAATATCGTTATACTGGGTATAAAACTCATCGTTTTTAGCTTGTTTCGCTGTTCCTAAGCTGGAATTATCTGCCACTTTACATTCTCCTTTTTACCTTACCATTTCCTTTTCTCCGTGTATGGACTTTTTAGCTATTTCCCTATGATTGAAATACGCTTACGTTCATTGACAGGTCTTTTGAAATTTGGCTCAAAAAATGAGGAAAGTCCCCTTTCTACTGCCATGGTTTTGTCATTTCCGATTCTTCACAGAATTGTTCCAGCTTGTCATAGACGGGAGCTACCCATGTAATATGCAGTATTTTATCATCCTTTTTGGGTTTAGGCATTTTATTGTATTATAGCATGCCTTTTTATAGAAAAAGTGTTTCTATTTCGCTTCCCTGTTTAGGAGAATGAATGATGCTGCCACATCGTCAGCCATCTGTTTCTAGTGAATACAAAGATCGGTATGACAGACTCATACCGAAGGATCATTTTCTTCGTAAGCTCTTCGATCTTGTAGATATCTCATGCATATATGATGAGCTTGTGGAGGTGACCATCGGGCACGAATCCCCTATGTCATGGGCAGGGAAACAGGATTCGTGGAGAGGCTGCCCCTAATCATTTCACGGCTTCCATCAAGTCTTTCAGATTTCTGACGAAGACGGTATGTTCTCTGATCTCGTCCAGATGATGCGCTTCATAATAGGCCAGGACTTCTTTTTTATTGCGTTCCGACAGGATGAAATGGGTAAATTTCATCTTGAGTGCTTCTTTGAGACGAAGCGTGACACGGGAAACGGGCATGATCTCTCCGGTGAGACCGATCTCTCCGAGTGCCATGAGGTTCTGCGGGATAGGGGCGTCGCCTCTGACAGAGATCAGTGAGAGTGCGACAGCCAGGTCGGCGGCAGTTTCCTTCACACGGAAGCCGCCTGCCACATTGAGATATACATCTTCGGTCGAGAAAGGAATGCGTCCGCGGCGTTCCAGGACGGCAAGGAGAATGATCATGCGGTTGTAGTCATAGCCCGCCGCGATGCGGCGCGGGATGGCAAGAACCGAGTGGACGGTGAGCGCCTGGATCTCTACAAGGACAGGGCGCAGTCCCTCCATGCAGGCGACGACAGCCTGACCCGGCGTCTGGCTCGTGCGGTCACGGAGCAGGTACTTCGACGGGTCTTCGATCCCTTTGAGCCCCTGCCCCTCCATGACGAAGAGCCCGGACTCTGCGGTGGAGCCAAAACGGTTTTTCACCGTCCTCAGCACGCGGAACTGGTAGCTGCGGTCGCCTTCCAAGTAGAAGACCACATCGACCATGTGCTCCAAGATGCGCGGTCCCGCGAGATTTCCTTCCTTCGTCACGTGACCGATGATCATGACAGCGATATTCTCACTTTTCGCAAGGCGCACGAGCACGGCGGTGCAGTCGCGGATCTGCGCAGGACTTCCCATCGGGGATTCATTGGCAGAAAGATACATCGTCTGGATGGAGTCGATGACCAGCATGGATGGCTTTTCTTTCTCAGCCTCAGAGACGATGACATCCAGATTACCGCCGGAATAGACGAAGAGATCGTCATCAGCAGCGCCGAGTCTTTCGGCGCGCATCTTGATCTGCGCTTCGGACTCTTCCCCACTTGCATAAAGGACGCTCCGTCCCGCCTTTGCCATGGCGTGGCAGACCTGGAGAATCAGTGTCGACTTGCCGATCCCCGGCTCTCCGCCCCAAAGGATGACAGAACCGGGGACGACGCCGCCTCCGAGCGGACGATCGACCTCGGGCATCGAAAGCTGCATGCGTTCATGGTTTTCCAGGTTCACTTCCGAGAGTTTCTGCGGACGCTTGCCGCTGACCACCTCATGCGTCGTCCGCAGCTGCTTGGGGAGGACTTCCTCCACCGTCTCCTCGAGTGTATTCCATGAGCCGCACTGCGGGCATCGCCCCATCCATCTCACAGTTTCTGCCCCGCAGTTCGAGCAGACGAATTTGGTTCGGTTCTTGGCCATGGACGTATCTCCTTTATCATCATATCGTTCATCAGTACACTATACAATTTCTCAAAGTTAGGAGTGAGAAGTGAGGAGTGGTGGTGGCGGCTTCGCCGCAATTTTATCATTCGGCGCTTCGCGCCGCACCTTCCCCGTTGAACCTTCAGACCCCAGAGAACCCGTTGAACCCCTAAAAACACAAAAAGAGTGCAACGGGAAATGTCTACTACATTCCCATTGCACTCTTATTATATCATCTGCCTAAAGGCGATGGCATCATTCCGCGTGGAAAGTCAGCTTGCCATCCTTGGCATCCATGTGGAGGACTTTCTTCTTTTCGAGCCCCTCCTGCAGAATGAGCTCGGAGATCGGGTCTTCGACTTCTTTCTGGATGGTGCGGCGCAGCGGACGGGCACCGTATTCCACATCGGTACCATGATCGATGAGGAGCTTTTTCGCTTCTTCGCTGGCATCGAGCTTCACTTCGAAGTGCGCGAGCTTCTCGCTGACCTTGGCAAGCATCAGGTTCACGATAGAGGAAAGATCGGAAGCGGTGAGCGGATGGAAGACGATGATCTCATCGATACGGTTGATGAATTCCGGACGGAGCGTGTGTTTCACTTCATCCATCATCAACTTCTTCACATCCTCGAAGGTTTCCTTCTTCTCGCCTTTGTCCTCTGCTTTGAATCCCAGTTTCTTCATCTGGTTTTTCAAGAGGGCAGAGCCAAGGTTACTGGTCATGATGATGACAGCATTCGTGAAGTCCACGGTGCGGCCCTGACCATCGGTCAGACGACCATCATCGAGTACCTGCAGAAGGATATTGAAGAAATCCGGATGCGCCTTTTCGACTTCATCGAAGAGGATGACGCTGTACGGCGTCTTTCTCACGGCATCGGTCAGTTGGCCGCCTTCTTCATAGCCGACATATCCTGGAGGCGCGCCGACGAGACGGGACACTTCGTGTTTCTCCATGTATTCCGACATATCGAAACGAATCATATTTTTCTCACTGCCAAACATGCATTCAGCGAGCGCTCTGGCCAGCTCGGTCTTGCCGACACCGGTCGAGCCGAGGAAGAGGAAGGAACCGATCGGACGTTTCGGATCCTTCATGCCGGCACGCGCACGACGGATCGCCGTGGCAACGGCATGGACAGCCTCATCCTGACCGACCACTCTCTTATGCAGCTCTTCTTCCAGATGGAGCAGACGCTCGGAGTCGCTCTTCTTCAGATTCTGCAGCGGTACCCCCGTCCATTTAGCGACGACTTCTGCCACATCTTCTTCCGTGACTTTAAGATCATCATGATCCGCGCCCTTCCAGTCCTTCTTCATGAGGGCGATCTCACTCTGCATCTTCTTGGCAGCATCACGATACTCGGCGGCTTTTTCAAAATCCTGCGAAGCCACAGCCGCTTCCTTTTCTTTCAAAAGGGAGGCCAGCTTTTCTTCCTTCTCTTTCAGCGCATCCGGTGTCGAAGACGCTTCCATGCGGACCTTGGCGGCGGCTTCATCGATGACATCGATGGCTTTATCAGGCTGGAAACGATCCGTGATGTAACGACCGGAAAGTTCGACAGCCGCTTTCATTGCTTCATCGGTGATCTTCGCTTTATGAAAGGCTTCGTAGCGATCACGCAGGCCCTTCAAGATCTTCAGCGTATCTTCCGGTGTCGGTTCACCGACTTTGACCGGCTGGAACCGACGTTCCAAAGCGGCATCCTTTTCGATATACTTCTTATATTCTTTCAAAGTGGTCGCGCCGATGCAGCGCAGCTCCCCGCGTGCCAGAGCCGGTTTCATGATATTGGCTGCATCCATGGAACCTTCCGTCGAGCCTGCTCCCACCAGTGTATGCAGTTCATCGACGAAAAGGATCCAGTCTTTATGTTTCTTCACTTCATCAATGACTTTTTTCAGCCGTTCCTCGAATTCTCCTCTGTACTTGGTACCGGCGACGACGGAGGACATATTGAGAGAAATCACATGGCAGTCCTTCAGGATCTCCGGCACATCATGAGAAACGATCCGCTGTGCAAGCCCTTCTGCGATGGCTGTCTTGCCTACGCCCGGCTCACCGATGAGGACAGGGTTGTTCTTATTTCTGCGGGACAGGATCTGGATCACACGATTGATCTCCGTCTGACGCCCGATGACAGGGTCAATCTTGCCCTGTTTGGCTTTTTCATTGAGGTCGATGGCAAAATCACCCATCTCTCCCAGCTCTGCACTGCCTTCTCCATTTCCGTCTTCCGAAATATAAGTATCGAAGGCTTTCTGCAGCTTCTCCTGCGTCACGCCGAAATGCTCCAGGATCTGCATCGCAACGCCGCTGCCTTCCCGAAGAATGGCAAGCAGCAGATGCTCCGTGCCGACGAAGGAATTGCCAAGATCATTGGCTTCCTCCAGCGCCATTTCCAGCACCCGTTTCGTCCGCGGCGCTACATACAGCTCACGGCGAGAGAAGAAGCCGCTCCTTCCCTGCCCGGCGAGCAGCGGCTCCACCGCCTCTACGGTCACACCGAGCGAATTCAGGATCTTGCCGCCGGCCGAATCTTTTTCGTGGGCAATGCCCAAAAGCAGATGCTCGGTCCCCAAATAATCACTGCCCAGCTTCGCAGCCTCTTCTCCTGCAAATTTCCAGGCATTTTTTACACCATCTGTATATCTGTCTTCCATAGAAATCCCTCCTTTGTTTTGGGGTTTATATTAAATGAGAAATTAGAAATGAAGGTGGTATTTCAGTCACCAGTCACTCATTTCTTTCCTTCAATCGCCTTGATCTTATCTCTGACCTCGCAGGCACGCTCGAAGTCTTCGCGATCGACGCAGCTCTTGAGCTCCCTTCTTAAGGCTTGCAGCTCCTCGCTCTCCGCCGGAGCATCCACCTTTTCTTTGGCCTTCGGTTCATTGACGGGAATTTCATTCTTCCCTTTCTGGAACGACGGCCGGATCGACTCTTTGAAGCGGTTGTAGCCGTCTTCATTCTCCGGCAACTTTTCCGGGCTGACTTCGATGAATTGTCCGCCGCCCTGATCTTCCAGCGTGCGGGTCCCGAAGGGGTCTTCTAAGAGATGCCCAAGCATCGAGCCGCCGAAGAAATGATCCAGCGGACTGTCAAAGAATCCACTTCCAAAGAAGCTCTGCTCCTTCTGGAACACATGCTCTTTCTCTGCGCACTCACTGCAAAGATGCTCCTCTTTTCTATGTCCGTTCACCACCTGCACCATATGAACGGTGGCAGGATGTGCATGACAACGTTCACAAAGCATATTTATTCTCCTTTCAGCGCCCATTCGATGCGATGGATCATCGTCCGTCCGGCTTCCTTTCGGTGTCCTTCCGGACAATACTCCAACATCGTGTGCGTCATCGCATACATCAGCCGATACTCACGCTCGGAAATGATGTCGTAATTTAAAAGCATCTGGAAATATCCCCGAAGACCATTTTCTATCTCCTCCTGAGATACCGGTTTGTCTTTTGTTTGATGATTTGACTTTTCATTCTGGTACTGGCTCGCTGCCTCCTTCAAGCGATGGTAGTAGTCCGGCACCTCCTCACGCTCGACAGGTCGCAGGGAGATCTTGATATATCCACCGCTCCCCCGCCGTGACTCGACGATGAATCGATCATTGGCGGAGAATCTCGTATTGATCACATACGTCACCTGTGAAGGCGCACACGCGAGCCGGTCGGCCACCTCCTTGCGCTTTAGCAACAGCTGGTCTGTATTTTGCTTATCCATCAGATCCAGAATGAAATTTTCTATTTTATCAGATAGCATCGTGCTATTCATATCACTCACCGCTTTCCGCTTGACCTCTTACCTCATTTCTGTAATCTATTATACATCAAATAGTCAAATAGTCAATAGCCTTTTTAATTTATTCTTTTAGAAGTTCCAGAGATCAGAGATCGGAGCTTATGTGTGACCGGCAGGCAGCCGGCCGCCTCCAATCAAAAACGGCAGACCCATCGGTCTGCCGTTTCCTTTTTACTCTTCTGTTTCCTCAAGATCCATCTCATGCATCACCGTCATGACGGCATCATGGGAAAACCCCCTTCGCAGGAGAAAGGAGGCTGACTTTTTGAAATCTGTCCGCAGCTTCGGACTCATGCCCCACTTCTTTTGCAGGAGGGCGGCCGCCATCTCGATCTCTTCCTCAAGCTGCAGGTGCTTCTCCGTAGCAAGCCCTTTCAGCTTCAGCTTCTGATGGATGTAGGCGTCTCCGTACTGCGCGCGGCGGCGGTAGGCTTCGAAAAGCTCATCAGCGAGGTCCTCATCATTGACATATTCATAGGCTCTGAGCCGTTCCATCGCCTCTTCGATCTCCTTCTCCGTGTACTCCCGCTCTTTCAGCTTCCGTGTGAGATCTTTCTCGCTCTGGTCGCGGAACTGCAGGAGGTACACCGCCGTCTCGTAGCAGGTCCTATCCTTCGGACGAGTCCGTTTCGCTGTCCGCTTCCGAGTGTACGCCATCTTCGAAATGATCCGGTTCTACGACAAGGGTGTCACGGATGATCTTATCGATCTCCGCTTCGACATCCGGGTGTTCCTTCAAGTAACGCTTCGCTGCCTCACGACCCTGGCTGATCCTGCTGCCTTTGTACGAGTACCATGCCCCGCTCTTTTGGATGATCTCCATATCGACCGCGATATCAAGGAGTGTGCCTTCCTTGGAGATCCCTTCCCCGTACATGATATCGAACTCAGCCACCTTGAATGGCGGGGCGACTTTGTTCTTCACGACCTTCGCCTTCGTACGGTTGCCGATGATATCCGAACCATTCTTGATGACTTCGAGCTTGCGGATCTCGATGCGGATCGAGGAGTAGAATTTCAGTGCGCGGCCGCCCGTCGTGGTTTCCGGATTGCCGAACATCACGCCGACCTTTTCACGCAGCTGGTTGATGAAGATGACGATGGTCTTCGATTTGCTGATGATCCCCGTCAGCTTACGGAGTGCCTTGCTCATGAGGCGCGCCTGCAAGCCGACCGAAGCATCACTGATATCCCCTTCGATTTCCTGCTTCGGTACGAGGGCTGCGACCGAGTCGATGACGATCATATCGACCGCGCCGCTTCTGACCAGAGACTCTGCGATGGAGAGCGCCTGCTCGCCGCTGTCCGGCTGGGAGATCAAAAGCTCTTTCGTATCGACTCCGAGGTGATGCGCATAGACAGGGTCGAGTGCATGCTCGGCATCGATGAATGCGGTGACGCCGCCCATCTTCTGCGCTTCTGCGATCGCATGCAGCGCCAGCGTCGTCTTACCGGAGGACTCCGGCCCATAGATCTCGATGACACGCCCGCGCGGATAACCGCCAACGCCGACAGCGATATCAAGGGCGAGCGAGCCCGTCGGGATGACCTCGATATCGAGCTTATCTCCCATTTCGCCAAGACGCATGATGGAGCCGGCACCAAATTCCTTAGTGATCTGCTTCATCGCATTTTCGAGTGCCTTCTGTCTGTCCTGCTGTGCATTCATTTCTTTCGTGACTGCCATAGATACCTCCTTGAAAACCAAGTCTCAAATCGTTTTCTTATACTGCAATTATACGATACAGCAAAGGGAAAAGATAGCGAACCCCAGATTAAATCTCGAAACCAGTCTTTCCTGTATGCCTCCCAAACACTTCATCAGATAGTCAGACGCAAAAACCCGCCGCGCTTTCCACGCGGCGGGTTTCGCAGGGATATATGTGACTGTCATCTGGCAGCGGGTCCTCAGATCAAGCTCACGAGGATCCCCTCTCACCTACTTATTCTTCGGTGTCTTCTGCTTCCGGATCATTCGAGAGCACGTCGATGGAGGCGATGCGATCCCCATCCTCGAGACGCTGGAGAATGACGCCCTGCCCTGCTTTCGTCTTCTTGCTGACGATCTGGCTCGCTTTGGTCTTGATGGTGATGCCCTGTTCGGAGACGCCGACGAGCTCATCCTTGTCATCCGCTGCGACAAGGGCTACGACCTCGTAGCCGCGGCGGAAATTCCGGATGCCCTTGCCGTTTCGGCTCTGGATATGATAGGCAGAGGCCTTGTTTCTCTTCGCATTGCCGTCCGCAGAAATGGTGAAGATATCCTTATCTGCTGCGATGCATGCGCCAACGACTTCATCATCGCCCGCGAGCTTGATCCCATGGACACCGGCAGCGGCGCGACCCATGGAGCGGACCTCGCTGTCATCCACAGAGAAGCGGATGGCCATGCCATCCTTGGTGCCAAGGATGATCTCCTCTTCACCGGTGATCGCAAGCACAGCCGCGAGGCGGTCGCCCTCATTGAGGCGGATGGAGATGAGACCGTTCTTGTTGATGTTCTTGTATTCCGCAAGCTCCGTCTTCTTCACGTAGCCTTTCTTCGTTACCATGAGGAGGTACTTCGTCCCTTCCTGCACATTGTCGAGGTCGAGAAGCTCGGTGACTCTTTCATCACGGGCCAGATTCGGAATGAAATTGATGAGCGCACTGCCGCGTGCGGTCCTCGTGGATTTCGGGAATTCCACGGCCGTCTTCATGTAGACCTTGCCCTTGTTTGTGAAGAAGAGGATGCGGTTGTGCGTGGAGGTATTCAGGATCTTCCACACATAGTCTTCGTCCTTCATCTTCATGCCGGAGACACCGCGGCCGCCCTTCTTCTGGACACGAATATCCGCAGAGTCCATGCGCTTGATGTAGTTCTGCTTCGTCAGGGTAATGGTCATCGGTTCATCCGGGATGAGGTCAGTCAGGGTGAAGTCCTCCTTCGTGGCCGAGATCTGGGTGCGGCGTTCATCGCCGAAGTTTTTCTTTTCATCCTGGAGCTCGTCTTTGACGACGCCCATGATCTTTTCTCTGGAGGAGAGGAGGTCTTCGAGGTAAGCGATGGTTTCCTGCACGTCCTTATAGTCCTGTTCGATCTTGTCTCTTTCGAGGCCTGTCAGCTTGCGCAGACGCATGTCGAGGATGGCGATGGCCTGCTTTTCCGAAAGTCCGAATTTCGACATGAGAGCCTGTTTCGCCACATCATCGGTGCGGGATTCACGGATGGTCTTGATGACTTCATCGATGTGGTCGAGCGCGATGAGGAGACCCTCCAAGATGTGCGCTTTGGCTCTGGCCTTGTCGAGTTCATACTGGCTTCTTCTGGTGATGACTTCTTCCTGATGCTTCAGGTAATAGTAGAGGATCTGCTTCAGGTTCAGGATGCGCGGATGTCCGTCGACCAGTGCCAGCATGATGGCGCCGAAATTCACCTGCATCTGGGTATGTTTGAAGAGATTATTCAGCATGATGTCCGGGCTGACGTCGGCACGCAGCTCGATAGCGATGCGCATGCCGCTGCGATCGGATTCATCACGAAGAGCAGTGATGCCGTCTAAGACCTTCTGACGCTGCAGGTCGGCGATGGACTCGATGAGGCGCGCCTTATTCACCTGATACGGGATCTCCGTCACTACGATGCGGTGTTTGCCGCGATCCATGTCTTCGATCTCCGTCTTTGCACGCACGGTGATGCTGCCGCGGCCGGTGCGGTAGGTATCCTCGATGCCCTTCACGCCCTGAATGATACCGGCGGTCGGGAAATCCGGACCTTTGATATACTTCATCAGCCCATCGATCGTGATGTCGGGATCATCGATCATGGCAGAGAGGCCATCGACCACTTCCGACAGGTTGTGCGGCGGGATATTCGTCGCCATGCCGACGGCGATGCCGTAGGAACCATTCACGAGCAGGTTCGGGATGCGGGACGGCAGGACGAGCGGTTCCTGCAATGAGCCGTCATAGTTCGGCATGAAATCAACGGTATTCTTGTCGATGTCGCGCAGCATTTCCACGGTGATCTTCGCCATACGCATTTCCGTATAACGCATCGCAGCTGCAGAGTCGCCGTCGACAGAGCCGAAGTTCCCGTGTCCATCGACCAGCGGGTAGCGCGTCGAGAAGTCCTGCGCCATGCGGACAGCAGACTCATAGACTGCGATATCGCCGTGCGGGTGGTACTTACCTAAGACATCACCGACGATGCGGGCCGACTTCTTGTACGCCTTGCCCGGCAGCATCCCGGCTTCGCTCATCGCGTAGAGGATGCGGCGATGTACGGGCTTCAGGCCGTCTCGCACGTCCGGCAGCGCACGAGTCACGATGACCGACATGGCGTAGTCGATGTAGGAATTCTTCATCTGCCCTTCCAAGGGGGTATTGATGATCTTTCCTTCTTTCCATTCGATATCCATAGTGTCTCCTTGCGAAAAAAGACAGCGCCTTTCGCGCTGTAAATTAAACAATTACATATCTTATTATAGCACAAAAACGCTCTCACAGCCATTTGAGAGCGTTTTATGGGATCCTTTTGAAAAGTTAAACAAAAGCAGGCTCTATGCATAGTCAATCGTCTTTGCCGGAGCTTGCTATGCATGGACACATCGATGGTAAGCGCTTCTTTCATCACAAAAGAGCAGCCGCAGGGAAACGCCGGTTCGATCGCAGTGTCAGATGTGATCCGTGTTTCCCTAGAGCTGCCCTCTTTATTTAGATACATATATATTATCTTCGAGCACCATGCGCCACGGGAAATTTCTTCCATACTTCGCATAGTCGATACCGATGCGTTTGGTGCGCTTCACAGGGAAATGCTCCTCTCCCTTTTCGATCCAGAGACGGTTTCCTGTGAGGTCTTCTCCATAAAAGGAGCGATCGATCCCCATCGCCATCGTCAGGCGGCCGGGCCCTCCTGTGAGAAGCCTGCCCTTCGCCCCTTTCCGTCGATGCTGCATGAGTTCTACGCCAGAGAGCGGCTCGATAGCGCGGATAAGGACGCAGCCGGGTATTCCTTCGGACTCGCAGACGATATTGAGGCAGGTATACATGCCATAAATGAGATACACGTAGGCATGACCGGGCTCGCCAAAGATCACCTTCGTCCGCGCGGTGATGCCCTTGGCAGAGTGCGCGCCATCGTCTTCATGACCGCGCCAGCATCCGCCATAGGCTTCGCACTCCACGATGCGGCCCGTAGTCAGCCCCTCCTTCGTGCGGCAGCAGAGGACAGCGCCGATGAGCTTCTTCGCCAATGTCACGGGATCGGTATCGTAGTCGGCGCGCTCCCATTTCATTTCACATCGACCTCCATGCCCATCTCGAGGTCTTTCGTCGGATCCGTCACGACACGGTCGCCCTCAGAGAGACCATCCATGATGAGCAGGAATCCCCCTGTCTCGCTGGCGACGTCTACGGTCTTGATGTCGATGAGCCCGTCATCATTCACAACAGCGACGGAGTCCTCGCCGATCAGAGCTGTCTTGGGAATCATGTAGGAAGACATGGTCTTGCCGCTTTCGATGCGAATATTGTACTCATTCCCGATGGTGATCTCATCATCGCTGTTATCCACCTGCACTTTGTAGGTGGTGTATTTGTCGCCGTCCTCATTCGGCTGTTTTTTGAGCTCGCCATACCAGATCTCATCGCCATCCGTCATCGTGACCGTCAGCGTCTTGTCATCCTTGGCGCGTTCCATCAGCGTATCCAGCTTGGACGGGATCTCGATGGAGGCCGTCACCGGTGAATCCTGACGGATGACGAGAGCGGGCTTGCCTGCCATGGCCATGTGCGTATCTCCGATGTAGACCTGCGAAATGATCCCACTGATCGGCGCACGGACAGTGCAGCCGGCGATGGTCTTCTGCAAGGCTGCCAGTGCGGATGCCAGATTTCCATCCACCTGCGCCCCGCCACCGGAAGGGGCCGGCTCAGCCACTGCGCTCCGTCCCTTGATGCGGTTATACTCTGCGCGGGTGATGATGCCCTGCTTCAGAAGCGAAGCTTCCATGCTGTTATCGATCGGCGCGCCGCCATAACTGACCGCCGGAGCCGAAGAGGCACTCTCGGCGATCTTCGCTTCGAGCGCTGCCGCCTGCGACTCATACTGAGAGGAGTCGATCCGGAAAAGAACATCGCCTGCTTCGACCGTGGTCCCAATATCAGGCAGATCAGAAAGAAGGCCGCCTGATACAGACGGAATGACCGGCGCGACATGAAGCGCCTCCGGCACCGCTTTCGTCTCCAGGGTAAATGGTTCCTGGCTGGCTTCGGCCTTCATGACATGCACGGAGGGTTTTCCGCAGCCCGAGAGAAGCAATACGGCAGAGAGCGCTCCTGCCGCCATCCAAGAGATCCATTTCTTCATCATGCGCCTTCTTTGCCAAGAATATCCGCGGCCAGCGTATCCGCGAGGGAGATCAATGCTTCGTCATCACCGGTGGTGCTGCCCTTCACGTGGAGCGGCTCTTCGATGATCTCACACTTCTTCCACGTGCTGACGATATCCTTCATGAGCTTGCCGGATACATTGGGCGCCCAGCTGCTGTTCCCCAGGATCGCCACTTTGCGGTTCTGGATGCCCATCGTCGTACATTCGTGAAGGAAGGCTGCCATCGCCGGATTGAGGCACATATTCATCGTAGGTGCTGCCAGTACCATGTGGCTTCTGCGGAACACTTCCGCCCACGCATCACTGACAGGGGTCACGCAGAGATCGATGAGCTTCAGATTTCTGACACCTCGCTCGCCGAGGAGCGTCGCGAGACGAGTAGCTGCCATCGCGGTATGACCGTAGGCAGAAGCGAAGAAGATGGAAGCCGACGTATAATCCGGTGTAAAAGACGCCCATTTCTTCATGCGCTCTATCACATACGCCTTGTCCTTCTCCGTGCGAAGGACGGGCCCGTGAAGCGAACAGATGATGTCGATGGGAAGAGCCTCTGTCTTTTTCAAAACGGAAAGCACCTGCATGCCGTACTTGCCCGTCGTATTCGTGTAATAGCGACGGCCTTCCACGCCATACACATCCGCATAGTCAACGGCATCGGCAAAGATGGAGCCATGGATCGCACCGAATGTCCCGAAGGCATCCGCAGAAAAGAGGACTTTGTCTGTCTCATCATAGGTAAATGTCACTTCCGGCCAGTGGACCATCGGCGCCTTGATGAAGCGGAGCTTGTGCACGCCGAGATCCAGCACCATCTTTTCGTCAGAGATGATGGTGCGATCTTTGAACGATACATGGAAGAACTGCTCGAACATTTTGATCGCCTGCGGAGAAGCGATGATCTTCGCCTTAGGATGTGCCTCTGCAAGTGCCAGAAGCGAACCGCTGTGATCCGGCTCCATGTGATTGATGATGATATAGTCAAGCGCACGACCTTTCAGAAGGTACGAAAGGTTATCCATGAAAATGTCCCGGCATGCATTGTCGATCCCATCCAGGACACAGGTCTTTTCATCATCGATAAAGTAAGTGTTATAGGAAATCCCCTGCGGGAGCGGTACCAGATTATCAAAGCGAGGCGTCACGAAATCGTTTGCGCCGATCCAGTAAATGCTGTCCGTCACTTTCTGTTCATTGTGCATCATAACAAGACTCCTTTGGAAATACGAATAGATATGTATTATTATAGCATTCATGGGAAGAAGGCTAAAGACTCAACGGGTTCAATGGGTTCTAAGGGTTCAAGAGGTTCTAAGGGATTGGAGCGGCGCTTTTCGTCATCCTGAGCGGAGAAAAAAGCTGTATGTTAGGGAAACGATTATCTGAATAATGGCAGCTGAGTCGAAGGATCTAAGCGCCGCATCGTATACATATGGAAACGCTGATTAAATCGCAGAGTCAGATTCCACAAGAATTTTTATACATGACTTCGTCATAGCCTTCCTTAAATAGCTCGCTATTCGCGTCAGGTTATTCCTCGTCATGTATAAAAATTCAAGAGTAAAATCTGACAACGATTTAATCAGTGTTTCCATAAAGCGATGCCCGAAGTTGTAGTCACAAGTCACTCATCCCTGCTTTCACACATCCATCGTTTATCGGTCTGCAAGGAAGATTTCTCGGCAACGCTTTCAATGACGATACGGGAGTCTGATGTCTTCTAGTCACTAGTCACCAGTCAAAAAAAGCACCTGCCTTCGCAGATGCTCACATGTTCTTTTCCAATTTGGCAAGGATCCGGCTGGTAACGACCGTCAGAAAGAGATAGATGACGGCTGTCGTGATGAATGTCTCCCACACGCGATAGTACTGTGCATTCGCTGCATTCGCCCAGTACATGAGCTCTGGCGTCGCGATGACGGAGGCGAGAGACGAGTCCTTGATCAGGCTCACGAAGGAATTGCCCAGTGCCGGTACGACCGACTTCAGCGCCTGCGGCAGGATGACATAGCGCATGCTCTGCCATGCGGAAAGCCCCAGCGCACTGGCGGCCTCCCCCTGCCCTACATCGACGGACTGGATGCCCGCACGGATCGTTTCCGCAATGTATGCCCCCGCATTGATAGAAAGCGCGAGTGCGGCCGAAAGGACACCGTCCGGCTTCTTCATGAAAAGAGGTACGATGCCGAAGTAGGTGATCAGCAGCTGCAGGAGGAGCGGCGTCCCGCGTATGCTTTCGATGAAGAGCAGCGCAGGGAAAGACAGGCATTTCTTTTTCGAAGTACGCAGGAGTGCAAGCACAAGCCCCAGCAGAAATCCACAGAGGATCGCGATCAGCGAGAGCTTGATCGTGAGCCATGTGCCGGATAAGAAAAACGGCGCATATTCCTGAATGATAGAAAATTTGAAATCAGACATGATTAGCCTCAGAATCATAAAATGATGCGTTCCGGATCAGCGGTTCCCCAGTTTTTCCAGCGTCTCCTCATCGACTTTCGTCTTGAACCACTTTTCATAGATCTTTCCATAGGTACCGTCAGCGATCATGTCCTTGAGCGCCTTGTCGATCTTGCTCTTGAGCTCTGCGCCCGTATCCTTCGGATAGAGGATACCGAAGAACTCAGGCGTGAAGGCTTCGTCATCATAGACGATCGAAAGATGCGCCTCGGGGTACTGCGCCTGGATGGACTTCACGGACGTCTCATCACCGACCAGCGCATCGACCTGCCCGCCGATCAGCATCTGGATGGACATCGGCGTCTTCTTGATGGAGGGATGATTCTTTCCGAGAAGCTTTTCCAGCGCCTCCTGCCCCGTCGAGCCGTTCTGCACAGCGATCTCTTTGCCGTCCATCAGATCCTTCGCGCTGTGGATATCCACACCTTCCCGCACCAGGATCGCCTGCCGGGAGAGGAGATACGGCGCCGAAAAGAGATAGGATGCTTCTCTATCCTTCGTGACGGTGACACCGGAAATCGCCATGTCCGCCTGATGTGAGCGGATCTGCTCAAAGAGCGCTTCCCAGCCCGCATCGGTGAGATCCATCGTAAGCCCTGCGCGCTTCACCGCTTCTCGTGCGAGGTCCACGTCAAATCCGACGATCTTGCCATTCTCCATGTACTCGAAGGGATTCCAGTTCGCATGAGTCACGACATGTATCTCATTTTTCGTCTGCTTCGGCGCGTCTCCTCCGCAGCCCGTCATGAGAAAACAGCCTGCCGCGAGAAGCGTTGCCCCTATGATGATGATTTTTTTCATTGTTCTTCTCCTACTTATTTCATGGGATACCATGGAAGAATTTTACGCCTGCCAAAAAAGGTTTTATTCAGCATGCCTCTTTGATATTCCCATTATACGACCGCGAGCATTTCAATACAAGTTGTTTCGTATTTATTTTATAAAACTTTAAGTAAATACTGATTCAATCGTTATCAGATGTCATCCGTATTTCCCTTCGTCTCCAACAAAAAGGCGATGTGAAATAACGATCATCTCCTTTTCGCGTTCCATCTGCCGCGGGGGACTTGCAGCTCTCATAGGAGTGACCGGGAAACCTTATCCCAGCTGTCTTTCATGCCATAGTCACCCATCCACCCCTTTCGGGCACCTTCCCCTCGAGGGGAAGGCTGCGATACGAGAATGCCATCTTCTAAAAAAAGGCGGCGAAGCCGCCACGAGAGCCCTGAACCTTGAACCCTGAATCAAATGAAAGCAAAGTAAAAAAGGGCTGTGAAGAAATGAGGATTCATTTCTTCACAGCCCCTATCCCCCTGATCGTACCTAAGGAATGTAGGCCCGGGTCGCATGGCCTAAGATGCATAAATGCAGATCCGTCAGAAGAGAGCGACCGATCGGAAGCACCCTTCTGTTTTCTGTAAATATATCGACCTCGGCTTCTTTGATGTCCTGCACCAGAGAAGCGAGTTTTTCTTCAGCACGTTCCCAGAAAGCAAGCAGCTCCTTCGCCTGCTTTACATTAGAAGCCACTACAGCATGGACGGCAGCAGGATGCGTGATCTTCCTGTGCATAAAGAAAGCAAAGGAAGGCAGAGCCTCTCTATCCATGACGCGCTCCACATAGACGAGACGCAGGATCATCAGCATGGCCGAGCAGCCGACGCCGAAGACCAGCCCGAGCCAGTAGGAGTCTGCTCCGAGACCGACCACATGGTCAAGGAAAAGGCTCATCGGGAAGCAGCCGCCCCAGTACGCAATGACCATCAGAATAAAGGAGACACGCGTATCCTTGAGACCGCGGAGGATCCCCTGGATCGGAGTGGAGATCGCATCAAAGAGCTGCCAGCCTGCACTATAGATCAGGAACTGTCCGGCAATGGAGGCGACGATCGTGTCGCTCGTATACATATTTCCGATGGAAGAGCGGAAAAGCACCGTCATCGCAGCCGTCATCGCTGCTCCGGAGAGGGCCACGACAAAGCCGGCCTTTTTGTAGCGGCGAGCGAGCGGGATATCATGCGCGCCGACAGCTGTCGCGATGAGGATGGTGAGGGCCATCGAGCAGGAGACGGGCAGCATGTAGACGATAGAAGCGAAGTTATCCGCAATCTGGTAGGCAGCCAGCGTGTCCGTGCCATAACGGGCAAGAAATACGATGATCAGACTGAAAAGGCTCATTTCCATAAAAATGGAAAGTCCGCTCGGCACACCAACGATCAGGTACTCCTTGACGTCAGAACGCTTCACGAGGATCGAATGGAAGATCTCATGCCCCTTGAGCGCAGAGGACTTCAGTACGACGATAAGGAAAAGAACCAAAAGGAAACCATAGGTCAGCATCGTCGCAAGACCGGCACCGATCCCGCCCAGACGCGGCAGACCGAAATGCCCATAGATGAAAAGATAGTTGAATACAGCATTGACCGGCGGCGCCATCAGGAAGAGCTTCATGGAAGTCGACGTCGAGCCTGCCGTATCCGTCAGACAGCGAAGGGGGACGATCATGGAAATGAAGAAGACCACGCCCACCATCGTCATGAGATAGTAGCGCGCCACATATGCCACTTCCGCTTCCAGCGTGAGCGACGTCAGAAGGTCATCGATGAAAAGTACATAGGCTGCCCCGAACAGGAAGGAGATCACAAGCCCGATCAGAAGTCCGCCGCGGACCACATAAGGAAGCCCTTCCGGCTTCTTTTCACCAAGAAGCGTCGCCATGAGCGGCGTTCCCGCCATGAGCAGCCCCACGATGGAAGCCAGAAGCGGATAGAAAAGTCCCGCGCCCACCGATACGCCTGCGAGGTCATCGCTTCCGGCATGCCCCGCCATGGTCGTATTGATAAAAGTGATGCCCGCTGTCGAGATCTGCGCGACCAGGATCGGCAGCATCACGGATAATAATTTCTTTATATCTTCGATTAAGGAGTACATCAAAGCTCACTCTCCAGAGATTTCATCAAAAAAGACGCCCTGCGGCGTCTCTTCTCACTGTCAGAAAAGGATCCTTTGGCGTATTCAAAAGCCAAAGGCAGGCACGATATCCGCGCCCCACCGCCGCATGAAATAGAAAGAAGCGGCCCCATAAGGCAACGCTTCCGGTACGGCTGCTGCTTTTCCGATCCTTTTTCACTCTTTCAAGCCAAGCAATAAACAGGTACACAAAAAGATCAGAGAGCAGCAGATGCTCTCCATCCCCCCGCGCCGATGAAACCTCTGAAGAAAGAGGCAAAACGAGACAGGATCCGTTTGAAATTAACGTTGACACGGCACGGCACCAGAAGGTTCGCACCTTCTACATAGAAATAGGCCATGTAAAAGAGCAGGTACATGCTGCTGTACATCGTGAGATCCATCAGTTCATCGATCCCCATCATCGTTCTCGCCTCCTTTTGTTTTTCTACTATAAAAAGCCCATCGGAAATGGACTTTTCAAAACTCTTGTGAGAAAAAGCAAAGTTTCCAAAATGCAAGCCTGCATTTGTATATTTTATGCTTTTGGGTTTATGGTATTTTCGATACCTCTGTATAAATTATATCATTAGCTGAAAGAAAAAGCAAATGAGGGGAAAATGGTGACTAGTGACTGGTGACTAGTGACTGGTATTTCGATTTGTCACCTTCTGGACTTAGTGAGAAGTGCTAGTCATCAGTCGCTCGAGGCGCCGAATCCCTAGCCATTCCTCCCCAATCCCTTCATTCAAACGTTATGTTCGCAGTAAAAACGCAAAACAAAACGGTCTGCCTAGACGTTGGCAGACCGTTTTGTTTTTAAAGGATGATATTATAGCACGGCGGAAGGTGTTATTTTTATTCTTGGTTTCCGCCGGATCGACAGATGAGTGACAGATTCTCACGCAGCGTTCTTACGCCGCCTCTTTGGCTGCGCCCGTTGCTTCGTTGTCCGCTTTTGCTTTCTTCAGGTCAAAGCGATAGGAGGTGAGGCCGTAGAGCGTCCAACCGAGGAAGGTCACCAGAGCACCGTAGGTCATGGCATCGAAGCCGGATGCATAGCATGCATACAGACTGTAGATGGAGGCAACGAATGCAACGAATTTCGTCTTGGAAAGCTCGCTGCCTTCGTGACCGGCTGCTTTCATGATGCCCGAGCCCATCATATTCACCGCAGTGAGGATGGTCAGCTGAAGGACGCTCATTTTATTTGCACTTTAGCTCATGATGATCCCCTTATGTATTTGTCTGTGTCTCATTGATGGCGAGAAAAGCGATGCTTCCCGCTCCCCTTGCCGTCAACGAAGCGTTGCTTTATTTTTCAAATTCTTTCTTCAGAACATAGCCGTAAGCATGTTTCAGCCCGTCTTCACCGGTCTGTACATAGACGCCCTGGATTTCAGGAGCGAAGCCCGGGAGCTGGTTGATGCCTTCGACAAGGTCTAAGAAGTAAGTGACTGCGGTCTTGGACCAACGTTCACCCGGATGTACGCAGAGAACGCCTGGCGGATATGGAAGAGCGCCTTCAAGAGCGATGCGGCCTTCCGCTTCGGTGAGGTCGACGAGGTCGCCGTGGCCTCTCATGTATTCGAACTGTGCTTCTCGCGGATTCATCACATATTCCGGGAAGTAGTCAGCGAGGAAGAGCTGCTTCTGCAGGGTGGATACTTTGCGGTCTTTGTAGAAATCATGCATTTCCTGGCACAGACGGCGGATGGTGTATCCTCTGTATTTTTCTTCGTATGCGTTGTAAATGGACGGGAGTACTTCAGACATCGGAGCATCTTCGTCGATGAGCTGTTCGAAGCGGATGAGTTTCGCTACGAGGTCATCCATCTTGGTCGCGCTTTCTGCCGGAGTCATCAGGAAGAGGATATCGTTCAGGTCGCATTTTTCCGGAATGATGCCGTTTTCACGCAGGTAGTTTGCGAGAATGTTGCCCGGGATACCGAATTTTTCATAGCCGCCATTTTCTACGTCGATGCCTTCGGTCACGAGCTGCAGCTTCATCGGATCGATGAAGTACTGGCCCTTGCCGTAGCCATCGAAGCCATGCCATTTAGCGCCCGGTTCGAATGCCCAGTAATCCATGTCATTTGCCATCTGTTCGGTATTGCCCTCTTCCCACTTCTTGCCGTGGACCATCGGCGGTACGAGCGGACGGATGTAGTGGCAGTTGCGGAGCACCTGTTTTCTGGTCTCGATCACGGTCTTTACAGCGTCGACCCAGAGCTTCTTGCCGCCTTCGCCTTCATGCATCTTCGCATTGACATCGAGTGCTGCGAAGAGCTGGTAGAGCGGAGAGGTGGATGCATGCATCATGAATGCGTTGTTCACGCGCTTATGCGGTACGTAGCGATCCTGACCCTTGATGTGGGAGTCTTTCTTGTGGATCTGGGAGGTCATGGAGAAACCAGCCTGCTGTTTGTGGACGGACTGGCTGACGAAGATGCCCGGATCTTCCGGTCCGAGGTCGAGCAGCAGCGGGCTGCAGTCCTTCATCATCGGGATGAACTGTTCGTAGCCGACCCAAGCGGAGTCGAAGAAGATGTAATCGCAGAGGTGACCGATCTTATCTACGACCTGACGAGCATTGTAGATGCAGCCGTCGTAGGTGCCGAGCTGGATAACTGCGAGGCGGATCGGGCGCTTTGCCTGTGCTTTCACCGGATCTTTTTCAGCGACGAGCTTTCTGATGTAGTCTTCATTGAAGCAGTGTTCCAGGATGCCGCCGATGGAGCCGAACGCATTTCTTGCGGTTTCCAGATAGACCGGGGTCGCACCTGCCAGAACCAGTGCGCCGTGGTCGATGGATTTATGGTTGTTTCTATCGAAGAGAACGATATCGCCCGGTGTCAGGACTGCATTCAGAACCACCTTGTTCGAAGTGGAGGTGCCGTTCAGTACGAAGTAGGTCTTGTCTGCATTGTATACGCGTGCTGCGTGCTTCTGTGCTGCCAGTGCCGGACCTTCATGGATCAGAAGGTCGCCCATTGCTACGTCAGCGTTGCAAAGATCAGCGCGGAAGGTATTCTCGCCGAAGAATTCATAGAATGCACGTCCAGCCGGATGCTTGCGGAAGAAAGCACCGCCCTGGTGGCCTGGGCAGTCGAACTGGGAGTAACCATTTTCGACATATTTCTTGAGGTCACGGAAGAATGGCGGCAGCACATCTTCTTCATAGTGAGCCGCAGCGCTCTCGATCTGGCGAGCGTAGAAATCATGGTCGGTCTCATTGAGATCCATGACGCGGTATACCTTGGAAAGCAGTGCGTCTTCTGTCAGGCCTTCGCCGGTCTTGATCATCAGCACCGGGATCTTGAAAGCGGCAATCATTCCCTTTTCAAGGACATCCTTGTCCTGATCCGTGATAACGACAGCAGCTACATCTGTGAAATCAGTGCGGGCGAGGTCAGCCTGCTCGCGGCCGGCGATAGCGCCGAAGATTTCCAGAGCTTTGTCAGTATAAGCGATCTTTAATTTTTTCATGAGTAAATCCTCCATTTTTTTATCACTCTATGTCTCGAACTGTGTACGTTGTCCGGATGATTGCTTCATCTGTATACATCTTACTTGAAATTCTCTATTTCTTCCAATACTGAAACAGGCCGAAACGAAGAGAATCCACATTTCTATCACAAAAGGCATGGTGATGGGAGTGTATCCCCTATATCATAACAATCTTGATATAGGATGAAGTGGCTGGTGACTAGAAATTAGACTAAGAGACTTAGAGCCTTTAGACTTAGAGACTTGCAGACATCAGATACCCGAAGTCTGATGCCTGATGTCTCCCAGTCTCTTAGTCTCCCAGTCTCCTTCATCAGAAGTACAAACAGCCATGCAAAAGCATGATTGCTTCTTTTATAACAGACTTGTTATAAAAAGTAAAAAGCCGCCGGAAACGGTTTCGTTTCCGGCGGCTTTGCCGGTATCATTCCATGGGATAGGTCCTGTTTGCCGTAAAGCGGACATACTCCCAGAAGTGATCAATGAGGACTATCCGTCTCCCTATGTAAAACCGTTATTGGCTCATATTTTAGAGGGCATTGGCAGTGTGGGAACATCCCCTATGGCGTCATCCTTCCCCGCGATCAGGTAGAAGACATGGTTGTTCGTCCCTTTGCCTATGTGTGTATAATAAATATATCCATTGGTTGAAAGAAAGGATGATCCTTATGACAGAAGAAATCAGAAATACACTCACCGAAGAAGTAAAGAAGCTCATCGCCGCTCCCTCTGCTTGCCAGGAAGCAAAGGCCGCTTGTGAAAAGTGGCTCGCTGCAGCCGGCACCGCTGACGAAGAAGCAGCCACGGCTATTCTGAAAAAGGAAGTCAACGCAGACATCATGCCGATCGATGGACTGATCGGCTTTGCCGGCTCCGACGCCGGCAAAGCACTCTTCGGGGAGGAAAGAGCCGCTGCCATCCTCGCTCATGCGAAGGACATCAAGGAAAAGGGTGCTCGCTTCTGCGACTGCCCGGCCTGCAGCGCCTGCGCCGAGATCATAGGTACATTGAAATAATGGATCAGTCAAAAGAAAAACCAAGTGTGGCTCTCTATCCATTGCCTTTCGTAAGGAAATGCTGCTTTCCTCGCATTTGGTTTCCCTACGACAAAAACTGTGGGCTTTCATTCGCAGGCTCGCAGTTTTTTATTTCCCATCCTCCTCAGATATGCTATGATAAGGAAATCGGCTGTTTTAAGAAAACAGGATCCGCCAAAGCAATCTCTCATCATCAGTCACTAAGGAGCTACCCATGGAAACATTTCTTCAATATGCTGTCATCTGCCCGCTGGTCATGCTTGCGGGCTTCGTCGATGCCATCGCCGGAGGCGGCGGGTTGATCTCCCTGCCGGGCTACCTGCTCTCCGGGCTTCCCGTCCATAATGCCATTGCGACAAATAAGATGAGTTCGACGATGGGGACAGTGCTTGCGACATTCAAATTTGCCAAAAGCGGCTTCATCCCGTGGAAGCTCTCGCTCTCCTGCGTGGTCTGCGCCTTCGCCGGTTCCTCGCTGGGCGCGAATCTTGCTCTCCTGATGGATGCGAAGATCTTCATGATCTTCATGCTGATCGTTCTCCCTGCGACAGGGCTCTACCTCACGCGCGGCAATGTACTGGTCACAGAGAAATCGCCGTACACGTATAAGAAAACGGTCATCCTCAGCATGGTGACTGCCCTCTTCCTCGGCGTGTATGATGGCTTCTACGGCCCCGGCACCGGCACCTTCCTGCTGCTGCTTCTGACGGGCATCGCGCATCTTCCTCTGAAAGAGGCGAACGGCGTGACGAAGGTCATCAATTCGACGACGAATATCGCAGCGCTCTGCATCTTCCTCCTGCATGGCAAGGTACTCTTCCCCTTGGGCATCATCGCCGGTCTCTTCGGGATGGCAGGCAACTATCTGGGTGCGCTCTACTTTGAAAAGGGCGGCGCACGCAATGTGAAGCCGATCATTCTTCTGGTCCTTTCGATCTTCTTCTGCAAGATCGTGTATGAAATGTATATCAAGTAAAAAAGCAGCCGAAGGGCTGCTTTTTTTGTACCAGGCACCACACGTCATATGCTCCATCTTTGCCAGATGCGTTCTATCTTTACGATTTCCTCTCTCGGAATCCGGCATTTTTCTGCCAGAAAGGGGTACTCCACCTGAATGATTTCCTGCATGCGCTCGATTTCCTCGCGAGGGCATGCCACTTCATAGTAGGGAGCCGTCTCTATCACCGCCTGCAGGTCTGGTCTTCGGTTTCTCTCATCGATAGCCAGTGCGAAATCTTTAGTATAGAAATTTGGATTGATATCATACGCCGGTGCGAGACGCCAACCTCTTTCGGTCAGCAGAAAGCCGTGATTTCTGAGGTGACAGTCCGTATTATTTACGAGTACGCTAAAAGTCACACGCCGCCACAGCTCCTGCAGGTCATTTCTGGCATCACAGCTGAGGGAGCTGATACATTCCGCAATATCAAAAAAAGAAGCATCATCTCCATCCCGCTTGCCGACCATCGTCATCGCAGAAGCGAAATGAATCCGCGCATCCTGTTCACGGTCAAAGCGTTTCGTGAGATAGCAGCTCCGATTTTCTATCATTTCCAGCTTCGCCTCTGCCATATGAAGGCCGCACTTCTCCCCCAGCTCATGAGTCAGATACTCCCAGCTTTCCGTGTGCTCCCTGTCCCGATCGGATTGAAACTTGGCAATCCAGATTTCGCCTGCTTCGTCGATGACATTCATTTTCGGACGGGCACCGCCCAAGGAGGAACCAATGGAAATCAAATCCTGAAAATCGGTATTCTGTAAAACAGCGCCTGCCCGCTCGAAAGCGTGAGCGCAGTCTTCCAGCGCCCGGAGGCTTGTCAGCGGTGGTACCCGCCGTTTGTCGTGAGAAATATATGCGCTGCCATCATAGATACGGATACCGCCCATCCGTACATCATCCTCCACGCCGAGCAGGAAATCGCAGGCATCGAGCTCTCTTGGAGATCTCCCTTCCCTTTCGGCCATCTCTTGTTCTTTCCGCTTCAGAAGCTCCCGTCCCCATCGGTCCGGTGAAGCATCTTCCAAAAAGCCAAACAGGCCCGCTTCTGCATACTGCCGCCCGGGAAAAGGAAAAAGCGCTGGGTCCAGCATAAAGCCCGGGTGCTTCTCCAGCCAGTCTTCCTCATACTCGAACGCAATCATCTGCCCCCGCCGGTCATGGCTGATGATGAGGCGTCCGATGCGGTGTCCTTCCTCCCAGGCGGCGTGCAATTCATAACTTTTTTCGTCTTTCATTCAGTTCCCTTTCACTTATACTTCAACAGCTCATCATCCTGCAGCATGCGTCCCAACGGGTCATCTGCCAGGAAATTGTCCAGTTCCTTCACCATTCCGATCGCCATCAGCACATTGACATAGATGCCAATCGCTACAGAAGGCGAGCCATTCTCTACCTCGCGCACAGAGAAACGCGAAATCTTCGCACGCTCTGCCACCATCTCTATTGTGAGTTTCCGGCGAAGCCGCGCCAGTTTGATGCGGTGTCCCAAGTCTTCTAATTTTTTCTGTACCTGCGGATACAGAATGACTTTCCCTCTTCCCATGTTGTTATTTACCTACATTTCTGACTATAATGTTGTTATTTACCTACATTATAGTCAACATCGAAGATAAAGTCTAGGGAAACACTGATTCAATCGTTGTCAGATTTTACTCTTGAATTTTTATACATGGCAAAGAATAACCCGACGCGAATAGCGAGCTATTGAAGTAAGAAACTCCCCTAGTCACCAGTCACTAAAAAAAGCACGCTCCTTTCGGAGCATGCTTTTTTATTTGGCAAAGGTTATTCGCCCATTTCGGTGAGGACATGTGCGCAGCGAGCGCAGACACCCGGGTGCTTCGGATCGGCATCCACATCCGCCGAGCGTTTCCAGCAGCGTTCGCACTTGGCGAGCGTGCAGACAGCGACAGATGCTTTCACCGTGCCTTCTTCATTCGAAGCAGCATTTTCCGGAGCCGCTGCTGTACCGGAAACGATGTGCGTCTGGGACACGAGGAGGAAGTCTGCGAGTTCTTTTTCCATCGCTTTGACGATGTCATAGGCTTCGCCGTCCGCATAAACGGTGACTTCCGCATCGAGCGGATGGCCGATGACCTTCGCCTGACGGGCTTCTTCGAGTGCCTTCATAGCGACGCTTCTTACAGCGAGGCGCTTCTTCCATTTTTCATCGAGTGCTTTGTCAAGGTATGCTTCATTGACCTTCGGCATATCGGACATATGGACAGACCATTCTCTTTCTTCCTTATTGGGAAGAGCCTGCCATACTTCTTCGGAGGTGAAGCAGAGGACCGGAGCGACGAGGCGGACCAGCGTAGTCAGGATCTCATACATCGCGGTCTGTGCGCTTCTTCTCAGCTTGGAGTCAGCCTTTTCCGTATAGAGGCGGTCTTTCAGGATATCGAGATAGATCGCAGAGAGATCAACCGTGCAGAAGTTATGGACAGCATGGTACATGACATGGAATTCATAGTCATCATAGGCTTTGAGGACAGTCTCCTTGACCTGTTCCATGCGTAGCAGTGCCCAGCGGTCGAGTTCTTCCATATCTGCGTAAGCGACGGAGTCGGTCTTCGGATCGAAGTCGGACAGATTGCCGAGCAGGTAGCGGAATGTATTTCTGATCTTTCTGTAGACGTCGCTCATGGACTTCACGATCTTGTCAGACAGACGGACATCGCCCTGGTAGTCGACAGAGGAGATCCAGAGTCTCATGACATCAGCGCCGTATTTGTTGATGACATCCTGCGGAGCGACGACATTGCCGACGGACTTACTCATCTTTCTGCCTTCGCCGTCCATGGTGAAGCCATGGGTGAGGACAGCCTTGTATGGCGCATGGCCATTGACAGCGACAGAAGTCAGAAGAGAGGAGTGGAACCAGCCGCGGTGCTGGTCAGAGCCTTCGAGATAGAGATCGCACGGATAGGACATATCCTTCCAGGACTCTTCATGCGGATAGCGGAGGACGCCGTTCCATGTGGAGCCGGAGTCGAACCATACGTCCATGATGTCTTTTTCTTTATGGAAATGTGTGCCGCCGCAGTGCGGGCATTTGAATCCTTCCGGCAGAAGTTCTTCTGCGGAATGCGCCCACCATGCATCGGTACCCTCTTTTTCGACGATCTCTTCGACCTTCTTCATGGTTTCCGGCGTGATGATCCACTTGCCGCAGTCATCGCAGTAGAAAGCCGGGATCGGAACGCCCCAAGAGCGCTGGCGGGAGATACACCAGTCCTGACGATCACGGATCATGTTGTACAGACGGTCATGGCCCCAGGATGGGATGAAACGGGTGTCATCGACGGCTTTCAGTGCCTTGTCACGGAAATCATTGATGGAAGCGAACCACTGATCGGTCGCTCTGTAGATGACCGGCTGCTTGCAGCGCCAGCAGTGCGCGTACTGATGGTGCAGGGATTTCTTGCCGAGGAGTCTGCCTTCATGCGCGAGGGTAGAGATCACCGGACCCTCCGCTTCCCAGATGGTCTTACCGACGAGGAATTCGCCGGCTTCTGCCGTCATGTGGCCTTTTTCATCGACCGGGCAGACGATCGGCTGGTGGAGCTTGCCGGCATTTTCATAGGTCTTGTAGACTTCGAAGTCGTCGACGCCGTGTCCCGGTGCGGTATGAACGCAGCCGGTGCCGGCATCCAGCGTGACATGGTTGCCTTCCAGAACATAGATGGTGCGGTCGCCGTAGGTTTCCGGAGCGAAATGAGCCAGCGGGTGTTCGAATTTCGCAAGGTCAAGTTCAGAGCCCAGCATTTCACGTCCGACAAATTCATAGTCTTCGACTTTGCAGTCGGAAAGGGATGCCGGAGCCAGCTCCTTATTCATGAGGTAGTATTCATCAGCAGCCTTGTTGTGTACCCAGACATAGGTGAATTTCGGATTCACGCTGATGTAGCAGGAAGCCGGGATGGTCCACGGGGTGGTGGTCCAGATGACGGCAAAGACCTTGCTCGGATCTACGCCTTCCGGCTGGAGGCCATGGACGTCGATCATCGGGTATTTGACATAGATGGACGGAGACTTTCTGTCCTTGTATTCGATCTCTGCTTCGGCCAGTGCCGTCTCGCAGTGGGTGCACCAGTAAACGGCTTTCTTGCCCTTGTAGATGTAGCCCTTGTTTGCCATTTCGCCGAAAACTTCCAGTTCCTTCGCTTCCAGATGCGGATCAAAGGTGACATAGCGATGTGCGAAATCGCCGACAACACCCATACGGATGAAGTCTTCCTTCTGGATCTCGATCCATTTCTTCGCGTAAGCGAGACACTTCCTGCGCAGTTCCAGCGGGGTCATGTTCGCACGATCTTCGCCGGAGTCCTTGAGTACGGCGTATTCGATCGGCAGGCCATGGGTATCCCAGCCCGGTACATAGATGGCTTCATTGCCAGCCATATGGTGGTATCTGACGATGATATCCTTCAGTGTCTTATTCAGCGCATGACCGATGTGGATCTTGCCGTTTGCATAAGGCGGGCCATCGTGCAGTACGAAGGTCGGTGCGCCTTCCTTTTTTCTCTTTTCGATTCTCTTTTCATACAAATGATTCTGCTGCCAGAATTCTACGAAGCCCGGTTCCTTTTTCGGAAGGTTGCCGCGCATCGGGAATTCAGTTTCCGGTAAGTGCAGGGTCTTGCTGTAGTCCATGACGAATTTCCTCCTGGGGTCATACAAATGACCAAAATAAAAAATTCCCGCCCGATAAGGGGCGAGAATTGATTTCCCGTGGTACCACCCTCATGACCTTATGGCCACTCGGTACAATTAACGATGTCCCGTCGGGGCTTTTCTTCCCCGCAGCTCTGAAGTGATCCATCCGCAGCCCCAACGCTCTCCTCCCACCATCGGAAAGCTCTCTGTGCATGAGGTCCATGCGAAACGTCTTCATCCTTGCCTTTACATAACTTTTGTTATTATAGGCTGATTGGAAAGGCAAGTCAAGAGGGAGTTTTGGGGTTAGCCCGTGGGACGTACTGCCCTTTGATTGTGGATGAAAGTTCTGCTCGAATGAGGAATTAGGAATGAAGGTGGCGGCTTCGCCGCAAATATATATAGGCGATGCCCTAAAGTGGTATTCAAGTCACCAGTCACCAGTCACTCATCCCTGCTTTCAACCGTGAACCTATCAACCTGAACCCGGAATCTTTTCATTCAAAGAATGAGAGCTTCGCGCGCCGTCCTCTCACCCACGGGTGATTCGCACGGCGATGGCGGATGCGGCGGCGCGCCCAAGGTGAGATCTCGCGGCGCAGGACGCCGCCGATCTCCTCTTTATGAAGTCCGTCTACCGAAGACGCCGGCTCAGTCTTTTTTAGGAGCTTCCTGAGCGGTGCTACCAATTTCTTCAGCTGTTCCAGGATTTTCACCGGGATTTCCTTCTTTCTTGGCTTCTGCCTGCTTCTTGGCTGCGCGTTCTTCGATCTTGGCCTTGTATTCGCTGGCGGTCTGCTTGAGGCTTTCTTTCGCTTCTGCGGCCCTGGCTTGGGCGGCTTCTTTGTATTCTGCCGCCTGCGTTTTTACTTTTTCAGAAAATTCCTGAGCAGAGGCTTTCGCCATTTCTGCCTGCTCTTCCGCCTGCTTTCTGAATTCTTCGGCCTGGATCTTCAGCTTGTTCGCCTGGATCTTCGCTTCCTGCATCTGGACGCGTGCCTGCGCTTTCAGTTTTTCGGACTTGAGCTTCATCTGCTGGGACTGGACTTCGGACTGGCGCTTCATCTCTTCCCGCTTCTGTTGGAGCACTTCCATCTGGTCCTTGGCCTGCGCTTTCACGACCTCCGCCTTCTTCGCCGCATCCTTCTTGAATTCTCTCGACTTGATGCGCGCGATAGCCTGCAGATCCTTGGCGGCCTTTTCTGCCGTTTCCTGTGCGATCTCCGAAGCACCGAGTGCGGTGTACTTCGCCTTCTCGATCTGTTCATCGGTCACGCCGACTTTTTTCAGGGCAGAGAGGAATTTATCGCCAAGCACCGTGACGGATTCCGAAAGCTGATCGGCCAGTTCATTCATCTTGGCATGTGCCTTTTCCGGGTACACGTCCTCCCAATTCTTTTTCAATTCCTTGGTGAAGTCCTTCTTCTCATCTCCGAGCGGTTCGTCTTTCTTCGGATTTTCTTCGAGTTCCTTTTCTTCAGATGCTGCCAGCGCCTTTTCTTCTTCAAAAACAGCGCGGTACGGGCGGGTATCGTCCGGCATGCCGTCTTTGATCCAGCGCTGCGCGGCCTTGCCGACGCCATAGGTGACGGTGACGCCGATCGGGATCTGCATGATGGAAATCGGGATCAGTGTCGCAAGCGTCGTGCCGATGACCGTCCCGCCAAGCGAACCGATGAAGGAAAGGATCGCGGTCTGGTTCACTTCGACATCATACACCTTCGCGACCTTCGCGATCATGTAGACTTCATTAGCGACCAGAGCGACCGTCCCGAGGACAGGAGCCGCCACGATCACGCCGGCGCGTCCTGCCGCCCAGCGGATGAGGTTCTCGGCTTCTTCATCCCGGTTATCAATGATACGGATCTCTACATCAGCTTCCGGAGAGTCGACATGGGCTTCTTCCTTTGCTCGGGCGACAGCCGGTACTTCAGCGGCTTTCTTCTCTGCCGGCAGCTGCGATTCCTTCACGACAGGAGCATTCTCTTGACGGACAACCGGTGTCTTTTCCATTTCTTCACTCATAAGTCCCTCCTTCTCCGGCCTTCCCGGATTTTCAGGTTTAATTTACAAGGATCAGGCTGTCTTTATTATAACGTATTTCTCTGGGAGTGGGTAGTAGGAAGGTTCGGGGTTAGCCCTTGGGCGGGGCGTCCTTTGATTGTGGATGAAAGCTTTGCTAGAATGAGAAATTAGAAATGAGAAATGGTGGTGCGGCACAAAAATAATGAAGCGCCGCAGAATTTTGATAGCGCTTCGCGCCGTCATCATCGGAAGCGCAGCCGAGGGTCTTTCTTGGGAAACACTGATTAAATCGTTGTCAGATTTTACTCTTGAATTTTTATGCATAGCGAGGAATAGCCTGACGCGAATAGCGAGCTATTTAAGGAAGGCTATGACGAAGCTATGTATAAAAATTCTTGTAAAATCTGACTCTGCGATTGAATCAGCGTTTCCCTTGAACTACTGTCAGTATCACATAGACACCGGTACGGAAACAACGCCTTGGTGCTACGTATTTCTGTTTTCACACATTCTTCGTTTAGCGGTCTGCAAAAAAGATTTCTCGCTTCGCTCGAAATGACGATATGGTAGTCTGATGTCTCCTAGTCCCCAGTCACTAGTCACTAGTCACAAGTCACCAGCCACAAGTCACCAGTCTGTCAGTCCGCCATCGACAGGGATCACCGCCCCTGTCATAAAGGAAGACCTCTCGGAGATCAGAAATGCGATCACTTCGCCCACCTCAGATGCTTTCGCAATGCGGCCCAGGGGATACCACTCTGCCATTTCCTCGCGGCTGCCGCCATAGACTGCCAGCTGCCTTTCAAGCAGCGGCGTATCGACATCCCCCGGGCAGACGACATTCGCGCGGATCTCATCGACAGCAAGCTCTAAGGCCAGCGAGCGTGTGAAAGAAGTGAGCGCCCCCTTGGTCGCACTGTAAAGGCTGCACTGCACATTGCCCTCAAGTGCGGCATCCGAGGCCACGGAGACGATACTCCCCTTTGCGCCGCGCATCCGGGGGATCACCGCACGGGCGAGCTTCATCGCACCGAATACATTCACGGCAAACATCGTTTCCATATCCGCGTCTGTCATATTATCCAAAAGCCCTTCTGCATAGATACCGGCAGAAATGACAAGCCCACGAACCTTTCCCCGCATGGCCGCTTCTTGAGCTGCGCGCTCACAGTCTTCTGTCTTCGTCACATCGCAGCGGATGAAATGGCTGCCCGCTGCCTGTTTCTCTGCAAGCTGTCCCTTTTCCTCATCGCGGCCGAGAAGAATCGGCTCATAGCCTTCCCGAGAAAGGATCTTCGCCGCCGCGAGGCCGATGCCTGACGTGCCGCCGGAAATGAGGACGAGATTTCGTGTATCTGACATAGCGTATGCTCCTTTGTATGGAAAATATTTTTTGAGGTGGGCAATAGATTCAATGGGTTCTATGGGTTCTATGGGTTCTATGGGGAAGGTGGCGGCTTCGCCGCCTTTTTTGAGTAATGCCATTAAGTTAAGCGGCAGAACGTTCTTGGCTCCCCATCGGGGGAGCTGCCCGAAGGGCTGAGGGGGCAGCACTACGGTATATCCCACATTGTTCGATAACCGCTAGCATGCCCCTATTGCCTTCGGCACTTTCCCCGAAGGGGGAAGCAAGACGCTGCGTCGCTAACGATTTCCTTAGCACGAGCCGCCCTAATCACTAATCACTAGTCACTAGCTACCAGTCACGTTTTTAACGACGACAGGTACACGAACTCGATCCCCTGTGCCTTGAGCTTCGGCACCATCTGGCGGAAGGCTTCGGCGGTGTGCGGACGGCAGTGGCCGATGATGATATACGTACCCTTTTTCTTCGCGCGATCGGCGCCCTCCTGGATCATCGCACAGATGTCAGAGACAGAGGCCGAATTATCGACGAAGAGGTCATTTCTCACATAGGGCACACCGTATGTCTTCGCAGCCTTGTCCGCAGCCGTCGTGCTGTTTGTGTGGCTGTCGAAGAAGAAGAGCCCGCGATGGTGGAGCTCATTCATGACGATATCCATGGTCCTCGCGTCGATGGTAGCCTTCGATCCCTGATGGTTATTGATGCCGATGGCTTCCGGCAGCTGCGAAAGCGAGTCCCTCAGCATCTGCCGGATGGCCGCATCGCTCATGGACGTCAAGATGACCTTCGGCTCCATGCCGATGCCAGAGACGGACTCCATGGGCTGATGGAGAATCACGGGAAGTCCGTGCGCGCGCCACGAGAGTGCGGCATCTCTGGTATGGATCTGATCCGGCATGACGGCCAGCGTGAGCGGGATACCCATCTGTTCATAGATGTGCTGGGAGTCCAGATCGCGCCCCGCATCATCGATGACGATGGCAAGGCGGCCGGTCACTTGCCCGCCGGCGTTTTCTTTCGGCGGCAAGATGGATGCCGCTTTGACCGGCAATGCTTTTTCAGAGCTGCCATTCGCACGAGCTTCACTCTTGCCGGACTTTGCAGGTGCTGCTTTGGCGGGCTCCGTCTTCTTTACGGAGGAAGGAGCCGGCGCAGATGTCCTCTCACGAGAGTCTGCGCTCTCTGTCCTTTCCGAAGAAGCGGAAGCCACGACCGTTTCTTTCGCCGGTGTTTCCACCTTCGGCTCTTCTTTGCCTGTGATCTTGGAGACGACATGGCTGATGCTGAAAACTTCCTTCGACGGCTCTGTCTCTCTCGCCTCATCCTCTTTCATGCGCTCTGTCTCCCTGTCAGCTTTCGTGACTTCGGCGGCCTTCGGCGTATCCTCATCGTCCGCTTTGGCTTCGACGACGACGGTTTTATTGATGATATCCTTGATCTTTTCTTTCACGCTCTCGGGCGTCCCCTGGTCTTCCTTCGGGACGAGCCCCTGCATTTCCTTGTCATTGAAAATATGACGGATCGCCGTCACCTGATCCGCATTGTCCGCCGTCGGTGCGTTCGTCATCCGGTCTGTCATATATGCCGAGCCCACCACGAGGCTGATAAAGAAGAGAAGGACCAGAAATGGATGTCCATTGCTCTTTTTCGTTGCTCTTTTTCTTCTGACTGCCATGAAGATCTCCTTTGGGAAATGGTTATATCTATTTCGTCTCTATGGCTTTAGTATAAAGGTTCAAGGTTCCGGGTTCAAGGTCAGCTCATATCGTAGGTATCTTCTTTGGCGTTCTCAAAAAGAGACAAATCTCTTAAAGGCAGGGAGACGGGGAGAGTCGAAGACTTTAGCCCAAAGACTTCAGACCTCAGACCTCTGACTTCTCACAGCCTCCTTATCTCCATAAAAAAAGAGCCCGAAGGCTCTTTTTTTATTTCCGATTTCTCCACATATGCCACGCAGAAAGGACGAAGCAGAGTGTCACCATGCCCGCCGTCACAAGTGTCATGGCGTCATCATGGCTTTGTGTCCGCCAGAGGGCAAACGCGGTGAGGATCGCAAGGAAAAGAAGTTTGATGGTATTCGTCATAAAGGCTCCAAAGAATAGTGACTTGGGACTGGGTTCTATAGGTTCAAGAGGTTCAAAGGGGTTGGTTCGGCGCAAACATAACGAAGCACCGCAGATTTTTGATAGCGTTTCGCGCCGTCGTCATCAAAAGCGTTGGCGAGAGATCTCTATGGCACACTACGGTAAGTATCATCGCATAGGCACTGGCAGGGAACCTACGCCTTGGTGCTAGGTATTTCTACTTTCACACATACATCGTTTATCGGACTGCAAGAAAGATTTCTCGCTACGCTCGAAATGACGATACGAGAGAGTCTGATGTCTCTCAGTCACCCGTGACTAGTCACTCGAGGCTCCTAATCCCTAGCCACTAATCCCTAATCCCTGCTTTCAAACTTTTGTCATGTAACATGCGTATTGTCCCCCCTTTCCTCCGGAAAGGGGCTCTCCGTGCACGTTCTCCGATCCTGAAACCTGTCAACCTGAACCCAACAACCTTATCTATTCCGCTCTCTCCAGCATGAGCTTCAGATCCTCCTTATGGAAGGACTTGATCTCCGGTTTCTCTTCAAGCATGGCGAGGATATAGGCGAGTGCCGCTTCGACGCCGACCTTGAGGCCGCTCTCATCGATATCAAATTCCGGCGTATGGTGGTTCGCTCCGGTGCCCAGCGCTTCATTTTTCACGCCGGTGAAAGTGAAGATGCCCGGGTAGGTGGACTCGGTGATGGCAAAGGTCTCCGAAGCCATCCATGGATCGGTGTCTTCCATGACATCACCCACACGCTCGGCGATGGCTTTCCGCGCCAAGTCTACACACTCTTTATTATTGGCCGTGACAGGGAAGTACTGGTCTTCCATGATCTCTGCCGTGCAGCCGTAGTTGTCGCAGATGTCCTTGAGCAGCTTCCAGAAATCCTCACGGAAGGAAAGCCCGTCTTCATTCACAAAGCAGCGCGCTGTACCGGCGAAAGTGAGCTCGTCAGGGATGACATTCGGCGTGTCACCCGCCTGCACCATACCGAAGGAATAGGTGAGGCAGTTTCTCGGACTGACCTTCCGCATGCGGTAAGACTGAAGCGCCATGTAGAAAGTATTGAAGCAGTCGATCGGGCTGACGGCAAGGCTCGGCATGGAGCCATGTCCGCTCTTGCCATGGATCTTTACACGGTAGAAGAAGGCACCTGCCAGTACACCATCATACATGACCGCGACCTTGCCCGCAGGCAGGCAGTACATCATATGCGTACCATAGCAGGCATCCACATGGATCTTCTTCTCGTCCAGATAGGACAGCAGATGACCGACACCACGCTCTCCCATTTCCTCTGCTTCTTCGAACATGAGAAGTACCTTGCCTTCCCATTCATCCTTGTGTGCTGCAAGGATCTTCGCCGCGGTGAGGAGCATCGCCGTGTGACCGTCATGCCCGCAGGCATGAGAAACGCCGTGATTCTTCGAGAGGCACACCTTTTCGCATGCCAGATTCTTCGGATTCTCTTCGATCGGCAGCGCATCGATATCTGCTCGCATCAGGACCGTCCAGCCATCCTTCCCGCTGTCGATCATGCCAAAGATACCGCCTCGCGGTACACGGACCGTAGAGATCCCCCAGCCATGGAGTGTTTCTTCGATGAAGTCCATGGTCTGGAATTCCTGCTGCGACAGCTCCGGATTTTCATGGAAATGACGACGAAGAGAAATGAGAAAGCTCTCCTCGGCTTCGACTGTTTTCTTTATATCCATTATGATCAGCTCCTTGTAGGGAAACACTGATTCAATCATTGTCAGATTGAATCAGCGTTTCCATAGATCATCGGCAGATATTCTGCCGCATGTCTTTCGTTATACATGTCTTTCATTATAGAAAGGGGAAAGATACGTGTCAAATGATATGGGAAAAAGATTCAAGGGGTTCAACGGGGATGGTGCGGCGCATAAAAATCAGAAGCGCCGCGGAGTATCAATAGTGGCAATGCTCGAAGGTTTCTTTGAGAACAGGTTTCCCGTTTTGAGCTTTCCAAACATCGACTGCCTGACCGCGAATGACAAAGATTTCTCGCTTCGCTCGAAATGACGATACGAGAGCATCAGCAGACGCTCGAGACTCCTAATTTCCAATCCCTAGTCACTAGTCCCAGTCACTCCTAATCCCTAGCTACTAGTCCCCAGTCACTAGTCACTCCAATTCTTCCAATCGAGGCATCGAAGGGATCGCACCGGCTCTGGTCGTCGAAAGGCTGGCCGCACGGTTTGCAAAGGTAAGGATGTCTTCCAAGCGCTCCTGCGAAAGACGGCTGAGATCTTCGCGGCAAAGCTTGGAAAGGGCCGCACCGAAGAACGTGTCTCCCGCACCATTCGTATCGACGACTTTCGCAGGGAAGCCATGGACGCGGCCGGTCAAATGCCCGAGCCGGTAGAAGCAGCCTGCCTCTCCGAGCGTCACAAGGATGAGGGGAATGCCCTTCTCCATCAGGCGCCGGCTCCCTTCCTCCCAGTCCTCCGAGCCAGAAAGGAGCGGAAGCTCTTCTTCGGACACCTTGAGAATATCCACGAGCGGCAGCGGCTGGCGCATCACGATGATCGCCTCCCGCGGATCGTCCCAGAGACGGGCGCGGTAGTTCGGATCATAGGTGATGACCGCGCCATAGGATCTTGCGCGGCGGATGGCAGAGAGCAAACTGCCGCGGGCCGGCTCCGCCGTCAGAGACACCGAGCCGAAATGCACCATGTGTGCCTGTTTCAGGAGAAAATCCTGGATCTCCTCCTCCATGAGCATGGTATCCGCATGGGATCTCCGATAAAACGTGAAGCTCCGTTCCCCGTTTGCATCGACAGAGACGACGGCAAGGCTCGTCGGGTGCATGGCATCGACGGCAAGCGCAGACACGTCGACGCCATCCTTTTTGAGAACGTCCGTCAGGTAACGCCCGAAGGCATCATCCCCGACCTTGCCGATGAAGGCCGTCCTCGCCCCGAGCCGGAATGCCGCGACAGACAGATTGGCCGGCGCGCCGCCCGGATTTGCCGCATAGAGCGGCACGCCCTTTGCATTCACCCCGGTCTGCGTGAGGTCGATCAGTATTTCTCCGATGGATAAGATGTCCATGATACGTTCCTTTCGAGAAAATGGTTGGCAAGGATTAGTAGCTAGTAGCTAGTGACTGGTGACTGGTGACTAAATGCCACTTTCGGGCATCGCCATTTTTTATAGTCCGCGGCGCTTCTATATTCTTATGCGCCGCACCACCATTTCGCATTTCTCATTTCTAATTTCTCATTCGATCAGAGCTTTCACTCACCATCAATGGGCAGTACGCCCGTGGGCTAACCATTGCACCTATTCCAATCAAAAATCCGAACCCTTCCTCCAGAAAGGTTCGGATCATTTGGTGCCGGAGGCGGGACTTGAACCCGCACGATGTCGCCATCGCCAGATTTTGAGTCTGGTGCGTCTGCCATTCCGCCACTCCGGCATATCGATAGTATGTATTGTAGCATACCTATCGACATGCCGTCAATGACAAGTAAGCAGTCAGTGGATTTCTGATCCGGCCATCGTCAGCTCGCAGTGCTGCATTTTCATACGACCGGAGAGAAGCCCCCTGAAATGGCAAGTATGAGGATCCCCATGCCATGCTCACGCCTAGCCCCTGACTTTGGAAAAAGGAGAGCACACTCTGCCGCACACGTCCCGGGTTATTTTTCGATCCCTTTGAAGGTGTAGTCCTTATCTTCGACCGCTTTCCGGATGTCTGCGTCGGGGATTTCTTTGGAAAGTGTCAGGATCGCCGTGCCCTTCTCGTGAGAGACGTCTGCCTTTTCCACGCCGCTCAGCGCTTCCAGTGCTGCCTTCACCGCCTTTTCGCAGTGACCGCACATCATGCCTTCGATTTTGACTGTTTCTTTCATTTCGTTTTCCTCCTTTGGAAATTGAATCGATCTATATGTATAGTCTGCTGCTTCCAGAACCTTCCTGAGGTCGGCTTCCTGGGGCAGCAGTGTGTAGCTGATGGTCGCCTTCCCTGTCTTGGCATCGGCTTTCAGACAGGTCACGGAGGGGAGAGTCTCCAATGCTTTCTTCACATGCGCTTCGCAGTTCTCACACATCATGCCCTCGACATGGATAATGGCGCAGCCGGGGCTTCCCTCCTTCACGGGAGTGACTTCTTTTTCCTTGGTGCCCACGCGATGCCTGAGAGGCTTGTCATGAGATGCATCATGGATATTCACACGGCCGAGACGGAGCGCATTCAGGCACACGCTGAGACTGGAAAGCGACATCGCTGCCGCCGCCCACATAGGCTCTAAGGAGATCCCCGGATACAGCCCCGCTGCCATGGGGATCAAAAGCGCATTGTAGGCGAAAGCCCAGAAGAGATTCTCGTGGATATTTCGCAGTGTCTTTCTTGAAAGGCGGATGGCTGCCGTCGCGTCCGTCAGGCGCGAATTCATGAGTACCACATCGGCGGAGTCGATCGCGACGTCAGTCCCGTGTCCGATCGCCATACCGACGTCGGCACGTGTGAGAGCAGGCGCGTCATTGATGCCGTCGCCGATCATGAGGACATGCCCGCGCTCTGCCAGCTTCCTGACAACCGCTTCCTTCCCTTCCGGAAGGACCCCCGATAGGATGGTATCGACGCCGGCTGCCTCTCCGATGGCACGAGCCGTCTTTTCATTGTCTCCCGTCAGCATGACGACCTCGATGCCCATCGCATGCAACTCCTGCACGGCCTTGGCCGAATCCTTCCGGAGAACATCTGCGACAGCGATGAGCCCGAGAAGTATACCGTCCTTCATAAAAAGAAGCGGCGTCTTCCCTTCTTCGGAGAGTGCGTCCGCACGGGCGCGAAGAGAGGTCGTATCTGTCAGAGACGTGATGTAGGCAAGGGAACCGCCAAAGAGCGTTTTCCCCTGCTCTTTGCCTGTGAGACCCTTTCCCGGAAGGATGAGAAGATCCGTGATCTCTTCTGCTTTGATCCCTCTCTCTTCCGCAAGATCGGCGATGGCGCGTGCGAGCGGATGCTCCGATCTCCGTTCCAGCGCATACGCTGCCTGAAGAAGCTCCTCCTCCGAAACACCGTCCTTGGGTACGATGTCTGTCACGCGGGGGGCGCCCTCGGTGAGCGTCCCTGTCTTATCGAGCGCCGCGATCTCTATACGACCCGTCATTTCCATCGCTTCACTCGTCTTGAAAAGGATGCCATTCTTCGCGCCCAGACCATTTCCTACCATGATCGCGACCGGCGTGGCAAGTCCCAGCGCACAGGGGCAGGAGATCACGAGAACGGTGATGGCATAGGTCAGGGCCTCCTGCGCGCTGCTTCCCCATACCAGATGCGCTGCGAAGACGAGGGCAGCGATGCCAATGACCGCAGGCACAAAGACGGCGGAGACCTTGTCTGCCATACGGGCGATCGGTGCTTTCGTCGCAGCCGCCTCACTCACCATGCGGATGATCTGCGCAAAGGATGTATCCTCACCCACGCGCGTCGCTTTCGCCTGGATGTATCCATTCGTATTGATCGAGGCCGCACGCACGGCATCGCCGATCCCCTTGTCGACCGGCACCGACTCGCCCGTCAACGCCGCCTCATCAAGCGCTGCCGTCCCCGACAGGATCTCTCCATCGACAGGGACCGCTTCGCCCGGCTTCACCAGAAAGATATCCCCCACTCTGACCTCGCTCACCGGGAGACGGATCTCCTCTCCGTTTCGGAGGAGCAGCGCCTCCTTCGGCGCCATCCTCATGAGCGACTTCAGCGCATCCGTCGTGCGCCCCTTTGAGAGAGCCTCCAGAAGCTTGCCCACGGTGATGAGTGCGGGGATCATCGCAGCAGACTCGAAGTAGAGCTGATCATGGTAGAGCGGCATGATATTCATGTTCGACACATCATTTGTGATGAGCCATGTCATTCGGTAGAAGATGTAGAGTGACCAGAGGAAGGAGATCCCCGATCCCATCGCGACCAGCACATCCATATTCGGAGCGCCCTGCGAGAGCGAGCGGATACCGGAAATGAAAAAGTCACGATTGATCCCCAGCACAAAGAGCGCGAGCAGCATCTGCGAAAGCGCCAGCCCCAGATGGTTGTGATCCAAAAATGCAGGCACCGGCCAGGAAAGCATATTATGCCCCATCGTGATGTACATGAGAAGCGCCAGAAAAAGGATGGACCAGATGAGGCGCTTCATCAGCCGCGGCGTCTCGCGATCCTTCAGTGCTTCCTCTTCGGCAGAGATCAGCGGACTGCCTTTCGCCCTCGTATCTCCCATGGGTGAAGCTCCATAGCCTGCCTTCTCCACCGCACGCACCACGTCGTCCTCTCCGGCCGTCCCCTCGACGATCATTGAATTCGTCAAAAGAGCCACGGAGACCTTGGAAACGCCGGGCACTTTTTTCACCGCCCGCTCCACATGACCCTGACACGCCGCACACGTCATGCCGGTCACCAGATACTGTTTTTTATTTGTTTCGTGATCCACGATTCACCTCCAAGCTGCCACACCCTGTCAGCACCACGATCCGGGAAAGCGGTCAGCACACGGGTCGGCAGATCCTATGGGTCTTGCTGGAAAGGAGCGGCGAGAGCCTCGGCTGCGCTCTCCCTTTCCTTCCCCATCACCCTTTCTAAAAATCCAAGTCAACTATTCTGCTTCTTCCTATGAAAGGAAGCACCAGAAATCGGTCTGCCATTGATTTGCGCAAAGTCCGGCTTCCTCTCACTTCACGCGAAATGACGCCGCTCCTTTCTACTTCATCAATTTCTCCAGCATCGCGCAGAGCTCATCGACTTTATCCTCCTTGCCTTCACGAATATCTTCGGCAACGCAGCCGCGAATATGGGCCGCAAGAAGGAGCTTGTTGAAGCTGTTCAGCGCATTTGACACGGCAGAGACCTGCATCACGATGTCGGGACAGTAGGCATCATTCTCTACCAGCCTCTCGATCCCGCGGATCTGTCCCTCCATGGTCTTGAGCCGCGTCATCAGCCGTTTTCTTTCCCGCTCCGTTCGCTCCGTGTGACGGCAGCACTCGCAGGATGTGGTCGTTATTTTTTCAGTCATGACAGATGTCCTTTCGAAATAAAGTGAGAATGGTTCAAGTTGATGGGTTCATGGTTCAGGGTTGTAGTGGCGGCTTCGCCACGAGTATATGGGGCGATGCACGAAAGGCTTTTGATAACCGATTTCCCATTTGGGCTTTCCTATCATCGTCCATTTGCCCCGCGAACGAAAAAGATTTCTCGCTTGCGCTCGAAATGACGATACGAGAGAGTCACCAGTCACCAGTCACCAGTCACCAGTCACCAGTCACCAGTCACCAGTCACCAGTCACCAGTCACCAGTCACCAGTCACCAGTCACCAGTCACCAGTCACCAGTCACCAGTCACCCATAGACTACACCCCCCTGGGGTGTTCTGTCAATTGAAAAAATCAAGAGCCTGCAATGCACATGCTGGCTCTTTGAGAAAGGTGTAGGGTTAGCCCTTGGAGCGTACTGCCCCTTGATTACGATTGAAAGCCTCACTTGAATGAGAAATGCGAAATGGTGGTGCGGCACATAAAAATATAGAAGTGCCGTAGAGTATAGATGACGGCGATGCCCGAAGGTCTCTTGATGGCAGGCTTCCCGTTTGGGGCTCCACACATCGACCACTAAGCCGCGAATGACAAAGATTTCTCGCTGCGCTCGAAATGACGATACGGGAGTCTGATGTCTCCTAGTCTCTTAGTCACCATTCACTCGAAACTCCTAATCCCTAGCCACTCATCCCTGCTTTCAAACATCCATCGCTTATCGGTCTGCAAGGAAGATTTCTCGCTCCGCTCGAAATGACGATACGGGCGCCCGATGTCTCCTAGTCTCCATTCACTCGCGAAGCCTCAGCCTCGGGCACGATTTTCATGGCCTCATCCATCTTCCCCGCATCCGTCTGATCCCAAGTGATCGGCGTCAGGGTCGGATAGCCGCGGTGTGCCCAGTATACATCCGTCTCCGGATCTTCGCAGGAGAGCGCCTTGCCGGAGAGCCAGAAGCCCAGATGACCGGACGGATCTCTCATTTCCCGGATCGCATTGTCATAGTGCTGCAGGCCGAGGCGTTTCACCTTGAGCTGCGCGAAGGAGAGATGTTCAGCAGGCTTGGGCATATTGAGATTCAGGATGCCGCGATAGTTCTTCTCGATGAAATATCGCTTCACAACATCCAAGGCAAAGTCTGATGCCTTTTCCAGAAAAGCCTCCTCCTTTGTCGTCTCCGCAGAGAGCGCAATAGACGGTATCCCGGCGAAGATGCCCTCGAGCGCACCGCCGACGGTCCCGCTGTAAATGCAGTCGCTTCCTGTGTTGTAGCCATTGTTGATCCCAGAGACGATGAGATCCGGCATATCGCTCTTGAGCCAGTGGCAGAGTGCGAGCTTCGCACAGTCTGCCGTCGTCCCGCTGCAGGCGAGCACAGTGATGTTCTCCCCATAGCTTTCCTTGTACCACAGGCGCAGATATGTCTGCAGCGACAGGGAGGAGGAGCAGGAGCTCCGTCCCTTATCCGGCGCGATCACCGTCACGCGCCCGAGCGTCGCCAGCTTCTTCGCCATGGCGACAATGCCCGGTGCTTCATATCCATCATCATTCGTCAAAAAAATATGCATGCGATTGTCTCCTTAGTGTTTTTCGAGTATGTATTATGATAGCCCATAGGGCATGGTGCCCCTTGACCCTGAATGAAAGCTTTGCTTGAATGAGGAATGGTGGTGCGACGCGTAAAAATATGGAAGCGACACGAAATTTTTATAGTGCTTCGCGCCGTCGTCATCCCGAGCGCAGCCGAGGGATCTTTCTTGCACTGCGATCAGTATCACATAGGTACCGGCAGGAAAACGACGCCTTGGTGCTACGTATTTCTGCTTTCACACATCCTTCGTTTAGCGGTCTGCAAGGAAGATTTCTCGCTTCGCTCGAAATGACGATACGAGAGCCTCATGTCTCCCAGCCACCAGTCACCGCTTCCCCCATTGTACCAAAACTGACTCGCTAATAAAACATCTTTCCCATCGATTTCCTTCTATGCTATAATAGGATATTGTGAAAGCACAGAATATGTATGCTTACGAGCATATCATCAGCGTAGCATCCCAATGTATAGAAAATCTATGCTCTTTGAAAGGAGTTTGTTTACATGACCGCAGATAACTTGACCTTTTCCATTGAAATCGATTTCATTCCGGATATTCAGGACGGCCGCGCCGAGCTGAAAAAGAACATGAAGAGCGTCTCCGAGAAATTTGACGGCACCTACATCCTCGATCCGAAAGCCCGCCCGATCATCTCCGGGCTTTCCAAGGATGACGTAGAGGGCGCGCTGAAGGAGCTCGGTCTCCTTGCCTTCGGCACCTGGCCGGCATGCATCCTGACCGCCACCATCGTCTCCCCGCTCCCGATCCGTGCAGTCGGCATGTCGGACGGCTGGGACATCTACACCGGCAAGAAGACCTTCTTCGCCTTTGCACAGTTCCCGGCCGATGCCCTCTCTATCATGGTGAAAGCCTGCACCTACTATCTGGAACATGAGTCCTACCAGTCTCTGGAAGAATTCATTGATGCCATGGGCTATGAAGCCTTCCGCGATACCGTCCTCGGAAACACCACAGCGGGAAATGATGCCGGAAATGACTACTACGGCTCTTCCTGGGGCGCCCCCGACGTACCGCCGCTCAAAGAAGGCGACTTCGTACGTCCGGAAAACAACATCATGCAGATCATCGAAGTATACCCGGAAATGGGACCTTTCCTCATGGAATACGGCATGTCCTGCGTCGGCTGCTTCGTCTCCTATGATGAAAACCTCTGGCAGGCTGCTCAGGGCCACGGCATCGACGTCTTTGAGATCATCGGTGAGATGAACGAATTCATCGCGGATAAATACAAGAAGCCGCTCCTCACCGAAGACACGCCGATGGAGACCATCCTCACCCTTTACCCGCAGCTCCTTCCCGTCTTCCAGAAGAAATCCATCGCCATGCCACAGGATATGAAAACCACCATCGGCACTCTCTGTAAAGAAGCAAACGCAGATGCCAAAGAGCTCATCGCTCTCTGCGATGAAAGACTGCGTGGGAAGGAAGAAGCGTAGTTTTTGGAATTAGGGATCAGGGATTGGGAGTGACTGGGGACTAAGGATTCCCCGTAGCGTCATCCCGAGCGCAGCCCTCGATCTTTACTGCACTGCAATAATCAGCACGTATGCACTGAGGAGAAACAACGTATTGGTGCTGTTTCACATCAGGCAATGAGCGTTCTGCCATAGAGATTTCTCGGCTACGCTCGAAATGACGACGGCGCGAAGCGTTATCAAAACTCCGCGGCGCTTTATAAATATGATGCGCCGCACCACCATTTCTAATTTCTAATTTCTAATTCAAAGGTCGCCCACCCTCGCGAGCTAAACCCGAACCATTTCAAAAGCCGGATGCACATTCCATGCATCCGGCTTTTTGCTTGCTTTCTTATTTCATTTTCCATCCTGCTTTTTTGAGTGCCATGACGATCGGCACCACGATGACACCGGAGACGAGAGCTTCCGGGATACCATTTGCAGTGACGATCCCCATGATCATCAGACCGACCGCTTCGACAGAGATTCCCTTCGCTGCGGCATACGGTGCGCCGACCAGCAGAAAGAAGGAGCCCAGGAAGAGCACCGTATTCGTGATCGCCCCGCCCACCGCTGAGATGCCGGCACGCAAATGCGCATTCCCCGGAATGTACTTATAAAGAAGCCACACCACGATCGGGATACAGATCCGCGGCACGATACAGATGAACGCATCAGCGATGACACTGTACTGCAGTGCGAACTGCATCATCAGGCTCGGCGCACGCAGCGTCTGAATGAAAGAAAAGAGCCCGAAAAGGAAACCGACCAGAATGCCGACCTTCGGCCCTGCGACGACCGTCCCGATGATGGTCGGGATGTGCAGGATCGTCGCATTCATCACGACGAGCGGGATGAATCCATAGCCTGTCAGTCCGAGAAAGATCGTGATCCCTGCGAGCAGCCCGGAAATCGTCAGCTCGCGAATACTCATAAAAGTCTGATTCTGATGGGGATTGTTTTGTTCCATACCTGTTCCTCCGTTCTTATTCTCCGTGAGATATAAGCCGTCAATAAAATACAGGCGCGAACGCGCTCTGCAGTCCAGCCCGCGCAAGCGATGCCAGCTAAAAGGCAGTGCGTTTTCTGCACCTGTAGTTATTATAATCTGTGTCCCCTATTTGTCAACGGGGATGGAAAATTGGAAGACTTGGAGACTTCCGTTCTCAGACCTCAGACTTCAGACATCTGAGCCCATGGGCAGCGCCTTTGCTTTTGTTATGAATATAGCTTGATTATACGGGTTTTGCAGGAATTGTGAGTCCCGCGTGATCAAAGTCTCATCCCATCACGATGCACAGGATCCCTGCAAGAGAAATCCCCACCCCGATGAGCTGGCGAAGAGTCAGCTTCTCTTTATAGATCAGAAATCCTGTCAGCATCAGCGCCGCTACGATGAGACTGTTCGACACGACGAAAGCCACATTCACCGCCCAGCCGGCCCGGTACATGAAGAGCGTCCCCATCTCGATGCCGACGATCGCGAGTCCCATCCCTATGGCAGAAAGATTCACGGAAAATGCGCCGCGCAAAAAGCTCTCCTTCCCCAAAGACTGAAAGAAGTAGATCACAAAGGAAACGACAGACGCTGCAAGATACGTCACCAAGAGAGAAGCCATAGGATCCCCGATATCGGAGACTTCCTTCATCCCCACCTGATATCCCACACTGGATGCGACAACGAGAAGAAGCGGCCACCAAGTCGAAAACATCTATTTTCTCCTTACCTTACAATACAAAACATGCCAAGACAGGTGAGTGCGACCCCAGCGAGCTTCATAAGCCCCATCGGTTCCGTGTAAATACAAGAACCGATGAAGAGCAGCAGCACAACAATGATCCCCGTGTACACGATAAATCCCACATTCATCGGCCAGCCCGCACGATACATGTAGATCGTCCCCACCTCCAGCCCTGCGATGGAGACCCCTGCGATGGCCGCCGGAAACGGCACAGCGGCAAGCGCCGCCATGAGATCTCCCGCCGGAGAAAGCACCTCGAAAAGCAGCACGCAGATCAAGGCACTCACCAGGTACGTCGCCCCCAGTGCCGCGAGCGGAGAGGCGGCGGACGACAGCTTCTTTGCGCAGATCTGGTATATCACATCAGCCACAACGATCAGAACGACAGGCCACCATAGAGCAAGCATGGAGATCCTCCTCTCAAAAAAAAGACGCTCCAGCCACTCTCTCCCGGCTGCGCCGTACCTACGGAGAATGACTGAAACGCCTGTCTGCTCCACCCGGTGGCGAAGCAGCGGTTTTGTTGCTATGTTATAGGAAATATAGCATGAGAGCCTTTCCCCTGTCAAGGAGATCACGCTCGGCCGGCATGTCTCGCGCAGATTGATGGCCCGCAGGACATCCCCCGGAAGCACATATCCGCACTGGCTCAAATCGCGCAGTGACGTATCGATCCCATATAGCTTTGAAATCAGTTTTACTATATACTTATAAGGTTATCATGGAAGGAAACATAGGCACGCACGAAGGATTCTGCATCATGCCAAGTCTGTGTTTCGACAAGGAGGTATTATGAGATTTTTCAGTTATCAGACCCTGCTCGCCGCATGCCATTTCTGCTCGGACATCAATCAGAGCGCACTGGCGGCGGTACTGCCCTTTTTGGTCGCGGCCTATCACTATGACTACGCAACCGCTGCTATGCTGGTGCTGTCCTCAAACATCATCGGTTCACTCATCCAGCCACTCTTAGGGACTCTCTCCGACAAGCACAACTGGCCCTGGATCATGCCGCTCGGTCTCTTCATGGCAGGCAGCGGCATCGCATTGACAGGCGTCACGTCAGATTTCTATCTGCTCTGCCTCTTCACGATGATCTCTGGCATCGGTGTCGCGATGTTTCACCCGCAGGGCGCGCTCATGGTCAACCGCGTCTCGACAGATGACAACCGCGGCATCAGTCTTTCGGTCTTTTCTTTTGGCGGCAATATGGGCTTCACCTTCGGCGCAGCGATCATCTCTGCATCGATCGCCTTTTTCGGCCTGCCGGGCACGCTCATTTTCTTTATCCCAGAGATCATCATCTGCGTGCTCCTTCTCGCTCTCTATCCCCGTCTGAAGGCCATCGGCGAGAGATCGATCTCCTCACACAAGAAACACGCCGTGACGGACGCACCGGACCAGTGGGGCTCCTTCTGTCGTCTCGGCGCCGTCGTTTTCGGCCGCTCTATCATGTACCTCGGGCTGAATACCTTCATCGTGCTTTACTTCATGAATCATTTCCATGAATCACAGAATTTCAGCAACCTGCTCCTCAGCGTATACTATGGCATCGGCGCGCTCTTCACACTGATCGGCGGAAAGCTGGGCGACAAGCATGGCTATCGCACCTTCGTCCGCTTCGGCTTCCTCCTCGCATTTCCTGCCGCGCTCATTCTCGCATGGACGGACAGCTCCATTCTCGGTATCCTCTGCCTCATCGTCCTCGGTGCGGCTCTGAATCTTACGTACAGCCCGATGGTCGTTCTAGGCCAGCAGTACCTGCCGAACCGTGTCGGCCTCGCCTCGGGCATCACGCTCGGCCTTGCCGTCAGCGTCGGTGGCATCACAGCGCCGCTCCTCGGAAAGGTCGGCGACATGTATGGTCTGGAGACGACCTTCTACGTGATCGCCCTGATCACTCTCATCCCGCTCATTTCTTCCTTCACCTTGCCCAAGCCAAAGAAATAGCGGCTGCCGGCTGTCCAGCGCAGTCGCATTTTCCCCTGACAGGCATACTAAAAAAGCCCGACCTCTCTATGAAAGAGGCGGGCTTTTTTAGCGTGTACGCCGATCTTCCTTCCTACTTTCCCCACAGCACTAGGTACGCCCCGATCAGAACGGCCAGAAAGCCCAAATTCGCCCCGGTAAAGACGAGAAAATAGGCACGGGCAAAGTGGAATCGCATCGAGAGATACGCCTTGAAGGAAATGAGACTCGCCATGGACGCGATGAGGGTACCGAGGCCTCCGATATTGACGCCTAGGAGAAGCGCGGTATAGTTTTCCGTGTACGGAGAGAGCATGACGGTCGCAGGGACATTGCTCACGACCTGCGAAAGGAAAAGAGAGATCCAGAATTCGTGTCCGGCAAGGAGCGCGGCCGGTTTCTCCTGAAGCCCTGGGATGTGCGTCAGATTTCCTACCGCGATGAAAAGCGCTAGGAAGAGCGCAAGCAGCTTGTAGTCGACCTCGCGAAAGGCCTTCCGGTCAAGGAGCGCACAAGCCGGGATGACGATCGCAAGGAGGAATGAAATCGGGAGGAGGCGAAGGACATTCAAAAGGCAGAGTGCAAAGAGAAGGAGCAGGAGCGCGATACGAAGACGCGGTATGCCTGTCGGCTTTGCGAAGCGGAGCAGGAGCGGCCGATCTTCCAGCGTATAGCTGGCAAGGAAGAGCAGGACGGCCGAGAGGACAGTGATGGGTGCGGTGATGGAGAGAAATTCGGCAAGCGGCAGATGGTAGTGGGCATAGATGAAAAGATTCTGCGGATTTCCGATGGGCGTCAGCATACTGCCCAGATTCGCCGCGATGGTCATCCATGTGAGGACAGGGATCACCAGGCGGAGGGCATGGGCCTCTTTGAAGAGAGAAATCGCAAGCGGCACGAAGATGATGAGTGAGAGGTCATTCGTGAATACCATGGAGGTAAAGAAGGAGAGAAAGAGGAATACCTGCCCCATCCGCCGGCTATTCATGGGCTTCTGAAAGAGATGGCAGAAAAGGCCGCTGAAGAATCCGGCGCGCCGAAGAGCCGCTACGATGGTCATGAGAGAAAAAAGGAGCGCCAGGAGCGGGAAATTGATACTCTCTCTCAGCGAGGAAAAGCTGACCTCCGAGAAACACGCCGTCACGAGCGCAAGGAGCGCCGCTGCAGCAAGATCGGGATTTCGTCTGATAAGGCTCATGGGTGGCTCCTTTCGAATGGGGACTTGGGACTGCTGCCTGATATTGTTCACTGGATATGAGACAACAAAGCTGTAACACGCTTCGAGTCAAAGTGAGGAGTGAGGAATTAGGAGTGAGGAGTGATGGAAGGGGCGCACAATTCATAGAGCGCCCCAATACCCCTCATAACAAAAAACAGGTCGTTCCGTATTTATATAAAATTCTGCAGCTCATTTCGTCATCCTAATCGGAGGAAAACGTCATATGTTAAACAGTAGTCACCCGGGAAACGCTGATTAAGGAAACACTGATTAAATCGTTGTCTGATTTTACTCTTACATTTTTATACATGGCTTCCTTAAATAGCTCGAACTGATGAGGGATGAACCGAGGGATCCAAGGGTTTGAAATTATGGATGCCAACCTCGTTTTACCCTCCATGATCTGAAAAGCAAAGGAAGCCGCGCGCGGCTTCCTTTCTATTTTCTTGCAGGGCAGGAGGGGAAATAGGTTTTCACTATCGCGTCCAGCGCGCCCGCGATTTCTTCGAAGGGGCGGCTGAGGTCGAGTGTCTTGACCTCGATCTGATTGCCATGCATCTGATAGATATGATCAGGTTGCAAGGCTTCGTCGGTACCTGCATAGAGAAGCATCCCCGATACACGCTGCCCTTCCTGCCGCTCATACGCCCGGTTTTTGACGTAGGTGAAAATCTGATACAAGTGCGCTGAGCGGAGTTTGTCCGTCTCATACCTTGACTGCAGAATATGCCTGTAGTACTTGGCATCTATAATCAGCACGCCGCCCCCCTGCTCCAGCTGCACATCGGTCTGCATCACCGGGAGAAGCGCACCATTTTCCTCATCGAGTGCCCAGGGAATTTGCGGCGCACCGGCAGAAAGCGCAGGAAAATGCCGCCGGTAGTAGGCGAGAATGAATTTCTCATACAAGTGGCTCATGCGCTGCGTATCCATCCATTTCCGCACATGGTATGTTCCCTGCTGGTCCGTCTGCAGCAGTCCTTCCATAATCATCTGGCAAATTGCAAGCAGCATGCGATAATTCTGCTGATTTCTCTGATAGCGAATCGTATTCCAGGAAATCGACGTATGGCGCAAAACATCCACCTGCGAGAAGAAGAGCATCTGCTTCTTGAGCGCTTTCCTGTACTTGGGCTCTACGCTTCCATGCCGGAGAAGCAGCATGACCGTTGTCTTGATGACTTGATTCAACAGATGGTTTTCTGAAAGTTCATCGAATACACAGAAGAGCCTGCGTTTTTTCCGTAGCAAGAGTCGCATGCTTTCCGGCATATCGATACGTCCGCGGACACCTGCCAACACCTCGCGCTTCTCTTCGTAAGAACGTGAAAGCCCCTGCTTGATCTGCCAGCTAATGCCCTTCGCAAGGATCGCCGCGAAAAAATTCTGCATGTCAGGGAAATCCTCTGCCGCCACCTTAGCATAGGACTTCGCCTCCAGCGTCTGGAATGCATAGGAGAGCATGTAATAGATATTTCGAATGAGGTGTCCGTGATCCTTTCTCATGCCAGGACCCCGCGCAACTCACTCTCCCACTTTGCCACCTGCGCCGGACTGTCAAACCAGTACTCTTCGAGCATCGGAAGAATGTCGTACTCTACAATCTCGCGCATCTGGCCGACCATCGAGTCCTTTAGATTTTCCAGTCCACAGAAATAGCTATGCCCGATACAGAAGCCCTTCCCCAGCGAGCTGTCGTTTTTTATTTCTTCGTTCAGCCGCTCGACCACCGCGATCAGCTTGTCAAACGTCTCATTTCCCAGCCTCTTCTGGTAGGCTTTGAACCCCTCTGTCTTAAAGCCGGGCTCCATCTCAATGAAGCTGAACCGCCGCCGAAGCGCATAGTCAATCATCGCTAGGCTGCGATCAGCGGTATTCATCATACCGATCACATATAGTTTTTTCGGCACAGTGAACGATTCTCCATTAGCGGAAAGCATCACAGGCTTTCCTCGATAGCCGTTTTCGATCAGCATCAGGAGCTCGCCAAAAATTTTGCTCATGTTCCCGCGATTGATTTCATCGATCAGGAAGAAATAATCTTCCTTCGGATGCTGCTGCGCCTTCTGACAGAATTCGTAGAAAACCCCAGGCGTTAGCACAAAACCATTCTCCGTCGGACGATACCCCATGATGAAATCTTCATAGGAATAGTTCTGGTGAAACTGGATCAGTGACACATGGGAAGTATCTTTCTTCCCAAGCATCGAATACGCCAACAGCTCGGCGGCAAACGTCTTCCCCACGCCCGGCGCCCCCTGCAGGATTATGTTTTTCTTCCGCTTCAGCACGGAAATCAGACGGTCATATTTGTCTTCACCCATGTAGACATCTTTAAGAAAATCCGTTTTCGTATAGGCAGCGTATGACTCATTCACACGCGACGCAGGATTCTCTTCACGAATCATATCCATCAGACAGTCGTACTCATTCTTACTGAGCTTAAAGAGCGTTCCCTGCGTCATATTGAAATATTCCATCGACTGCAGTTCTTTCGTGTCTCTAAATGCGGCAAAGTCAATCGGAGCTGATAGTCCCTCCAGCTTCTTAAAATAAATCTTTTCCCCATCCTGCGCCTGGCTAACCTCTAGTAAGGCCACGATTTTCTTCGACGGACTAGACTCATAACCGATCACACGATCCCCCGCCTTGGCATCGAGAAAATTCTGGTAAATACGCCTTTTGTGCCCATTGTCATTCACAAGCGTAAAAGCTTGTACTTCACCCACCGCCTGCGACGACATACTCCAAATTCTTGGATTCGCGGACAGAAACCAGTAGTTTGATTTTCCCGAAGAAACGATGGGCTCAGGCTCTGGGACAGTCGGTACTGGCGTGGAATTCACAAGATAACGACTGATATAGAAGCCGAAGTCAAACGTCAACGTCTTCAGCGCCGGATCCGGATAGCAGGTGTCTGTCAACTGCGACTGCAGCAGGCGCTTCATCTCATCGTCCTGACTCAGTTTAGCGCAAACCTCATCATAGATGCGATAGAAATTGCGGAGATTCTCCTCATAACGTCCTTTCACAAAATGGGCATCTCCACCAAGTTTTTGAATAGCGGCCTTGATTTCACCGTACTTATAGATGTAATACTTATCCGGATGGCGAAGCCATAAATACACGCTGATTGCATTTTCTGTCTGATAATGGTTCTTCGCTCCGCCCCCATATCTGTCCAACAGCGTGACCGATTTCTCTTTAAATGAAACGATTCTATCGATAACATCCTGCTTCTCGTCAAAGAGCTGGCGAAACATGTCTCGTACTTCTTCAGGAGCTGCTTGTGCAAAAACAACTATCATCTGTTTAGGATAGTTGTTACTAGCAGCAAGCAAGATAGACGTCTTAGACAGAGAAGCATCCAACATTCCCGCAAAATCTTCCGCTTCCATATCCCAATGATCCTGAAACCACTTCACCGCTTCCCATTTCCACTTCTCCCGCGGCCATTGTTTACGAACGAAATCCCGCTTATAGCATGCCAGCGCGTCTTGAAATTCAGCTTCATCGATCATAAGTTCCCTCCTCTTAGGACTGGATGGAAAAACTCTCTGTACTCCTCTTTGTATTCTACCACATTTGAAAGTGCAGATTCGTATTCCAAGACTGGCTCTGCCTAGGGAAATCAATGCTAGGCAAAAATTGATCTTGCTCCGTCCCCCCGCGCGTAGCTGAAGGATCTTTGTTGCAGCGGAAATCCGCGTCAGGTACGTTACTTTTTTGTATGAAACACCGTATTATACGCCAGTCAAGATAACAGGTTTCCCATTTTTAACTTTTCCCAGTCCTCCGTTATACCGCGAACAACAAAGATCCCTCCACTTCGGTCGGGATGACGATACGAGAATGCCGCTATCCCCCTATGCACATTCTGAATATGTTACGAAAACGAATCATCTTTTCCTTAACGGACATCGCCCTTTTCATCATACTGTGCGGAGTTAAATGCCTTTTTGTTAGAAAATCGTGCTCAGAAAGTGAAGGACTGCGCAGAAGGATTTCGGCGCAGCCGCCACCCCCCTTTCTCATTTCTAATTTCTCATTTCGCTCATCCAAAAATCCCGCCCTCCACAAGGGGGAGGCGGGACTTTTGATAATTATGATTTATTATTCCCACTCGATGGTGCTCGGTGGCTTGGAGGTGATGTCGTAGACGACGCGGTTTACGCCAGCGACTTCGTTGCAGATGCGACGGCTCATTTCGTCGAGCACTTCCCACGGGAAGCGGAAGTAGTCGGCGGTCATACCATCCGAGGAGGTGACGGCACGGATGCCTACGGTGTAGTCATAGGTTCTTTCATCGCCCTGGACGCCGACGGAACGGATCGCTGCCGGAAGGACGGCGAAGGACTGCCAGATGGTATTGTCGAGACCATGCTTATGGATGACATCTCTCACGATGAAGTCCGCACGGCGCAGGATATCGAGACGTTCCGGGGTGATGTCGCCGATGATACGGATGGCAAGGCCTGGTCCCGGGAATGGCTGACGATTGACGACTTCTTCCGGAAGGCCCAGCTGACGGCCGAGCTCGCGGACTTCGTCTTTAAAGAGTTCACGAAGCGGTTCGATGAGGGAGAATTTCATATCCTTCGGGAGACCGCCTACATTGTGATGGGACTTGATGGTAGAAGCGGTCGCGGTGCCGGATTCTACGACGTCCGGATAGAGGGTGCCCTGTACGAGGAATTTCACATCTTCGAGCTTGTTCGCTTCTTCCTGGAAGGTATGAATGAATTCTGCACCGATGGTCTTACGTTTCTTTTCCGGTTCGGTGACGCCTTCCAGAAGCGACATGAAGTGCTTGGATGCATCGATGTGTACCAGCTTCATGTTGAATTTGTTCGTAAAGGTATCGACGACCTGTTCTGCTTCGCCGAGACGCAGGAAGCCGTGGTCGACGAAAACGCAGGTCAGCTGATCGCCGATGGCTTTGTGTACGAGGACAGCTGCGACAGAGGAGTCGACGCCGCCGGAGAGGGCGCAGATGACATTGTGATTTCCGACTTTTTCACGGATATTTTCGACAGCGATGTCGATGTAGTTGCCCATGGACCAGCCGCCTTCACATTCGCAGATGTGGAAGAGGAAGTTCTTCAGCATGGTGGTGCCTTCCGGGGTGTGGACGACCTCCGGATGGAACTGGACAGCATAGAAACGGCGGGCTTCATCTGCCATCGCAGCAGTCGGGGTGAGGTCGGTGTGACCGGTGAGTCCGAAGCCGGCCGGCATCTCTGTGACTGCATCGCCATGGCTCATCCATACCGCTGTCTTTTCGGAGACGCCTTCGAAGAGTACGGAGCTGCCGTTTCTGTAGAAATCGGTGTGACCGTATTCATGTTTTTCAGGTTTAGAAACTTCGCCGCCCAAGGTCTTGGCCATGAGCTGCATGCCGTAGCAGATGCCGAGGATCGGCACGCCTGCTTTGAATACGTCCGGATCGATCTCCGGCGCATTTTCCGCATTGACGCTGGATGGGCCGCCGGAGAAAATGATCCCCTTCGGCTGCTGGGCTAAAATTTCTTTTGCGCTTTTGTTGTATGGCAGGATCTCGCAGTAGACACCGCACTCACGTACACGGCGTGCAATGAGCTGGGCGTACTGTCCGCCAAAGTCAACAATCATCACAATTTCCTGATGCTTCATCGTTTTCCTCCTGTAGGAAATGAATCTTGTGAATGGAATAATTCGTATTGTTTATTATAGCATAGATGAAGGGGGAGAAGGAAGGGTATAAGGGTTCGGGGTTCAGGGTTCGGGGTTTGCCCCTCGGGCGTGGTTCCCTTTGATTACATGCGAAAGAGGTTCAGCGGGTTCAGCGGGTTCAACAGGTTTAGAAGGTTCAACGGTGGTGGTACGGCGCATAAAAATATGGAAGCGCCGCGGAGGTTTGAAACTAGCGGTTTTCTCGTATCGCAAACCTAATCCCTAGCCACTAATTCCTAGCTACCAGTCACTCCGCCTCAAAGAGCGGGAGCGGCGCGAGGAAAATGATATCCTCTCTTTTGGCAGCATCGCCTTCCGCGAGAATGGCTGCTTCCCCGATAACCTGTCCGCCTGCTTTTTCCGTGATCTCTTTCATCGCTTTCATGGAGCCGCCGGTGCTGATGACATCATCGACAAGGAGGACCTTCCTGCCGCGGATGAGATCGACATCGTCCTGCGAAAGGTAGAGACGCTGCTTGCCCATGGTCGTGATGGATTCATCCTCGACGCAGATCGGATTCTCCATATAGGCCTTCACACTTTTACGTGCGACGATGTATTTCTTCATGCCAAGCGCACGCGCCATCTCATGGGCGAGCGGGATGCCCTTCGTTTCCGCGGTGAGGATGATATCCGTCCCCTCGGGGACCTTCTTCGCCAATTCCTCTGCGGTGCGGGTGACGATCTCTGTATCGCCCAGTATGACAAAGCCTGCGATGGCAAGGGTGTCGGAAATATTCAGGATCGGCAGCTGGCGCGTGCATCCAGCGACATGCAGTTCATAGTATCTTTTAGCCATAATGATTCCTTCTTTTGTTATTTATGTGATTGATTGTTTGGAAATAAGATCAAAGTTTAAGGGTTCGGGGTTCAGGGTTAGCCCCTCGAGCGTGGTACCCTTTGATTACATGCGAAAGGGTTCAGCGGGTTCTTTGGGTTCAAAGGGGTTGGTGCGGCGCATAAAAATCAGAAGCGCCGCGGAGGTTTGAAACTGGCGGTTTTCTCGTATCGCAAACCTAATCCCCAGCCACTAATCCCTAGCTACCAGTCACCAGTCACTAGTCACTTTTCCCCTTCGCCCTTCACGATCTCCACCTGAGGGGCTTCTGTGATGGTGACGGTCACCTCTCCATGCGGCGCGGGCAGGGGGGTGGTGCGGACAACGGACTTCCCTTTCGCCGGGCGAGCCGCCTTTGGGTCAGCAGCTTTGGGCGTCTGTCCGAAAGAAGCCGGGAGTGCATTGGCAGGCACGATGGAGCCCGGATCGCCTTCCTGTGCTGTTGCGAGCTTCTCGATCTGACTCATGTAGGTATCGCGGCGATCTTCATTTCCCATTTCCTCACGCACGAAGTAGACAGAGAGCGCAGAGGGATCTTCTGTGCCGGAGGCGACCTCCTGCCAGCGATCATCCGTGCGAAGCACCCATGCCTTGCCGTCCTCTGCGTAGCGGACATGCAGGAAGCCCGTCCTGACAGACTTGCCCTCCGCGAGTTCAAAAATCTTCACACGCACAGCCAGTCCGTCATTGAATACGCCTTCGATGGTCATGGAGGTGAGGTCCATGAAGAGCCCCGTCTTGCCGTCATTGTAAATGCCGCCCGTATTCTGTATCATGGGCTGCGTCTGGTCGCCATTCAGATAAAAGGGCTCGAAAGCGAAGACCGGATCTGCCGTGTAAAGGAAGAGGGCTGCGCCCAGAGCCGTCACGATCTTTTCCCATTTTTTCATAGTTTCATCTCCTTTGGTATGGTACATTTCCTATGCCTTATTTTACTATAGAGAGAAAGAAGTGGCTAGGGAAACGCTGATTAAATCGCAGAGCCGGATTTCATATGGATTTTTATATATAGCTTCGTCATCATCTTCCTTAAATAGCTCGCTATTCGCGTCAGATGATTCCTTGCTCTGTATAAAAATCCAAGATTGAAATCAGACAACGATTGAATCAGTGTTTCCCTAGACGCATGATAAAAAGGTGCGCCCATTCAGATCCTGATGCGCCGCACCTTCATGTCTCATTTTTCAGTTTTCCTGTGCAGCGTAAATACAGCAAGCTCCCTGTCGCAGGAAAAGCGGAAGGGGAACCAGCTCGCATCCCCGCGCGAGACATAGCCTTGATGCATGCCATCGCTGTACATACCGCGTGTATAGCGGAAGGGGGTAATGATCGGCCGACCGAAAAGACCGAACTGTGTCCCATGCGTATGCCCTGTGAGCGTCAGGAAGGCGCCTCTTTCAAAACCAAGGTCGATGAAATCGGAATGGTGCGCGAGCAGGATCGACGGTGCGCCCTCGGGAATGTCCCGATAGGCGAAGTCCATCATATCCTGCATCTCAAGCGACCGCGCCGCCCCGCGGCTCCACGGGTAATCCACCCCCGCCACGTAGAGCGCCGCGCCTCCGCGCCGGATCACGGTACTTTCATTCTCCAAAAGCTCGACCCGCGTCCGGAGAAGCTCACTGCGGATGAGATCCTTGCCGCGATAGTACTCATGATTTCCCCAGGCATAGAGAATGCCATCGGGAAAAGCCTCCTGCCATTCGTCTAAGATATCCGCCGTTTCCTTCATATGGCGCACATCATCGATAAGATCCCCCGTGAAAAAGACCGCCTCTGCCCCTTCTGCCTTTGCACGCGCCATCTCACGCGGAAGATCCGTATAGCGGAAGTAGGGACCGATGTGCGTATCTGTCATCTGTGCGAAGCGATACCCCTCCAAGGCCTCTGGCAGATCCTTCACATAGATATCGTGATGCTCCGTCACCTCCCGATGATTTCCATCATAGGCTCCGTAAACGCCGATCCCAAGTGATGCGAGAAGCCCCAGTGCGCCCAAAAGCTTCGCAGCACGCCGAAGGGCTTTCACCAGACTCAAAAGCGAAAGCGGAACGAGGAGAAAGAGCGCTATGATCTCCGCCACCATGAATCCTGTCATCCCATACGCCAGATAGAGCGACCAAAGTCCAAGCCCATCATACCCCTTGGCATACCAGAGGAAATACGCGCCTGCTGCCCCGCCAAGGAGTGCCATCGCAAGTGCATAGAAATAGAAACGCCTCCGGCGGAAAAGCAGCGCAAAAAGCGCGCCGTCGATAAGGCCAAGAACAGAAAAGAGGAGAAGGATCATAGTTTCGAAATGCATAATGGCTCCTTTGAGAGAACAGTTTTAGGGGATAAGTGGCTAGGGATTAGGGATTAGGAGTGACTGGTGACTGGTGACTGGTGACTAGGGACTAGAGACTAGAGACTAGAGACTAGAGACTAGGAAACTGGAAGACATCAGACTCCCGTATCGTCATTTCGAGCGCAAGCGAGAAATCTTTGTCATTCGCGGCCCAGCGGTCGATGTTTGGAAATCCGAAACGGGAAACCTGCTCTGAAAGAAACCTTCGGGCATCGCCCTATTTATACTTCGCGGCGCTTTATTATTTTTCGCGCCGCACCACCATTCCTAATTCCTCATTCGAGCAGAGCTTTCATACACAATCAAAGAACGGCACGTCCCACGGCCCCCTGAACCCTGAACCCTGAACCCTGAACCCATTATCCTTGATTCCTCCCTCTTTGTCAAAATGACTTCTTAAAAAATTCTTGACAATCCCCTGCCTCATATGGTATTATCTCTAAAGTCAGCTATGTGGAGTGATACTCAAGTGGCTGAAGAGGACGGTTTGCTAAATCGTTAGACCGGTTATACCGGTGCGGGAGTTCGAATCTCCCTCACTCCGCCACAGGAACGGATCTCGTCAGAGATCCGTTCTTTTATTTTTACAGAAAAAAAGAAAAGGCGATGTGAAATAACGATCATCTCATTTTCGCGTTCCATCTGCCGCGGGGGACTTGCAGCTCTCATAGGAGTGACCGGGAAACCTTATCCCAGCTGTCTTTCATACCATAGTCACCCTATCCGCCCCTGCGGGCACCTTCCCCTAGAGGGGAAGGCTGCGATACGAGAATACCATCTTCTAAAAAAAGGCAGCGAAGCCACCACGAGAGCCTTGAACCCTGAACCCTGAACCAAATGAAAGCAAAGTAAAAAGGAGCTGTGAAGAAATGAGAATTTATTTCTTCACAGCTCCTTTGGCATACAGTGATTTTCCGAGCGGGTCAAAAAGCCGCCTGTACAAGTTCTCTCTTAGTCTGTGCCATAAAAAACCTCCTGATATAAGAATCATCACTTCCAACATGTGATACGTCTTATAATAGAAGGAAATCAAAAAATGTAAAGAGAAAAATAAAAAAAGGCAGGGTTCAGGGTTAGCCCTTGGGGCGTGCTGCCCTTCGATTGTTCGCGAAAGAGGAGAGCGGGTTCTGTAGGTTCTACGGGTAGGGCGGGGAAGGTGCGGCGCTTTTCGTCATCCTGAGCGGAGAAAAAAGCTGTATGTTAGGGAAACGCTTATCTGAATAATGGCAGCTGAGTCGAAGGATCTCAGGAAACGCTGATTAAATCGCAGAATCAGATTTTACAAGAATTTTTATACATGACTTCGTCATAGCCTTCCTTAAATAGCTCGCTATTCGCGTCAGGTTATTCCTCGCCATGTATAAAAATTCAAGAGTAAAATCTGACAACGATTTAATCAGTGTTTCCCTAAGCGCCGCGGAGTTTTGATGGCGTTTCGCGACGTCGTCATTTCGAGCGCAAGCGAGAAATCTCTATGGCAGAACGCTCATTGCCTGATGTGAGACAGCACCAAGACATCGTTTTTCCTAGGCGCATACACGCTGATTCCCGCAGTGCAGTAAAGATCCCTCGGCTGCGCTCGGGGTAACGATGCCGGAGAATCCAAGTCACCAGTCACTGCTAATCCCCAGTCCCCAGTCCCTAATCCCTAGCCACTTATCCCTGCTTTCAAACTTACGGCGCTTTTGATTTGTGCGCCGCACCACAAACCTGAACCCGTCAACCTGAAGTTTGAAAGCAGGGATTAGGGATTAGTAGCTAGGGATTAGGAACCTCGAGTGACTGGTGACTGGTGACTGAAATGCCAGCGCATGGCATCGCCCCATATATACTCACAGCGAAGCCGTCACCTTCATTCCCCATTCCTCATTAGCCGCCCCCATTCATCCTTTTGATTTCAGCCAGCAGGTCCTCCGCTTCTTGGAGCGAAGCGGCTTCCCTGTCTTTATTTTCTACAAGGTTCATATCGATCGCCATGCCTTCGTGGAGATCCTCAAACCAGGCGGCAGGCAGCCGGATCTCCTCTTCCTCTTCCGTCAGGAAGACCGCCATCTTCTCCTCGATGCGGTCCAGTATCAGTTCCTTTTTCATCTTAGCGCTCCTTTGTGATCTTGTAGCCGTCGCCCGTGGTGGTCAGGGTCAGCGTGCCGTCACGGTCGGTACGGTAAATGTGAACCTTGGCTTTTTCAAGCTTCGCCACGGTCGTCTTATGCGGATGTCCATAGTCATTGTTCAGTCCGCAGGAAATGAAAGCCTCCTTCGGTGAGACAGCCCGCAAAAAGTCCGGAGACGTCGATGTGCGGCTGCCGTGATGACCGACCTTCAGCACATCGCTCTTGAGCGTCCCCCGGTCAGCGAGGATGGATGCTTCCTCCTCTTTTTCTGCATCGCCGGTGAACATCATGGAGAAATTGCCATAAGAGAGCCTGCCGACGATGGAATTGTTATTGAAATCCGAATTTCCCTTCTGGTCCTTAATGACCTTGACCGGCCCGAGCACCTTGTAGCTGACGCCATCGAAGAAGGTAAGTGCATCGCCCGCTTTCAGTGCCTTATAAGGGATCTGGTTCGCCTTGATGGCTTTCAGATAATTCTTGTAAGACGCCGTGCCGGCCGGCATGCCGTCATCATAGATGGCTTCGACCTTGAAATTTTTGAAAATGGCCTGCATCCCGCCCAGATGATCGGCATGCGGATGCGTGATCACGACCTTGGAGAGACTCTTCACGTGATACTTTTTGAGCAGTGCCACGATGGTATCACGGTGCTCGATGTCTCCGCTGTCGATCAGAACGAATTTTCCATCCTTCTCTAGCAGGCAGGCATCGCCCTGTCCGATATCGAGCATACGTACCGTGAGAGCCTTCCCGCTCTTCGCCTCACTGCTCTTTGCCTTCGAAGCCGCAGAGGACGAAGCTGCCGCGCCACCGCCGCAGCCCGCTGCCGCCAGTCCGACCGTAAGCGTGAGTACGATGGCCAGAAGGTATTTCCAGATCTGTTTGATGGATAACATATAAGTCTCCTTTTGTAAAATAGGTGCAAATAGTTCGGGGTTAGCCCGTGGGGCGTGCCGTCCCTTGATTGCGTGCAAAAGAGGTTCATCGGGTTCTATAGGTTCAAAAAGGGGTGGTGCGGCGCATAAAAATCAAAAGCGCCGCAAAGGTTTGAAACTTGCGGTTTTCTCGTATCGCAAGCCTAATTCCTAGCTACTAATCCCTAGCTACCAGTCACCAGTCACTAGTCACTAGCCACTAGTCCCCAGTCACCATTTCCCTCGCCCTCGGCATCATCCTTGCCACATCGCTTGCAGTATAGCCGACAGGTATCTCTCTCGCAAGGAGATCGCCCGCAAGGCCGTGAAGATAGACGCCGCAGATCGCAGCCGGCTCCGGATCCATCTCCTGCCCGGCAAGAGCGGCAATGATCCCTGTCAGGGTATCGCCCATACCGCCTGCCGCCATGCCGGGATTTCCGGTCTCATTCACATAAGCGAAGCCATCTTTCGCGGCGATGACGGTCGGCATGCCCTTCAGGACGAGCGTCACTCCCCGCTCCATCGCAAAAGCGATCGCGCCATCGATACGCTCTCTTTCCGCCTCAGCCGCCGTCCTTCCCGTCAGATGAGCAAATTCCCCCACATGCGGCGTCAGGATCAGCTGTCCGGGACAGCGAGCGAGATCGATCTCCATCTCCTTCACCGCATACAGCGCATCTGCATCGACAATGATCGGCTTCCTCCAGCGTGTGAGGATTTCCTTCACGAAGCGCTGCGTCTCTGCGTCACGGCCAAGCCCCGGGCCGATGGCGAGCACATCATAGGCCTCTGCCTTTTGGAGGACTTCCTCTGCCATAGCAGACGTGAAGAAATCCGAATCCCCCACGGACGAAACCATGAGCTCGGGCACCTTGCCCGCTATCACAGCCGCCGCCTTTGGCACAGTCACGACAGCCACCTTGCCGGCCCCGGCATGGAGCGCGCCCTGTCCGGCGAGGAGCGCCGCCCCCTCCATGCCGGCAGAGCCGGCGATGATGCCGATGAATCCATTCTTTCCTTTATGACACATGCGCTCCCTTAAAGGCAGCAGATTTCCCACCTCTCTCTCTTCGATAAGGCTCACGGGAAGAGAGCGGCCCACAGCCGCAGGGAGGCCGATCGCGCTATAGAGCACCTTGCCGCAGTACTCATGCCCCGGAGAAAGCACATGACAGCGCTTGTACGACTCCAGCGCCACCGTGTAATCTGCCATGACGGCAAGCCCCATAGGCTCTCCCGTATCCGAAGACAGACCGCTCGGTACATCGACAGAGACCACCGACGCACGCGACGCATTCATCATCTCTATGACCTCGGCCTTCACGCCGCTGACCTCTCGGGAAAGCCCCGTACCGATCAGCGCATCCACGATGACATCCGCGCTTTCCAAAGGCGTCTCCCAGTCCGTATCCTCACTGACAGGGATGACCTGCACCCCCATTTTTTCAACGATCCGGCGATACAGACGTGCCGTTTCACTCATATGCGCCTCATTGCCGCACAAGAGTACCGCGACGCTTGCGGTCAGCGCGCACAAATACCTGGCGATGACGAAGCCGTCTCCGCCATTGTTGCCCGTCCCGCAGACCACCACCACAGACTTTCCCTTCCAATCAATCTCCGGCTGAATGAGCGATACCACATCGCTTCCTGCATTCTCCATCAGCACCGCTTCGGGAAATCCGTAGCTCTTCATCGCTTCCCTATCGAGCAAGCGCGACTCATCAGCCGTCGTGATGTACTTCATGATGACCTCCTGCCATGACGACCACCGTGATCGCCATCTCCTCTTCATGTGAAATAGAGATCGACATCTCCGTAATGCCAAGCTCTTCTGCCCGCTTGGCGAACGTCCCTGCGAGGTGAAGCATCGGCTGCCCCCACTCGCCCCAGGTCACATACGCATCTCGCCACGCCGAACTGAAGATGCCGATCCCGAGTGCCTTTCCAGCCGCTTCTCTCGCGCCCCAGAGCGCTGCATACGACTCCGCACGCTTTTTTCCTTTCTTCTCGCAATGCGCGATCTCCTCTTTCGTGAATATCTTCTCCGTGCGGCGGGGAAATTTCTCAAGGATCCGCTCCCACCGCGCGATCTTCACCAGATCTACACCGACAAACATAGCTCGTACCTCCTTTTGCTCTATTGTACTAAAGAGGGGGACAGGGTTCAAGGTTCAGGCTTAGACCGTAGGGCGTGCCGCCTCTGGATTGCATTTGAAAGCCTCGCTTGAATAAGAAATCAGAAATGAGAAATGCGAAATGGTGGTGCGGCGCGAAAAATAATGAAGCGCCGCAGAATTTTGATAGCGCTTCGCGGCGTTGTCATCCCGAGCGCAGCCGAGGGATCTTTCTTGCACTGCGGTCAGTATCACATAGGCACGGGCCGGGAAACAGCGCCTTGGTGCTGCGTATTTCTGCTTTCGCACATCCATCGTTTTTCGGTCTGCAAAGAAGATTTCTCGCTTCGCTCGAAATGACGATACGAGAGAGTGACTCGTCACCCTGCGCCCCTAATCCCTAGCCACTGGCCACTCATCCCTGCTTTCAAACTTGTGGGTTAGCCTCTGGGCGTGCCGTCCCTTGGCTGCGAATGAAAACCTCGCTTGCATGAGAAATTAGAAAAGTGGCGACTTCACCGCTTAATATGAATAGCCTTCCCCTCGAGGGGAAGGTGCCCCGAAGGGGCGGATAGGGCACTGGCGGCATGAGAGAGTGTGGGAAAATACGTTTCAAGCAGGCGACTTATGGCAGCAGTCAAGCGCCGTACCAGCCCCTTGACCCGACAACACGGACATTAAACCTAAAATAAAAAATCCCACAGTCCTAAGACCATGGGATTTCTCTCTCGGAAAATTAAGCCTTTTCTTCCATCTTTTCCTTGTAAGCTTCTTTTGCTTCCTCTCTAGCTTCAGCAGCAGCTTCTTTAGCTTCTGCAGCTTTTTCAGCAGCGATAGCAGCATTTACGTTTGCGTTCAGACGGGATTTTTTACGAGCAGCAGCATTCTTGTGGATCACGCCTTTTTTAGCAGCGCTGTCAATGATGCTTACAGCAGCACGAAAAGCTTCGTCTTTATTTTCAGAGTTAGCAGCAGCGACAGCCTTCTTGATAGCGCCGTGAATCTGGGATTTAACAGCAGCGTTAGCAGCTTTCTTAGCAGCGTCCTGTCTCATGCTTTTCATATTGGATTTAATCTGTGGCAATGGTTTCACCTCCCGTCTGCATTATTCATACCAAAGTATTTTATCATAAAGGACGAGTGATAGCAAGGTCGTTTGGAAAGAAAATTTAGAGAAACGTTTCCTGCAGGCTCTAGGGTGCAGTGCATGGTGCGGATATACGGCAAAATCCCTTTCCTAGAAACGGCGTCTCTGTTCCTTTATGCGTTATGCACCATCCGCTCGCCTTCCTATAAAAAAGGACATGCGATCTCTCACACGTCCTTTTCATGCTCTTACAGCGTCAGCGCTCTTTCGAAATGTTCCTTCAGGACTTTGATCGAAGCCTGGAGCTCCGCATTTTCTTCCTCCGTCAGATGCAGCTCGATGATGTCTTCTACGCCATCCTTGCCGATCTTGACCGGTACAGAAGCGAAGCTGTCTTTGATGCCGTACGGGCCATTGAGGTATACAGAGACCGGCAGCACCTTGTGTTCATTGTGGTAGATCGCGCGGACCAATTCTGCCGTTGCGGACGTGACACCGAATTCCGTGCAGCCCTTGGTCGTATTTTCCACATAGCCTTCACGGTGTACCTTTTCCAGGATGACATCCTTCGGATCCATCTTGTAAAGCTCCGGCTTTTCAGCGAGCAGTTCATCTAGCTTCTTGCCGGCGACCGTGACATGGCTCCACGGGATCATGCTGGAGTCCCCGTGTTCCCCCAAGAGGTACGCGGTGAGCGAGCGGCGGTTGATCTTCAGCTGGTCAGACAGCTGGTACTGCAGACGAGCGGAGTCAAGCGCCGTGCCGGAGCCGATGATCTTATTCTTCGGATAGTCCAGCTTGTACTGGATATATTCTGCGATGATATCGCATGGATTGGAGATCGAGATGATGATCCCGTCAAAGCCGGACTTTTCGATGAGCGGCAGGAATTCCTTCGTCGTCGCGATGCCGCCATCCATCATATCAAGGCGGGTCTGTCCCGGCAGACGAGGCTTGCCGGATGCATTGATCATGATGTCTGCATCCTTCATGTCATCGATCGTACCTGCATACGCTTCGAAATGATGCGGCTGGTAGCTGACCGCATCCATCAGGTCGAGGGATTCGCCCATCGCCTTGTCATTGTTCACGTCGTAGAAAACGACTTCATCCGCCAGCCCCTGTACCGCAAGCTGCAGCCCCAGATGAGAGCCGACATTGCCGGCACCGATGATTCCTACTTTTCTTGTCTTGATTGCCATATTCTTCTACACTCCTTTGCTTCATTTTCTGGCATTGATATAGAATTATTCCTATATGTCATTCTATCATGTGCTTATGAGATGACGTATGCATATTATACTACGGATCTTGAAAATTGGAAATAGAAAAGAACATCGCTATCACAAAAAGCCTCTCCTCATAGACGCCGCCGAGAGAGCTTTTCGTTGACCGCTCGCTGTTTCCTTCGCGAATGAAACGCCGTGAGCCAAGAGCGTATGGAGTACGGTGCTTCCCGTTTTCCGATGTTCTCTCATTTCTTCTTGACCGCAAACGAAAAAGATTTCTCGCTTTCGCTCGAAATGACGGTATGGGGAAGCGATGCGGGGACACGACTCTCCCTCCTTCCTATGGAAGGAGGTGCCCCGAAGGGGCGGAGGTTGGCTCACGCAGCGAAATAAAAAGGAATGGAGAAGGAGCATTTTCTCATATCACCTTCCCAAGCACAGCCGAGGGCGCTTTTTTCGTTTACCGCTCGCTTTTCCCTTCGCGAATGAAACGCCGTGATCTCGGAGCGTATGGAGTACCGTGTTTCCCGTTTTCCGATGCCCGCCCATTTCTTTCATGACCGCAAACGAAAAAGATTTCTCGCTTTCGCTCGAAATGACACGCGTGAGAAGGTCGCCCCTCATCATCTTTCACACTACCACATAGAATTATGCCTCTGCGAAGTACTCTATCCTGCGCCTTTGTAAGACTATCCCTCCTCTCGTATCGTCATCCCGAGCGTAGCCGAGGGATCTTTGTTGCAATCCTCTTCCTCGCCAGTTCTGCTGATCCGTTTGCATGAAGCACCGTATCCCACATTCTTGGAGTATCAGGCTTCCCGTTTCCGTTCACACGCATACACCGTCTTACCGCAAACGAAAAAGATTTCTCGCTTGCGCTCGAAATGACGGTATGGGAAAGCGGTATTCTCGCATCGCTTCCTTTCCCACGCAGGAAAGGCTTTGTCTGTCGCCATTAGCCGAAGCAAGTCATTCTGCTGCTTATCAGAAATAAAAAAAGAGCACTGCCATCGGGCGATGCTCTTTTTGACCTTCTGTGCCTATCAAAAGTACTCGTTTCAAACGCGCAAGATCGTTCCTTCGGGCAAGTCCCGCCGATCCTGTATCCTTATACCAGTTCCGCGAGCTCGAGGATAAGGGCGCGGCTCTTTTCCCAGCCGAGGCAGGGATCGGTGATGGATTTGCCGTAGATGCCTTCGCCGATCTTCTGACTTCCATCTTCGATGTAGCTCTCGATCATGAGGCCTTTCACGATGCCGGCAACGTCAGAGGAGTAGCGGCGGCTGGCCATGACGTCTTTGGCGATGCGGATCTGCTCCATGTATTTCTTGCCGGAGTTGTTATGGTTGCAGTCGACGACGATAGCAGGGTTGGCGAGCGTTCTTTCACCGTACAGGTCGAGGACCTTCTTCAGGTTCTCGTAGTGGTAGTTCGGCATGCTGGTGCCGAAATGGTTCACGTAGCCGCGGAGGATGGCATGGGCGAGCGGATTTCCTGTGGTGTGGACTTCCCAGCCGTGGAAGAGGAAGTCCTGCTCATTCTGCGCGGCTTCGATGGAGTTCATCATGACGGAGAGGTCACCGGAGGTTGGATTCTTCATACCGACAGGGATACCGGCGCCGCTTGCGATCATGCGGTGGAGCTGGTCCTCGACAGAACGCGCGCCGATCGCACCGTAGGAGAGAAGATCAGAGAGGTAGCGGTGGTTTTCCGGATAGAGGATCTCTTCAGCGCAGGTGAAGCCGGTCTCTTCGATGACGTGGACGTGCATGCGTCGGATGGCCTTGATGCCTTCCATCATGTTCTCATTGCCCTCAGGGTCCGGCTGATGGAGCATGCCTTTGTAGCCTTTGCCGATGGTTCTCGGCTTATTCGTATAGACTCTGGGCACGATGAAGAGCTTGTCCTTCACTTCGTCCGCGACTTTCGCAAGGCGCGTGCAGTAGTCGAGGACGGCAGGCTCATTGTCTGCCGAGCAGGGGCCGATGATGAGGAGAAGTCGGTCGTCTTTGCCTGTCATGATGTCCTCGATGGCTTGGTCTCTTTCTGCTTTCAGCTTTCTGTATGGTGCGCGCAGCGGGATCTCCTGCTGCACTTCGATCGGTTCCGGCAGTTTCCGGACGAATTTCATCTGTTCTTTCATAGGGTTAGCTCCTTTGGGTGGTTGGAAATCGGGTTCGGGGTTCAGGGTTAGCCGGGGGCGTGCCCCCCTTTGATTGTTTGCGAAAGAGGTTCAGCGGGTTCTATGGGTTCAAAGGGTTCAAAGGGGGGAAGGTGCGGCGCATTTCGTCATCCTGAGCGGAGAAAAACGTTGTATGTTAGAAAATGGATGATCTGAAACAGGAGAACTGAGTCGAAGGATCTAAACGCCGCGGAGTATAAATAGGCGATGTCCGAAAGTGAAATTTTAGTCACTAGTCACTCCTAATCCCTGCTTTCAAGCTTTTGAGAGTATCCCTTTCCCGTATCGTCATCGGAAGCGTAGCCGAGGGATCTTTCTAGGGAAACACTGATTAAATCGTTGTCAGATTTCATTCTTGGATTTTTATACAGAGCAAGGAATCATCTGACGCGAATAGCGAGCTATTTAAGGAAGATGATGACGAAGCTATGTATAAAAATCCATATGAAATCTGACTCTGCGATTTAATCAGCGTTTCCCTCGCACTGCGGTCAGTATCACATAGGCACTCATACGGAAACGACGCCTCGGTGCTACGTATTTCTACTTTCAAACATCCTTCGTTTATCGGTCTGCAAGGAAGATTTCTCGCTTCGCTCGAAATGACGATACGGGAGAGTCTAATGTCTCTTGGTCTCTTTGTCTCCTAGTCGCTAGTCACTCAATTTCTCTATCTTAAACACATTGATCGTATCGACATCCGGACAGCAGAAGAGGGCCGTGCCCTTCTCCACGCCGCGCTGGGGGATCTCGCCGCCGTAGCGAAGGATATCTACATAGGGGAATGCGACGTGCATCGCCATGGGGCAGAGCTCTCCTCTGTCCTTGTCGAAATCCCACGAGTCCCCGACGCGGTGACCGCGGTGACAGGGACAGGGGCCTTTGCGATCGATGAGCGTGATGCGGATCTTCGGTCTTCTTGGCATCAGTCAAGCACCTCCAGCGAATTTTCAATGGCGATCCCTTTGAAGGTGTCCTGGCTGTCCTTGTTCTTCATGATGAGGAGCTTCACCGCGCCCATCGCTTTCTCGACGGAGCGGATGAGCAGCTCGCCATTCAGGATCTCTCCCATGAAGATGGAAGAGAAAATATCGCCCGTCCCCGGGAAGCGGATCGGCACCATGGTGAAAGTGCGGAGGAAATATTCGTCGCGCGCGGCATCATAGCCAGCGACGGCATCTTCCCCGTCGACCTTCGCGCTGGTGATGATGACCGAGCCTTGGCTCATGGCATGGAGCTTGTTCAAGAGTGCTTTCGCCTCTTCCCACGTCAGGCCTTCTGCCTTGTACGCCGCGCCTGCGATGAGGGCGGCTTCCGTATAGTTCGGCACCATGTAGTCCGCATTTCTCGCAAGCTCCCGCATTTCCTTCACGGTGTCTTCGGTAAGGCCGTTGTAGAGATGCCCCTCGTCACCCATGATGGGATCGACGAAGATCTTCGTCCCTGTTTTCCTCTTCTCGCAGCAGTAGGAGGAAATCAGATCCGCCTGCTCATGGGAGACGATGAAGCCTGTGGAGATCGCATCAAAGGTAAAGCCGAGCTCCTGCCAGACCTTGAGTGTGTTCCTCATGAAGTGCGTGGTGTCCTGAATTTCAAATTTCCCGTAGTCCAGTGTATTCGATACCAGTGCCGTCGGCAGATTGTAGGTGATATGGCCCATGTGCGCCAGGACCGGCATCATCGCCGCCAGTGCCACTTTGCCGTAGCCGGGAAGATCATTGACAAGAAGAATTTGTTTTCCCATTTGCGTCCCTCTTTTCTCCGCCATTGCGGATGTGATTTGCATTCCATTGTAACATAAAAGGTGTGTGATGGGCAGGGCTTAGTGGTGAAGGATGAGGGAGTGGCAGGGGGCGGCTCGTCCTTTGATTCCGTTTGAAAACCTCGCTTGCATTAGAAATGGCGGTGCGGCGCATCATCATATAATGCGCCATGAAATGATAGAGCAGCGGTACTCTCGTATCGTCATTCCGAGCGATGTCGAGGAATCTTTTTCATTGGCGGTACCATGTTTACATGCGTAAAAAAATGGGAAACACCGTTGTCTGATGTCTCCCCGTCTTTATGTCTCATGGTCTTTCCGTCTGATCCCTCAGCCCTGCTTTCAAACCTTAGAGAGCAGGACGATACAGGATGCCCGCCCTCCATTCTCGCCCCTTCCCTCCACTTTGCCATATACCATGCAAAAAGCGCATCCCCACATATGCGAGGACGCGCTTCGGCGTACTATATGAAAGATGTATGGCGACTGCGGTCATCCCGTATCGTCCTAATCCCTAGACTATTTCCCCATGATCTTCTCTGCAGCGCCCATGACGGCAAGGACGGCATGTTCGAAGGTGAGTGCGCCCTGGAAGTACATGATGTAGGGCGGACGTACCGGACCGTCAGCAGACATTTCGATCGTGGAACCCTGTACGAAGGTACCGGCTGCCATAAGGATGGGATCGACGTAGCCAGGCATCGGGCCGGGCACCGGGGTCGCGTCAGAGTCGACAGGCGACCAGCTCTGGATGGCTTCGGCGAATCGGCACATGTTTTCTTCGCTGTTCAAAGCGACCGTCGTGATGAGATCCGTGCGGAGATGTCCCGGCTCCGGCGTCACGGCAAAGCCGAGCTTTTGGAAAACAGCAGCGCAGAATTCTGCTGCCATCACAGCCTGACGGGTCATGTGCGGCGCAAGGAAGAGGCCTTCAAAGAAAGGACGATAGGAAGCTGCGTAGGAGCCCATCTCGTCTCCAAGACCGGGGACAGTGAGCTGGTGTGCGCAGCGCTCGACGAGGTCTTTTCTGCCGCAGATGTAGGCGCCGGTCGGTGCGAATCCGCCGCCGGCATTCTTGATGAGAGAGCCGGCTGTGATGTCTGCGCCAAGCTCGATCGGTTCCTCTTTGTTTGTAAATTCGCCGTAGCAGTTATCCACGAAGCAAATGGTCTTCGGGTTCTTTGCTTTGACGACGTCAATGATCTTCTTGATGTCTTCCGGGAAGAGGGAGTTCCTGAGGCTGTAACCGCGCGAACGCTGGATCTCTACGAGCTTGGTGTGCTCATCGACCATGGCTGCAATGCCTTCCAGATCATAGGTGTCGCCTTTGAGCGGCACTTCCTTGTAGTGGACGCCGCGGGACTTCAGATTTCCCGGAGCGTTGCCGGAAATGCCGATGACGCTCTGCATGGTGTCATAGGGAGTGCCGACGGCAGAGAGCATGGTATCGCCCGGTTCGAGGAGAGCGAGAAGGACGGTGCCTAAGGCATGGGTGCCGGAGACGAACTGCGGGCGGACGAGAGCGGCCTCGCATTTGAAAACGTCGCACCAGATTTCTTCGAGCTTGCCGCGGCCGGGATCATCGTAGCCATAGCCGTAGGACGGCGCGAAATGATAGGCAGAGAGGTGATGCTTACGGAAAGCCTCGAGGACTTTCTGCGTGTTGTAGAGGGAAATTTCTTCCATCTCATGAAAAACAGGCGCACAAAGTTCGAGCGCCTCGTTTTTGATCTGTTTCAGTTTTTTATCCATTGTTATTGTTTAGATCCTCTGAATTGTAGATATAGCGTGCTTGTAGATCAGCTGAGAGCGGTTTTCGCTGACCAAAAGCACGGTAAAGCTGTCGAAGGACTTCACTTTGCCCTTGAGCTGGACACCATTCATCAGGAAGATGCTGACTGGCACGTTTTCCTTTCTTGCTTCATTCAAAAATGTGTCCTGCAGATTCATTTTACCTTCCATCTTGTGATTCTCCTCTAACTTGTGAAATGACATAGGCTAAGATTTCCCTGTACCATATGTCTCCGTCTGATGGTGTTTTTTCCACCCAGTGAATATATGGCATTCGTCTGTACCAGGTCAGCTGTCTTTTGGCGAAGTGACGGGTATTCTTCTGGATCAGCTCCTCAGCTTCTTCCAGCGTGCGCTCGCCGCGAACCACAGGGATCATCTCGCGATAGCCGATGCCCTTCATGGCCTGGCAAGCTTCCGGGACGCCCGTTTCCAAAAGTGACCTGACTTCCTCTAAGAGTCCTGCTTCCATCATCTGGTGGACCCGCTTATTTATTTTATCATATAATATCGCCCTGTCCATAGCAATTCCCAAAACCGGGCCGTCATAGATCCGCGTGTGGGCTTTGCCCGCCTCTCTATCCTTGTTTCCGGAAGAGAGAAGCTCGAGCTTTCTCACCATGCGCTGCGGGTCGATCGGCACGTCTGCGCCCCGCTTTTGAAGCTCTTCGATGAGTGCTTCCTTCCCCTCTTCGGCAAGGAGATGCTCCCAGCGGCTCCTTCCCCCGACCTTGGGAAGAAATTCGTAGCCTTCCAAGAGCGACTGGATGTAGAGCCCCGTCCCGCCGACGACGATCGGGATACGGCCCTTCTCATTTTCTTCATGGATGATAGCCTTCGCTTTTTCCTGAAAATCCGCGGCTGAGTAGCTTTCCGTCGGCTCCAGGCAGTCCACGAGGAAATGGGGCACGCCCTCTGCCTCTTCCTTCGTCACCTTCGCTGTCCCGATATCCATGCGGCGGTACACCTGAAAGGCATCTCCGGAGATCACGACCGAGTCCAGCGCCTTTGCGAGGTACACGCCGAGCGCCGTCTTTCCTGAAGCCGTCGGGCCAAGGATGGTGATGAGTTTTTCTTTGGGCATGGTGAAGCTCCTTTCATGGTGAAATAGTAACTAGGGACTAGTGACTGGTGACTAGGGATTAGGGATTAGGGATGGTGGTGGCGGCTTCGCCGCGAATATGTATGGGGCAATGCCCAGGACTTGGAGACTTTAGAAGTCAGATATCAAATGTCAGATGTCTGACTTCTGATGTCTAATGTCTCCTAGTCTTTTAGTCTAATCCCTCATCTCTGCTTTCAAACTTCGGGGTTCGGGTTTAGCCCATGGGGCGTGGCGCCCTTTGATCGTTTACGAAAGAGGTTCAGCAGGTTCTATAGATTCAAAGGGGGTGTTGCGGCGCATTTCGTCATCCTGAGCGGAGAAAAACGTCGTATGTTAGAAAATAGATGATCTGAAACAGGAGAACTGAGTCGAAGGATCTAAGCGCCGCAAGGTACAGATAGTGGCGATGCCCAAAGTTAGTATTTAGTCACCAGTCACTCGAGGCTCCTAATCCCTAGCCACTAATCCCTAGCTACCAGTCACCGCTTCTCTATTACCCCATATGCGGTCGACTGGCCGCGCTTCATCCGGACATCAGTGAAGATGGGATCTCTGAAAATGCCCGCGAAGGGCCGCTCCTTCACGATGACCTTCCTCCGGCAGACGCGGAGAGCTTCTCGTAAGATCTCCGCCGTCAGGCTGTCATACACCGCTGCCGCTCGGAAGCCTTCCATATCATTTTCTCTGCGCTTCACCGGATGGCGGAACATGGGGTCAAAATAGATGACATCGTAGGCGTCATCCCTGCAGCCTGCCAGATACTCTCTATAGTCGGCATGGATCAGGTGGATCCGCCGGACGGCATCGGTGAGGCTCTCGTCTTTATCCTCGTAGCCTGCGATGCCGGCGCGCCCCACCTCATAGAGGATGGGGCTTTTTTCCAGCGCGGTCACACGCCCTCTGCCCGTCAAAAACCATGACATCGTACTCGAGTCCCCTGCCTGCCCGAAGGTGCAGTCGAGCACATCACAGGGGCCGTCCGCAGGAAGGAGAGCGCAGAGGCGGTCAGGATTTCCCTTTCGAAGCTGCGTGGTCCTTAGCACCGCCGTCCCCATATGGAAGCGGTACTCCTCGCCGTCAGACCAGTAAAGAGGGAGCTGTTTCCCGTAAATGAGGAAGCCGGAAAGCCCCGTCTCCTCCGTCATCTCTTCCAGTGTATCGCCGCGCGGGATGTAGGGAAATCCCAGCGCTTCTCCGCGCCGCTTCGCCTCTTTGATGATGGAGGAGTCCGCATGGCGGATGGTCGTGACGCCCGTCCTCATGGGCGTTTGAAGAGCCTTCCCAGCTCTTCAGGGGTGAATTTCACGATGGTCGGGCGGCCATGCGGGCAGACGAAGGGGCGGCTCGTGTGGAAGAGGTCGACGATGAGTTCTTTCATCTGCCGGATGTTCAAGGGATCTCCGCGCTTGATCGCACCGCGGCATGCGGCATACGCCATCATGCGATGACGCATCGTCTCCGGTGAAGGCACATCCTTCTCATGGAAAGCGCGCGTGATGTCCTTCATCACACGATCCATGTTCGCTTCCGAGAGATCCTCCGGACTTCCCGTGATGCGAATGACGTCCGGGCCTGCCTGCTCGAAGGTGATGCCAAGACGCGCCAGATCCGCCTCATGCTCTTCCAAGAGCGCGAGATCCTCGGGGTCGGCATGAAGGAGATAAGGCACCAGAATCTCCTGTACAGGGATGCCCTCTGCGCGCGCCGCCAGACGGTCATAGCGGACGCGCTCATGCGCCGCGTGCTGGTCGATGATGAAGAGATCCATCCCCCGCTGGCAGAGGATGAAGCACTTGGCGACCTGCCCCAAAGGGATGATCGGCTCTTCGGCCTTTGGCGCATCGAAAAGCACCTCGGGCGTGAGTGCTTCTTTTTCTTCATGCGTCACACCCGGGAAGACGGACTCCTTCGAGAAAAGTTTCTCTTTGGAGATCGAGGGCGTAAAGGGGATCTCCCGCCTTTCTCCTGCCGGCTTTCCCTGCGGATGCCAGGCAGGCATCGGACGCCGTTCTTCTGCTGCATAGGCTGCGCCCGGCTCTCCCCAGCGCGCGGGATCCTTTTCTTTTTCCGTGAGTCCGATGTCAGGCCCCACGGAGCGCGCTTCTTCGACCTTGACAGACGTCAGGTCAAAGTCGCTCTCCTTTGCCACCTGATGCCCCGGGTCTTTGATCATTTCGCGCGCGATCTCATCCGGCGTATCCTTGGTCGTCAGCGACTGAAGGACGCTGTGATAGACGAGGCGGAAGATGCTCTGCTCATCAGAGAATTTGATCTCCCGCTTCTGCGGATGCACATTCACATCGATCGACTCGGGAGCGACAGTGAAGGCGAGGACAAGGATCGGATACCCATTCTTAGGGAGCAGCGAGTGATAGGCATTGTCGACGGCTTTCGACACCGCACTGCTCTCGACGACGCGGCGGTTGATGATGATCGTCTGGTATTGGCGGCTACTCTTCAAAAGCGAAGGCTTGGAAATGAGCCCCGAAAGGATGCCTCTTTCGTTTTCACCCGAGACTTCAAGCATCTCGCCAGCGGTCTTTGTGCCGTAGAGTGCGGACACGACATCGAGGAGACGGCCGTTCCCCGGCGTCTCGATGACGGTGCGTCCGTTATTGATGAGACGGAAGGAAATATCCGGATTCGCGAGCGCCAGCTTCCCCATCATCGTATTGATACGGCTGGCCTCGGTCCGTTCGGATTTCAGGAATTTCTTCCGGGCCGGCACATTATAGAAGAGATCGCGCACCTCGATCGTCGTGCCGCCCGGTGCGCCGGTCGGCTTCACTTCGCTGACTGTCCCGCCCTCGACTTCGACGATCGTGCCCTCCACGTCTTCTTGGCGCCGGGTCGTGATGGCCGTGCGGGAGACGGCAGAAATGCTCGCCAGCGCCTCTCCGCGGAAGCCCAGTGAGGCGATGTGATAAATGTTATCCACCGTTGAGATCTTGCTCGTCGCATGACGCACGATGGAGAGCTTCGCATCTTCTGCCGACATGCCGCTGCCATTGTCCGTGACGCGGATGTAGGTAAGTCCGCCGTCCGCGATCTCCACCTCTATATCGCTCGCGCCGGCATCCACGGCATTTTCTACCATTTCCTTGACGGCGTTCACCGGACGCTCCACCACTTCACCGGCGGCGATCTGATTCGCCGTCACTTCATCGAGTACATGGATCAATGCCATCAGCGTCCCTCCTTCGCTTCGCGGCTCAGCCGGAATAAGATCTCCATCGCTTCGATCGGTGTCTTGCTCATGACATCCAGTTGCGCCAGCTCGTCAATGATGGGCGAGCTGAAAAGGTCCATCGCGCCGGCGGCTGCCTGCGTCTTCTCCGGAGCGGGACGGCTCTTCCCATCCTCCTTCTCAAGCCCCAGAAGGATCTCATCGGCTCTGGCAAGCAGCGACTCGGGAAGCCCCGCAAGGCGTGCGACATGGATCCCATAGCTCCGATCCGCCGAGCCCGGCACGATACGGCGCAGGAAGGTGATATCCTTCCCCCGTTTCTTGACAGATACCGTGTAATTTTTGATCCGCGGGCTTGTCTCTGCCATATCGGAAAGCTCATGGTAGTGCGTCGCAAAGAGCGTATAGCCGTGGATCTTCTGATCGATATACTCCACGACCGCCTTCGCGATGCTCATGCCATCATAGGTACTCGTGCCGCGTCCGATCTCATCCAGAATGATAAGACTGTTCTTCGTCGCATGCCTAAGGATGTAGGATACCTCCTGCATTTCCACCATGAAGGTACTCTGCCCCGTAGAAATATCATCCGTCGCGCCGACGCGCGTGAAAATGCGATCGACCGGCGCGAAGACCGCGCTCCTTGCGGGAATGAAAGAGCCCACCTGCGCCATGATGGTGAGGACAGCGACCTGACGCATGTAGGTCGACTTACCGGCCATATTCGGCCCCGTGATGACCAGGATCTCCTGATTCCGATGATTCAGCTCCGTATCATTCGGGACAAACATGTCTCTCTTCAAGGCATGCTCGACCATCGGATGACGGCCGTCTTTGATGGAAATATACCCATCCTTCGGGCTAATGATCGACGGACGGATGTAGCGGTCCTTGATCGCTGCCCGCGCAAAGCTGGCGAGGCAGTCCACCGCTGCGAGCGCGCGCGCCGTCTTCTGCATATCAGGGATCTCCGGACGGATTTCCGCCTTCACCGCCTGATAGATCTTGAGCTCGAGCTGCTCTGTCTTTTCTTTGGCAGAGAGCGCCTTCGTCTCGAATTCCTTCAGTTCCGGCGTGATATAGCGCTCCGCATTCACGAGCGTCTGCTTTCTCACATAGTACGCAGGGACAGGGAGCTTATTCGCATTGGAAATCTCAAAATAGTATCCGAAGACATTATTGAAGCCGATCTTGAGCTTGATGCCCGTCTTTTCCTTTTCCTTCTCTTCCAGCTCTTGGATGTACTTCTGGCTGTTCTCCGACAGCGAGCGCACTTCATCCAGCTCGGCGGAGAAGCCTTCGCGGATGTACTTGCCGTCCTTGATGTTGCCCGTCCCGTTCTCATTCATCGCACGGTCCAGAAGGTCAAAGACAGGGCCATGCGTCGAGAGCTGGCTGTTTAGCTTCTTCAAAAGCACCGAGCCTGCGCCGGAGAGGAGCTGCTTCACCTGCGGCACCACGCGAAGCGTCGCTTTGAGAGAGAGCAGGTCTTTGGGCGAAGTCGAATTCGCCTCGATGCGGGAAAGAATACGCTCGAAGTCAAAGACACCGGAAAGCATCTCTTCCAGACGCGAAAGCTCCGTCATGTGCTGTGTCAGCTCCTCGATCGCCGACTGGCGCAGTATGATGCGATTCACATCCGTCAGCGGCCGCTCCAGAGAACGCTTCAAAAGGCGCGCCCCCATCGCTGTATGCGTATAGTCGAGAAGCTCGAGGAGCGTGCCGCGCCGCCCGCCGTCACGCATATTCCGCGTGATCTCCAGATTTCTAAGGCACTCCTCAGTGAGCGTCAGCGTATGATCCTCACGGATCGGCCGCGGATCATGGAAATCCGCCGCCTCCGAGCGCATGACCTCCTTGAGGTATCCGGAGAGAAGGGCGAAGGCCTTCTGCACATGGCGATTCTCTATAGACGACGCCGCCGGTGGGATCGCGCTCTCGTCCTCATCATCCCTTCGCGTCAGGAGACAGGCCCCGAGGCGCGCCGCGGCGAAGCGGGAGAGCTTCTCATAGAAATCATCCGACACGAGACACACCGCTTCTGCGGGACTATATACCGACAGAAGGTCGAAGAAGGCATCCTGCTCCTTCTTCTTGTCCCAAGTCCCCCACCAGCACTCGCCCGTCGAGACATCGGCGAGCACGGCGGCGATCTCCTTGTCCGCCTCTAAGAGGTAAATGAGATAATTGTTCGACTTATCTGCGATGGAATTCTCAAAAAGGATCGTCCCCGGCGTGATGACACGGATGACATCCCGCTTGACCAGCCCCTTTGCCTTCTTCGGGTCTTCCAGCTGCTCGCAGATCGCCACCTTGTACCCCTTCTGGATCAGCCGATAAATATAGAGCTCTGCCGCATGGAAAGGCACCCCGCACATCGGTACGCGGCCATCCGCTCCCGCAGACTTCCCCGTCAGCGTCAGCTCCAGCTCATGCGATGCCGTCAGCGCATCGTCATTGAAAAGCTCATAGAAATCGCCCAGACGGTAAAAAAGCAGACAGTCCCGGTATTTCTCTTTGACTTCCTTATACTGTGCCATCAAGGGCGTTTTGGCCATGATCTTGTTCCTTCTTTCTGGTCATTCTAATTTAGGCAAAAGGCATATATCTCCAAGTTAGGAGTGAGGAATGAGGAGTGAGGAGTGAAGGTGCGGCGCAAAACAATAATAAAGCGCCGCCAAGTTTTATACTACGCAACGCGCACAATAATAAAAAAGGGGGATTGGGGCGCTATATGAACTGTGCGCCCCTTCCGCCACTCCTCACTTCTCACTCCTAACTCCTCACTATGTAGATAGGCGTTCAAAGAAAACTCGAAACTACACCAATTTCCCCTTCAGCACCCACGTCTGGCCGACCTCGACTTTCGCTTCGAGCGTATCACCGACCTTGACGCCTTCCTGATACGGGAAAAGGATCATCTTATTGCCTGATGTACGTCCATACCAGACATTCTCCTGCTTCGACGGGCCTTCGACGATGATGGGATAGGTCTTGCCCTCCATCGCCTGATTCAGAGAAAGGCTCACCTCATTCTCTACATCCATCAGCTCCTGCAGGCGGCGGTGCTTCGTCTCCTCATCGATCTGATCCGTCATGCGCGCTGCCGGCGTGCCATTTCTCGGCGAATAAATGAATGTATATGCCGAATCGAAACGCACCTCTTTCAAAAGCGCGAGCGTCTCCTGATGCATCTCTTCCGTTTCCCCCGGGAAGCCGGTGATGAGATCGGTCGTCAGCACGATGTCCGGCATCTTTTCACGGACGTAGGAAACAAGCTCCTTGAAATGCTCGATCGTATATCCGCGATTCATCTTCTTCAGCATTTCATTCGAGCCATGCTGCATAGGCAGATGCATATGACGCGCCACCTTCGGCGAATCCGCCATCGCATCCACCATATCGAAAGTCATATCTCTCGGATGCGACGTCATATAGCGCACGCGCTCGATGCCATCCACCTTGTCGATCGCGCGGATCAGCGTCCCGAAGTCCGTCCCGTTTCTGAAATCAAGACCATACGAATTCACATTCTGCCCGAGGAGCGTCACCTCTTTATAGCCTTCCTTCGCGAGCCCCTCTATCTCGCGCGAGATATCCTCCACGCTGCGGGACAGCTCACGGCCGCGTACATACGGCACGATGCAGTACGTGCAGAACTTGTTGCACCCCTGCATGATCGGGATCCATGCAAAGACATGGGACTTACGCACCGCACGAAGCTCGCTGTAGTCACTCACGCTGTGCGGATTTCTCTCCGTCTTCACCACATGGCCGCCGCGCGCATCCTCCTTCGAAACGATCTCCTTCAGGTCATGGATATGGTACGGCCCGATGACGAAATCAATGATCGGCATACGCTCGATGAGCTTGCCCTTATTCTCCTGTGCCATACAGCCGGCGATCCCAAGAAGCAGATGCGGATTTTTATCCTTCAGCTTCTTGATCTCCCCGATCTTGCCATAGACCTTCTCCTCCGCATTCTGACGGATGCTGCAGGTATTCATGATGATGATATCTGCCTCTTCCATCGTCTCTGCCGGCGCATATCCCAGCTCCTCCAGCTGTCCATTGATGCGCTCCGTGTCCGATTCATTCATTTGGCAGCCATAGGTCAGGGTGAAGTACTTCTTTTCCATCATAATATATTTCCTTTATATAACAACTCACACGTATCCAAAATATCACTTTATTATAGCATACGCAGCATGAAAAATAAAAAATCCCGATGTCCGGAAATGGTATCCGGTCATCGGGATCAGGTTCGTCCACGGGGCATGCTGCCCTTTGATGGCATGCCAAAGAGGTTCAGCAGGTTCTATGGGTGCAAGAGGTTCGAAGGGGTTGGTGCGGCGCATCAAGTCAGAAGCGCCGCGCAGTTTTCTATGGAAACACTGATTAAATCGTTGTCAGATTGAATCAGCGTTTCCATAATATGCGATATTCACGAAAGATGAGGCGTTTGAAAGCAGGGATGAGGAGGAGAGTGACTTGTGACTAGCGACTCTCTCGTATCATCGTTTCGAGCGCAAGCGAGAAATCTTTGTCATCCGCGGCCATGCGGTCGATGTTTAGAGATCCGAAGCAGAAAACTTTCGGGCATCGCCCTATTGATAAGGCAAAGCCGCCACCTTCATGCCTCTTATTGAGAAAAGTCCGCACGCAGCATCATGAGACCATCCAGCTTCCGCCGCTCTACTTCGCCGTCAGGTCCGCCATCTTCGCACCGATGAGGGAGATCAGATCATCCGGCGAGAGCACCACCTGACGGCCGCGCTGGCCCGCACTGATGCTGATCGCCGCATGATGATGGCAGCTCTCATCAATGAAGGTCGGGAAAGCCTTCTTCATCCCGATCGGCGAGCAGCCGCCGCGCAGATACCCTGTGAGCCCGGGAAGCTCCTTCACATGGATCATCTCTACGCTCTTGTTCCCGCTCACACGCGCCGCCGCTTTGAGATCGATCTCCTTCTCCGAAGGCAGGCAGAAGACCACAGGGCCCGTCTTATCGCCATGCGTGACGATGGTCTTGAAAACCATGTCCGGATCATAGCCGAGCTCTGCCGCCGCATGCACGCCTGAGAGATCGTCCTCATCATAATCATAGGACTTCGTCTCGTAGGAGATCTTCTCTTTGTCCAGAATGCGCATGACATTCGTTTTCTTTTCTTTCTTTGCCATAGTTTGCCTCGATTCATTGGGCAGCCTGGGACGCAGCGCCATCAGCTTCCCAATGCCTGACCGCTTCCCAGCGCACACCCATTTTCAAACAACAAAAAGCCGGAGCATCACGCTCCGGCTCATCATTCAAATTGGTGCCGAGGACCGGAATCGAACCGGTACGAATCTCACGATCCGAGGGATTTTAAGTCCCTTGCGTCTGCCAGTTCCGCCACCCCGGCAGGTCTATATGAATGTAATAGAATGTAATATGGAGGCGGCACCCAGAATCGAACTGGGGATAAAGGTTTTGCAGACCTCTGCCTTACCGCTTGGCTATGCCGCCATATGGAGCGGAAAACGGGACTCGAACCCGCGACCCCAACCTTGGCAAGGTTGTGCTCTACCACTGAGCTACTTCCGCGCTGGCGACCCGGATCAGATTTGAACTGACGATCTCCGCCGTGACAGGGCGGCATGTTAGACCACTACACCACCGGGCCGCACGTAAGTTACGCATATTAGTATATCCATCCATGGTACTTTTGTCAAGCACTTTTTGAAAAATGGTTGCCCTTGGGCGATAAGGGTGGCTGGGGACTGCGAACCCTATCGCACCGTCATTTCGAGCGCAAGCGAGAAATCTTTGTCATTCGCGGTCAAAATGGTCAATGTTTGGAAGCCTCAAACGGGAAACCGGCTCTTCAAGAAACCTTCGGGCATCGCCATGATCGATACTCCGCGGCGCTTCTGATTTTTATGCGTCGCCCACCTGAACCTCTTGAACCTCTTGAACCTCTTGAACCCGCTGAACCTCGTTCACGCGCAATCAAAGGGCGAAACGCCTTTCTCCTATTTTTCTACAGATGATACAATTCCGGTCTTCTGTCACGAAATACATTGATGCTCTCTCGGATGCCCTGCAGCACATCCGTATCGATCTCCGCCGTGGCCACCTGCTCCTTTTCTCCCAGATGGAGCAGTTCTTCCCCCAAAGGCGAGAGGAGCATCGAGTTTCCGCCGTACTGCGTGCTGCCGGCACGGCCGCATTCATTCACGGCACAGAAAAACATCTGATTCTCGATCGCTCTGGCTTTAGAAAGCGTGATCCAGTGCTCCTTCCTTACGAGCGGCCAGGCAGCAGGAAGAAAAAACAGATCCACCCCCTGCAATGCCTCTGTCCGGATCAGCTCACAAAAGCGTACGTCATAGCAGATCGCCATCGAGCAGGCGATCCCGTCCAGTGTAAAGTGGACCGTGGAAGAGCCGCCGGTATACGACTTCGTTTCTCCCATCGGGCTGAAGCCGTGGATCTTATCATAAGAGGCAACGACCTCGCCCTTGCGATCAAAGATATAGCTTCGATTGAAAACGCATCCGTTTTCCAAAACGCTGACCGAGCCCGCCACGATATTGACGCCATGCTCCTTGGCAAAGGCTCCGAATACCTTTTTCGTCTGCACGCCATCTGCATCAGAAGCGGCATAGAGTGCGCTGTCCGGCGACGGAAAGAAACCGGTGTTTACCGTTTCCGGCAGGACAAGAATGTCCGGCTTGTCTTCCAGCGCAAGCTCCATCAGCTGCACGGCTTTTTCATAATTTCTTTCCACCTGTCCCAGCTCTACATCCATTTGAATCAGACTGATCTTTTCCTTCATAAAGCCTCCACGCATCCTGTCACTCAAACGAACCATCGAATTTCATTCAATGTACCGCCTTCGGCTTTTCCTGTCAAGAAAAATGGCTCCCTCTTTCCCCCATCAAAAAAGCCGGAGGCAAACGCCCCCGGCTCTTTTCTTATGCAGGACAGGTATGAGATAGTCACTCCCTGCCCCTTATGATTTTCTCAATCAGGCAGATCATTCCGAAGGACACGATGCGCCATGCCCACCGTGACCTCATTGAAATGAAGCACACCCACGCCGACAAAGATCGCAACGCAGAGATGCTCATTCCAGCGGGCGATACCGATCTTGCCGCCGACATTCATGCCGATCGCCATCGGCTTCACCTGCTCGATGGCAGACTCCATGGCTCCGACCACAGAGCCATCCCCCACATGAGTATCAGAGATGACCTTCTGCCTTTGGGCAGCCACGATGGCCGACTCGAAGATCTTCGGCAGGATATCCAGAAATTTCCCGCCAAAGTTCACAGCGACAGCGCGGATGCCATCCTTCGCCAGCCTTTCCTTCAGCGCATTCTCATCTGCCCGCGTCTCGGTCAAAGACATGCGGAGCGCGGCCCGTGCGATATCAGCACTCTGGTATTCTTTGTAAGCCATCTCAGTTTTCCCGTTCTTTGATCTCGCGGATCAGGTTTGCAACGAACATCGGGAGAGACTGGGACCCCAGGTCGCCATTCTTTCTGCTTCTGACAGAAATGGTGTGACTCTTCATTTCCTGATCGCCCACGATGATCATGTACGGTACCTTCTCCATCTGTGCCTTGCGGATCTTGTAGCCCAGTGTTTCATTGGCCTCTTCCACTTCGACACGGATATCAGACTCGGACATAGCCGCTGCGACAGACTTCGCATATTCCAGATTCTTGTCCGTGACAGGGATGATCTTCGCCTGTACCGGAGCGATCCAAGTCGGGAAAGCCCCTGCATAGTGTTCGATCAGGATGCCGATGAAACGTTCCAGAGAGCCGTAGCCTGCGCGGTGCAGCATGACTGCTCTGTGTTTTTCTCCATCTTCACCGATATAGTTCACATCGAAGCGTTCCGGCAGCTGCATATCCATCTGGATGGTGCCGCACTGCCAGGTACGTCCCAGAGAGTCCTGTACATGGAAATCGAGCTTCGGTCCATAGAACGCACCGTCGCCTTCATTGATCTGGTACGGTACACCCGCCGTCTCGATGGCTTCACGGAGCGCATTCGTGGAGATCTCCCACAGCTCATCGCTGCCCATGGAGTTTTCCGGACGGGTAGAAAGTTCGACATGGTATTCCAGACCAAAGACACCATACATCTTCTGATACATCGCCATACACTTGATGACTTCATCCTTCATCTGTTCCTGCGTCATGAAAATGTGCGCATCATCCTGCGTGAAGCAGCGAACGCGGAAGAGGCCGTGCAGCGCGCCCTTCAGCTCATGACGATGAACGAGGCCGAATTCGCCAACACGCATCGGCAGATCTCTGTAAGAACGCTGCTGCGTCTTGAAGAACAGGATTCCGCCGGGGCAGTTCATCGGTTTGATCGCATAGTCTTCGTCATCGATCTGGGTGAAGTACATATTTTCCTTGTAATGATCCCAGTGACCAGACTGCAGCCACAGCTTCTTCGACAGGATGACCGGCGTCATGATCTCCACATAGCCGAATTCCTTGAAGAGCTCACGCTCATAGTCCATCAGTTTATTTCTGAGGATCATGCCCTTCGGATGGAAGAACGGGAAGCCCGGGCCCTCTTCATGGAAGGAGAAAAGATCGAGCTGCTTGCCGAGCTTTCTGTGATCGCGCTTCTCTGCTTCCGCACGGACGAAGAGATAGTGGTCAAGATCCTCCTTGCTGAAGAATGCCGTCGCATAGATACGCTGCAGCATCTTATTCTTGGAGTCGCCGCGCCAGTAAGCGCCAGCGACCGTCATCAGCTTGAATGTCTTCACCTTGCCGGTGGACTTCAGATGCGGGCCTGCGCAGAGATCCGTGAAGTCACCCTGTTCATAGAGAGAAATCGTTTCCTCCTCCGGCAGGTCTTCGATCAGTATAACCTTGTAGTCCTGGCCTTTATCCTTGAAATACTGGAGCGCTTCATCGCGCGGCAGCACCTTCTTCACCAGCGGGATATTTTCCTTCGCGATCTTCGACATCTCCTTCTCGATCGCTGCGAAATCCTCCTGGCTGAAAACATGGTCAGAGTCCAGATCATAGTAGAAGCCATCATCGATCGCCGGTCCGATAGCAAACTTCACGCCAGGAAACAGGTGCTGGATCGCCTGCGCCATCACATGGGACGCCGTATGACGCAGCGTGAAAAGACCTTCCGGATCCTCCTTCGTGAAGAATTCCACCTCTGCACCATCCACGATCGGATCGCGCAGATCCGTCAGCTCGCCATTCACCTTCGCCACCAACGCATTCTTGCCAAGGCTGTTGGAGATCGCCTTCGCCGCATCCGCCAGAGATACCGCGCTCTCGAACTCCTTCTCTTTTCCGTCTTTCAGACGAATCGTAATCATAGTATCTTCCTTTCTAAAAACAGACATTCACTGCTTGGGGACAGTGGCTTCCATTTTTGCTGCTTTCTGCTTGGCTCTGCCATTTCAGCCGCTTCGCAGAAAGCAACATGAAAGCAATAAAAAAACTTCCGTCCCTAAGGGACGAAAGTTGTATTCCGTGGTTCCACCCAAATCAGAGCTAAAGCTCCACTTGTCGGCCCGGTAACGAGGCCACCCGGGAAGATTTCGATCCTCCTGCTCCAGAGCGGTAATCGATCCCCCCACCATCTGCTCCCACCAGCCGCAGACTCTCTTTGCGTGTTACCAAGGATCCATCATGTCTCTATCCTCACATGTATGGTCATACTATAGACTTCTTTTTTGCGTTTGTCAAGGGGAAGGTTGGAGACTATGAGACGGAGAGACATTAGACTTCAAACTTTCCGGCCATCATAAAGCTTGAGTAAATCATTCTTTGCTTCCCAGCAGGATCTTCATATTCAGACGATAATGAAATGGCTTCTCATTTTTATCCACCAAATAATGGGCTTGCGGTATTTTACTCAGCCGGCTTTTGATCGTAACACGAGTCTTATGCGTAGCCTCCATCAGCTGATCCATCGTGATTCCAATACCAGAGAACAAAGAAGCCTGCAGCAGCAGATAATAGATCGTTTTCGTCAACGCATCCTGCCCTGCCACCTTTTCATTCAGCTGCGCGGCAAAGCGTTTCAACTGCTCCTTTTTTCGCGAAAGTAAGGAAATCGTATCATCAAACGCCAGCGATATGAACTCCATAAATTGCAGGATAAATGGCGTCAAATCGCCTCGATTCCACTGACTGCTCGTCTCCTCAAACATTTTGTAATATGCATTTTTCCGTTTGTTGATCTCCACAGATAGCCGCAATGCAATATAAGGACTAAATTCCAGTGACAGATAATACGACACAATAAATCGTCCCGTGCGGCCATTTCCATCATAAAACGGATGTATGTATTCAAAGAAATAGTGAAAAGCCGCCAGCCTGACCAAAAGCGGAATTTCTGCCGCCTGAAGAATAGACAACGCCTGATCCATCGCCTCTATAATCGCCTGCTCCGGCATAAGTCCCTCATGCTTTACCCGATTTGTCTGACTGGTAATTTCCACAGGAGCTTTTCTGAAAATAATCCCATCCGGTACATGCGCTGGATTCTCCTGTACCACCTCTGCCAAAGCAAATGAATCATAGAAATCGCGAACATCACGACAAGTAGAGAAAGAAGCCCCCTCATGATTCAAAATCCGAAGATACTGATCTACTAAGCTTGCCAAATGCCGATATGCAGCAGAGACCGGAATATTTTGGAGGATATCTTTGATTTGTTTGCGAGTACTTCTGACACCCTCGATCTCATTGGTGGCCTGTACCTCTTCGATTAGGCAAGAAACGGCATACTGCCGAAGCATCACAGGAGGACATTCCGCAAGTAACTTCATGAACTGAATATACTTCTGGTACATAGTCTGTATAAGCAGTGAGATTTCCTCATTATAGCAAAGGAAAGAAGGATACGCCTGTTTTCGATTGACCTCTTTGACGGATATCGGAAAATGCTTTGTCGTGCAGGCATAAAAGCGCTCTGCATAGACTTGCTCATACGTATCCGGCGACACGTAGTAAATTTTCCATAACGGCATATATTTCATAGCGATAGCGCACCTCCTATCCCAGTGATAAAACTCCTGCTTTTTATCATATCACATTCCCCATGTGATAAAAGCTGGTTATTTTATCACATACCTTGCTCTCCTATGATAAAATAACCGGTTTTTATCACAACCATGCAAAAGACCGTCCTGCTATCTGATGTCTACCGTCTCTTAGTCTCAACATCTCAAAACTTAAACGTCTCTTTCAGCCCCAGCCACTTCTGATCCTTATCTGACAGAGTAAGAGGCGTGCCATCGGCCATAGTATAGCCTTCTGCCGCAGGAGAGCCATGGTACCCACCCTTGAGCTCTGGCCACTCGATCCCAATATCCGGATCATTCCACGCCATGCCGCCCTCATCATTCGGATGCCAGAAATCATTCACCTTATAGCAGAATTCTGCTACATCCGACAGTACCAGAAAACCGTGGGCGAAGCCCTCCGGGATGAGGAACTGCTTCTTATTTTCTTCTGTCAGCTCGACGCCATACCATTTCCCATAGGTGACAGAATCCGCACGAAGGTCGACGGCTACATCGAAGACCCTTCCTTTGACCGCACGCACGAGCTTGCACTGCGGATAATGCTTCTGAAAATGCAGCCCACGCAGCACACCTTTCGTGCTCATGCTCTGGTTATCCTGAACGAACTGGATGTGAAATCCAGCCTCTTCCATATCTTTCTGGTTATAGGTCTCCATGAAATAGCCACGCGCATCCCCATGAACAGCCGGCTCTATGATGCAGAGGCCTTCGATGCCTCCCACATTTTTTGTGACTTTGATCTGACCCATCGTATTCTTGTCCTTTCATTGACTCCCTATCAAAAAGAGCTGCTGACTATTGCTGCCAACAGCCCGCCTTTTTATTTCTCGCCGATCTCCATCAGGTATCTTTTCAGCGCATCTCGCCAGTCCGGCAGGCGATGAAAACCTGCCGCATCCAGACTCTTCTTGCTAAGGCGGCTGTTTTTCGGCCGCTGGGCTCTGGTCGGATAGGCTTCTGTCGGGATCGGATGCACCTCACAGGAAATTTCCGCTTCCTTGAAAATCACCGCCGCAAAATCAGCCCAGCAGGTGACGCCTTCATTCGTCGCGTGATAGACGCCATACTTTTCCGTCTCGATCATATCACAGATGAGTAGCGCAAGATCCGCCGTGTAGGTCGGAGAGCCCCACTGGTCAGCGACCACATTCAGTTTCTTCCGTTCCTTGCCAAGCCTCAGCATCGTCTTGATGAAATTATTCCCATTCTTGCCGAAGACCCAGGAAATGCGGATGATGAAATACTTCCGAAGAAGCATCTGCACCGCCTGTTCGCCGAAGAGCTTTGTCATCCCATAGATATTGACCGGAAATTTTTCCGCATCTACCTCGAAGGGCAGATTTCCTTCCCCGCCGAACACATAGTCCGTGCTGATGTACACCATCTTCGCATCTATGTCTTTCGCTGCTTTCGCAATAGCCAGTGTCCCATCCGCATTGACCGCCATACATACATCTGACTCGTCTTCCGCCTTATCCACCGCGGTATATGCCGCGCAGTGGACGATCACATCCGGATGATAGGCGTGGACGACCTCCTCCACCTGCTTCGCATCCGTCAGATCCATATCCTTCGAGCCGACACCGCTATGTTCGATACCACGACCACGGCGCGCAAGCTCGGCTGCGACATCATAGCCAAGCTGCCCTGTCACACCTGTAACTAATACCTTCATACTAACCTCTATTTCTTACACTGACCATATTCCAGCAATCAAACATTAGTAATGCCATGACAACGGAGTAACCCCTTAGAAAAGGAGCGCCTCATCGGCGTTGAAGGAATCCTCATAGCGAATTGAAAACCCATATTAGACCGCACCAACCACGTAGGCCCTTGAAGAAGGGCCGCGCCAAAGACGTAGGATAGAGTGCCCCGCAGGGGCACAACTTACAGCAGCGGTATGCACACCTTCTGTTCGAAACGTTTCACCGCCCATTCAACATGTACCGCTTACAGTTCTACCGGATTCTGCCTCTGCGTGGCAGTCTATCCTCTGCCCTGCGGGCATCCCCTTCTCCAAAGGGAGACGCGTCAGCCGCTAGTCCCAGCAATCTGAGGCGCCCCTAAAAAAGAATTACACCTTACGACTTCTCTATCACATTTTTCCGCCATACATTTTTTCATAATACGTCTGGTACTCGCCGCTCACGATCTCTTCCCACCAGTCCTTATGTGTCAGATACCACTCGATCGTCTTTTTGATACCGTCTGCGAATTTTGTCTCCGGCAGCCAGCCCAGCTCCCCGTGGATCTTCGCCGGATCGATGGCATAGCGGCGGTCATGGCCTTTGCGGTCCTGTACATACGTGATGAGGCTCTCCGGTTTTCCCAGCGCTTTGCAGATGAGCTTCACGATATCGATATTTCCCATCTCATTGTGACCGCCGATATTATACACCTCACCCGCACGGCCATGCTGCAGAATGAGATCGATGGCCTTGCAGTGATCCTCTACATACAGCCAGTCACGCACATTCTTTCCATCTCCATAGACCGGAAGCGGCTTATCCGCGAGTGCATTCGCGATCATAAGCGGGATCAGCTTCTCGGGAAACTGATACGGTCCGTAGTTATTGCTGCAGCGGGAGATCGTCACCGGCAGCCCATACGTCCGGTGATACGCCCCCACCAGAAGGTCCGCGCTTGCCTTCGAGCTGCTGTACGGCGAGCTCGTATGGAGCGGCGTCTTCTCCGTGAAGAAGAGATCCGGCCTGTCCAGCGGCAGATCCCCATACACCTCATCCGTCGACACCTGATGATACCGCTCGATGCCATACTTCCGGCACGCATCCATCAGGACTGCTGTACCGATGATATTCGTCTCGAGAAAAATCTCCGGATTTGCGATCGAGCGATCCACATGCGACTCCGCCGCGAAATTCACAACCACATCCGGATGCTCCTCTTCAAAGAGCCCATAAACCGCTTCCCTGTCGCAGATATCCATCTTCACGAAGCGGAAATTCGGAAGATCCATCACGCCCTTCAGCGTCGACAGATTCCCCGCATACGTCAGCTTATCCAGACAGATGATGCGGTCTTCCGGATGCTCTTTCAGCATATGAAAAATAAAATTCGATCCAATAAATCCGGCTCCGCCGGTTACGATGATAGTCATATTTATATTTCTCCTCAGTTTTTTGCATGCCTTTCAAACACATGGCAGGCTGCATTTTTTATTTCATAAAATAAAAGCGAACAGCCAAGTACCATACCCGTACGCACTACATTTCGGATCCACATCCGATGATTCATCCAAGCGTCCACGGCTATCCAGTCTAAACAGTGCATTGAAAAAATCAGCAGCGTATGCCTTCCAATAAATACCATCAAATCCTTAATCTGTTTATTTTCTTCCAATGCCTTGCACAGACTACAGATAGCAAAAGTACCACATACAGCCTCAAGTACGCTGACAGACAAATAAGGGTAGCTTCTCCCTGCCATTTCGATATAAATACCAAGACGCAGACAATATAACCATATACAAGAAACCGCTAAAAAAATGCCCAGCTCATATCTATCAAAAACTTCTGCATGCTCTTTCCAAACCATTCCCAAATAGACGAAGAGGACTGCCACCATCGTGACATCTGCATTTTGTGGCAGCCATTTTCCTCGCCAGCCCAATAAAAGCCCCAGCATGCCAATAACCAAAAAGATAATGCCACTTCTTTTTTCGAAAAACAAAGCGAGATGGCATCCATGCATGTTTTCGCCCAAAATAAAGAAAAAAGAAACCAGACAGCACCTGCCGCCGGATGCTTCGGTAAAGAAACACCGGAAACCCAATAATACGCGTCCGCCGTAGTACGAGTGATCTGCCAAAACGCATCAAGTGAAAGATTTCCGCCTTTCAGCCACTGTGCAAGGATCGATAAGACACCTATGCACAGACATGGGCCAATCAAATGAAGCGCATTCTTACGCAAATGCTTCCTGCACTCCATCAGATCCTTCGCCAGACGAGTCGTGTATCCAGACAACATGAAAAATAATGGCATATGAAAAGAAAAAATGAAATTACGTGTAAGTCCGCCAGACTCCACGGTATGACCAACAATCACCAGAATGATAGCGATCCCCTTCGCAATATCAATCCAGTCAATACGTTCTGTCTGTCTGTCTGTCTGTCTGTCTGTCTGTCTGTCTGTCTGTCTGTCAAAAGCATACTCTGTCTCTCTTCCCTCGCGCAAGCTCTTTTTATTCTATAAAATACACCGCAGCTGAAATCTGACACCTTCCACCTTGTAGCCTACCACCTGATGTCTTAATATCTAACGTCTCCTAGTCTCCAAAGCCTCTTACATCTCTCCGACGATCTCTTTCAGATATGCACGGAAATCAGCTCCCAGATCCTCACGGCGCAGAGCAAATTCCACGACAGCCTTGAGATATCCGAGCTTATTTCCCGTATCATACCGCTGCCCCTTGAAATTATATGCATATACTTTCCCATTTCGCGCTAGTACGCGAAGCGCATCCGTCAGCTGGATTTCTCCGCCCTTCCCAGGTTTTGTCTCTTCCAAAATGGAAAAAATATCCGGAGTGATCACATACCTTCCCAAAGCAGCAAACCGACTGGGCGCTTTGGCGACAGACGGCTTCTCGATCATATCCGATACCTTCATCAGATCAGGATCCATCTCTGGTTTCCCATCGATGATACCATAAGAAGACACCTGCTCCTCCGCAACCATCTGACAGCCGACGATCGTTGTCCCCGTCTTCTCATACTGCCGAATCAACTGATGCAGTGCCGGCTCTCCTTTCCCGTTATACACGACATCATCCCCTAAAATGACGCCAAACGGCTCATCATCAACAAAATCCTTGGCACACAGGATCGCATCCCCCAGGCCACGCATATACGGCTGGCGCACATAGTGTACCTTGATACCAGAAATCTTCCGGATCTCTTCCAGCAAAGCCTCCTTCCCATGTTCCTCCAAGTGCGACTCCAGCTCAGGGGATGAATCAAAGTGGTCCTCGATTGCTCGCTTTGCATGGCCAGAAATGATCAGTATCTCCTCGATCCCACTTGCCAGGATTTCTTCAACAATGTACTGGATCGTCGGCTTATCAACGATAGGAAGCATTTCTTTAGGCATAGCCTTTGTCTCCGGCAGGAAACGCGTACCAAAGCCTGCGGCCGGAATCACAGCCTTACGAATTTTATACATGGTTCTCTCCTCCCAAAATGAAATCATTCTCAAGTGGATCAGCTTTTCTTACCACCTCAGCAGCGGTCCTTAACGGAGGAGTATCCTCTTCTTCCATAAGACCACTGCCATGATGACCGTCACCATCGTCTCCGTACAAAGCATCGCCAAGGCTGTACCTTCCGCACCTTTCCATGAAATCAGCGGACAGATGATGATCAGATTAAAAATAGAGGCTGTGATCAATACCTTGCTGTAGATCTTTTCCATTCCCAAAGGAAGCATCGTCTCATACCCCATGACATTACTCATCGCCACCACCAACGGCACGAAAGCCATGACCTGGAGCGGTCCGACCGAAGGGATATACTTTTCCCCCAGAAGCCACGGGATGCCCCAGGGACAAAGCAGATAGAGCACGGCTCCGCCCAGCACTCCTAAAACGGTATAGACCATCAGCTGCTTTTTCAGAAAATGAAGCCCCCGCTCGATAGACTCCTGCATGACTTTGCTGATATAGGGATACACCGCAGCATTCACTGCACTGACAGCCTGCTTGATACAGCCAATCAGCTTATCAGCCCCACTGTAATAGCCTACGATCGTATCATTCGTTAAAACACCGAGAATTACTATATCGCTCGTTGTATACAAGTTCACCGCCAGCGAGGAAACAAAAATCTGCCAGCCTTCTCTATACGTTGCCTGCATATCCTTCCATACGGGCTTTAACAGAATGCCAGGACAGATATCACGGATCACTTTCCAGGAAAGGATACCCGCAAAAAGCGGCGTACAAGACATCAGAAAAGCCGCCATCACATAGTCGTCCGGCGACCTTACCAAGAGAAACAGCAGCAGCATTGTGACCATACGCCCGGACAAATTAAGAATCGTGATATAGCGCATCTGCTGGATGCCTTGAAAGTACCAGATGGGGAATATCACCAGACCGATCACAGATGTATAGACCGCAAAGAATAGCGGCAGATCCAGCGTCACCGGATACACCAGCAAGAGAAGCTGGTATCCGGCAAAGAAAACGACCGACACCAGCAGCCACAAGAGAACCATCGCCCAGAAATAAGCAGAGAATAGCCGCGGAATATCCGATTCCTTCGCCTGCGCGATATCTCGCGGCGCGATCAGCGGGAAGCCGTAGTTGATGCAGAGACTGAAATAGCCGATGATCCCCTGCATAAAAGCGATCGCTCCATACTGCGCCGGCCCCAGCACGCGGAGCAGGTAGGGGACCAAAATAAATGACAGAATATATTCCATGGCACGAAGCGTCACCATGGAGAATATATTTTCAAGTAAACGAGTATTTTTCAAGATATCCTCTTGGATGTAGTAATTTGAAACGTTCGATTGGCAGACTTGGAGACGGAGAGACATTAGCTTCTAGACATCGGACTTCAAATTTCAGAGATCTGATGTCTGGCATCTGATATCGGAGCCCCATTTCCTAACCTCTATCGCTCGCCGGCTTTTCTCTAGTGTCTCTTTGGAAGCAGAGAAGAAGTGTTGTGCCTAAGGCGAGGGGATAGGTATAGAAGAAATAATTACTCAGCAGACAAGCGATTGAGCCCCCCAGGGAAACCAATACACAGACAAAACCGTAGTGTCCCAGCATTTTGGGGATTTCACGCAAAATTATTTTGCTTATAAAGAATAAAGGCATCAAGAACAATAACAAGCCACAGATGCCATACTGCATTAGCATTGTACCAAACATATTAAACGTTGGGACAGAACTATTCAAGAATCCTTCATCCCTTAGCATGACCAGCCAATGACATATCTCCTGATCATCCTGCGCAAATGCCGGAATATGATCTGCGATATAAGGACTTTCAAATCCCGTACCTATCCCAAAAACTGGATGCTCCACCCCTATATGAAAAACAGCCACCGTATTACCAATACGTGCCAAATTCGACCGTTTTGATACAGAAGCTACTGACAAAACATCTTCGCTAACATATTTTTCAAATTCTGTTGCCATTGTCATATCAGAGGCAACCTTTTCTCTCATATGCGAAATAGCTAGAAGAGCAGATAAATATACGCTCAAAGTAATAACCGTAACTGCAAAAATTTTTAGCAAAGAACCAATCCAATCTTGATACCGTCCCCATGCCGAGAAAATAGCAAGCAGTATCAGTTCCCCAAAATAAGTTGCTTGCGCAGTCCGTGCTTTTGTCATGAAAATCATATAGGTAAATAATATAAGGAGCCCTATGATTTTCTTTTCCCTTAAACCAAAAGCTCTATACCATAAAAATGGAACAATAAAAATGGAAACAATAGCAAAGAATGACGGCTCCATTGTAAAACTGCGAAGCTGTCCATTCCACAGCAAAGGCGGCCACCATTCGTGTTTAGTCTTTATATCATACAAATGCACATTGATCCACTTCAATATTTCCTCACAAAATTCATTCCCCGTCAGCAACCACGGGATCTCTATCAGAGAATACAGGCAGAGCATCGAAGCGGCCAGTACGGCAGCTCGGCTCATGGTATCCAGGATATACTCCTTCGTCTTCCCATGAAACATCACATATAGCGCGAAAGGGATCCCCAAAAGCGGCAGAAGCAGACTCCTCACTGTACCGATCAGCATCGACACGCCGTACTTCAAATGCAGCAACGTTTCATTCGTCATGATCGCCGGATAGACATGCGCGATCACCTTGACCATCGTTGTATCCCGCAGAAACTCATTTGCCTTCTCATCCCAGTAGGGAAACTGCACGGCACCGATGATCGTACAAAGGAACGGCCACAGGATACAGAGCGCCAAATACCACTTCACGCCTCTTGACCAGTTACCGAAGTCTTCCCGTCTATGCATATAATGCACCACCGCCAGTACCACCAGCAAGATCAAAAAGAAGTACGGCACATTCTTCATAAAATCCGGGATCGGATACGCCTTGGGAAGTCCATTCACCGGGATCGTCACGACCATTGCATACAACAGCCACCGCTCGATCTTATCCAAATTTTGCATTATATGATCCATACCACGCCACTTTTTCATAGATACCACACAGATAATAAAATTTATGAAACCTTGAGACTTGGAGATTCAGACTTCTGACTTCCGATATCTGATGTTTGACCTCTGACTTCTAATATCTAACGTCTCTTAGTCTCTTAGTCTCTCACCCGCACACTTCAGCGCCGAATCGATCACCGCATCCATATCATAATACTTATACTCGCCAAGGCGTCCACCGAAAATGACCTTCGTCTCCTTTTTTGCCAGCTGCTTATATTTCTGATAAAGCGCGCCATTCTTCTCATCATTGACCGGATAGTACGGCTCATCGCCCACTTTCCATTCCGAAGAGTATTCTCGGCTGATGACGGTCTTCGGCAGATCATTTCCTTTACTGTCTTTACCGAATTCAAACCACTTATGCTCGATGATCCTCGTCCATGGCGTCTCTCGATCCGTGTAGTTCACTGCTGCATTTCCCTGGAAATTCGGTTGATCCAAGACTTCTGTCTCGAAGCGCACACTGCGATATTCCAGTGTTCCAAGGTCGTAGTGGAAATAGGCATCGATCGGACCAGTGTAGATGACATGCTCCGCCATGCTATTCCACTTCTCCCTGTCTGCCAGATAGTCGACACCGAGCTTCACCTCGACGCCGCGAAGCATATTTCCCACCATCTTCGTATAGCCTCCGACAGGGATCCCCTGATAGAGTGCGTTGAAGTAATTATTATCAAAAGTCAGACGCACCGGGAGCCGCTTGATAATGAAAGCAGGAAGCTCGCTGCAGGGACGTCCCCACTGCTTTTCCGTATAACCCTTGATGAGCTTTTCATAGATGTCCGTCCCGACCAAGGAAATCGCCTGTTCTTCCAGATTCTTCGGCTCTGTGATGCCAGCCGCCCGTCTCTCTTCCTCGATCTTGGCCGCCGCCTCCTCCGGCGTCACGACACCCCACATTTTATTGAAGGTGTACATATTAAAGGGCAGGGAATAGAGTTCGCCATGATAGTTGGCTACCGGTGAATTCGTGAAGCGGTTGAATGTGGCAAACTGCTGCACATAGTCCCAGACATGCTTCAGATTTGTATGAAAGATGTGCGCTCCATACTTGTGTACATGGATCCCTTCCATGTCTTCTGTGTAAACGTTGCCGGCGATATGATCCCGTTTCTCGATAACGAGAACGCTTTTCCCAGCTTTCACTGCTTCATGCGCGAATACAGCACCGAAAAGTCCGGCACCGACAATTAGATAATCGTAATGATTCATATGTAATCTCCTTTTAGGAAAGATATTGGGAGAATGAAGCGGAGAGACTTTAGACTTCTAACGCACGACGTCTGACGCCTAATGGCAGACATCTGACATCAGGCGTCTAAAGTCTGATATCGAAAAACCATCTTCCCTACCGATATATTTCAAAATCAACGGTTCCCCGAAGCCACAAGATGCTTCAGCTGTCGCAAAGCCTTAAACCACCACGTCTTTCTCACCTTCCTGATAGCAGGCGCACGTTTCGCCGGATTTCCTGCCACATAGCGATCTATTCTAGATAAATGCAATTGGTTAATCAATGCAGGATATTTTGATTTACGTCTCCTAAAAGCTGAACAAATAATTTATCTTTTTCCGAACGCTGAATAATAAACGTATAACACCAGAAAATCATCGAGTACCTTGTATCAATAATAGAAAATAGATAAGCCTTCCTCGCAGGGCTCTCTTCTGCGGTGTGCTTTTCTTTGACATGATGATCTTCTATTTGATTCAATTATGTCAGCGATTCACACCTAAAAAGCGGGGGCGGAGAATCTATAGGCATCAATATTAAATCAACGTTTCCCTGCACCTCGGAATCCATTATCGTTTTCCATATACTTTTTAGCATCTTTCATAAAGCTCACCGCAATCATGACAATAACTACGCCAATGGGAAATGCAGCCACAATACTAACGGACTGCAGATTCGCCATGGAGCTTTCTGAAAAAAGCAATGCAATTGGAAGCAGAATCAGTAAAATACACCACATCAACTGAATCCCCTTATTAGGTTGCTTTCCTTCATCTAGCCTGTAGTAACTATAGCAGGACGCAGTCAATGCGATGGAATCAAAAGAGGTCGCATAGAACGCAATCATTGTCAGCAATACAACGACCATAACAATTGGTGCATATGGCAGCGTCCTAATAATACCTACAATCATTTCATAAAGATCTCCATTCGCCAGATACTGAGCAATAAAATCTGCTTTCCCAGTCATCTGCATTCCCATAGAATAATTGCCGAGTACAATAAAACTAATCAATGTAGATCCTACGCCGAATAAATACCCCCCAAAAATTGTCTGACGTATCGTTCTTCCTTGAGAAATACTTCCAATGAAGAATGGCGCTGCTACACACCACACCATCCAATACGCCCAATAATAAATCGTCCAATTCTGAGGAAAACTTGATGTGCGAAGCGGATCAGTAAAAGTAGATAGCACAATAAAGTTCTGAATCATTCGTCCAAATGAAGAAAAACCAGTTTCACTAATGTACCGAGTTTCTCCACCAAACAACAATATAAATACTATTAAGCCATAGAACATATAGATGCAAATATTTGCCAATTTACTAATTCCCGTGAATCCATGTAACAGAGAGCCAGTATAAACTGCACAAGTAATCAGAAGAATAATTATATCAATAACAGTACGATTGATTGAAACACCAAAAAAATCTCCAATAATCGTTGCCATTAGTGGAGTAGCAACACTGAATGTCGTAGCGGTACCAGCCAACAGCGCAAATACAGCCAACAAATCAATAAAACGGCCAATCAAACCATCTGTATATTTACCCAAAATAGGACGGCAGGCTTCGGAATATTTCTGCCGATTTTTTTTCCTTACATGGAGCATAAAGCCAAATGCAACAGCCAGCACCAGATAAAACCCCCAAGGAATAAAGCTCCAGTGAAATAGCGGGTATACGCCAGCCCAGTCCTGAACGCTCCCCATTTCAGCCAGATGGGGATCAATTGCATACATCACCCACTCCGAAAAAGAATAAAACAGAATATCTGCTGCAAGACCACAGGTGAACATCATCGATCCCCATGCAAAAAAAGAATATTTGGGCTTTTCTCCAGGCTCCCCCAAAACAATATTACCATAATTAGAACCACCAATATAAAGAGATAGAATAAAAATGCCTAGCCCAATTATAAGGTAATATTCTCCAAATGTATCCCCCAAAAAGCAGCGAATCTGGCGCAAAACCTCATTTGACTGTTCCGGTACAACAAAAAAAAGAACACATAATGTGATTACTATCACCAGTGGTACCGATGTTATCATCCAGTCAATTTTCCCCTGTTCTCTTTGTATATGCATTTTTTATTCCTTTATTCCAAATATTTCTTATAACTGTCATCCAATGCAATCAACTCGGAAAAATTATCCACCTCTATAACATCGCCCTTATTCATAGGATGGATTCCTAATTGATACTCCGTAGGATAGCAAAACATTACAACGTCATCCCAATAGATTTGCCAATTCTTCTTATATTCGAATTCAATTTCCAGATGGTGCTTTAATTTTCTCCCATCCTCCGCCGTCCAGCGGGAAATACCATAAAGCTGCCACCCTTTGTTCCCACCTTTTCTGCTACAGGACGTTACTATCCCATTCTCAACTGTTTGTAACCACTCATTCGTCTCTTCCTCTGTCCAAATGCTATTATAACCAGAACGTTCAAATTCGGGTGCAAGGATCTGTGGATTACAAATAATCTGATCTCCATCAAGAATAATAGCATTTTCAATATAATTTCTTGCTACATAGAGCGAAGAAATATTATTACAAATATCATAATATGGATTTTCAATTAGTTTAACCCCATAATACATTTTCTCCAATTCTGCAAATTTTTCTTTTAAATAGCCAACCACTATATAAATCTCATATATGCCATTACTATGCAAGCCTTCAATCGCAGTATCAATCATACGAATGCCTTTCACCTTGACCAACGGTTTCGGCGTTGTCAGCGTTATTGGACGCAGTCGATTCCCTAACCCCGCAGCCATGATAATTGCTCTTTCAACCCTGTGCATTTTATTTTCCCAACCTTAATTTATATTTTTTTGAACAATCCGATAGTATTCTTTTGCATAGCTATACTGTCGACGCGAATACTCACCAAACTCTACACCTAGATTTCGCTTATATTCGCACCAATTGCTCCACAACAAACCGCACACTGCGATATAGCAATAAATTTTGATTCGGATCGCATCATTACATCCCTCTGTAAAATAAGCCGAAATTAGTTGATCCACCTGATACTTATTGTAAAGGGCGTAAATACAGAACATTGCCACATCCACATGAGGATCCTGCATTCCTGCATACTCCCAATCAATAAGACGAATTTCTTCCATTCCATTTTTATTAATAAACAAAAAATTATCCGGTACTGCATCAATATGTGTCAAAACTTTTTCCGTGACATGCGAATCAATATAATGCCGTAAAGATAAAATTTTCTTTTTTGTTTTTTCATAATCCTTGTATATAGAAGGAGCTCCATTCCGCAATGTTTCATAGAATTCTATCTGTCCAAAAATATCGAAATCATGCGCTACTTTTAATCTCAATTCATGAAAATGCCGTAATCGTTTCATACACTTTCTAACATCTTCATAATTCAATGGATCGCATACCTTGGCATTCTTCCAAAATTCCGTTATCTTATAGCCATTGTTTGGATTGATGTACACAACATCATCACAAATCCGTCTTCCATCAATTGCTTGATATACGTCTGCTTCTTGTTCTCGATTAATAAGCTGATCCGTCCCTTCACCTGGGATACGCATAATATATTTTTTCCCTTTACAAGAAAAGACAAAAGAACGATTCGTCATACCTTTTTTCAAAACACTTATATTCGTAACTTCTTTAGGTTTTACTTTAAAAACGCTGCAAATTGTTTGAATTGCATCCGTTTTCAATTGATTGGAATTACAATCAAGTTCTCTAAGCTGCTCATAAGTATTGATCTCCACAACCTCGCTACCACGAACAACACGAGCGCTAACAATCATTCGACCTCTATAGTAAAGAGCTTCTTCCCAAAACAATCTGCTATTTTGTGGATTATTGCAAAGAGCTTCTATTCGCTCAGCAACTATATCTGCATCTTCTTTCAGCAAATAGCAGATGCCAATCATCGCATTACCGCCAGTTTTGGGCGGTATCACTTCCAATTTCATTTCCCGATTAACGCGGACATTGCTCTCATTATTCACAAGATCGCTTACCATGTACCACGAATACAATTCATGCCGTCGAAATGGATTTTTATCACACCAGATATCGCAAGGAATAATATATGCATCCCTAAGATATTGTTTTGCTAAGTTAACTGAGTATAAATTATTTTTTTCCGCATAGTCTTTATTTACAATCAGATGAACACCATATTTGCAAATCAAATAGTCATATTTTTCCTTCATAAATCCTACGACTATGTAGATTTCTTCAATCCCCACTTCATGAAGTTGCTTTATAATACGCTCAATCAACGGTTCCCCATTAATTTCTATAAGCCCTTTAGGCCTTTCGGCATTGATGGGCACCATTCGCATTCCAATTCCCGCAGCCAAGATAATAGCACGCTGTGTTTTTTTTTGCTCGAATTCAGATAAAGTCTTATCGGTAAGATGAGTGAATTTATCAACGCATTCTTCATTCATAATAATTCTCCAATTTATGATTTATAATCTCCAATGAGCCCCCGGATACTTCTGCCAAAGCTCGCTTATTCTTAAATAGTTCATGTAATAGCCTAATACTACAATGAATCAAGAAGAATTTTTAGCACTTATTAATAAGAGTTCTATAACGGTCATGATCCTTCCACAAGGGCTTCGCAGAACCATCCAGCCACATAGAACGGCTCTAGAGAGAGTTTAAACGTCGCTCTAATGTCATTGGCTTATTCCCTGATGAAGATTCGCTCGTTCGATGAATTGGAAGCGTTCTGCTTGAATTAGATGAAAACCATACACAGCGTAGAGCTATTTTTAGCCCTAAAACGCTTCAGGAAATACTGGGCCCTGAATTCCTCGTCAAATTGTAGCAAGTAGCTGTAGAGCAGCAACAGATGCAGGCATCATAAGCAGAATAAGTTAGTTGTCAGCCGGGCAGGTGTAAATCAGCCATCTGGCAGACACTTGAGTCGCATTTCAATGTTTATTTTTTATGTTGTGTGATAATAGGATTTTGAGAGAAAATTAATTTACACACTAATATGGACTTGACTCCGTTTACTATGAGATGTTTACTACGTGAGCAAGGAGCTGAAGGCGTAGATGATCTCACACCGCTGAAAACGAATCAGAGAAAAACGCCTTGATTTATTCTCAGAGGTGTGAGAAATACCAAGCTGCCACGATCTCTCCAATTTCGTCCACGTTAAGCACATTTCATTAACATGCTATGAAACACGCTTAAGGTTTCAAAACGCGGCCTTGACAACAAGCCCATTATAGCAAATTTAATCATTCTGCTCTACTAGTTTTGAAATAGCCTTATTGATATAAGTTCCTGTACACACCTGTAATTGCATTGTTTTTATATTTTTTAGATAGCAATTATATTTTTCAGGTGATAATATATGCAAATAAGTGTTAATATCTTGCAAACTTTCAACAGTAAAACCAATATTGTATTTTTCTATCAGTTTAGCTATAGCAGCTTTCTTCCAAGCAATGACAGGTAACCCAGCCGCAATATACAAGGATAGTTTGTAAGGATTGTTATATTTGGTATATTCCCCAATATCACCTGAGCACGTATCTATAGAATTACCATCCCAAACAAGACCAAACCCTCCCTCAAGTTTATAGGGAATTTCCTCCTCTGTATAGATTCCCTTAAAATCGATATTATTGGCCTTAAAAAGTTCCCGAGAATAACCGGATCCAAAAAGTATGAATTTTGCGTTAACCTTTTCTAACTCCTTATCTTGAAGAAAAACACTTTTAGACAAATTACCAGCGAAAGCAATTTGAGGAACGGGCGAATAATGTTTATTAGGTCGCTCTTTTAAAAAATAATCAAATATCTCCAAATTAATTGTTTTAGTTTTAAGACCATTTTTAACTAAATATTTGATCATACTTTCATTATGTAAAACAAGATTCTGACATGTATTAAAATACGCAATTTCCTTCGAAAAAACTCTCCCATTTAATCCTCTTATCGAATCTATATCATGAACTATAAGCGTAATCTTGTTGTGTTTCGACAAACGTACTAAAAGTTTTTCAAGTATTCTATTAGTGCAATAGGGATACTGCATAATAATATTCTTTCCATGACAGTTAAAAAGTCTTGCGAAGCCCACACAATTATCAAGAACATACTTCACCTTATCATAAAATGAAGTAAATTTTTTCCTTCTATATACGTAATATGGCTCTCCAAAGTAATGACGAAGCGCAACATCGATATCTTCTCTTGCTTTGCTCCCGCAACGATCCCCCGCTTCATCAAGTTCAGTAATAAGGTTATAATCCATAATAAAATCCCTCCCTGTTGTTATTCTATTTATTCTGTTGTGACATAATGTGCATATAATATGTTTTTCCCTTAATCTTTTGTTCGGAAAATTTGTAAGTAAGTTTTTGCATGAATGAAATCCTTTCAATCCACTTCCACGTCTTACTATTATAATCATCAAAAAGCATTGATTGAAGAATATGATTTTCTTCTGAATACATTGTAAGCATATCATGTGCTATTGCTCTGGATTTTTCATCAAGATGTATAGCAAAATAAAACAGATAATGAAATAAAAAATAGTTCCTCACTTCCGTGTTTTTTTCCCAATATTCCCATAACCCTTTTAAAACACTTCCAAGAACAATATCTCCCGCATGTGCTCGCAAAAAATGGTTCGAAAAGGAATCCCAAGGCACCAGCGAATTATCCCACCTAAAAGCAAAAAGTTTCTCTGCCCATATATCTGGAGGAATGGCGCTTGTTAAATAAATAGTTGCATCCAGCCAAAGACCTCCATGTTGATATAGTAATGTCGCTCTCAATATATCTGAAAAATGTGTCGGTGAAATAATCCCTTTGTTGTATTTGTCTAAAATGTATTCCGGTATATTTACATAATCCTCAAAATTATCATTTGTAATTACTATAATTCTATGGTTTTCTAAAGCAGTCAGTCGCTTATAACATTTTTTCACAATATCAGGAGCCTGTTCGATTCCTTGCAGCCAGCACACCCAAATCACATTCACATCATCCATAACCGGTGGAAGAGATGAATTAGTAGACTTCATTATTGGCATCACTTTATGCCTTAGGTAAACATAGGTGAAACAGCCTTTAGTCAAATCCCAAAAATCATGTACCATTCTATACAAATATCGAAATACAACATAAGTAACTTCTCCTTTTTTTAAACGCTGCCTCACAACCTCTTTAACGCTTTTCATAAGATACCACTCACCTTGATTATGTACAAACAAATACCATTCAAAGCTTTATAATTTTATACTCATGCGATGGAATACGTTTATCAGGAGTAGGTAACTCCATGTAATTTCCGTAAACTATACTTAGTATTTCATGGTATTTATCAGGTACAGCCACTTTCATTCCTTCAAATTCCATCATAATTGGGTTGCTAAACCAGTCTTTTTCAAAAATAAATAATCCCTGATCCCACACAACACATCCCACATATTTACTTTCGTTAATATCGTATGTATTCCTGAATTTTACTAATAATCTCAGCCACCTTTTCTTACCTATCGCATGACATATTCCCCAGATAAGCCTCTTGCATGCACTCTTTAGGACTCCATCATTTTTAGTATTTAACTTCTGGATTGTCGCATAGTTTAGGCAAGTTATTAAGAAAAACTTTTTTGATATAAATTTATCCATCATACTCATCGGATTATTTCCAAGGCCATCAAAGGGATAGATATCTACAAAAATACCCATACCTGCATTTTCTTCTCCATCATCACGAATCATTTCATAACGACAATCGCAAAACCTAGATATGTTAAACGGATAATTCTCATTAGTATACCGATTTATAAGTTGGTACGGCTTAAGTTCTTCCTTATGAGTATAACAATAATTCATGAAGCGTTCATACTCGGGTCTTAGCATAATAATATCAAAGTCATCATCCCAAGGAATAAAACCTTTATGCCGTACTGCGCCAATCAGGCTTCCATACATGACAAAGTATTTAATGTTCTGATCCTTACAGATATCAATAATTTTCTTTACTACACCTATCGTTACCTGATGGATTTCACTCAACTCTAAAAATTTCATATTTAGTCTCCTTTTTCACGCTGTAGCTATATATCCACTATTTTTCAAAGTAAGCAATCTTAAAGCAATTCTCTTCGCGGCAATAGCTCAAGCTCGATATCCGAAGAGTATACAATTAGAAAAATGTACAGTGATTACTTCTTTAGCCAATTGTCTACCCTCGTATGATATAATGATCCGATCGTCAATATCAACTTTTAGCAACCTGGTCATTATAGAGTGTGCACTAAAAAGCCTCGGGGCTACGCTGAAACTCTGCGATCATTGTTGTATGCCTTACTTTTTTGTTCACATTCAAAAAACTATTTTACAACAGTATTAAAAATTTCTATCAGCAATATCATATCTTGATAATAAGATTTGATATCAGAAAAGCTTGCAGCAATGGGTCTTCCATGTGCAAATGCATGCCTATTCTGAACGAGCGATTTAGCCGAAGCTTTTATTTGTTCTCCATGTTCATTCCGATTAACAGATTGTGAAAACTCAGATTTCCATGTCTCATCAAATTTCCCCAAAAGATGGTTCATATTCTCGTATGTTGCACTCATGGATCCCTGCCTAATTGCCTTGTCTAAGTATTTATCAATTTTAGCATTTCCCAAAGCTGCAAAATAATCTGCTATAATAGCTCTATAGACATATTCAGCTGTTCCTGAGGCTCTAATCAATGCATAATTGGTCAAATACTTTCTACCTCTATCAAAAGGAGATGTTCCCTTAATCCTCATAGCTATATCTTCAAGTTCTTCTTCACACTCAACCAGCATAGCTTGCAATTCAGAATTCATAAGGCATCTTCCTTAAATAAAATTCTACCAACTAGTTGTATCCTTTGCCGTATATTCTTTATATCTGTTGTTCTGCTACTAATCGCGACTTTAAAGTCGTCGTTTTCTAATAAAGCTTGGTGCTGTTCAGAAGTAATCTCTGAAATGAAGCCTTTTCTTTTTTGCCTTAAATAAAACGCAATCATTAACGCATCATAAATTGCAGGATGAAATTTTACGGTAAATTTTCCATTACCGTAATTTCTAAAAGCATTCACTCCTAGTTTTTCATAGATCAAATCAATATTAGATTTGAACTCTTTCCTAAATAAATCAATTTCACCGTTTCCGTCATTTTTGTGTGCCCCCATGAAATAATTCAATGCTTTTTTTAGTGATATCCGATTCACACTACTTTGCAAGACACACTCATCTTTCATCGCAAAAAACGTAATATATATTCCATATCTCGCATACGATTGTCAACATCTATTGTTCCAAACAATTTACGCCAATGTGGATACTCATTTAGTTCAAATAAAAGTTTATTAAAAGAGCCTTGATAAATACAGTTTCGGATTTCTTGCGTGGTAAGCGTTCTACCACTTGTATTGATCCGCTCAAAGATCTGGTACAAACTAGTATCATCATTTTCTGGCTTTTTTTGTTCAAATATAATGGCATGAATCGTGGTACTTTTTATTTTTCGCTTGTCATCTACTGATAACTCATTAAAAGATTTATTTCTCCATCTCTTGTTTATCTTTTCAGAATTTGACAATTTAAAAGCCTTCTTATCAGCAGAAAAAACGCCTTTTTTCATATAATCATATACGGTCATGATTCGCTGATAACCATCTATTATAAGCTTTTGGCTGCCTGCTTGAGCTAAAAAAATGCTAGGTACAGGTAAACCAAGTAAAATAGACTCGACAAAACGACTTGCAGTAACCTTATCCCATACATACTTTCTCTGTAATTCCGGTTTTACCAATTCTTCATCATCGTACATTGCAACAAGTTCGCGAAAAGACAAATCTGCCCCCCAAGATGAAATATTGAATAATGAATCGTCCGAGTAATCATCCTCTACTTCAGAATCAATTCTTTCAACATTGTCCATATCCTCTATCATAAAAAACTCCTTTCAAACAATATTAAGCTCTAGCCTCTATAAATACTCACAAAGAGTTCTCGAAAATGTAAAAAAATGATTGTGGTGCTTTCTTTATCTCCATTCCTACTTTTTCTGCATAGTTCTCAATAGACAATGGTTCCTCAAATTCTCTATAGTCTTCTATCTCTATAGCATAAGCAATTTTTTTTGAGCCAAAGTACTTATGAAAACGCTTTTTGCTAATTCCTGCATATGCTTCCGTCTCTTCCCAAATTTTTTTTGGTGAATCCCTGAGTATTCTATCAAAAAAAATCTCCCCAACAACTTTACCTACAGGCATAGTTTCATAAACAATGATAGAATCAGGCACGTTTTTGAAGATTATTTTCCGAAATTCGAATTTTTTTCTTCCAGTTCTGATTTTATCAACATAGCTTGGCTTAATTGATAATAATACTTTCATTGACTTTACCCAGTTTAATAATTTTAAAAAACTGATCATCGGTTAAGGGTAGGCATCCCCAATAAGCATTTCTACTTAATCCTGCTTGATTGATAAGCTCTTTTCGGATGACACGTTTTTGAAACGGTGCATTATAAAGCATCTTGATGATATAAGGATAGTTTTTTAATCGATAATAGTCGGATAACTCTTCTTGACTAAACACCGACCCTTTTTGACAATACTCAAAATACTCCTCGAAACTGGAAAAATTATCTATATGTCTGATTTCAGCAACTATACAGATAGACGTTGCCACGCTATTGTACTCGGCGCAGCCTGCAGAATTGCTCGTTCTGTATATAATCACTATATCCCCCGCCTGAAGCGATCTCACACCTGCCATCTTGCACATATAAATTTTTTCAATCGTATTTGTTACCGGCAAATCTCTACTCCCTTGATTTCGTTCAGTATATAATTTTGAATCAGGAAACATAGGAAAATGATACGCGGGATATATAGATAATAAGTACTTATGATTTTGACGGCAATGAACTAAGGGAAAATCATGGTAAATATCTCCAATCTCGCTCCAGTCTTTGTAGAGCACCATTTCATTTCGTCTATTGTTTCCCCACTCAACAAAGCCAAATTTCAAGAATAAATCTCTTAATCCACTCTGCTTATCAAACATTGTTGCATAAATATACCGACTTTCAGTAACTAACATTTTCCTAAAAGCCAAACTCAAAAAGCGCTGCCCAAGTACAGTATTATGTGCATTTACCTTAAACGTACCAATTTTAATATGTCTCTCACCAGGTAACAATGGTGTTATATCGGAGTTTACGTCGTATTCTTCTTTAAGATACAAAAAGCCATCGATCTGACCAGATTCTCCAATCAAAACATAAGCATTTTCTCCTTGATCCTTTTTGCGAGCAACCCAATTCATGAATTCAGGATAGTCCCCACGGAGAGAATTAAAAAATGTGTCATCGAAATTAATTTCATTAAATGAGAATAATTGAATGGCATCCTGGCTTTCCTTATTCATAGCTAAAACCTCCAACGCATCACTAAATCAGCATAATGAACTGGTTATCAAGAAAACCTTTTGAAATTATAGGCGCGCTGCATAGCATGCTGATACAATGCGCTTAACGTACCAGAATTTGCAGGAGTTGGAGCTACTTAGCCTCCCTACTCGATCCTTATCTTTCCCTCCACGACTTTCAGGAGATACTGTCCATACGGGCTCTTGCCATACTGCTTTGCGCTCTCTGCCAAAGCTGCCTTATCGATCCAGCCGTTCACGTAGGCGATTTCTTCCGGCATGGAGATGTGGATGCCGGCGCAGGTTTCTACGGAGCGGACAAATTCAGTGGCTTCGTAGAGGGAGTCCATCGTGCCGGTATCGAGCCAGGCGTAGCCGCGACCTAGGGTGACTACATTCAAATTTTCTTTCTCGAGATAGATCTTATTGAGATCTGTGATTTCAAGCTCGCCTCTCGCGGAGGGCTTCACCTGTTTCGCATATTCGCAGACGTTTTGGTCATAGAAATAGAGACCCGTCACAGCGTAGTTCGACTTCGGATGGGCAGGTTTCTCCTCGATGGACTTGGCACGGCCTTCTTCGTCGAAGTTAATGACGCCGAAGCGCTCCGGATCATCGACGTAGTAGCCAAAGACCGTGGCACCTTCCGTGCGGGAGGCCGCTTCTTTCAGGTACTTTGTGAGGCCTGCGCCGTAGAATATGTTATCCCCCAGTATCATGGCACAGGGCTCGCCATCGATGAATTCTTCCCCCAGAATGAAGGCCTGCGCGAGACCGTCTGGAGAGGGCTGGACCTTGTAGGAGAGATGGATGCCATAGCGCGAGCCGTCACCTAAAAGCCGCTCGAAGTTTGGCAGATCCTTCGGGGTAGAGATGATGAGAATATCCTTGATCCCCGCCAGCATGAGGGTAGAGAGGGGATAGAAGATCATCGGTTTGTCATAAATCGGAAGCAGCTGCTTCGATGTGACCATAGTCAGCGGATAGAGACGGGTGCCGCTGCCACCTGCTAAAATAATACCTTTCATCGCTTGAACCTTTCTTTATTGCGTACAACTTAGATTTTTTCATCAGGGAAACGCTGATTCAATAGCAGAATACGTTTTCCCTTATTTTTCATCATTCCAGTGCCTTCCTCTATTTTATACTATTTCATAATAACCGATACAGCCATTTCCTCATAAAAAGGCCATAGGCGATGGCTACGCGGAGAAGGAGCTTCTCAGTCATCGATATCTCTCCATACTCGGTATAGAAGAAATATTTGGAAAGAAAAAGCCGCTTCACCGCTTCATAGCGCTTCATGGACTTTCTGATGGAGACGGAGTGGTTGTGGAAATAGGAGATATCCGTGTCTACGGCCATGCGATAGCCTGCTTTCAGAAATTTTTTCCCAAGGATCTGCTCTTCATAGAAGAGGAATACGCGATCGTCCAGCCCGCCGAGTGAGCGGTAGACGTGGGCATCGATAGCGAAGAGGGATCCGGGAAGCCACTGGACGTATTGGACGCCTGCCCCAAGCCGGACGAACTCACCGCGGAAGGGGAAGAGCTTTTTCAGAAGGAGTGTACATTCGAGCGTCTCGCGGGCGCAGGAATTGATTTTCTTGTTCATGATGGGGTAGATTGCGTGCGGCGGCATCTTCATATAACCAGATGCCGCTTGGACTTGATATTTCTCCATATCTCTTACCACCTGGATCAGAAAGGTTTCGGTAAACTCCACATCTGGATTTGCAATGAGAAGAATGTCCATATGATAGTGATCCATCAGATAAAAAGCACCGAAGTTGTTTCCATAGGAGTAACCCCCATTCTTGTCACTCTGGAGAACATCGACTTTCTCGTCAGATAAGCGCTGCAACGCAGCAAAAGAGCCATCCGGCGACCGGTTATCCACGACCGCGATATGATCTATGCTGTCATAGACCCGAATTGTCTCACACAGCTTTCTCGTCGTCTCGGAATCATTATAGTTAAGTATGATGACTCCAATGTTTTTTTTCATCTATCATTAAAGTATTTCCTCTCACATTCTCGTCATCACGGCTATCCTGCTCTGCACGACAAGCCAGGATGGCGTCTTTCGTGGCTTCCAAGTATGCATATCCATAAAAGCGATCAGGTTCCAGGTAAGCTCCTTCACCCCATTCATTCCAAGCATTGATAAAAATCAAAGGATCTTCGAGCTGACAGTCATTGTGATAGTGACGAATAACATCCATCAACCACTTTTGGTACAACTGTGGAGTTGCACCATCATAGATTACGTTTCCTCTGTCATTCCTACGAGGTGTATTATCCCACATAGGCATGACTGCATTATACATCCCTTTCCCCTTAAAATTCTTAGCATATACCCGATGCTCCACGATATCTTTATAGCTATAGACTTCTCCAATGAATTTTTTATTGATAAACGGCAACTTCTGATTGATCTTCTCGCAATAAGGTAAAATTGACCCCGGCTGAAACTCTCCTGCCGCATCAAATCCTTTTTTAATCAAGTCATTTGGTACATCAGCCGTCCAACATCCTAGAATATAAATATCACCGACTCCATGTTGTAAGCAATACTCTCTCCAATAAGCCAAAGTATTTCGGCAATCAGGTACACTTTGCGGTTTATACACGATCAGAAGCTTTTTCCCTTGCACTGTGATATACCTGTCATCCTGAAGATACTTCACAGCATCCTTGATGAAATTCCTATAGCTTTCAACGGTTTCACTCTGGTTCATGATGACTTCTTTAGAACTCCCGAAAAAGCCCTTCGTCCAGCTTTCATTTGCCCAGCAGATACAAAATGGGAAATCAAGTGTTTTATCATTCACATACATATCAAGCGGTCTATCAAGCAGTCGTTTCCCATCAAACCAATAGTAATACCAGCTGAATCCATACAAACCATACATCTTAGCCAGTTCCATCTGGCGTTTCAGATTTTCTTTAAGCCGCAAATCATAGAATCCCAACTCTCCAGGAAGCCGAGGCTGATAATGCCCCACATACTGTGGAACCGCTCGTGAAACGTTATTCCACTCCGTTACTCCGCGCCCCCACCAAGCATCATTTTCAGGTGTTGGATGCATCTGTGGAAGGTAATATGCAATTAGTTTTGGATCCGTAGACTGTCTTTCAAATCTAATATCAGAAAAATCACAATACTCCTTACTCCTTGCTGACGGAACAGCCAAAATCTGCGCAATATATTTTTCAATGAGAGGTTCTGCTGCTGTTGAATCAACAGTAACCCCTTCATGTCGAATAATTTTTTTCAGTTCATAATACAACCGATCTTTTTGTTCAACCGATAGAAGCGGATTCTTCCAGAAGATATCCTTTATAATTTTCGGAATTCCCATATACGCTCCTCTTAACTACAATCAATCAACATCATAAAAACCGTATTAATCATTGATGGCTTTTATGTATTGAGAAAAACAATTTTGAATCTTTTTCTCCCAATCTTTGGTCTTACCCATATCCTGCTTTTTCATGTATATTGATTGAGGAGTAAGGCTATTTAGAAAATCACTCAACGCCTGTTTACCCTCGGATATCACAAATCCATTTCTATACTGTTTCACCATATTTCCGACCAAAGTTCCTTCTGTAGTAATAACAGGTTTATTTAAATATATGGATTCATAAAACTTATTTGGAGCTGCGTAAATATGATTTGCGTTGTCTTTGTAATACATTGCATATAAAATATCAGATTCCCTCATAATTTCCAATGCCCGGTCATATGATACTTTTCCGTAAAAATTTATATTCATATATTTTTGCGCTGCAGCTTTAATGGTATTTTCAATTATAGAATCCCCAAAACCAGCAATTTTCAAAACAAACCTATCATCGCCAGAAATGCAGTCAACAAGTTCTAATAAACCTCTAGAGTGAACAATTCCCCCTACATATGCAATTACAATAGGCCATGATACATTCTCCTTTACTATTTTAGTCGAATTAATTTGTCCCAATAATTGCGAAGGTACATTGGGTATAACAATGTAATTCTTAGGAGTACATTGTATCTGCCTAAGTCTTCCTTTTTCGCATAAGATAACCAAATTAGAATGTCTAACAGCAAATTTTTCTAATAAATTAATTGGTTTATCGATCCAACTTTTCCCTGTTTTAACTTCATCACTAAACCAATCAAAAATATCAAAAAACACTTTCTTTCCCAAAATTCTCATAACTAAAGATGGTAAAACCGTATCAAAATCACATGCGTGAATAATTTGATATTCTTTTAAATGCATGAAAAGAAATCTAAATAAGAAAAAAGTCCACCAAACACGATTAACAATGGCTTTTTCCCCTTCTTGAAAGCCTGCTCTCCTCTTATAGAAAAAAGTATTTTCTCGCTTTAAATTCAAACCTTTTCGATCCCATCCAACAATAGCATATGGTATGTTTTCCTTTTTCAAAAGACTTTCATATTTTAAAACACGACTGTCAGAAAAAATATCCTGAGACCTCAATAATATAACCTTAGTTCCCATAAATTACCTCTATTTCCAATACCTCTTCGTCATACTACACTTTCTTCTAACCGAAGCAGGAAGCCGTCGATAATTCATCCCCAGCTTATAACCGAGGAACTTACATCCATCACGCAAAAATGTCGATGGCACCAGAAACGGCTTATGCTTCATGAGATAAATCAATTCTGCCAGGACGAAACGAATGCCTTCCCCTTCCGCCTGTCCGAAGGAATCCCGAATCCACGGTTCCATGGCATGGAAAGCTCCGGTATCAAAATACCGTCGGAACTCCTGCAGAATCGTATAATTATGAGAATGATACACCTTCGCTTCCGCACAATACGCATTGTACCAGCCGGCGAGCACCATCTTCGCTGCTACATAGTTGTCTTCACCCAGTATGACGTCCGATGGGAATCCGCCTATCTGGCGCAGCGCTTCCGGGCGATAGGCTGCAAAAGTATCTGAGATAAACGGAACTTTGATCCCGAGCTGCGACACATCCTCAAGTTTCTTTACTCGGCTCTCCGCCGGATAGTTGAAAGCCCTCGCACGAGCCGCCAATACGGTGGCATCTTTGTGTGGTAGCTGCCTGCCGTAAGCACAACCCACCTTGGTGTCATCAAAGGCATCCAATAAGTTCCGGATGGTGTACTCATCAGCTGGGATAGCATCCTGGGTCATGTAAACCAGAAAGGGATAGTCAGCACAGGCTTCTGCCGCTTCTTGCCGTGTACGACCGTGATTGAATTGATCAGGTGTTGTTTTTACCATCTCATAGGACAATCCAGCTAGGTCTTTTTTATAGGTTTTCATATCGGATCCCGAATCGACAATATATACATCAAAATGAACATCTTTCTGCTTCTTGAGCATTCGTAGGCATTCATTCCATTTCCGGTCAGGGTGATAGATAGGAATAATCAAGACACAATCTGATTTTTTTGATTTTTGATAATACTCAGTCATGCACATATCTCCTATTCAGGATACAGAAAAAAGCATCTATGCTAATCCGTTCGAGAAAAAAGCACTGCTTGTGTACCCGCAACTGCCGTATCGTCTTCTGCAAAACATTTGCTCAAACGGGAAACTGGACTTTGCTGCGATCAATGTGCTCGTAGTAGTTCAAAATAACAGCTTCTACCCCGCCGCCGGCGATGACGATGACCTGAAGTATGCGAATGGGTTCTTTCATAGGATTTCTCTACTTTCTGCTTTAGTTTTGGGATTGGGTATCAGAAATGGAGACTTGGAGACTTCAGATATCAGGCTTCAGACTTTGAGACTTTAGACTTCTAACATCCGACGTCTGATTTCAGATTTCTGATATCTGGAATCTAATATCTGCCGTCTAACGTCTTCAAGTCTCAAAGTCTTATATAGTCTCAAAGCCCTCAATACGCCCCTTTATGGCTCAGGACAACCGCAATGGTGCGCCAGAGGAGCACGAGATCCAGCCAGACGCTCCAGTTATGCACGTACCAGCTGTCCATCTGTACGCGCTCGGGGTAGTCGATGTCGCTGCGTCCGCTGGTCTGCCACATACCGGTAATGCCGGGGAGGACGGAGTAGTACTCCTTGATATATTTCCCATACCGCGGGACTTCCTTCTGGATGATGGGACGGGGACCGACGAGGCTCATCTCACCTTTGAGGACATTCAGGAGCTGAGGCAGCTCATCGAGGCTGGTCTTTCTAAGGAAGGCGCCGCTCTTTGTGATGCGGGGATCATTCTTCAGTTTGAATTCTCTATCCCATTCTTCTTTCGCTGCCGGATCGGTCGCGAGGAGATGGTCTAAGACTTCCTGTGAATTCGTACACATGGAGCGGAATTTGTAGCAGTTGAATTCTTTCCCGTCTTTGCCAACACGGCGATGCTTGAAGATGACCGGTCCCGGAGAGTCGTGATAGACCCATGCTGCGATGAGGAGAAGGATTGGCGAGATCAGAAGGCCGCCGCAGATGGTGGCGGCGAGGTCGAAGAGACGCTTGGCGATCTGGTTCGATGTCCGGGCGAGATTATTCCGGATCTGCAGCACCATGATCTTCGCATCGAAGAAGGACTCTACGGTCACATTCGACATGGGGACAGCGACGAGGTTCGGCACGACGCCTACATTCCTCACGAGGGTCTGTGCCTGATAGATGAGGGAAGAGAGCTGTGTCTGCGAGATGCCGGGTGCGGCGATGATGACATGCTGGACACCGGTATCATGGATGACGCGCTCCATGTCACCAAATCCGCCAAGGATGGTGCAGGACTTGTCGTAGGGCTCATGGTCTTCGAGGAAGCCGACGATGCGGTAGCGCATGCCGGTATCATTCTGTATCTGGCGTGCCATGACTTCGCCGGTCTTTCCTGCCCCGACGATGAGGATGGGGATCTGGAAGGCTTTCGATTTCTTCATCCCTTTCGCCAGAATGACACGGAAGAGGCAGAGCAGGGCAAAGGAGATCGCGTTATAAAGGATGACGTAGAAACGGGATACGTCCCCTGCCACCTGCGCAAGGAACATGAGGATGATGGAGAAGACGGTGCCGCCCAGGGAAGCCCGGAACAATTTTTTCATCATCTGGTAGATGAGCATGCGCTTCCCATAGAGTCCCTCATAGAGGATAAAGGCCATGTAGACCAGCGGTACCCAGAAATATTGGTAGATGGGGGCGATGTGATAGGTGGTGTGGGTGATCAGGAGGTTTCGAATGGCAAGGGAAAGTATCCCTGCCAGGACGAGGGCGATGTAGTCGCCGATGAGGTAGAAAAATGCGGCGCCGGATGCGCAGGAAATGGAATGGTGGTGTTTAGGGTTGTTCATGTGGTGGTATTCTTTCTTGTATATGAGACTTGGAGACGTTAGACTTCGAGACTTTAGACCCGAAGACTGCGAGACTGAAAAAATCACCCTGCTATCTGATGTCTTCAAGTCTTTTAGTCTCCTAGCCTAAAAAGGGGGCGAGGCATTGTTACCCCCCCCCGAAATTTTTTCGCTTACGATACTTCCGTAGAAATCACTCGGTTTCTACTTTTTTCTTTGCCATTTTTACGTTCACATTATATCATATTTCGTTATAAAACGCGAAAAAAATCGCCAGTCTGCATATATTTGTCAATGAACGGCGTAGAAAAGTCAGACTGCTGACCTCTGATGTCTGATGTCTAATGTCTAACATCTCTCAGTCTCCTAGTCTCTTAGTCCCTCTGCTTGCTAAAAATCTGATTTCTTTCTATAATAAGTACAGAAAATGGTACAAGAAAGGATGGGATTGACATGATTGCCATGAATTACTCCACGCTCCGCAGCCATATGAAATATGCTTTCGATGCTTGCTGCGATGATATGGAAACGCTTATTGTCACACGCAAGGACAACCGGAATGTGGTCGTACTGTCAGAGGAGTCGTATAACAATCTGATTGAAAACCTGTATGTGCGGGCTTCGAAGAAAAACTACGACAGGCTTCTCACCAGTATCGCACAAGCCAAGGCGGGGCAGTGTAAAAAGAGAGACTTGATCGAAGATGAATAAAGCATTCACGGATATTGGCTGGGAAGACTACCTGTACTGGCAGACGGAGGACCGGAAGACGCTGCGTAAAATCAATACGCTTTTGAAAGATATCGAGAGAAATGGTAATGAGGGCATCGGAAAGCCCGAACCGCTGACAGGGGATTTATCTGGTTTCTGGAGCCGCCGGATCAATCAAAAGGACCGGTTAATCTATGCTTTGGAAATGGATCAGATCATCATCATTGCCTGCCGGTATCATTATGATGATACATAAAAAGAGCATGCTGCATTTAGTCGGCATGCTCTTTTTGTTTATGTGGGACTTAAAGACTTGGAGACATTAGACATCAGACCTTAGACTTCTGACGCCTGATCTCTGATGTCTAACGTCTTTCAGTCTCTTGGTTTCCTAGTATTGCGTATTTCGATCAAGAGGACTTTCAATCGAAATACAAATGTAGTCAGAATTAGCATCGTAGCAACTTGCTTCCCTCTTCGGGGGAAGCGGCTAAAGCAATATGTGCAAGCGAACTGGATTTTTAGGAGCGTAGCGACGCTAAAATCCAGTGAGACGCCATTTCGAGCGCAGCGGAATGGGGCATGCCAACGGCCATCGAACAATGCCCAATATACCGTAGTGCTGCCCCCTCAGCCCTCCGGGCAGCTCCCCCGATGGGGAGCCAAGACATTCCGCTACTTCTCACTAAGTCCAGAAGTTTACAAATCGCTATACTAGTCTCCTAGTCTCTTAGACTCTCTGCCTCTCACCGGAATATCTTGGAAAGCTTATCATCCGTCATATTTCCTATCCAGCTTTCGCCGACGGAGACGGTCATGTCGGCGAGGGATCTTTTCTTTTGGATGATCTCATTGATCTTTTCTTCGAAGGTATTCTTGGTGATGAAACGGTGGACGAGGACGTTGTTCTTCTGGCCGATGCGGTAGGCGCGGTCTGTCGCCTGAGACTCTACGGCGGGATTCCACCAAAGGTCGTAGTGGATGACATGGGAGGCGGCGGTGAGGTTGAGGCCGGTGCCGGCGGCTTTCAGGGAGAGGATGAAGAATCTCGCCTTCGGGTCTGTCTGGAAGCGGTCCACCATGTCTTTTCTCTCCCGGAGGGAGCAGCCGCCGTGAAGGAACAGCGGACGTTCACCCAGCCTGCTCTCGAGGAGATCTGCCAGCTTGTCGCCCATGCTCTTGAACTGGGTGAAGATCAGGGCCTTTTCACGGCTGGCCTGGATGCTTTCTGCGAGATCGAGGAGGCGCTCGGCTTTGCCGGAGAGGGCGGGATCCCAGTTGTCCTCTTTGGTGAAGAGGGCGGGGTGGTTGCAGATCTCCTTCAGAGCAAGGATCATCTGCAGGACGAGGCCCTGGCGCTTGAAGAGGGAGTCTTTATCTCCGTCCTTCTGCTCGCTGATGACGCGGAGGCTCTCTTCTACAGTCTGGTGATACAGAGCGGCCTGCGCGGGGGTGAGGAGGGTGTACTCGTCCTGCTCGAGCTTATCCGGAAGGTCGCTGATGATGGTCTTGTCTGTCTTGAGGCGGCGCAGGAGCATGGGCGCAGTGATACGTTTGAAGCGTTCAGCTGCTTTTCTGTCCTGCTCGTACTGGATGGGATTCGCATAGCGCATCTGGAAGGTCTTCGCACTGCCGAGGTAGCCTTTGTTCGTAAATTCCATGATGGACCAGAATTCTTTGAGGCTGTTCTCGACGGGGGTGCCGGAGATGGCGATGCGGATGGCTGCTTTCATGCTGCGGACGGCCCGGCTCTGGGCGGTATCGGGGTTCTTGATGTTCTGCGCTTCGTCGATAATGAAGACTTCCCATTTCTTCTTTTTGAGAAGCTCCTGGTCGCTTCGAAGGAGTCCATAGGTGGTAAGAAGGATGTCCCCATGGAAATCAGCGAGGTCGCGCTTGGCGCCGTAGTAGAGGAAAACGGTGAGGAGAGGTGCGAAGCGGGCGATCTCTTCCTGCCAGTTGGAGAGAAGGCTCGTCGGCACGACGATGAGTGCTTTCTTTTTGGCAAGGCGTCCTTCTTCGCGGAGCTTTTCGAGGAAGGTGATGACCTGAAGGGTCTTCCCAAGGCCCATATCATCGGCTAGGATGCTGCCGAAGCCGAGGCGGCTGTTGTTGTAAAGCCACGCATAGCCGCGCTTCTGGTAGGGGCGAAGTGTCGCACATACATTTTCCGGCAGCGCGACGGGCTCGCCCTCTTTCATGGAGGAGAGCAGTCGCTTCACCTCGCTCGTCATGGTGATCTCCGCGCCTTCATAGCTGCCCTCGAGAGCGATGCAGAGGAGCTCTTCCCTCTTGAGGGAAGCAGGACGCTGCCACATTTTTTCGAGCTTTTTCAGATCTGCCTCAGTCACGTAGAGGTATTGCCCCTTGAATGCGATGAGAGAGCCTGCTTTGACGGATAGTTTTTCGAAATCTTCCGGGGAGATCCGCTCGTCCCCTAGGGCGATCTGCCAGTCGAAGTCAAGCATGTCTTCCAAAGAGAGGAGGGACGGTGCATGCGCCGCTCCCTCTTCTTTCTTTTTGAGACGAAGTGTCTTCTTCGGACGGATGAGGTGCTGCAAGGACTTCGGCAGGATGACGCGCGCGCCCAGAAGACGCATGGCCGGGATGGCTTCCAAAAGGAAGGGGGCAAAGGTTTCCGCCGTGAAGGAGATCGGTGTCCTTCCTTCGCTGTCCATGTAGTCTTCCATACCGGTCACAAGGGAGGAGAGCAGGTCGATATCCTTTAAGATCTGGTAGCGGCAGGCATCATAATCTTTCTTTGTAAAAACATCTGCGAGCGGCAGCGCGTCCCCTTCGCTGTCCTCACTGTCTACGACGGAGAGGTCCAGGCGGAAGGCTTTTGTTTTCGGATCATCTGACACGAGAAGCACAGGCTGCCAGCGGGCGGCGCTCAGGTGGAAATAGGACAGCCAGGATGCGATGCCGTCAGCCTCGGGATGCGGCCTTCCTTCCCGCGCCATCAGGGGCTCCCCCATGAAGAAAAGATCATAGATGGGATCGTCTGCGAAATTTTTCTTCGCCATGTTTTGCATCAAGTGCGTGAGGAAAAGTGAAAGTGCCGCCTCGGCAGGCTCTCTGGCAAAGCATCTCTTCTCTCTGTATCGCGCGATCTCTGCCATGGAAGGGGTCACCCATTTCGAGAGGATCCCCATGGCTTCCGCCGTGCCTGCGTCCTGCTCGGTCGGCATCCAGCGGATGGCTAGGGCATTCTCATCCACACGCACGAGCTCAGGGATGGCATTCCCTGTACGGAGAAGGTGTATAGCGAGCAGCACCACCTCGCGGAAGGCGCGCACGGTGTAAGAGCTGTCCTGCGCTTCCTCTTCCGTCATATCGAGAAGAGCCGCAAGGAAACGGCTCATCGGCCACCAGTCGCCGCGATCTGTATAGAGCTTCCCCTCGGAGAGCCCTTCGATCACGAGATGCACGGAAGAAACGGAGGCAAGCTCCAGGCTGTCTTTCCCGCCGCCCACGACGTAAACGGCTGATGAATCAAAGAGTGCTTTCTCTGCGGTCTTTCTGACACCCATCATGGTCTTTTCATAGACGCGGCCAAAGCTGCCGCGCCCATAGAAGGCGGGCGAAGCGGGAAGCACACGCATCCATAGGGAAAAGAGGCTTTTGATCTTCGTGAAATCAGGAATTTCCGCCGTTTCCTCTGCCATGGGAAGTGCCATATCCTTGACCAATTCCCCTTTCACAAGGTCATCCCAGCGCGGGATCTTGGCAGACATCTCATTTGCGATCGTCACATGCCGCTTCTTTAGCTCGCTCACAAGCGACACGCCATGCTGGGAAAAGACTTGGAAAGGATCATTGTCGATGGCACGGCTCACCTCATAGATGACGGCCGCGATGTGCTTGCAGAGGTGCGCCCAGTCGGGACAGCTGCAATGCATCTCGATATCATTCATTGAAGAAGGGAATAGGGAAAGCCCTGCCTTTTCTGCAAGCTCCATGACAGCAGGTGACAGCTCCCGATGCAGGAGCTTCGTCACGATCGAAGGATGGCGCGATACATCATCCAGAAAGGCCTGGACTTTGTTTTCCGGAAAAGGAGGGAGCGTCAGCGTGACTTTGTAGGGCGTGCGCCGCGTCCCCTGCACCTTCGCAGTCAGCGTCTTCCCCTCACGGTGCATGGAAATGACTGCGCCGCCTCGCGCATACACCCGCCCGCGCGGCAGACGGTTCGCATGGTCCGCCTCCTCGAGCGCTTTCAGCCACTCGCTTCCCCACCAGGTATTACCATATTGCAGTTTCATCGTCTTTTCCTCACTTCTGTACGTTTTTCTTTATTATATGAAATCGTCACGGTGCAGGCAATGGGCGTAACAGTCTCCGCCGCTTCGGCGCATCCGTCTGCATGAAACGACGTGATCCCCAGTCGTTTGGAGTGCAGCGCTTCCCGTTATCCACTTTCCTCCCATTTTTCCTGACCACGAACGAAAAAGATTTCTCGCTTGCGCTCGAAATGACGATATAGGGAAAGCGGCATTCTCGTATCTCCCTCCTTCCTCTGGAAGGAGGGAGATACGAAGGGGGTGGAGGTTGGCTCACAGCGGAGTAAAAAGGAATGGGAAAAGACGTTTCCTCGTTTCGTCATCCCGAGCGCAGCCGAGGGATCTTTTTCGTTTCCCGTTTCTGTTTTCCTTCGTAAAGCTGTCTGCATGAAGCACCGTGCTCCCCAGTCGCATGAAGCACGGTGTTTCCCGTTATCCGATTTCCTCCCATTTTTCCCTGACCGCGAACGAAAAAGATTTCTCGCGTTCGCTCGAAATGACAATATGGGGAAAGCGGCATTCTCGTATCCCCCTCCTTCCTCTGGAAGGAGGGGCCTCGAAGGGGCGGAGGTTGGCTCTCGCAGCGGGATGAAAGGAAATGTACGATAGTCCGTCCTCTCGTTTCGTCATCCCGAGCGCAGCCGAGGGATCTTTCTTGCAGGCAGGAAAACCATACATATGAGGAAGTCCGTCATTCCAAGTCGTATGAAGTACGGTGTTTACCGCTCCCCTCACATTTTTTATCTGACCGGTGTGCAAGGAAGATTTCTCGCTTCGCTCGAAATGACAATACAGGGAAAGGCAGTACTTTCATTTTCCGCCCTTGAGGCGCTTTTTTCCCCCTCTCTTTCATACCGCCAGTACCCTATCCGGCTCGCTCCGCTCACCACCTTCCCCATGCGGGGAAGGCTTTGTGTCGGGGACAGCGGCACTCTCACAAATGCCGTGCTTCCATTCTGCGCAAACAAAAACCGCTCTGCGAGGACGGGCTTTGCAGAGCGGTTTCTGGTTCTATTATTCTACGGTCACGGATTTTGCGAGATTTCTCGGCTTATCCACATCATTTCCTCTCTTGATAGAGGTGTAGTAAGCGAGGAGCTGCATCGGGATGACGGCGAGGATCGGTGCGATGAAGGGATCCACTCTCGGGATACGGACGGTCTCGGTCGTGTACTTCGCGATCTCTGTATCATCGACGAAGCCGATGCCGAGGACTTCGGCGCCGCGAGCGCGGACTTCCTGGATATTGCTGTACATCTTTGCGCTGACATCGTCCTGTGTCGCTACGGCGATGACCGGGGTCTCCGGCGAGATGAGGGCGAGGGTGCCATGCTTCAGTTCACCGGCCGCGTAGGACTCCGCATGGATGTAGGAGACTTCTTTCAGCTTCAGTGCGCCTTCCATGGCGATCGCATAGTCGATGGAGCGGCCAAGGTAGAAAATATCATTCGCCTTGATGAGCTTTTCAGCGACGTCTGCCATGTGTTCTTTTTCATCAAGCACGGTGTCGATCTGATCCGGCAGATCTCTCAGTGCGGTGGTGATCTTCTGGATGAGTGCGGGCTTCAGTGTGCCTTTCAGCTGGCCCATGTAGAGGGCAAGAAGCAGGAGCGCCACGAGCTGGGTGGTATAGGCTTTCGTAGATGCGACGGCGATCTCCGGGCCTGCCAGGGTGTAGACGACGCTGTCAGCTTCACGCGCAATGGAGGATCCGATGGAATTCGTCACGGCGAGACTCTTCGCGCCGAGACGTTTCGCTTCTTTGAGCGCCGCCAGGGTGTCGATGGTCTCGCCGGACTGGCTGACTACGATGCAGAGAGTCTTATCGGTCGTGAGCGGACGGCTGTATCTATATTCGGAAGCGATCTCTACAGATACGGGGATCTTGACGAAGCGTTCGATGTAGTGCTTCGCAACGAGGCCGGCATGGTACGCCGTGCCGCAGGCGGTGATCAGGATGTGATCGATGCCGGAGAAACATTCTTTCGTCCAGCCGAGATCGTCGAAATTGACAGAGCCGTCTTTATTGAGATGGATCTGTACGGTATCGTGGACAGCCTTTGGCTGTTCATAGATCTCCTTCAGCATGAAATGCGGGTAGCCGCCTTTTTCAGCAGCTTCTGCGCTCCACTTGACTTCCTGGATCTCCTTTTTGATCGGTTTGCCTTCGGCATCGAAGAGGGAAACGCCATCCTTCTTCACGATGGCCAGCTCGCAGTCGTCCAGAATATAGATCTTTCTGGTATGGTTGATGACGGCCGGGATGTCGGAGGCGATGAAATTCTCGCCATCGCCAAGGCCGATGATGAGCGGATTGTCTTTCTTCGTGCAGATGATGGTGTCCGGCACCGCCTTATCCATGATGACGAGGCTGTAGGAGCCTTCGATCACGGAAAGGACCTTGCGGACTGTGGAGAAGAAGTCTCCGTCATCCATCTTTTCGAGAAGGTGTGCCACGACTTCGGTGTCGGTATCCGACTTGAAGACATGGCCTTCGTCGATCAGCTGCTTCTTGAGCGTCATGTAGTTTTCGATGATGCCATTGTGTACGATGACGAAATGATTATGGCAGTCGCCATGCGGATGGGCATTCCGATCCGATGGCTGTCCGTGCGTCGCCCAGCGGGTATGCCCGATGCCGATGTGTCCGGTGAGCGGATGCTCCTTCAATGCGGCTTCCAGATTTGCCAGACGACCTTTTTTCTTTTCGATAGAGATCGTACCTTTGTCATAGACGGCGATGCCAGCCGAATCATAGCCGCGATATTCGAGGCGTCTCAGCCCATCGATCAAAAAACGGGACGCTTCGCCGCTGCCCACATAACCTACAATACCACACATACGGTATTCCTCCTTGCGTATTTCTTTGGAATGCTCTGCCGCTCCGGGCCGCCCCTTGCCATCAGGGCTGTCTTTGAAAGAAGGCTGTACGCCTTGCTTTCTCTGCTCATGGGCCAGAGGATCTTATTCTTATTATTAGTAAGAGAAATGCGATTCGATCGCAGAATCAGATATTATAGAAATGCGGACATCGCCCGCAGGTATTCATACAGAGTTTATTATATCACATGTCATAAAAATATGATATTTCCCTGTGGCACACAGAAAAAGGAGCTGTAACTTACGTTAAGCTCCTTCGCTACGTTTTTCACATTATAGCATAGCTTGGAAGAGAAGGAAAGGCATCAGACTTGGAGGCTTTAGATTTCAGACTTCTGTCCTCCGATGTCATTTCTCATTTAGATCGATCCCAATACCGATCCGAGCTCCTGCATCTCTTCCATTTCCGAAAGACCTGCCACGGCGGCGAAGACGCCGATCATAGCAAGAAGCAGCAGGAAAAGAAGGAGCATCACGTAGGGTGCGATGGCGATCAGGACAGATTTCCCGGTGGAGAAGAAATAGTTCTCGCGGATCGCAAGGACATCAAGGACGAAGGTCCACACGCAGATCGCAAAGGAACCGATGCCGGAGAGGAAGGAAAACCCGATGCTTTCTGCCAGTGTGAAGAAGACGGAGAAGGCAAGCGGCAGCGATGCCGCCATGAATCCGGCGGTGATGCCCTTCGCGCTCCCTTGCCCGCCGAGAAGTCCGGAGAGGTAGTCGGTCACGGCGCTGTGGACAAGGAGGGAAAGCCCCAGAAAGAGAAGCACGGCCAGAAACTCGACAAGAAGCCCCGGTCCTTCTGAGAAGGCGGATACCGCCGTCAAGAAAAGTGTAAAGAGCCAGAGAATCCCCGCTTCGCGAAGGCGTTCGCCGCGGGTGATGTCATAGAGCGCCGCCCGCGGTGTCACGATCAGCGAGTAGACAAGATCAAGAAAGGTATTCATGGAGTTGCTCCTTTGGAATGAATGTATGATATGGGGAAGTCTTGGAGAGTCAGATACATCAGACTTGGAGACGTTAGACGTTAGACATAGAGACTTGAAAACGTAAGACGTTAGACTTCAGACCTCTGACTTCTGATATCCCTTAGTCTCCTAGTCTAATACTCCTCACTTTATCGTGGGATTTTCCCCTTCTACCAATGCCTTTTTCATGCTCCCTGCCATGGATTCTCCCATGACATTCGAGAGCCGGGCGGCTTCGCCGCGAAGGAGAGAGCGGAGTGTCACTGCGCTATTCGTATACGAGCGGATCTCTATATGATCCACATCGAGCCCGCCGCTCGAGGCAGCGTAATTCAGCGCATCATAATAATTGCCCATAGCATCGACAAGACCGAGATCCTGTGCCTGGCGGCCGGTCAGGATACGCCCATCGGCGATGCTCTTTACTTTCTCTTCATCCATATGGCGTCCATCCGCCACTGTCTGGACGAACTGGTGGTAAATATCATCGACCATGGCCTGCAGCATCTCTCTCTCTTCGCCTGTCATCGGGCGGTACATGGAGAGGATATCCTTGTGCGCGCCGCTCTTGATCTTATCATTCTTGACGCCGACCTTATCCATCAGGTCTTCGATATTGGTATAGTCCATGTAGACGCCGATGCTGCCCGTCATGGTGGCCGGAGAGGCGAAAATGTAATTTCCCTTGCTCGCCAGCCAGTAGCCTGCCGAGGCGCACATATCGCCCATGGAGATCACGATGGGCTTCTTGCTGCTGCGGATCTTATCCATTTCTTCTGCGATCTCCTGGGTCGCTCCTGTCGAGCCGCCCGGGCTGTTGATGCGGATCAGGATGGCTTTTGCCTGCGGATCCTTTCTGGCTTCCTGAAGCTCTCGCATGATCTCCTCGGAGGAGGAGCCGGAAGAGCCACTCAGCATCGAGTCTGTCTCCGGCCCGCCGTAGATCGCGCCGTCGATGCGCACGACGGCCACATAGCCCTCTCCCCGCTTTTCTTTTTCTGCTTTCCAAAGAGATGTGCTGCCCACCGAGAGCGCCGCCGCAAGGAGCAGGACTGCGAGAAGCAGGATCCATTTTCTTTTCGTCTGTATCGTCATTAGAAATCGTCCTTTCATATGTATTGGCTGATAATTTCATTATAGCACAGGAGAGAAGGGGTTCAGTGGTCAGGATCGAATCAGTGGTCAGGAATAGGGAGCCTTTATTGACTTGTGTCTTCCATGCTGCTTTCGGGCATCACTCTTTAAAAAAATCGGCGCTCGCCTGCTGCCGTAAATCGCCTGCTTGAAACGCATATCCCCACTCTCTTTTATGCCGCTAGTACCCTATCCGGCTCACTTCGCTCGCCACCTTCCCCTCGAGGGGAAGGCTTTGTGTCGGGGATATTGTTTTTCCACACATGCATGTATTCGCTCTGATGATATGGGGATAGCGGTACTCTCGTATCGTAGCCTTCCCCATTGGGGAAGGGGGACCGCGCAGCGGTGGATAGGGTGCTCTCGTAAACGACGCACTTGAGACGATCTTTCCCGCTCTTTTTCATACCGCTTTTCCCAGCCAACCTCCGCCCCTTCGGGGCACCTCCTTCCATAGGAAGGAGGGAGTGTCCACGCGAGCCCCTTCCCTTGGAAGGGGCTGCCGAGCGCAGCGAGGCGGGGTTGGCTTCCTTTTGGGGCGGCGAAGCCGCCACGAGAGCCCTGAACCTTGAACCTTGAACCTTGAACCCTGAACCTTGAACCCTGAACCTTGAACCCTGAACCTTGAACCCTGAACCTTGAACCAAATGAAAGCAAAGTAAAACGGGGCTGTGAAGAAATGAATCTTCATTTCTTCACAGCCCCGTTTTTTATAGTATGTATTGACCTGTTACGGCAAACCGTCGCTCATGAGATGCGCATAGTGCTGCTGGATCTTACGGGTGACAGGGCCGACTTCTCCATTGCCGATCGGCTTTCCGTCGATGGAGAGGACCGGGATGATGCCGTCCTGAGAATTTGTGAGGAAGACTTCTTCCGCATTCATCATATCTTCGAAGCGGACCGGATCTGCCGCATCATCGATGGAGGTGACACCGGCAGTCGGAGCGACGCGGGAAAGGACGAGGGAGCGTGTGATGCCGCGGGTCATGAATTCATTCGTGCCCGGGGTCCAGATGACGCCCGCCTTGACGATGAGGACATTCGAGTGGGTGGCTTCGGTCAGAAGGCTGTCTCGGATGAAAATGCCGTCGTAACAGCCCTGCTTCAGTGCGTCCTGACGCGCGAGAAGGTTATCCACCTGAGAGAGAGAAAGAATGTCGCAGTGGTGTCCGCGATCATCTTTCATCGTGATGCACTTCACGCCATCCTGCACTTTGGCAATAGCATCCAGACTGATCGGTTTGGCGTAGACCAGGACATTCGGGCGCAGCTGATTTCTGGCAGGGATCAGGAAATCATGATCGCCCTGTCCACGGGTGACGATGATCTTCACATAGCCTTCTTCGATGCCGCTTTCTTCGACGACGGTTTCCACGATCTCGGTGAATTCATCCGGCGCTGTCACCGGACGAATGCCCAGAAGGCGCATGGAGCGGTACAGACGGTCGGTGTGATAGGAAAGAGCAAACGGATGGCCTTTGTAGACGCGGATCCATTCATAGCATCCGTCACCAAACTGGAGTCCTCTGTCATCTGCCGCGATGATCTGGGAGAAATCATAATAGAAATTGTGATTGTAGTATATGGTAGTTTTTCTTTCTGCCATACGTCTCACCTCCGTAACAAATTGTTATTATTATGGCTTATGAGGGATATTACCACTGGGGCGTTCTGCCTCTTGATTGCCTGCGAAAGAGGTTCAGCGGGTTCTATAGGTTCAAGAGGTTCAAAGGGGGTTGGTGCGGCGCATAAAAACATAGAAGTGCCGCAGAGTATGGATGTGGCGATGCCCGAAGGTTTCTTAAAAAGCAGGTTTCCCGTTTGAGCTTTTCTGACAGGATTCGTTTGACCGCGAACAACAAAGATTTCTCGCTTCGCTCGAAATGACGATACGAGAAAAGATTTTTCTAATCCAGTCACCAGTCACTAGTCACTCGAGACTCCCAGTCCCCAATTCCTGACCATTCATCCCTCACTTGCTTTTCAGTGCTTTGATCTTTTCAATGAGGAGCGGGAGGAAATCCTTCAGATCCGCTTCGACAGCGTAGTCTGCCATTTCCATGATCGGCGCCTTCGGGTCCTTATTGACCGCGATGACGATGTCCGCATTGACTGCACACATGTGCTGCATCGCGCCTGAGATGCCGAGTGCGAAATAGATCTTCGGCGCTACGCCCTTGCCGGTCTGGCCGATCTGGTGTCTATGCGGCTCCCAGCCGAGCTCTGCGATCGGACGGCTGCAGCCGACAGCTGCCCCCAGAAGATCAGCGAGCTCATGGAGCTTCGCCCATTCTTCCTCCGTACGGATGCCGCGGCCGCCTGCGACGACGACCTTCGCATTTTCGACCGGATGGCTGTCCTTCTCACCGGCAATGATCTCCTTCAGCACCGTGCCGAGATCCTTCTCTTCAAGGGAAACGGAGAGGGAGATGACCTCGCCCGTGCGGGAAGCATCGGCTTGCGGGTACTTGAAGATGCCCGGGCGGACCGTGCCGACCTGAGGACGATAGTCCGGAGACACGATGTCTGCCATGATATTCCCATCCATCGCCGGACGCGACCAGATGACCAGCCCCTTCTCGGTATCTGCCGAAAGCTCCGTCACATCTGCCGTGACGCCGCAGACGAGCTCTGCCGCCAGACGCGGGGCGAGATCACGGCCGAATGGCGTCGCACCAAAGATGATGGTATCCGGCTTCTTCTCCAAGAGGAACGGCGCCAGTGCTTTCTGGTACGCTTTCCCATCATAGTGGGAAAGGAGCGGATGATCGATCACATAGACCTTATCTGCGCCGAGGGGGATCAGCGAGGATGCCGGATCCTTGAGATCGGCACCGATGAGGACGACTGCGACCTCTTCCCCCAGCTGGTCAGCCAGTACACGGGCTTCGCCGGTCAGTTCACCGGTGACCTTCTGGATCTTGCCATTCGCAAGCGCTCCGATGACATAAACACCTTTGTGTTCAGAAAAATCCATTTCGCCCCTCCTTAGATGACCTTCAGTTTCTGCATAGCCGAGAGGAAGAGATCTGCCGCTTCTTCCGTCGTCTTTCCTTCGATGCGGAGATTTTCTTTTTTCGGCGGCACGACCGGACGGACCTGACGGACCTGCGTCGGAGAGCCCTTCATGCCGATGCGCGCCGGATCGACCGGCAGATCGGCTGCCGTGAGATTTCCGATCTCCACTTCATCCTTCTTGAGGAGACCCTTGATGCTCGGGTATCTCGCATGGTTCAGCACTTCTGTCGCAGTGACGACCGCCGGAAGAGCAAGCTCGAGCACCTCGATATTCCCACCGATCTGGCGCTTCACGGTCAGGAAGCCTTCCTTCTCATAGGAAATGCCTACGGCTGCACTTACATCCGCGATGCCGAGCGTCGCAGCGATCTCCGGGCCGATCTGCGCCGTATTGCTGTCGATGGACTCCTGCCCGCAGAAAATGAGATCGAATGTTCCCAGCTTCTCGATCGCCTTAGCCAGCGTGTAGCTCGTCGCAAGAGTATCCGCACCGCCAAATGCGCGGTCCGTCACGAGGTATACTTCATCAGCGCCCATAGCGACCGCATCCTTCAGGACAGCGGCTGCCTGCGGGGGACCCATGGTGATGACTGTCACCGTGCCGCCCACTTCATCACGCAGCGAAAATGCCGCTTCCAGCGCATGGAGATCCAGCGGATTCATGATGCTGTTCGCATTATTTCTTTTCAGTCTTCCTGTGGTCGGATCGACTTCCATCTTCGAGGTGTCGACGACCTGTTTGATACAAACCAGAAACTTCATAGTGTCTCCCTTCTGTGAGGTCGAAATCATATGCCACGCAGCACGAACGCCGCGCCACAGGGTAAACGGGGCTTATAGAGAAATAAGGCTTCGCCCACTGTCCCCATTATCCATATTTGTTTAAAGTATAGCATAAGTGAAACGTTTTTGCGTGAGAAAGTTCATAAACTTTGAGGCTTTTCCGTCTGTCCGCCATCAAAAAAGGCGATGTGAAATAACGATCATCTCATTTTCGCGTTCAATCTGTCGCAGGGGACTTGTAGCTCTCATAGGAGTGACTGGGAAACCTTATCCCAGCTGTCTTTCATGCCATAGTCACCCTATCCGCCCCTGCGGGGCACCTTCCCCTAGAGGGGAAGGCTGCGATACGAGAATACCATCTTCTAAAAAAAGGCGGCGAAGCCGCCACCTGAACCTTGAACCCGGAACCCTGAACCAAATGAAAGCAAAGTAAAACGGGGCTGTAAAGAAATGAGGATTCATTTCTTCACAGCCCCGTTTTGATTCTACTCTGTTTGCATGCGACTAATTTTTTCTCCCCTCGACTGCCGCATTGCCGAGGAGCCCTTTCAGCGCTTCTTCGGCTTCTTCGGAAAAGTCGACATAGAATTTTGGCACCATGCGGATTTCCTGCCTTGAGGAGATGAGGTGGAGGATGACGGGTGTGCCGCCATGGTATTTCGCAAGGACTCTGGCGAGGGCCGCACTGACCTTGTCTGTCTCATGGCGGGGATCGACGTAGAGGTGGACTTCATCGACCGGCATGCGAACGGTCTTTTGGAACTGGGCCATCGGTATGATGCTGTCGGCTAAGATCTTGACTTCTCGCTCGTTCGACTGGACGCGGCCGCGGATACAAATGGGCGCGTCTTCGGTGAGGAAGGGACGCGCGGCTTCCCAGACGGAGGGGAAGAGGACGGATTCGATCTCACTTTCATAGTCTTCGATGGTAACGTAACCCATGGGTGCGCCCTTCTTGGTGACCATGCCCTTCACACGGGTGACAGTGCCGCCCAAGGTGACTGTCTTCCCGTCGTAGCGGCTGCCTTCGGTCTCGAGCTGGTAGATGGGCGTGCAGGCGGCCATCTGCTTCTTGTACTTTTCGAGCGGATGACCGCTGACGTAGAAGCCTAAGAGCTTCCTTTCCCAGTCGATCTTTTCAGCCGCATCCATGTCTTCGAGATCGGGATAGACGACGGAGCTTTTCATCTCGTCCCCGCCGAAGAGAGACATCTGTCCGCTCTCCCGGTCGCTCTTCGCAGCGGCGACATCACTCATGACCTGCGGGAGTGCGGCGAGGAGCTGAGAGCGGTTGTAGCCGAAGCCGTCCATCGCGCCGCAGCGGATGAGGCTTTCACACGCACGGCTATTGAGGCCTTTGCCTTCGACCCGCTCTAAGAAATCCGACATGGACGTGAAGGGGCCGCCCTTCTGTCGTGCCCGGATGATGGCTTCGACGGCGTTCTCTCCGACATTCTGGATGGCATCAAGTCCGAAGAGGATCTTATTTCCGCTGACAGAAAAATAGGCTTCTGAAAGATTGACATCCGGTGCGGCGATCTCCACACCGGCTCTTCTGGTATCTGAAATGTAGCGGCTGACCTTGTTCTTGTCGCCATTGTAGCAGGTCATCATGGCAGCCATGAATTCAGCGCGGTAGTGCGCCTTGAGATAGGCGGTCTGCCAGGCGATCCATCCGTAGCAGACGCTGTGAGATTTATTGAAGCCGTAACCGGCAAAGTGGACCATGAGGTCGAAGACGTAATTCGCCGTCTTTTCATCGACGCCATTCTTCACGGCGCCTGTGACAAAGGTATCCCGGTTCTTCTGCAGGATCTCCGGCTCCTTGTGTCCCATGGCGCGGCGGAGCATGTCGGACTGGCCGAGGGAGAAGCCGCCCATGACAGAGGCGATCTGCATGACCTGTTCCTGATAGAGGATGACGCCGTAGGTTTCCTTCAGGATGGGAGCCAGGGAGGGATGCGGGTACTCGATGGGGATCTCTCCATGTTTTCTCTTGATGAAATCTTCCGCCATGCCGCTGCCCAAAGGACCCGGACGGTAGAGGGCGACCATCGGGATGAGGTCTTCGAAGCGGTCCGGGTGGAGCTTCATCAGAAGATTCGTAAAGCCGGAGGACTCGGACTGGAAAACGCCTGTGGTATCGCCCGCGCAGAGCATCTCGCACGTCTTCTCGTCGACAGAAGGAATGCGGTCGATGTCGATGGTGACACCGCGGTTCGCCCGGATCATCTCGACCGCATCATGGATGACGGTGAGGTTTCTAAGCCCCAAAAGATCCATCTTGAGAAGGCCGAGCTGCTCGACCTGATCTTTTTCGTACTGCGTCTGGATGAAATCATCCGCAGTGAGCTGGATCGGCACATACTCATCGACGGGCTTCGAGCAGATGACGACGCCGGCGGCGTGCGTGCCGGAATTTCTGGAAAGCCCTTCCAGGTCGAGGCAGTGATCGATCAGGGTGTGTACCGTCGCATTCGACTCGTAGAGGTCTTTGAATTCCTTCGAGCCGTCCAGCGTCTTCTTCAGCGTGACGCCCGGGCCGCTCGGCACCATCTTTGCGATCTTGTCCACTTCGCGAAGGGGCAGATTCATGACACGGCCGACATCACGGATGACGGCACGCGCCGCGAGCGTACCAAAGGTGATGATCTGCGCCACCTGCTCGGCGCCGTACTTTTCTGCGAGATAGGCGATGACCTGCCCGCGTCCGCGATAGCAGAGGTCGGTATCGATATCCGGCATGGAGACTCGCTCCGGATTCAGGAAGCGTTCAAAGAGAAGGTCGAAACGCAGTGGATCGATTTCCGTGATGTGCAGGAGGTAGGCGACGATGCTTCCTGCCGCGCTCCCACGCCCCGGCCCGATCGGGATGCCATGTGTCTTCGCATAGCGGATGAAGTCCATGACGATCAGGAAGTAATCCGAGAATCCCATCTGATTGATGACACCGAGTTCATAATCCAGACGCTCCTGCTCTTTTCCCATGGACTCCGGATAGCGCTCCGGGATCGCCGCCTCGCAGAGCTTTCGCAGGTATGACTTGGACGTCTCGCCTTCCGGCACATCAAAGGACGGGAGCTTATGGTCGCCAAAGGTGAAGGTCACATGACAGCGCTCTGCGATCTTTGCCGTATTCTCGATAGCGCCCGGATACTCGCCTAAGATCGCCTGCATCTCCTCCCCGCTCTTGCAGTAGAATTCGTCATTCGGAAAATGGAAATGATAGGGATCATCCAGTGTCTTTCCCGTGGAGATGCAGAGCTTGATCTCCTGGCTCTTCGCATCCTCTTTTTTCGTATAGTGGAAATCATTCGTCGCGACTAGCCCCAGCCCATACTCTTTTGCCAAAGACGCCAGTACCGGACGCACATCCGCTTCTTCCGGGATGCCATGATTCTGCAGCTCGAGGAAATAGTTCTCCTTCCCGAACGTATCGATGTAGTAGCGGATCACCTTTCTGGCTTCATCCATGTCGCGGTTTAAGATCGCCTGCGGAAGCTCGCCGGCAACACAGGCCGACAACGCAATGAGCCCTTTGTGATACTTGGACAGAAGCTCATGATCCACCCGCGGCTTATGAAAATAGCCCTCCGTCCACGCCTTCGAGCAGATCTTGATGAGATTCTGATAGCCCTCATTCGTTTCTGCCAAAAGGATCAGATGCCCCAGCTTCTCCTTCTCGCCCTTCGCCCGCTCGAAGCGGCTCTTCCTCGTGACGTAGACCTCGCATCCGATGATCGGCTTGATGCCCTGCGCGATACACTCTTTATATAAATAGACCGCACCGTACATGACACCATGGTCCGTGATCGCGACCGCCGTCTGCCCGAGCGACTTGACATAAGAGACAAGTTCCTTGATGCGGCATGTGCCGTCGAAAAGACTGTACTCGGTGTGGACGTGGAGATGAACAAATGGATCCAAGCGGAAACGCCTCCTTCACTCCTTTTTCTTTCGAATTTTAAAAATACTTTTTTCTTATTGTATCATATTTAGTGGTTGGTCATTCATCCGCTCCTGCTGAAAAAGTGCGAAGTGGGGAGCGTAGCCAGAGATCAGCGGGTTCTATGGGTTCTATTGGTTCAGTGGGTTCAACGGGGGCGGTGCGGCGCAATTCGTCATCCTGAGCGGAGAAAAGCGTCGTATGTTAGAAAATGGCTAATCTGGAATATGAGAACTGAGTCGAAGGATCTAGGGAAACGCTGATTAAATCGCAGAGTCAGATTCTACAAGAATTTTTATACATAGCTTCGTCATAACCTTCCTTAAATAGCCCGCTATTCGCGTCAGGCTATTCCTCGCTATGCATAAAAATTCAAGAGTAAAATCTGGCAACGATTTAATCAGTGTTTCCCTAAGCGCCGCAAAGTTTTAACCGCGAAAGATGAAAAACCTGTGAACCGGTTGAACCTTCAGAACCCGCTCCCCTCTTTCGCACGCAATCAAGGGGCAGCACGCCCCAAAGGCTGCCCCTGAGTAACATGAGCCATAAAAAACTGGTGACCCGTCATCGGGAGAACCTCCCAGCCACAAGTCACCAGTTTTTTAATCGATGTTTCTCTACCTCTCCCAAAAACAAAATTCCCTCTGTAGAAATATCAATCATTTCTTCAGAGGGAATTTCCTTTGGCTATTTTACAAATTAGTGATTAGGATTCACAGCCAGCAACGAATACTATTTCTCTGCCTTTACCGTACGAACTCTTTCTACAGTAGGCTTGCCATCTTTGTCCTGATGCACTGTATCCACAGTGAAACGTTCCAGTTCTGGTGCAAATTCTTTCAGAATCTTATCAGACAGAGTAGCCCCTTCCAGCATGGCTTTGTAGAGCATGGTAGCGAATTCATAACGAGTCATTGGACGATCCCCTTTGAATTCTCCATCGGGGTAACCAGTGAGCACACCATTGCCTTTCAAAGTAGATACATATTCATAAGCCCAGTGATTCTTCGGTACATCTGGGAAGAGCTGGAGCTTAGACGTATCCAGTTTCTTTCCTGCATTCGCATCCAACAGAGCCGATTTCAGACCTTCCAGTTCTTTTCTGAGGTCTTTGATTTCCTTCGCCATAGCTACCTTGGAAGTAGAAACATGGTTGCCCTGGCCCAGTTTCAAGCTGACACCCGCATTCACCATATTTTCACCATTACCGAAGCTGCCGCCTACAGAGAACATGGTATCTTCATTCGGACGATAGTAAGCGCCGATAGCGGCTGCATTTTCGCCATTGTAATTGCCATAGCCTGCTGCGATATCCCACTTATCATCTGGATCGAAGTCCAACGGATGGAGCGCTGCCAAAGCGGCTGCACCAGCACCGACTTTGTTGATGCGGTTGCCCAGCTTACTGATACTCTGGGCATTCTGCACTACCTGCTGGTTGGTTGCAAAGAGCTGGCTGCCATTGACAGCGTCAGTAGATTTTTCAGAAATATCCCCAGCAGCTACGCCACTTACTTTTCCATCCTGGTTCACGGATACTTTGCCATTAATAGTAACAGTTCCTTCTTTATCCAGTTTTACAGATGACTGACCATTAGAGATGGTATCTCCAGTAATATCAATATCTGCCAGTTTAGCCCCCTTATCTGCATAGATTTTATCTTTTGTTGCAATAGAGCCAGTCGTTTCAATGGTGCCATTGGTTCCGCTAATGCTTACATTCTTGCCAGTGATATCACCAAGAAGAAGATCCTTATTCAGGCCTACTTTATAAGTCTTCTGCCCGTCTTGATCTGTTTCTTCTACGGTAACATTGCTACCATTGACTACTTTTGTATGCTTTCCTGCTTCCTGTTCTACTTTTGTGACACGATCTCCCAGATTCTTCACATCACCTTTAATATTGGTAATATCAGATTTGATGTTTGTAATATCCCCTTTAATCTCGGTAATATTCCCTTCTACCTGAGATACTCGATCATTGGTTGCTTTCAGCTGACTACCATTCACTGCATCGGTAGAGGTACTAGAAATTTCACCAGCGGCCACACCACTAATTTTGCCGCTCTGATCAATGGTAACCCTATTGTTGATTGTTACAGTGCCTTCCTTGTCAAGTTTTACAGAGGACTTGTCATTAGAAATAGTATCTCCAGTGACATTCACATCTGCCAGTTTAGCCCCCTTATCTGCATAGATTTTATCTTTTGTCGCAATAAAGCCAGTCGTTTCAATAGTGCCATTGGTTCCGCTAATGCTTACATTCTTGCCAGTGATATCACCAAGAAGAAGATCCTTATTCAGGCCTACTTTATAAGTCTTCTGCCCGTCTTGATCTGTTTCTTCTACGGTAATATTGCTACCATTGACTACTTTTGTATGTTTCCCGGCTTCCTGTTGTACAGCATGGAGCTGGCTGCCATTGACAGCATCTGTAGAGGTACTAGAAATTTCACCAGCAGCTACACCACTAATTTTGCCGCTCTGATCAATGGTAACCCTATTGTTGATTGTTACAGTGCCTTCCTTGTCAAGTTTTACAGAGGACTTGTCATTAGAAATAGTATCTCCAGTGACATTCACATCTGCCAGTTTAGCCCCCTTATCTGCATAGATTTTATCTTTTGTTGTAATAGAGCCAGTCGTTTCAATGGTGCCATTGGTTCCGCTAATGCTTACATTCTTGCCAGTGATATCACCAAGAAGAAGATCCTTCTTCAGACCTACTTTATAAGTCTTCTGCCCATCTTGATCTGTTTCTTCTACGGTAATATTGCTACCATTGACTACTTTTGTATGTTTCCCAGCTTCCTGTTGTACAGCATGGAGCTGGCTGCCATTGACAGCATCTGTAGAGGTACTAGAAATTTCACCAGCAGCCACACCACTAATTTTGCCGCTCTGATCAATGGTAACCTTTTTGTTGATTGTTACAGTGCCACCATTTCCCATGCGGATAGAAGATGAACCATTGGTCATAGATTCAATACCGGTCAAATCTTTATTCAGATTGACTTTATAATCGGTATGTCCATCTTCTGCTACTGTAGTAGGGGTAACAGTGGTATTGGTTCCATCAGAAACAGTTGTCTTGGATGCTGCCGTCTGACTAGCGACTTGTTTTAATTGTGCCACATTAACAGCATCGGTGGGCTTACTTCCAGCTGCTACATTGGTAATCTGGCGAGTAGTTTTTCCCTCCTCACCCACAGAAAAAGCTCCTTTTGTGGAAATCCAAGTGGATTTTTCTGCCTTCGGGATGTTAGCCGGTGCAAAAGCTCCTTTGCTGCCAGCTACTCGATCCGCTACAGAACCTGCTCCGATAGCTACTCCGCTCTCTGCTGTTACCTTCGTACCATTCCCAATAGCCACCGCATCATCTGCCATAACAGTATTTTTATTTCCCAAAGAAATCACATTTTTTCGACCCTCTAATGTATTGTGATCCCCCATGACGATAGTTGATTGGATATTCGTGGCTGTGTTATTAGAACCAATAATAGTTGTATTTTGAGCATTGGTTACGGTATTCTTGTAACCATTAATCATAAGTTAGCAACCCCCATTTCAAATGGGGGTTTATTTGGAACCCCTCCGGGGTTTTGTACTGACACCTGCCTATGGCAGGTCTAGCAAATCGTCTTTGTACTTACAGCCGCCTATGGCGACTCTTTCGCTTATTCGTCTTACTTACTTCTCGAACTTATCGCTTTCTTCTTGCTCTGAAATGTAACGCTTGATAACTTCTTCGTTGATATTCCCGACGGTTTCTACATAATAGCCTCGTGCCCAGAGATGCCGTTCTCCCCATCTGGCTTTTATCTCGGGATGCCGGTCGTATATCATTAACGCACTTTTCCCTTTGATATAGGCTACTACGTCTGATATATTCAACTTCGGCGGTATCCCGAGATACAGATGCACATGATCCACGCATGCAGCTCCCTTGATCAGTTCCACTTTCTTCATCTCGCACAATTTTCGGATGATTTCAACCAAATCTTTCCTCATTTGCCCGTAGAATACTTTCTTGCGATATTTTGGGATGAATACGATATGATATGTGCAATTCCATTTGGTATGAGCTATACTATTGTTGTCCATTTGGACTCCTCCTTTGTTAGCTAAAGTGGTTTGCTAGACCCTCTTTATTCTAACACTGGAGGATTTTTTATACTCTAGGCAAAGCTACGGCTCCACCGGGTCCCCCATCTCAGATGGGGGCTTAATATACGAATACAGTTAATTTAGAAACATCCTTCTCTGTCCCAGTCAACGTATTCTGTACACCCAGTAGCTGGGAATAAATTGCCCAATCCGCTTTATTGCCACCGCCGATAGCCATGACAGAACCGCCAGCATATTGGTCAGAAGACTGCATCGCCTTAATGATTTCTTTCTGCGCATCAGAAGCTGATGTCTTATTCCACTTGGTACTAAAAGTTACATTCTCGATAGAATTGGTTACTTCATTCCCGGTCCCCCAAACAAGGGATGCATTGGTATTCTGTGTTCTATTGCCAAATCCTAACACACTATTTGCCATACCAGCTGAATGACTACTTGCAGATGAAGATTCTATGCTATTTAAAGAACCGTAGATAGTTGCACCAAAGTTCTGCGTACCATAACTAGTTGATGTACCTTTATTTGAAATAATCGAAAATGCTCCTGTTACAGCAGACATGGAGCCACTATTATAACTACTTGACCCCAATGTGGTAGAATATACGCTATCATTGAGTGTCATTTTCTTGGCAGGATCTACCTCAATGTCACCCAATTTTCCTACATAGGTATGATCTCCAATCATTACAGAACCTGTACGAGCCATCGTATTTTTCCCAATAGCAATAGCTCCTGCTAACTTTGTTCCATCTGTTACTCTATATTTTCCCCACGTTGCACTACCAACAGCACCTTGATTAAAATCCAAGAGGTATTCTTTGGTGCCAATACGAGCTGACCATTTCCTTGTTAAATAATCTTGAAAAGAATACTCCCCATCCCAAGCATACGCATTTTCACCAATAGCAATATATCCACTAGTGATTCCATCATGCCCAGTCTGTCCATTCCAAATAGCAAAATCTGCACCTTTTCCTATTTTAATATTAGTATCATCTGGTGCTGGATTGGCCGCTTCAATAGCCATACCGCCAAAACCGGTGAGCATCATGGCAGCCGCTACTACGGCAGTCATACTACGGACCCGTTTATTGCTTTGGCTATGACTTTTGGCAATTTCAGAAACTACGGTATAGCAATGTTTCGCTTTATTCCAAATGACCTTGTAAATATGATTCATGATATACCCTCTCTTTCAATGAATTCAGGGAGTAGGATAGGTTCGTAAAGATTAAGCGAATCCCTAAGCATTTATCCTTTTTTCTTCTGTTCTCGAATCACTTTTGGTCTAACTCTATGCTGACTCTATGCTGGGCTTCCCGACAGGTCTCACTGCAAGCACCGAAATGAACGAATGAGTACGGCTTCCTGCGTATGTACTTCATCCTTGGGCAGTCGTTTCCGATTGGCAGCTACACGGCAGGCTGGCGAGCAATATCTCTGCCAACTTTTTAGCGGAGTAAACTCTTTCCCGCACCATTGACATTTCATACCATGCGCATGCCTCCCCTCCTACACACTATCCACTCCGGAAAATTTTTCTTTTCATGATTTGAGAAAATATCTCTTTTCTCACTTTCCATTTTCTCCGCCGGTGAATAATAATGCTTAAATTCTAATTTAGACAATACTACCGCCCTCCGGTTTCGTCAATGCCTAAACCAATTGATCACTACATGTTAAAACGCTATATGGGGAATGGGTATATTTCTGAAATAGCATCCATTGGATCATTCCTATCTCCCGTGACCTGAGCAACAAAAAAACTGGTGACTCATCACTGAGAGAACCTCCCAGTGATGAGTCACCAGTCACGAATCTTAAAATTCACATTTCCAAAGGCCATGCAGATTGCAATATTCATACACCACGCCATGCGGCACATCAGCAAAGACGGCTTTCGGTTCTTCTCCCGGTTTCAGATAGCGCACTTGGAATCCCTCTTCGGTCACCAAAGCGATCCACTGGATGTAATGGTTTTCCAACATAGGATGCAGCACTTCCCCCACTTGTACGTGAAGGAGATCCCCCTCATGAGTCACCACCGGTACATGTTTTTCCCTGGCTCCATCACTGGTGCCTGCTGTCAGCGGCTGCCATGTTTCGCCACAGCAAGAAACAGCCATGGCTTCGCCGGTTTTGAATACGAAAGAATCGCAAGATGGGCAATAATAGATATGAAGTGTCATGATATTCTCCTTTCTCTGCCGGTGGCAGAAAAAACTAGGTGACCAGTGACTAGGGATCAGGTGTTAGGGGTTAGGTACTGCACTCTCCTAAACGTAATTCTTGTCCGCTTGCCATGTTCATGGGGAAGCAGACCGCCAGTCGAGCCTCTCTTGTATGATCCCCCAACGGGGGATACACACTAAAAATGATTTTCTTACCCGTCACAGGTCACTTTATCGATATTTCTCTATATCTATATATTACCATATGGTTCGATATTTATCAATGTGCAAAACATAATCGATAAGGAAACACTGACTCAATCGCAGAATCAGATTTCAAATGGATGAAATACATACTGCTGCAACTGACGCCAGAGTCAGGCGTGGTGCCCACTTGAGACCTGGAGCCTTTAGACTCCAGATGTCAGATGTCTAACGTCTTTCAGTCTCCCAGTCACCAATCACTAGTCCCCGGCCACTACTTCTCCCATTCCAATTCCAGCAGGCGGAAGCGGTGATCCGCGCTGTGCTTCTGCAGAAGATAGATATCCTTTCCCTGCTCTTCATTCTGACGAAGCGCTTCCTCCGCTTCATAGCGGATATCATTCAGCTGCTCGTCATAGCAGGACGCCTCGATATTCATCATCCGTTCCTGCAGGTCAGTGATCAAAAACTGCTGATAAATGACCATGCCGAGCAGCATGGCCATGATAAGGTAGAGATATTTGCGTTCTCTCCACTGTATTTTCCTTTTCCACTGTTCCATGGAAATCCTATTTCCTCATCATATCATCGATCTTACGCGGGTCATTCAAAAGCGTCAGATGGTCTTTGGTGAATTCGATCCAGAGACGGGCAGCACGGGAGAGGTAGCGGCCCTTCTTCCAGATGGCATAGAGGTGATGCGTCATGCGCGGCTCTGTCATCACACGGGTGACGACCTTGCTTTCCTCGCTGTTTGCCGGGCACAGGCGCGACGGCAGGATCGCGACGCCAAGGCCGCTCGCGACTGTCTGCAGCATCAGCTCACGCTGGCTCGTCTCGAATACGATCTTCGGCGTGAAGCCGATCTTTTTGCAGTTCGACATGATGTCATCATGCATATTGAAATCATCGCGGTACAGCACGAGCGGATAGTCTGCGAGCAGCTTCATCGGGACGACAGGGTGCTCTTCGAGCGGATAGCCCTTCGGCATGACGACGCACATCTCATCCTCCGAAAGGAAGAAGGACTCGAATTCGTTATTCGGAATGGTGCAGATGATGCCGACGTCGATGACCCCCTCCTGGACAGAGGTCTCGATGACCTTCGAACCGTGCTCATAGAGCTTGATGGCGATCTGCGGATAGTTCTTCTTGAATTCGCCAAGAAGCTTTGCAAAGACATGCGCATCGGTGATCGGCGGCAGCCCGATCTCGATGGTATCCTGCTTCAGGTTGAATTCATTTTCAAAATCCGACTTCAGATGTTCAAAAATAAAAAGACACCGCTTCGCATAGTTCAGGAAAATGGTCCCCGGCGCTGTGATCTCTACCGTCTTTGCGTTGCGGATGAAAAGCACGACCCCCAGCTCATCCTCCAGCGACTTGATCATGCGGCTGATGGCGGACTGGGAAATATGAAGATTGCGCGCTGCTTTCGAGAAGCTCTTCTGTTCAGCGACTTCCATGAAATATTTCAGATGACGATAATCCATTGTGATCCTCCATGAAAGAGTAAAAAGAAAGGTAAGAGGGTGCATCTTCAGGATGAGTCCGTGGGGCGGGCTGCTTTAGGGAAACACCGATTCAATCGTTGTCAGATTTCATTCTTGGATTTTTATACAGAGCGAGGAATCATCTGACGCGAATAGCAAGCTATTTAAGGAAGATGATGACGAAGCCATGTATAAAAATCCATGTGAAATCCGACTCTGCGATTGAATCAGCGTTTTCCTGGATCCCATGCCGGAGAAGCTCCGCCGGTTCCAAGGGGCATGATGCTCCGCATAAAAAACAGCAGTACGCTCATCAGCTGCTCTTGATTTCTTTCTCCTTCTCATTTTCTTGTGAAATCCATATCTTTATTCTATAATAGAAATGTATCTATTCGGATGCCCTGGAAATGTCCATGGTCTATGACTTAGTATAGAATAAAGTGAATCCATCTATGCAAAATTATCATAAAACCATTGTACCTAATTTTCAGGTATCTTGCAAGGGAAGAGTAAAGGCAAAGGTATAAAAGCCAGGTAACTGATGAGCAGGGATCCGTGGCCGGAAAGGCGCCGCCTTCCTCATCCTTCATCTCCTCTGCTCCCCTTGAACAGATTTCCCATATAAAGGAGTGTTGATCTGTGAGAAATGTAAAAACAATGGATGGCAACACAGCTGCTGCGTATATTTCCTACGCATTCACAGAAGTAGCTGCTATTTATCCGATCACCCCTTCCTCGCCGATGGCGGAAGAAGTGGATGAATGGGCCGCTCACGGCAAGAAGAACATTTTCGGTGACACCGTACACGTCGTCGAGATGCAGGCAGAAGGCGGCGCAGCCGGCGCATTCCACGGCTCTTTGCAGAGCGGTGCGCTGACTACCACCTATACGGCATCTCAGGGCATGCTGCTCATGGTACCGAACATGTACAAAGTCGCAGGCGAATTGCTCCCGGGCGTTTTCCACATCGCAGCGAGAGCTCTTGCAAACCACGCACTCTCCATCTTCGGTGACCATCAGGACGTCATGAGCGCACGTGCGACGGGCTGCGCGATGCTCGCAGAAGCGAATGCCCAGGAGATCATGGACCTCGCAGGCGTTGCCCATCTTGCTGCCATCAAAGGCCGCGTACCTTTCATCAATTTCTTCGACGGCTTCCGCACGAGCCATGAGATCCAGAAGGTCGAGGTCCTAGACTATGAAGAGCTCGCTCCGCTCATCGACCAGAAAGCCCTTGCCGACTTCAGAGCCCGCGCTCTCAATCCGGATCATCCGGTCATCCGCGGCACCGCAGAAAACCCGGACGTTTACTTCCAGCACTGCGAAGCAGCGAACCCCTTCTACAATGCCCTCCCAGACATCGTTCAGGGCTACATGGATGAGATCTCCAAGATCACCGGCAGAAGCTACCATCTCTTCGACTATTACGGCGCAGCCGATGCTGACCGCATCATCATCGCGATCGGCTCTGTCACCGACATCTGCAAGGATGTCACCGATGCGCTCAATGCCAACGGCGAAAAAGTCGGCGTGCTGAATGTACACCTCTACCGCCCATTCTCTGTCAAGCACTTCCTTGACCAGATCCCATCGACCGTCAAGAAGATCGCCGTCCTCGACCGCACCCGTGAACCGGGCGCCATCGGCGAACCGCTCTACCTGGATGTCGTATCTGCGATCGCCTCTTCCGGCCGCGCCATCAAAGTCTGCGGCGGCCGCTACGGCTTAGGCTCGAAGGACGTCATTCCGGAAGACATCATGGCTGTCTATGAACACCTGAAGGAAGAGACCCCGCGCCACAACTTCACGCTCTCCATCAAAGACGACGTGACGAACCTCTCCCTCGCTCCGCTCCCGGTACCGGAAATCCCGTCCAAGCTCGTCTCCTGCAAATTCTGGGGCTTCGGCTCTGACGGCACCGTCGGTGCGAACAAGAGCGCCATCAAGATCATCGGCGACCACACCGACCTCTATGCGCAGGGCTACTTCGCCTATGACTCCAAGAAATCCGGCGGCGTCACCATTTCCCATCTGCGCTTTGGCCCCGATCCGATCAGAAAGCCTTACCTCATCCGCAAGGCTGACTACATCGCCTGCCACCGTCCGTCCTACATCTATAAATACGACCTTCTCCGCGGCTTCAAGCCGGGCGGCATCTTCCTTCTGAACTCCCCATGGAGAAAAGAAGATCTGGACCGCGTCCTGCCGGCAGCCATGAAACGGAAGCTCGCTGCCCTCAAGGCAAAATTCTACATCATCGATGCCTTTGAGATCGCAAAGAACATCGGTCTCGGCGGCCGCATCAATATGATCATGCAGTCTGCCTTCTTCCACCTCACCCACATCATTCCTGATGCAGATGCCGTGAAGTACCTGAAAGACTCCAACGAAAAATCCTACGGCAGAAAAGGCCAGAACGTCGTCGACATGAACAACAAAGCTGTCGACGCCGGTATGGAAGGCATCGTCGAAGTCGAAGTGCCGGCTGAATGGGAACATGCGACCACCGGCGGCTCCATCGCCAAGGTCAGCCGTCCGGACTTCGTCAAGAACGTCTGCGACGTCATGAACCGTCAGGAAGGCGACGATCTCCCGGTTTCCACCTGGAAAGGCATCGAAGACGGCACCTTCCCGTCCGGCACCTCCCAGTACGAACGTCCATCGGCAGCCATCATGATCCCGGAATGGATCCCGGAAAACTGTATCGGCTGTAACCAGTGCGGCGTCGTCTGCCCGCATGCTGCCATCCGTCCATTCCTCGTCACTGAAGACGAAGCAGCGAATGCGCCGGAAGGCTTCATCGTCAAAGACTTCAGAGGCCCGGTCAAAGGACTCAAGTACCGCATCGTTGTCGATCCGGAAGACTGCTACGGCTGCGGCATCTGCGCGAATACCTGCCCGGCTCCGAAGAAAGCCCTCGTCATGCAGCCGGCAGAGACAGAGCTTTCCAAGCAGAACCTTTGGGACTATGCAAAGAGCCTCCCGGCAAGAGACAATCCGCTCGGCAAAAAGAACCTCAGAAGCGCCATGTTCGAACCGACCTACTTCGAATTCTCCGGTGCCTGCGCAGGCTGCGGCGAGACCCCGTACATCAATATGGTCACCCGTCTCTTCGGCGACCGCATGATGATCTCCAATGCGACCGGATGCTCCTCCATCTACGGCGCAAGCGCCCCGTCCATGCCATATACCAAGAACAGCAAAGGACAGGGCCCGGCTTGGGCGAACTCCCTCTTCGAAGACAACGCGGAATATGGCCTCGGCATGCACCTCGGTGAAGCGAAGCTCAGAAGCCGCCTGACCGAAAAGCTCGAAGCCCTCCTCCCGGCAGCGGAAGGCGATGTCAAGACCGCCATGGAAGAATGGCTCGCCAAGAAAGACCTCGGCGAAGGCACGAGGGACCGCGCCGACAAGCTCGATGCGGCCCTCACCGCTGCGGTTTCTATGCATCCGGAATACAAAGAACTGCTGGATCTCAAGGATCACTTCGTCAAGAAATCCCAGTGGATCTTCGGCGGCGACGGCTGGGCATACGACATCGGCTTCGGCGGCCTCGATCAGGTCCTCGCTTCCGGCGAAGATGTGAATGTCCTCGTCCTCGATACCGAAGTCTACTCCAATACCGGCGGACAGTCCTCCAAGTCCACTCCGGCTGCTGCCATCGCCAAATTCGCAGCCTCCGGCAAGAAGACCAAGAAGAAAGACCTCGGCATGATCGCCGTCTCCTACGGCTACATCTACGTCGCACAGATCGCCCTCGGCGCTGATATGAATCAGGCCTTCAAAGCCATCAGCGAAGCAGAAGCTTATCCGGGACCGTCCCTCATCATCGCCTATGCGCCATGCATCAACCACGGCCTCAAAGCCGGCATGGGCAAATCCTCCGAAGAAGAGAAACGCGCCGTCGAATGTGGCTACTGGTGCAACTGGCGCTACAACCCAGAGCTTCTGGAACAGGGCAAGAATCCGTTCCACCTCGACAGCCGCGAACCGAAAGGCAACTTCCGCGACTACCTCATGGGCGAAGTCCGCTTCGCATCTCTGGCGAAGCTCTTCCCAGACAAAGCGGAAGAACTCTTCGAAAAGACCGAACGCGATGCCAAACAGCGCCGTGAAAACTACGTCCGCATCCAGAAATCCTATGACCAGGAGATCGCAGATCGCAAAGCTAAAGAAGAAAAATAATTCTCACGCTGCGTCATACGAAAGCGTAAACAAAGGGGCCGCTGACTCAAAGAGTCAGCGGCCCCTTTCGCGTGGGTCTTCCGGGATAAAGAGTGACTAGTGACTGGTGACTTGAATACTACTTTCGGGCATCGCCACCATCTATACTCCGCGGCATTTCTATATTTTATGCGCCGCACCACCACTCCTCATCCCCGAACTCATTTTCTTCTTGCATCTTACGCGAGACTATGGCATAATAATCTTCGTCAATGATTTATGGGCGATTAGCTCAGCTGGGAGAGCGTCTGCCTTACAAGCAGAATGTCAGCAGTTCGATCCTGTTATCGCCCACCAAAAGAAAGCATCACGTAATCCGCTCCGTGGTGCTTTTTTCTTGCTTTTTGCCTTTTTTCTCTACAGTCATTTAACCTCCTGCATCCGCGCTCACGATCATTTGCGCGTCGCTTTGCTCCTTCAAAATGTGTTCGCTGCGGAACCAGTTCGATCCTGTTATCGCCCACCATAATGAAGGCCTCATGTGATCCGCTCCATGCGGTCTTTTTTCTTGCCTTTTTCCTTTTTTCTCTGCGGTCATTTAACCTCCTGCATCCGCGCTCACGATCATTTGCGCGTCGCTTTGCTCCTTCAAAATGTGTTCGCTGCGGAACCAGTTCGATCCTGTTATCGCCCACCATAATGAAAAGTTCCACGTGCTCTGCGCCGTGGGATTTTTTTATTGCCATTTTTACTGAGAAGTGGCTAGTGGCTAGGGATTAGAGATTGGGGGGTGCAAAGTGACTAGTGACTTGTGACTGGTAGCTAGGGATTAGGGATTGGGGATTAGGAGTGACTGGTGGCTGGTGACTGGGATTTCTCCGCTCAGGATGACGAAATGCGCCGCACCTTCCCCGCCCTACCCTCAGAACCTATAGAACCTGCTGAACCTCTTTCCCAATGAAATCAAAGGGCAACTCGCCCGATGAGCTAACCCCGAACCTTGAACCCTGAACCTCATTCATCTTTTTCTAATCAAATTCCCCCTTGCAAAGCACTGCGAGATTTGATATTATAATGCACGTACTCACGTACAGATTCCTGAATAGCTCAGCCGGTAGAGCGCGTGACTGTTAATCACGATGTCGCAGGTTCGAACCCTGCTTCAGGAGCCAGTGGCCTGTTCGTCAAGCGGTTAAGACACCGCCCTTTCACGGCGGGTTCGGGGGTTCGAATCCCCCACAGGTCACCATGGGCGATTAGCTCAGCTGGGAGAGCGTCTGCCTTACAAGCAGAATGTCAGCAGTTCGATCCTGTTATCGCCCACCAAAAAGAAAGCGTCATGTGCTTCGCGCCATGATGCTTTTTTCTTGCCCTTTCCCTCCCACCTTATTTATCATTTAACCTCCTGCATCCACGCTCACGATCATTTGCGCCTCGCTTTGCTCCTTCAAAATGTGTTCGCTGCGGAACCAGTTCGATCCTGTTTTCGCCCACCATGATGAAAAGTTCCACGTGCTCCGCGCCGTGGGATTTTTTATTGTCATTTCCCTTTTCCCTCATTTGTCATTCCCCCCTGCCCTTAAAAAATCTATTGCATCTCACCCCCAAAAGGGGTATAATACGTAAACACATGGGGCATTAGCTCAGCTGGGAGAGCGCAAGGTTCGCAATCTTGAGGTCAGGGGTTCGATCCCCCTATGCTCCACCAATAAAAAAACGATCCATGGTATGACTCCATGGATCGTTTTTTATTGGTCTAAAACCCGCAGCGCCTCTCTTTTATGATGCACCGCGCTTCTATTTCTCATTCACTGAATCATCGGCAGTGTCGATCCACCGACAGGAATGACGTAAACGCTCGCCTTCGCTCCCCTCTTTTCCAACGCCTGATCGACAGCCTGCTGAAGGTCATGGAAAGGCACCATATTCGCTTTCCTGACAAGGGCATCGTCCATATCGGTCACGAGATAGATGGTGCATTTCTGCTGCACAAGGCCGAGCGCCGCCGATTTGTGACCACCGAGCTCGAAGTGCTCGTGAATGGCCGCGATGCGTTCTTCCGGTGTCGGATAGCTCTCGATCCAGCGGGTGAAGGGCGCGCTGCCGTAGCCTTCGTGGCAGGATGCGGCAACGATCATGATACCGCCCTCTTTCACAGCGTGCTTCGCGTTATCGATGGATTTCTGTGCCTGATAGAGATTGATATCCTTCGGATAGCCGCCAGTAGAAACGATGACGACGTCAGCCGGTTTCTTGATATCCACCCTGTAGAGACCATCCAGGAAACGGCAGGCGTCACGATGCGCTGCGACGGGATCTCCGGCTGCGGCATAGGCGATCTTCTTATGATCATCCAAGACTACATTCACGATGAAATCGGCAGGGCAGTACGCTGCCGTTTCTTCGATGTCCTCGCGCACAGGATTTCCATCGAGATGCCCCGCATACGCACCGGGGCGGATCATATTTTTGTGATTCGACTGGATCGAGGCAAGCGAAGCGCAGCCCGGCATGATGGCTTTCATGCCGCCGGAATAACCGGCAAAGTAGTGGTACTCGACATTGCCAAGAAGAATGCGGCGGTCGGCTTCGGCAACCGTGCGGAAGATATCGACGGAGGTCCCATTCCTGCAGGTGCCAAGATGCACGCAGTCTTTCGGATCGCTGTCGATGCATTTCACTTTGTGATACGCCCATTCACCGGCAAGACGCTCTCGTTCCTCTCCTGTCAGATGGCGATGGGAACCCAGTGCAAAGACGACGGTGATATCTTCCTCGCGGACGCCCGCAGCTTCCAGCTCTTGCAGGACACAGGGGATCAGAAGCCAAGAAGGCACGGGGCGCGTAACGTCGCTCGTGATGATAACGACCTTTTCCCCCGCCTTCACGATCTCAGAGAGGCGCGCCGAGGAAATCGGATGAGCAAGCGCCCTGCGGATTTCCTCTTCTTCGATATCTGCCTCTTCGCAAGGATGAGGGAGAAGTTCTTTCACCGGATGGCTGTCATCTACATGAAAGGAAATGTAGTCTTTGAAGTATTTGATACTGAAATCCATGGTTTGGCTCCTTATACATGAGAAATGAAGGCAGCGGCTTCGCCGCCCTATAAAAACGGGCGATGTTCCTAGGGAAACACTGATTAAATCGTTGTCAGATTTTACTCTTGAATTTTTTATGCATAGCGAGGAATAACCTGACGCGAATAGCGAGCTATTTAAGGAAGGTTATGACGAAGCTATGTATAAAAATTCTTGTAAAATCTGACTCTGCGATTGAATCAGCGTTTCCCTAGCTCTTTTCTTCCATTATAGCGTTCTAGGATGATATAGCGAATATCAAGTAGGCATGAGTAAGTATGGACATCATGCATTCATTCGATAGAAGAGCGGAGATTAGGGATTGGGGATTAGGGATTGGGGATTAGACGTCAGACTTCGAACTGCTGACTTCTGACGTCCGACATCTAAAGTCTCTTAGTCTAACGTCTCAAGCGGATATCGCCATTATTTATACTTCGCGGCGCTTCCATATTTTTATGCGCCGCACCACCATTTCTCATTTCTCATTTCTCATTTCTCATTCCATCGAGGCTTTCAAACGTAATCAAGTGGCGAGCCGCCCCGGAGGGCTCTCCAAATCCCATATTTCCCTCTTGACAACTTCCCCGCCCCGTTCTATAATCCAATCATACGAAACAAGCGATGATGAAGAAGGGTGCTTGAATCTTTTTCAGAGAGACAGCGGTCGGTGTGAGCTGCCAAAGGGACAAGGACTTTCCACTTCGGAGATAAAGATGAAGAATCTTTCGGGATCTGCCCGTTACAGGAGACTAAAGATGGCCGGAAGGCAATTTGGGTGGTATCGCGGGTGCTCTCGTCCCTTTGAGGATGGAGGGCGTTTTTTATTATCCGTATACTGACTGATGCACCGGTTAAATTGGGTGGTACCGCGAGAAAAGAGAAGCTCGTCCCATGGGACGTCTTCTCTTTTTGTGTTTTTTTAGGAGTTTTTTATGAAACGAGTCTATAACTTTAACGCCGGTCCCTCCCCCATGCCTTTGGAAGTTTTGGAGGCGATGAAAAATGACCTCACCGATTTCAAAGGAACGGGCATGGGCATCACAGAGATCAGTCATCGTTCGAAGGAATTTCAGGACATGCTGGATGAGACGAAGGCTCTTCTCCGCGAGCTGATGCACCTTGATGATGACTACGAGATCGTATTCATCCAGGGCGGCGGCACGATGCAGTTCCTGATGACGGCGTATAATTTCCTTCATACCCGCGCCGCCTATGCCGACACCGGAGTGTGGGCGCACAAAGCAAGAAATTCTGCTGCCTTTTTCGGAGAAGCCTATGATGCCAATTCCGCAGCGGACAGAAATTACTCCTACATCCCCGACACCTATGAGGTGAAGCCGGGGACGGACTACCTGTACCTTTGTGCCAACAATACGATCTACGGCACAGAGTACTGGAAATTCCCAAAGGTCAATGTACCTCTTATCTGCGACATGTCGTCAGATATTCTCTCCCGCGACATCGATTTTGGCCAGTTCGACATGATCTGGGCGGGCATCCAGAAGAACCTTGGCGCGGCAGGCGTGGCGCTCGCGATCCTGAAGAGATCTCTCCTCGCCACGGCACGGACGGATATACCGGAATTTCTTCAGTATCAGACCTTCGTCAAGAAGGACTCGACCTTCAATACACCGCCGGTCTTCTGCATCTACTCGCTGAACCGCATGCTCCACTGGATCAAAAACATGGGCGGCCTTCCTGCCATCGAAGAAAGAAACAAGGTCAAGGCCCGGCTCATCTATGATGTGATCGATACGAGCGATGGCTTCTACAAAGGTCATGCCGAAAAAGAAGCCAGAAGCCGCATGAATGTGACCTTCAATCTGGCGAATGCCGAGATGGAGGCCGACTTCGCAGCCAAGGCAAAAGCCAATGATTTCATCGGTGTCAAAGGTCATCGACTGGTCGGCGGCCTCCGCGTCTCTCTCTACAATGCCGTCACACCGGAAGCGGCAGAGGCTCTAGCTGACTTTATGAAAGAATATCTGAGAGTGAATGGATAAAAGTGACTAGGGATTAGGGATTAGGGATTGGGAGTGACTGGTGACGAGTGACTGGAATACTATTTTCGGGCATCGCCCTATTTATACTCCGCGGCGCATTTCGTCATCCTGAGCGGAGTGAAATGTCGGATGTTCGATAATGTAAAGGCGGAACAGTGAGAACTGAGTCGAAGGATCTGGCGCCGCACCGCCATCCCTCATTCCTAATTTTCCTGAACACCAAGCATCATACCGCTGCATTTAATATAAGGAGCAAAAACTATGTTTAGAATTTTCATCACAGCAGACGTTGCCAAAGAAGCGAAAGAAATCCTGGAAAAAGAATTTATCGTCGACATTCAGCCGAATATGAAGGAAGAAGAGCTGTGTCAGGTGATCGGAGACTATGATGCCATCATCACAAGAAGCCAGACGAAGGTCACCAAGGCCGTCATCGATGCCGCCAAGAATCTGAAGGTCATCGGCCGCGCCGGTGTCGGCATCGACGGCATCGATATCGCCGAAGCCACCAAGAAGGGCATCACCGTCGTGAATACGCCGGAATCGAATACGATCGCAGCCTGCGAGCACACCATCGCCCTCATGCTCTCGATGACCCGTCATATCCCACAGGCGCACCAGTCCATCATGGAAGGCCGCTGGGACAGAAAGAGCTTCACCGGCATCCAGCTCCTGAATAAGACTGTCGGCATCATCGGTGTCGGCCGCGTCGGCTCAAATGTGGCCAAACGCCTGCAGGCATTCAATATGAAAACCATCGGCTACGATCCCTACATCACCTTAGAGCGCGGCAAACAGCTCGGCGTCGAGCTTGTCGATCTGGACACCCTCCTCAAAGAGTCCGACTACATCACCCTACATACCCCGCTCACGGATGAGACGCGCGGCATGATCGGAGAAAAAGAACTCGCTAAAATGAAAGATGGTGTCCGCCTTGTCAATGCGTCCCGCGGCGCTGTCGTCGATATCAAAGCACTCGCCGATGCACTGAAATCCGGCAAAGTGGCCGGAGCCGGCATCGATGTATGGCCGAATGAACCGCTGAAGCCGGAAGACAATCCATTCCTTGGCATGACGAATGTCGCACTCACCCCGCACCTCGGTGCGTCCACGAAGGAAGCGCAGGCCGGCGTCGCCACTGACGTCGCCATCGGCGTCGCGCAAGCGCTCCACGGTGAACCGGTCGCTACCGCAGTCAATGCGTCCCCGATCACGAAAGCTACCCTGCATGTCATCCAGCCGTACTTCAACCTCTGCGAACGCATGGGCAACATCGCCATCGATCTCGCAGGCGGCCGCATTTCCACCGTCAATATCGAATACACCGGTGAACTCACAGATACCGAGACCGCACCGCTCACCACGGCTGTCCTGAAGGGTCTCCTCTCACCGGTCCTCCAGCAGACCGTCAACTTCGTCAACGCCCGCGGCATCGCAGAGGAACGCCACATCGATGTCCGTGAAGTGAAAGCGAAAAAAGGTCACTACTATACGAATACCATTTCCCTCACCATCGACACCGACAAGGGTACACACCGCATCACAGGCTCCCTCTTTGACCGCAAGGATGCCAAGATCGTCTCCCTCGACCATTTCCGCGTAGACTTCGAACCGAAGGGCTGCATCATCATCGCTCCGCATGAAGACAAGCCGGGCATGATCGGTCAGGTCGCTTCCGTCCTTGGCAGTGCAGGCATCAATATCAACGGCATGCAGGTCGGCGCTTCCGCAGACAAGGGCACGAATGTGATGGCCGTCGCCGTCGATAAAGATATCCCGACTGCGGTCCTCCCTGCCCTCATGAACATCGATGGCATTCACGATGTGAAGGTCATTCATTGCGAACATTGATGGTTCCAAGTTCAGATGGATGGGTTCAAGGTGGAAAGCGGGGATAAGTGACTAGTGACTAGTGACTAGTGACTAGTGACTAGTGACTAGTGACTAGTGACTAGTGACTAGTGACTAGTGACTGGTGACTGGTGACTGGTGACTGGTGACTGGTGACTAGTGACTAGTGACTAGTGACTGGTGACTGGTGACTGGTGACTGGTGACTGAAATGCCACCTTCGGGCATCGCCCCATATATATTCGCGGCGAAGCCGCCACCACACCTCTGAACCTTGAACCCTGAACCTTGAACCTTGAACCCCCAAAAAGGAGACTCTCTCATGATCCGTATCATTCTTCTTCGCCACGGAGAGACTACGTGGAATATCGAAGGCCGCTACCAGGGACAGGAAGACACGCCGCTTTCCCCCCGCGGCATAGAGCAGGGAAAAGCGGCTGCGCTCGCCCTCAAGGACATCCATATCGACCGCGCGATCTCCTCGCCCCTGTCCCGCTCTCACGACACCTGCCGCTTCGCTGCGGACTACCATCATCTTCCCGTCGCCAAAGACCCGCGCCTCACGGAGATCAGCCACGGCCTGTGGGAAGGCATCCACGCTGAAGAGATCGAAGCGCGCTATCCGGAAGAATTTCACCTCTGGCACACCCACCCTGAACGCGTGCAGATGCCCGAGGGGGAAAATCTCGAAGACGTCAGAAAACGCGCCCGTGAAGCCTTCGATGAATATGCCAGAAGCTATGATGGTGAGACTGTCCTCGTCTGCGCACACGACGCCGTGAACAAAGCGATCCTCTGTGACCTGCTGGGGCTTCCTATGAGCCATTTCTGGCAGATCAAACAGGACAATGCCTGCATCAACGTCATCGAGTGTGACCACGGCATCTGGCGTCTCGTCACCTTGAATACCACGACCCATCTGGGCTACCTCGTCAGCGGCATCGAGCAGAAGGGGCTGTAGTGATGGTTCCGGTCGTCGGGTTCAGGGGATTCCAGGGAAAAGACGAGGAGATATCAGACTCCCGTATCGTCATTTCGAGCGAAGCGAGAAATCTTCCTTGCAGACCGATAAACGATGCACTTGAGACGCATTTCCCCACTCTCTTTCATGCCGCCAGTGCCCTATCCGCCCCTTCTGGGCACCTTCCCCTCGAGGGGAAGGCTGACGATACGAGGGAACCTGCTATCAAGAGCCCTTCGGGCATCGCCAGTATTTATACTTCGCGGCGCTTCCATATTTTATGCGCCGCACCACCATTTCTCATTTCTAATTTCTCATTTCTCATTCGAGCAAAGCTTTCATCCGCCATCCATGGGCGAGGCGCCCACGAGCTAACCCCGCCCCCTCAAACCGCAGCCTTCGCTGCGGTTTTTCTTGACTTTCTCCCGAAATAGTGTAATATGTAGGAAGCATTAAAAAGTGTATACTTATTAGCGAGGCACAAGCGCTCGCAGAAGGAGAATCACATGGAATTTTTTATCGATACCGCTGATGTGGAAGCCATCCGCAAAGCCAATGATATGGGATTTATTTCCGGCGTCACCACGAATCCGTCTCTGATCGCCAAGGAAGGCAAAGACTTCCACGCCACCATCAAAGAGATCGCCTCCATCGTGGATGGCCCGATCTCCGCAGAAGTCCTCGCCGATGATGCGGAAGGCATGATCGCAGAAGGCAAAGTCCTCGCTGCCCTTGACCCGCATGTCGTCGTCAAGATCCCGATGACCGCAGAAGGCATGAAAGCGGTGAAGGGTCTCGCAAAGGCCGGTATCCGCACCAATGTCACCCTGATCTTCTCTGCCAACCAGGCCCTGCTCGCTGCGCGCGCCGGTGCTTCCTTCGTTTCCCCCTTCGTCGGCCGCATTGATGACATCGGATGGGACGGCGTCGAACTGATCCAGACCATCTCCGAGATCTTCGAGCTTCACGGCATCGAGACGAAGATCATCGCTGCCTCCATCAGAAAACCGCAGCACATCACCCAGTGCGCTCTCGCCGGTGCTGACATCGCGACCGTCCCCTTTCAGGTCCTCATGGATGCGTTGAAGCACCCGCTGACCGACAACGGCATTGCCCGCTTCAAGGCTGACTGGGCTGCCGCTCACATGAAATAATTGAGGATTTCGGTTATAATAAAAGGAGTTGCCAAGAGGCAGCTCCTTTTTCGTAGTCTTTTTTACTGGTCTGAACCAGCAAGGATTTTTCAAATATACGATCCCTATGTCTATCAATCTTTCTCATCTCAAAAAGCTGATCGCGACAATGATCCCGATCCTGATCGCCCAAGTCTCCACCGTCGGCATGAACTTCATGGACTCGACCATGTCCGGTCACGTCAGTGCAAATGATCTGGCCGGCGTCTCCATCGGCGCCAGTCTCTTCCTTCCCATCCAGACGACCGCGATGGGCCTTCTCACCGCGGCGACACCGATGGCCGCACAGCTCATGGGGAAGAAAGAAAAGGAGAGCATCCCGATGATCATCCGCACGGGACTCTACCTCGCACTCCTGCTTTCTTTCCTTTTCGCCCTTCTCTACTACCTCCTCATCGATACAGTCCTCGAAGGGCTTTCCCTTGCCCCCGCAGTTTCCTCCATCGCCAAGGACTACATGCTCGCACTTGTGGGCGCATTCCTTTTTGAAATGCTCGCGATGCCGCTGCGCTCACTGACCGACACGGTGGGAGCGACGACGATCTCCATGCGTCTCTTCCTCCTCGCCCTCCCGGTGAACGGCCTTCTGAACTACGCCTTCATCTTCGGGAAATGGGGAGCTCCCGCCCTGGGCGGTGTCGGAGCCGGCATTGCGACTCTTCTGACCTACGTCTTTCTTGTCCTGCTCTTTCTTGCTGTCATCCTGTCTCAGAAGCCATTCATGGGCCGCGCGCTCTTTTCCTCACCGGAAAGCCGCCTCTTCGTCTGGAAAGAGTACATGGCACTCGGCATCCCGAATGCGCTTGGTGTCTTCATGGAAACGAGCCTCTTCGGCTTCATCATCGTATTCATCACGAAATTCGGCACAGAAACCATCGCGGCGCATCAGGCAGCGCTCAATTTCTCCGGTATCATCTACATGATCCCCATGAGCTGCTCCATGGCGATGACCATCCTCGTCGGCTACGAGGTCGGAGCGCGCCGCTATGACCTTGCCCGCGAATACTCCCGGCTGGGGCTCCTCACCACACTCACCGGCGCAGCCATCACCATCACCGCGACGCTCCTTTTTCGCAAGGAGATCATTTCCCTCTACAGCACGGATCCTGCCGTCATTGCGCTTGGCAGCCTCTTTCTTGTCTACTGCGCCGGATGGCAGCTCTTCGATGACATCGCGGCTCCCATTCAGGGGATCCTGCGCGGCTATAAGGACGCGAAAGTTCCCTTCTTCCTCATGCTCATCGCCTACTGGTTCGTTTGCTTCCCCTCCGGTCTTTTCTTCGACTACGTCCTCTCCCACGGTCCCGAGTCCTACTGGCAGTGCATCGACCTTGGCGTCGGCACCTCGGCCCTGCTCCTCATGGGACGGCTGTGGTGGATAGAGAGGAAAGTGACTAGGGATTAGGGATTAGGACTCTGCGCTTGAATCAGTGTTTCCCTAGTCCTGTCTCCTCCTTTGGTGCTACAATAGTATCAAAGGAGGTCTTTTTATGAAACGAATTTCTCTTTTACTCATGTCCCTCATCTTCTGCCTCAGCGTCCTTGTTCCCGCGAAGGCGGCCGATCCGGCTGTGAATCGAAGTCTGGGATACTTCGAGAATACGCGCACCGTGCTCCTGCTACGGGCGCGATACAGAAGCGGTGAGGAAGCCGCTGCCTACGTGAACCGCGAAATGGAAAGGATCTTCCGCTATCCGTATTACCGCACCCTGGATCCGAGCGCGTACGAGGCTGACCTCTACTCGACCTCCCAGATGAAGGAGCTCGCTGAAAAAGCAAATGCAGACATCGTCGTCATGCCTGTCATCACGGAGTGGCGGCAGGTTGTCTATCACCGCTCCTTATTCTGCGACGCTGATGACATCGTAGAGACACGCGCCGTCTTCGATATCTATTCCTATAAGAAAGGGGAGCCGTCCGTCCGCGATGACCGCGCGACCTACTGGAACAGCGAAGAGGAGGGCACCGTCAGGAATCGCTATATCTTCGATGACCTCATGCAGGATATCCTGAAGACCTTCCCCTACCGCCGCGTACCGACGGATATTGCAAGAAATCTCACCGGTGATCCCGATCGGACCCCACTCGCAAAGATGGGAAAATAGATCGCACTCCGATGGAGCCAAGATGAACCCAGGGGACGCTAAGCCTGCGACCCAGCAAAAACAGGAGCCTCGAAAAAGCGCTCCTCGTATTTATATAAAATTTGCTAAATACTCAAAATTTGCCAATCATTCCAATTTCTGATATAAAAACTGGAATGATTGGTTTAAACAAAAAATCATACACTTTAGTAAATGGAAGTCGGAAACTCTTGAATTTATGAGAGTTTCCGACTTCAAATGCTGAAACTTTTGAACTTATGAGAAAGTTTTGGTACAATAGAATCAAAAATGCAGGAGGTGCCTGATGACTAAATTGATAAATCGCCCTCAATATCTGAACCAGTTAATACAGAGCAAGGATGGTTTCTGGAAAAATTTCCCTACCGAGTAAAATTTTACACTAAGAAAGGAGTGATTAAGTATGAAAAAAGAAATAGCAATAGCCATGTTGGCATGCCTGCTTTCATTGAGTTCTTCTGCAGGAGCCATAGATACGACTGCTAACCATACCGGTACAGTGAAGTTGTCAGAATTTTCAGATAGCAAAAACACTGTACCTAAAAACGAAAATGATTTTGGGTTTATGGACTTCTATTATGGTGAACCAATAGAAGAGATTCAGGAAAAATACACTATAGAACACTTATGGGATGAAGAATGGGAGTTACGTAATCTGGCGCCGCGGGGCTGCCTGGGACTCACAAAGCCTGCCTATATCACATTACGATTTAAAGATAAAAAATTAAGAAGTATGGATGTGTATGTATCAGGCGATAAACGAAATATTTCCCAATTCCTGATTAAAGAATATGGAACACCGGTCATTCATAATAAAGTTCCCGGTAAAATGGAGAATTACGCATGGAAGCGAAATCAAATTGCCATAATATATCAGCATGATGATAATGATGAAGCCGTACTCCTGAATTTTATGCCTGCCAATTTAGTAACGGTTTCCTATAGATAAAGACATGTATTATTTACACATAAAAAAGGGGCTGTGAAGAAATGAGGATTCATTTCTTCACAGCCCCTTTTTTTTATACTTCAAAATATTTTTTCATATAATCCACGAAGATCTTGACAGGCGTAGACTGGAGCATGGCCTGCTTGAAGATGAGGTGGCTCGGGCGCAGGATTGGGCGCTTCTGGCGGTCGTAGATCATTTCGCGATTGACATTCGGCGTACACTTCGGGAGAAGGTCTGCCGGGATGAGCGACTGTCCAAGGCCATGATTCACGATCTCTACACAGGTGAGACAGTCAGAAACGGTCAGAAGGAAATGCGGAGATTCGGAGAAATTCTGACGCCACCAACGGCTTCTCAGCTCATCCAGCGACGGGTCACTGCGATAGCGGATGGACGGCTGGTTCGGCAGGGTATCGTAGTCGATCTTCTGTGCAGAGATGAGATAGAGCGGTGCATCCTCGAGAAGAATGTCCGCATCCGGCCATTCCTGATTGCCGCGAACGATGGCCAGATGGATATCCTCCTTCTTGACCAGCTTCGTCAGGCGGTCGCTCGTATCCGTCGTGAGCGAGATCTCGATGTCATTGTACTCATCGACGAAGCCCTTCAGAATGGCCGGCATGTGCGACTGCGCGAAGGACTGGCTCGCACCGATGCGCAGCACGCCGGAAATGGTATTCGGCTCATGTGTCACGAAGTTCTTCATATCCTGATACTGCTGCAGCTCTTTTTCGGCAAAGGAGAAGAGGCGATTTCCCGCATCGGTGAAATGGACGCCCTTATTGGTGCGAATGAAAAGCGGACAGCCGATCTCTTTTTCCATCTGGCTCAAGCGATACGTCAAAGACGGCTGGGTCATAAACAGCCGCTTGGCAACCTTATTGATGCTGCGTTCTTCTCGAAGATAGATTAGAATCTTCCAATCCGTGTTATTCATGGCACTACCCCTTGCGCGGCACGCGCGCCTACTTGATATAAAATAATTTTATTACAGTATATCACGTTGGACGTGTGATTGCTATAGGGGAATGGGATCGGAAGAGAGGTAAACAGTTCGAGGTGAGCCCGTGGGGCGTGGCTTCTTTTGATTCCAGATGAAATCTCTGCTTCGAGTGAGAAGTAAGAAGTGCTGATGCTGCGAATAAAAATCAGAAGCGCTGCGGAGGTTTGAAGCAAGCGGTTTTCTCGTATCGCAAACCTAATCCCTAGCTACTAATCCCTAGTCACTAGCTACCAGTTCCTATACCAATTCCCTCGGCAGGCTAGAAAGCAGTCTGTCCCTTTCTTTATAGTCCGGCAGATAGGTCTCCATCCGTGCATAGAAGTCAGCGCCGTGACCGGCCACGAAGAGGTGGCAGAGCTCATGGACGACGACAGCCTCGATACATTCCTTCGGCTTTGTGACAAGGTCGAGGGCAAAGGAGAAGCGCCCCGTCACTCTCCGGCAGGAGCCCCAGCGGCTTTTCATGACGCGGATGGTGACGCCGGTGATCCGACTCTCCGGGATCGCCATGCGCTTTGTCCATATTTCAAACTGCTTTGTGATCTCCCAAAGAAGGATGCGCTTCATGCCTGCCTTGAATACCTTCTCGCGCTCACTCTGTTTTGTACGGAGGACCAGCTGCAGCTCTCCGCCGGAAGAGATGCCTGCCTCGTCGCGCGGGCCGAGTAAGACCTGCAAGGGATACGCCCTTCCAAAGACATGGTGGATCTCTCCTGTGACATATTGAAATGTGATTTTCTCCGGCACCAGCGCCATGTACTTCGTAAGCCATGCGGTCTTTCCCGCGACGAAGTCACGGATCTCCCGCTCCGAGACCCTCCGCGGCGCCGTCACCTCGACAGATCCTCCCTCCCGCACGCGAAGATAGATGCGGCGGATGGGTTTTCGGATCACCCGCACCTCATAGCCCGTCGCAGGATCGATGAATGTTGTCATGATAGCCTCGTCTCTATAGATCAGAAAAAAACTCATAGGTTCAACAGGGGTGATGGGTGGAACAGGCGCAACGGGGATGGAGCGACACGTAAGGAAACGCCGCGAAATTTTCGTTGAACCTGTCACGCCTTCAAAGCCTGATGAACCTATGAGGTCAGATGAAATCCATGAGAAGACCTTTTGCGTTTTTACACTTTCGTGCTTTCTCCCAGAATGTGATCCTCTGTCTCGAAGAGAGCCTTGGCGAAATCATCCGGATGGAAACGGTCAAGATCGTCCTCGCGTTCACCGAGACCGATCCACTTGATCGGCACATGCAGCTCTTCATGGACAGAGAGAACCACGCCGCCTTTGGCCGTGCCATCAAGCTTGGTCAGGACGACCCCTGTCAGCGGCACGATCTCTCCGAAATTCTTCGCCTGGCTGATGGCATTCTGCCCCGTGGTCGCATCCAGGACGAGAAGCGTCTGATGCGGCGCATCAGGGATGACCTTCTTGATGACGCGGGAGATCTTGGCAAGCTCTTCCATCAGATTCACCTTCGTCTGCAAACGGCCGGCGGTATCGATAAGGACGACATCGACGCCGCGCGCCTTGGCTGCTGAAACAGCATCGAAGGCCACCGCCGCCGGATCCGCGCCTTCCGCATGCTTCACGATGTCTGCGCCGGTGCGCTCCGCCCAGATGGTAAGCTGCTCAGAAGCCGCCGCGCGGAAGGTATCTGCAGCCGCGAGAAGGACCTTCTTGCCTTCCTTGTGAAGCTTGCCGGAGAGCTTGCCGATGGTCGTGGTCTTGCCCACGCCATTCACGCCGACGACGAGGATGACTTCCGGATGGTGCGTATTCTCCTGATCGATGGTATCATCCTTCAAAAGCTCCTTCACGGTCTTTTCCATGAAGGGCATGACTTCATTCGTATTGTGGATCGTGCCTTCGGTGACACCGCGGCGGATCTGTCGCATCAGGTAGTCCGTGGTGCGCACGCCGATGTCTCCGGAGAGCAGGACCATTTCCAGATCTTCCAGGAAATCATCGTCGATCTCCGCATAACCGATGACGACGCTCTCGATATTGCGGATGAGGCTCTCTTTCGTGCGGGTGAGTCCCCGTTTGATCTTATCAAAAAATCCCATGTCTCTTTCCTCCTAAAGAATGTATATGTTTATTGTATATAAATAGGCGTGAAGTGTCTACAGGAAAAGATGTAAGGTTGTCGGGTTCAGGGTTAGCCCTTGGGGCGGGGCGTCCATGGATTGAGGATGAAAGCTCCTCTCGCCAGTTAGGAGCGAGGAGTGAGGAGTGAGGAGTGTTGGTGCGGCGCATTTCGTCATCCTGAGCGGAGAAAAACGTCGTATGTTAAAAAATGGCTTATCTAAAGCGGGAGAACTGAGTCGAAGGATCTAAGCACCGCGGAGTATAAATCATGGCGATGCCCGAAGGTCGGCGGATAGCAGGTTTCCCGTTTGGAAATTCCAAACATCGACCGCTGAGCCGCGAATGACAAAGATTTCTCGCTTCGCTCGAAATGACGATACGAAAGTCTCCCAGTCTCCTAGTCACCAGTCACTTGAGACTCCTAATCCCTAGCTACTAATTCCTAGTCACTAGCTGCTAGTCACTCCACATAATCTTTCATCTTCACAGTAATGAGGCTCGAGACGCCCTTTTCTGCCATGGTGACGCCCTGTAGGGTGTCCGCAAATTCCATCGTCTTCTTTCTGTGCGAGATGACGATGAACTGTGTTTTCTTTTTATACTCGCCGATCATGCGGCTGTAGCGTTCGACATTCGCATCGTCCAAGGCTGCATCGATCTCATCGACGAAGCAGAAGGGCGCGGGGCGATACGCCATGAAAGAGATCAGCAGAGCGATGACCGTCAGGGCTCTTTCGCCGCCGGACATGAGAGAAAGCGGCTGACGCTTCTTGCCGGGAAGCTGCAGGTACATCTCGACACCGCCCTCCAAAGGATGCGCCTCATCGGTGAGTTCGAGACGCGCCTTGCCGCCGCGGAACATGAGCTGCATGATGCGGCCAAATTCTTCATTGATCTTGCGGAAGGCCTCGGTGAACCGGCTCTCCATCGTCCTGTCGATATCGCTGATGATGGTCTCAAGCCCCTTCCTCGCTTCTGCGAGATCGGCCACCTGCCCCTCATAGAATTTTCTTCGTGCGAGCTGACGGGCGTACTCCTCCTCGCCCTCCGGATTCACACTGCCCAGCTCAGCCATGCGGCGGGCAAGGTCCTTTCCCTGCCGCTCCATATCCTCCATAGAGCCGGAAAGTCGGAGCGCTTCCGCCTGCTGACGGGTCATGTGCCACGCCTCGAACTGGCGCAGCACGTCCTCCTCCTCGGCTTTGAACTGCGCGATCCTCACGGCAAGCTCTGCTCTGTCTCGCTCAATCTTCGCTGAAGCGTCCTGCGCTTTCTTCCACGCCTCATCTGCCTCGCGCTGACGGATGGCAAATCCATCCGCATCGTCAGACAGGCTTTCCTGGTGGGTGCGGGTCTTCTGCCAGTGCGCCTCTGCATCTCTGAAAGCAGCCTTCAAAGAAATAAGCTCTTTCTCAAGTGTCTGCCGTTCTGCTTCATTGTCACGCTCAGCTTTTTCAAGAGCGGCTCTGCCTGCCGCCAGCTCTTTTTCTGCGCGGCTGCGTTCCTCGAGCATGCGTTTCCCGAAGCTCACGCTCTCTTCCGCCTTGGTCAGGGCGACGTGGGATGCGAGAAGGGCTTCCTGCTTCTCCTCCAATGCCTTCCTCAGACGCTTGCTCTCTTCATTGCCTGCCGCTGCCGGAAGATCAGGAAAGGCAGACAGTGCCTCCACCAAGCCTTCCGCCTGCGACCTTGTCTCCGAGAGCCGGCCCCGCTCCTCTCCGAGCTGCTTCTTGGCCAGAGAAAGGCGGCTCCGTCTTTCGGTCATCGATCGCTCCGCCCCTTCACGGCGCGCCGAGAGGGTGGCCAACTCGACCTTGAGCGCCTGCCATTCTTCCCGTTCACGGCTGACCTCTTCTGCGAGCGCATCACAGTGGGCCTCCTGCTCCTTCCTCCGCGTACGGCAGAGCGAGAGAGCCTTCTCGCCCTCTGTTTCACGCGCATAGAGATCTGCGATCTCTTTTCTGCGGCCGAAATACGTATTCTCCTTTTTCTTCATCGAGCCGCCCGTCATGGAGCCGCCTGCATTGACAAGCTGCCCGTCCCGCGTCACGATGCGCAGACGGTAGCCATACTTTTTGGCGACCCGCCGCGCCGCGTCCAGGTCTTCTGCGATGAGAGTGCGCCCGAGAAGCGTATCGAGGAGATCCTGATACATCGGCTGGCAGGAGAAAAGGTGAGAGGCGATACCGCAGATCCCAGGCTCCTTCGACGCCATCACTTCCGTCCCGTTGTTGTAGCGCGGATGCATGGACTCCAAGGGATAGAAGGTCGTGCGGCCTAAATGCTTCTCCGAAAGCCAGCGGATGATCTCTCCCGCTGCCTTCGTCGTATCCGTCACGATATAGGAGATCTGTCCGCCGAGCGCTGCTTCCGCGGCCTCCGTATATTTGTCCGGCACACGGATGAGCTCTCCGAGCGCCCCATGGATGGCCTCACCGAAACGGTCTGCCTGCTCCATGATGGTCTTCGTCACACGGGAAAAGCTCGCGTATTCCTTTTCCGCCCGTTCCAGATACGCCTTCTGCGAACGGATCGACGAAAGCAGCGACTCCTGCTTCCGTTCTTCACCGCCCAGACGAAAACGCAGCTCCTCCGCCTCTCGCAGCGCTACGCTATGCTGCTTGCCCTTCTCCGAAAGAGCGGTGAGGCGCTCCGTCTTCTCCTTCTCTTCACGAAGAAGCTCGGACAGCTCGCGCGAGGCTGCTTCTTCCTCCTCGGCGAGGGATGCCTCCTCCTTCTCATGATGATCGATCTCCGCCAGTAGACGCTCGATGTCTTCTCTTGCATGTACAAGCTGCTGGCTCACCTTCTCCTTTTCCTTCTCCTTTTCCTGCGAAAGAGCCAGCGCCCTCACATAGGCGGTCTCCGCCTCTGCCAGCGCTCTTGAGAGAGACTCCTTCTCCTCTGCTTTCGCGGAAACAGCTTCCTTTGCCGCCTGCAGGGACGCCTCCGCACACGAGAGCTCCTCCTTCGCGCTTGCGATCTCTTCTGCGATCTCCTTTTCTGCTTCTGTCTGATCCTCTGCGGATACGGTGAGCTCCTCCCATTTCTCCTTCGCATGGGAGAGCGCCTCTTCCTTCACGCGGTAATCGCCGCGCAGCCGCTCCATCTCCCGCTGGGCATCCGCCATCGCGTCCCCCGCTTCGCGCAGCTTCTCCTGATGCGCGAGACGGTCCTTTTCCAGCGTTTCCTTAGCCAGGCTCGCCTGCGAGAGCTTCGTCTGCCACAGAGAGCCTTCATCCTGGAGCTTCAGCGCTTCATTTTCATAGCGCGCCGTCATACGTCCGGAGGATGTCAGCTTCAGGAGCCCCATCGTCGCATCGATCGCCCGCTTCTCCTGCGTAAGGCTCTTGTACTGTCTTGCTCTCTCTGCCCCTTCCTTCAAAGGCACGAGCTGCTCATCGAGAAGCGCCATCATATCCTTCACGCGCTCCATATTCTCCGCCGTCTTCTCGAGTTTTCGGAGTCCTTCCGTCTTCCGCATGCGGTACAGGCTGATCCCTGCCACATCCTCGAAGATCACGCGCCGTTCATCCGCATGTGCCGTCAGCACCTGATCCACCCGGTTCTGTCCGATGATCGCCATCGAACCCTTACCGAGCCCCGTCGGTGCCAGAAGCTCCTGAATATCCTTCAGGCGGCAGCTTCGCTTATTCAGGTAGAAATCACTATCCCCATTTCTAAGGAGCCTTCGCGTGATCGCGACCTCTACGGTATCGAGCGGCAGCTCGCCTCCGCTGTTATCAAGGACGAGCGTGACCTCCGCCCCATTCTTTTCCCGGCGCGTCTCTGAGCCGGAAAAGATCATATCCTCTGCCTTCTGCCCACGGATCTGGCGCACATTCTGCTCCCCCAGCACCCAGCGGACCGCATCGGAAATATTGCTCTTCCCGCATCCATTCGGCCCCACGATGACCGTCATGCCGTCAGAAAAATCGATCGTAGTCTTATCTGCGAAGGACTTGAAGCCCTGCAGTGTCAATCGGAGTAGTTTCATGAGTTCTCCTTCTTTGCATAATATCGTCCTTATTAGCAGACATACGGTATTTACTGTATCTTTTAGGGATAATACTACTATCAGGCTACTACCTCTTCTAATCAAAATCTAATCTTGTAACTTGCTTGAAATCCATCAACTTTGTTGTCTTTGACATTCAGTTGAAAAGACACACCTTTATTGTACCCAAAATTCCTTTGTACTTCAATTGGAACGTACCATTCATTAGACACCCTTCCTATCCCAGTCCCCACTTCCCACTTGTGCTTCTTTTCGTAGTCTTTGAAGAGGGGTGTGAGGTCTAGCGTTTGATCGACACGCGCAGTGGTGGAAGTAGTAGAGGATGAAGGAGAAGAAGGTGTGTCTTTTAATGTCTCTTTAATGTACTTATCTTTGACTGGTATCTGAATATCAGTACCATTGATGACTGCATGATAGTGGTTATTCAGAATCAAATCTGGATCAGACATATTGGTTTTACTTGATGCTGTTATTTCAGTAGTCAAAGAGGGTGAAGTATAGGAATCTGTAGTTGTAGTTGTTTTTGTTGTTCCTTCTTTATACCCTTTATCATATCCATAATGGTAAATCATTGTTGTTGTTCCAATAAAGAAAATCATCAGAATAAGAACAATGAGTATATTTCTTTTGTTTATACCATTAAAATCAATCACTTTAGAATCACCTATTTTCATTCTCAATACTGTAATAAAGGATTAAGACCTTCGGTATGTCACATTGAAAGTTCTAATAGTTTACACACATAGTGATTCACATGCTATACCTAGTGTAGGAAACATATATCTCTTATTTCATAGAGTTCCAAGTTACAGAAACAAGAGATACATGTATATAATATAGATTCCCTCAGTCTCCCCATAGCGTGCCACAATTAACCACTTCGTATTTATGTGCCACAATTAGGAATTTATTAGGTATCTCCTAAACTAGAGTTGTCTTTTATATGAAACTTTCTCCGCTGTGTTTAGATCCTTTAACATTGCCAGTTTCACCTTGCTATAGTTCTCTCTGCCAACAGGTCTAGGGTTTGTCTGATTCAGTTCTGGAATATAGAAGATACCTCTGTCTGGGTCATCCCATTGTTCAAGTAACTCATCCAGTTGTTCATCCATCCCTGTTTGATAATCCCTATCCATAGAATTAGCAAAGAACTCTACAGCCATAGTGACAGCATCCAATCTATCATCATGAGCAAGTGCTCCTCTTTCATTGGTGAGACGTGTCATTTGATAGATTAAAGAATAGTTAGGACTAGATTCATACGTCTTATAGTCAGCAGTGATTACCCCTTTATTGACAATGAGCTTGTGTCTCATCATAACAGGTTCAAGGGTGTCTATAATACGCTGTTCCTTCTGTGCCTTACTTCTGATTTCTTCCAAAGCACATGGATAGATTCTGGTAAAGATAGGAGCAAGAAGTTTGCCAAACATACCATCACCAAAGTTAGATTCATAGACAACTGTGTTGACCTTCCAGAACTTAGCTTTGTTAGCCAGTGTCTCCAATGTGTTATCGCTGTAACCAGAGGTATAACCACCACTTTCCATCAAGAACAAATAGCCATTAAGGTATTTGATGATTGCATATGCTGTTTCATCCTTACCACGTCCAGATGGGTCAATAGCCATAACTGTTCCAGTGTATTCAGCTGTTTCTGGGGACTGCAAGAGAGGAGAATAGAAGTAGTCACCTTTAAGAGCAACAGACGCAATGTCTTTCCATCTCTTTGTAGGATCAGCAGTCCAAGACCATTTTAGACTAGCTTCATTCATGTCCAAATCCGCTACAATCAAGTCCTGGACTTTAAGTGGATACTTCTCTGCATCAGATAGATTCGTACTGAGCATGAACTGAAGAGCAAACCCAGCCTTACCATAAGACAGTTTACGCTTCTCAATTTCCTCTAGATTGAATCTATCAGGGTCTGTAGGTATGCACTTATCAGCATAAAACTCTGGGTCTGTATCATAAGAATCTGCGATAAAGGGGGCTAAATCATCCCCATATGCCTCTCTTTCTTCTGTAGATGCTGGATATAAGACAGGCCAGATGCATCTGCTATAACCACGTTTAGTTAATTCATTATAGAGACTCATTTCATTCTGAGGAGTTCCCAAATAAATGATTTTACCACCAGGTTTTAAGATTGCATCAAATTCCTTTACAGCCTCTCCTAGTTTATCCCTCTGTATCTGAGTGCCTGAATTTTTAGGTACTTCTACGTCATCAGCAATCAGAATGTCTGCACGAGAACCTGTAATCTGCCCTGTGATCCCTACAGACTTTACAGAAGGAGAAATATCAGGAACAGCAGGGCCGACATCAAATAGATTCTGGGTATCTCGCTGTCCTCGCTGTGTCTGTAAATGCTGCAAGAAAGGTATCAAGTAAATAATACGTTTAATAAAAATAGCATTCGCATCTGCTCTATGTTTAGATGCAGATACAACTAATACCTTTAATTGAGGGTCTTTCCAAAGCATCCAAACTGTGTAAGCACAAGTCAAAAAAGACTTTGCTACCCCACGGAAGCCCTCAACGATACTTCGGTCTGTAGGGGTGTTCATAAGGTACTTTGCAATATCATATTGGATAGGTGTAGGGTCTGGAAGACTAATAGATTTCCAGACAATGAACACAAAGATACGAAAGTCCTCATGCGCCCTTTTAATTTGATCTTCTGTCCAGCATGCTTCTGTAAAATCAGTTAAGTCGATCAATATCTACACCGTCTTTCACATCATCAAAAATGGGGATGCGCTGACGCTCAATCTGCTGCTGTATGTCTGCAACACCCTTAGTGCGAGGGGAGACAATCAAATCATTGTCTTTCAAGAATTTTCTTACACGGTCAAGGAAACGTGGGTCTTTCCGCATTTCTGGGTCAGCAAGCCCTTCACGGATCGCTTGTACTTCACCCTGTGCAATTTCATCCAAAAGTGCAGGATCAATTTCAAACATCTTCATCACCCCATCCATCATATCTATCAAGATCATTTGCTCTAATCGTAGACAGCACCTTGTCTGCATAGTCAGGGTCAGTGGCATAAATCGGTGCAAGAGTGCGTACAAAGTCTTCTACAGACCAAGTACTTTCCCATGCTTCTACAACTTCAGCATATTTGTAGTCTTCAGTAATAAGGATACACCAGTCTCTAATAGCTTCTTCCAGTGTTTCATAAGACTGGAATTTGTCATAGATGGTTACATAGTGCCCATTTTCATATTCAGTAGTCTGCTGTCGTACATAATTGCCCCAGCCATTCCATTTACGTCCAAAGTAGTTATACTGCCCAATGCAGTACCTACCCCAACCACTTTCAAGAATAGCCTGTGCAATGCATACAGACGCTGGAAGATTATATTCTGCACAGACATCACCAGCAGTATTTCCAATCATTTCAATAAATTCATCTGGGGTCATATGGGAATCTCCTTCCATTTTCTTTCTTTACTTCATCAGGCACCCCATGTTTGTCTGCATCATAAAGCCACCTACTAAGCAAAGTTATAGTGGCTGTCATCCCAATCACGACAATAATGAACTGTCTAAATTCTGGGATATTAGGGTGTCCTGTCATAATCCATTCATATGCTGTCATTGTCAAATAAATAAAAAGACAAAGAATTAAAAAATTGACATTGAACTTAATCAATGTCATGGATTCTTTGTCTCGTCTCTTTGGCTTGAATGTAGACAACACTTTGATTAGTTTTGATTTAATTTGTCCCACATATCCTCCATACGTGCAATACGATCATTGTTAATACGATGTGCCATTTCCATAGCTGTCATCCTAGCATCTAATGCACGTCTGTCTGCTGCACTCATTTCTACTTCTCTTTTCAGTTCAGATAAAACCTTAGTGTTCATGTCAATCGTCTTCTGAATAGGGCGGATTACAAGATAATTGAACCCACTACTCACCAGTGTTGCGATGGTCAGAACAGAAACGATACTGTCTAAGAAGTTCATGCTTCCCTCACATACAAAAAAAAAAACAGCACTTATCTAGTGCTGTGCAAAATCATAATAATTTGAACAATACAAGAAGTATACCTACTATAGGAGAAACAACGAAAGAGAGAAATACAAAAACAATCATACATGCTCCTGCATATGATACGTCTCCTTTTTCTTCTACAATAGCAGCTGCAATGAAGAACGCAATAACAGCTAATGTTGCGATCATATTTATCCCTTCTTTCTGCCTATAGTATAGCATGTTTAATATAAATATAATAGGGAGTGCCAAAAGACACTCCCCACCATATTAAACTTACCGACTAACTTATTACTAAGTAGTAGGTGTAGTAGTACCTGTAGGTGCCAAAGGATTTGGAACAATGAAAGCAGGAACAGGAGCAGGGCGAAGTCTCTGAACAAGATCCGCAGTCTGTGCTGTCTGACCATTCAGGATATTCGCTGCCATGAGTTGTCTATCCCTTTCTTCCAGTTTAGCCTTCAGTTCTGCCATCTGGTATGCAGAGAACATTGCTCTGGTCTTCTCTCCATCCTCTTTGATAGCTTCTACGATGCTACAAGTGTTCCTATACCCTTCTGTACGAACTGCATCAATGTTTCTGTTCGTCTCACAGCAGCACATCTGAGATGCCTGCTGATTCTGAGCAAGCTGCTGCATAAGACCAAAGTTGCCCTGCATGACAGTCTTCTCCAGACCATTGATACCATTCGTGAGAGCATAGGTGCTATTAGCCTGTCCATAGGTCAGCCCACGCATCTGAGACATTTCATTAGAGTAATCAAACCCTCTCTGAATGTCTGCCTGAGTTGCAGTATTCCCTTTGTTACCAAAGAGATTACCACCACCACCGAGTAATACGAATAAAACGACTACCCACAACCATTCACTACCACCGAAACCTGCGCCTGTCTTTTCATTCAGATTGAATACAGGTTGCACACCACTCATACCGTTCTCCATAGAATCACCATTCCTTTCGTAAAAATAATAAGAGAACTGTATATATCAACTCTGCCGTACGCTCAGAGCTGAATACCAAACATAGCAAATTTCTGCTTTATATCGGAAATAAGAGGAGCGAGCTGTGTCTGAGAAATACCTTGTGTAGAAATCATGTTCATAACAACTTGCTGCATTTCTGCTGGGGTCTTTCCCTGAAGCATAGTCATTGCCCTCTGGAAGCGTGGATCACTACCTATCAATGACATAAGAGCTGTTTCAATGTTAGTGTTCATGATTAGTCTCCTTTGCTTTTAGCAATCAATGTATCTACTTTTTCTTCAAGTGTCTTTAACCTTTCATTCAAACTTTCTTCCTGCCCTTTTGCTTTTTCGTATACTTCAATAACAGGAAGACCACTAAGATCAATGTACTTTACATAGACACTGTTTTCTTTTTTAGAAATAAAGAAAGTGAGAGAGCCACAAGGGTCTACTCTAGCTCTCCTTACTTCCTCTACATCATTTACTTCACCTCCGAAGCTATTGATAGCTGGTGGTGTTGGTGGATAAGCGAACATGATAATCACCTTTCCTTTTATTTATAATCATTGCTATCTGTGACATGTTTGTTAATTTCTGGAGACCAACTTATATATACAGAAGCATCGGGTTCCCCCAAGTAGGGTTCATCCCGCCAAGCAGTATAAAACCAAATTGCTCGATGATCGTTACAATATACCTCAACATCGTACTCTATATCTTCATTTCCTTCTGTTGTGTCAATCTCTAGTGTATGTGTACTTCCCGGAGTTACACCAACATATTGTGAATCGTCATCCTCATAATTGATTTTAAGAACAGTTATTCCCATTGGAACCGTAAACTTTCCACCTTCGAAGAGTACAGTTCCTGTAGGGATAGCTCCCGCTCTTACCTGATAGATCACTCCAGCTTTATCTTTTGCATAGCATGGAACATCTCCATTACCTTTTCCCTGTTCCATCTTAACGTATGTCTGTTGCCCCTTAAACTTTATTTTAAGGTTCGGATAGGGACATTCATCTATTGTCGTATAGGCATGAGCATCATACTGCACCCCAGCCTTTTTGACATGAAAAATTGCACCTAAGTCACTCATTCTATCCATAACTCACTTCCGTTAATAACAAGGTGTCCGTTGCTGATTACTGCAAATCCACTATCATTAGTCAGCTGAGAAGTCTTTGTAGGAATATTAGCTTCAATAGATTCCCTTGCTGACGCGATAGCTGTACGCACATAAGTTGTAGTAGCATACTGACTCAAATCAATATTACTGATCTTATTGTCTACTTCTTCCTTAGTATAAGTTTCTGTCTTCATATAGTAGCTAGAAGGGTCAAACTTAGCAGCATCAATAGCACTCTGAGCTGCTGCTGCTGCACTAGATGCTGCCTTAGTTTCACTTATCTTTGCATTAGAAGCACTTGTAGATGCATTAGAAGCACTAGAAGATGCTGCTGATGCACTATTAGCACTTGATAATGCACTTTGCTTTGCTGCATTTGCACTAGAAGAAGCAGTAGCTACATAAGATGCACTGGAATCTGCACTAGACTGAGCAGCACTAGCAGAAGCAGCTGCATTACCAGCAAGCACCTTAGCTGCCGCGGCCCAAGTCTTAGAGGACTTACTGTTAGTATCCCCATCTGGACTAGAAGTAGACACAGCCCACTTCTTAGCAAGATCTGCACTATTGTTAGCTTCAGTAGCCTTAGTAGTAGTAGCGTCTCTTAAAGTGGTCATAGTGTTGACGTAAGAGTTCCCAGTAGTCACCAAACGAGTGTTTTGCGTATCTCCTGTAGTGGTCAGTCGGGTATTCTGAGTGTCTCCTGTAGCAGTCAAACGCGCATTCTGAGCATCCCCAGTAGCTACAATAGAAGCATTCTGGGCTGCACCTGTGCTTTTAAGCTGATTCAAGAGACTGTCCTGATTAGCTTTAATGTATCTAAGAGTTACAACATCTCCATCCTCAATAGGATCAAGAGCATTGATAATTCTTTTATACTGTCCATCCCAGCAATTAGGATTATCATATGCAGTAGACATCCCAGAATCAAAGACCTTATCAGATGTTTCTTCCGCAAGATGCAAGAGCTGCACTTCCTGTAAAGACAAGTCAGCACTTCTAAGTACAGAAGCATCCTGCCACTCTACCAGAGGATCAGTAGTTGTCTCACGATAAATCTTAACAGAATGTCCAAGTGGAATACCTTTCACAAGTCGTACCTGTTTGTCTTCTACCGTATAATCCACACCCATAGTAAGTTCTGTACTGTTGGTGTAAATGTCTTCTACCTTTACAAATTTCTTCCGTAAATAATCAAAAGGGAATGCATAGACAAGCTGACTAGCATTCCCTTCATAAATTACAGAAGCCTTTCTTTCTTTAGCCAAAGTTAAGCTCCTTTACTATTTAACATTCATGATTGAAGAAATATCAGAATTTGCATTGCTATTGTTCCCAGAAGCAGCACCAATCTTATAGCGGTTCTTTCGTTCACGTTGCTTCTTCTCCTTATTCATCTCTTTCCGTTTCTTTACACCGCTGGCATCTCTAATTTCAGACGCAAGAAGTGTCATGCCCCAGAATCCATTGAATGGGATAGTCTTCATAATATTTGCCATATCTTCCTGTGACATTCCATCACCAACTGTAGAGTTATAGACACTCCCCCCAATCCCCATGATTGGATTGATAGTAGAAGATACAGCTGGCATCTGGTCTACTGCACGACCTACAATAGAACCTGCTTTCATCTCTTTCCCTGTCCCTGAGGTCTTAGAAGAGTTATCTACAGTAGTACGCATCATAGGAGTGCCAGTCATGATTTCATAGATGTCTGAACCAAAGGAAGGAATAGAGCCAGTGATAGCCCCACGAGAGAAAGCAGCCCATGCAAGTCTACCTGGTGTCAACTGTTTAGCAATGTACTCTTTTCTTCCTTCTGGATCATTAGGGTATTTCACCAACGCTCTAAGGTACACCAAGCCCATATAAGACATGCAGTTCGTTCCCATTGAAGCTAGTGCAGCCAGTGCATCATCCATCTGACGAGAAGACAAAGCTCTGAGTGTCTGGTCATTCACTGCACGAAGAGAATAATCTTTGAACTGAAACAACAGCTTAGTAAACCAGTTCTTTTCCTTCAAAAGAGGGGTGTTCCCGATAGACATCTGCTGAATGCCACGTCTGCTGTAGTTTTCAAGCAGATTTCTAAATTCAAAGAAAGTCTGATGGTCTTCTTTTCTCCATTTGTCAAAGACATCTGGATCAAATTTGTCACTATCAAGATATTTTTTGATGTGTGCTTTCAGTTTGTCTACATCCTGTACATGTGCTGCATCCAATAAGTATTTGCTGAATGGGTCACGAGTACTGGAAATCTTTTCTCCTCTAGCCCATTTGATAGCATCAATGAAGCCACTTTCCCTAGTTTGTCTAATCATCCAGTCAGTCAGTTTAGGGAGCTGATTCAGCGTGGATGTAATATTGGAGAATATCTTCATTGTCTCCTGTGCCTTATCAAGTCTCTTTCCCCAGACACTAGAATAACCAAGGGCGTCTCTAAAAGACCGTGCTTCATAATCAGAGTTCCTATCCCAGAATCTAGTATTCAGTTCTCTTCCATACAATCTTACCTGTGCTTCTTTTGCAAAATCTTCCAGTTCTTTTTCAGATGCAGAGAGCATAGCACGTCTCATCTGTCTAAGGATTGGGATTGACTTATACAAAACACGAGTTCCTGCGTATGCCATTGCAGAACCAAATTCACCAAGCTGTGCCATGAACATCTGTCCACCAACGTCTGCATAGGATTTAGTTCTGAACAATTCAGAGAAAGCATCCCAGGGAGTTTTAGGCTTTGTGTCTACATGTGTAGAGAGCAACCTAGACATCCCTTCTGTCAAAGCGTCTTTCTGTTCCTTTGCTGCTGACTTAGTAATCTTACCTGCTTTAATGCCTAATTCAAGCTGTTTTGCCACATCATCAAGAACACCAGTTTGTCTCCAATTTCCGATGGAATCAAAGACAGCCACTTCGCCACAAACACGATCAATGTAGGAATTGATGATTCTGTCTGTGTTCACATCACGAAGATGAGAATCAAATGAGAAATCAAGCGTTGTCCCTGCTTTGTTCGCAATAGGCATATGTACTGTAGTATCCATAGGAAGTCGAGATTTCAAGAACTGGGGAATACTTACACCATATTTACCGCCAGAGAAACATGTCTCACTGGCGTTCTGGTCAATAACACCCCGTGCCCAAGCCTTACATCTTTTATCAATCTCTTCCTCAACCATAGCCTTCGTAACCTTTTCAAGCTGCGGTTCTTCTGGAATAGTAGAAGTGTCTAGTTCCAGTTGCTTTCCTACTGTCTTTTGATAGCCAGCATCTTTAAGCGCCTTTCCTTGCTTTGAGCGTTTGTTTGTCTCATTAAATTCTGGTTTAGGAACACGCCCACTAAACATTTTGTCTTCCCATTCTTTGTGAACTTTGAGGTATCGTCTTTTTGCATCTGCTTCCATCTGCTTTCTGACAACATCCCTCTTACAAGCCATCTGAGCATATTCATACATCTTTTTCATGCATGTCTCAGTGTCACCATCCATGAAGTCCACAAGGCGTGTCAGCATCTCATTGTCTACTTTACGAGTAAATTCAAGATCAAGTGGCTTCCAGTCTTTATCAATATAACTACCGTAACCACCACCACCATGAAACTGAGAATCTTCCTGCATCATGGTGAGACACCCTTCTCTGATCTTCTTGATTGTTTCTGCTGCTTTGATGACCTCAGGATCCCAAACCATTTCATTCGGAGACAACCCAGCTTTGTTTCCTGCATACTGTGCATTGAAACACTGCTGTACCTGTCTATCAAATTCCAGTCTATACTGCCCCTGAAATTTATAGAATTTATTTTTCTGCAACCAAGCATTTCTAGCATCATAATAATCATTTAGCATTGGTTTTACACGCTGCTGCAAATACTGCTTAATACGTTCACCGACAACAGGATTAGCTCGTGCTGCAATTCTTCCTCGTGTTGGTTCAAAGAGAAAGTCATTCAAGCTACGAACTGCAAGAAGTCTTGAATGACCAAGTACGCCATAGATTGTCTTAAACAGCCCACCTGCTTCCAGATGTTTCCCCAGCCGTGTAGGGAACCAGTGAGGTAATGAACGATGCATCCAGTCATCCACTTCTTTCTGCTCAGCATCCCAAACCATCTCAGCATGGAAGTTGACAGGACTGTCCTTATCAAAAGCAGTATCATAGATGTATGCTGTCCCATCGGGTGATACCTTGATAGGAGTGTCTCTATACTTCTGTTCATATGCAGAAGCCTTTACCCACTTCAATAGCGTGGCGTCTTTTGGCTTTTTGGTCTTAATTCCACGTAAAGCGTAGATATTTGCTCTTGCAAGACTGAGAACTCTACGTACTGTATAGTTGTGTAAATCCCAGTTCTTATCTTCCAAAAGGTCATAGATACTGGTTCTGCTATTTACATTTACTTTCTTATCTCTAAGAATCTCCTTGTAAGCAGAACCAATAACATCTCTTAACCCTGTTGTCATAGTGTGCATATCTCTAACTACATCTGCAAGGGCACGTTTAGACGCTACTCTGTCTCCGATAATGACATACTGTCCTGTTCCTGGCACTGTGAAAGCCGTTTGTCTGTTAGTAATCTTTATACCGTGTTTTGTTGCAAAAGCAGTTGCCTGATTACTAGACAGAACAAAGCAATTTTTCCCTACATCATTCAGCCCCATCTCTTTCATTTCTTTCACTTTGAGCTTCAAACGGCGTCTCATTGTATCAATAGGTTTAGCTGCCTTCGCTTTAACGCCAGAGGACGGCATTGTCTCTTCTGTCACTTTGCCAGTCAGTTTCAGATTATCTTTCTTTGCCTTGTTCTCTTTTGCTTCTTTACCAGACAGCTTCACATCTTCCAGTTCCGTAGATTCACTGATCTGTTTCAGTTCAGTATTGACACGCTTCTTTATGGTGTCTGTTGGTTTCATGCCAAAAGCCCCAGTAAGCATGTTGTCTTCACTACGGTTCAAGTGCCCATATACTTTCTGAAGAGTTTTAGATTTAGGTAATACTCCCTTAACAGTACGCATCGCATCAAACGCATTGCCAAGGATTGCTGCCTGTACCATGTACTGTGCATAGTTTGCTTCAAATCCCCCATATTTGTTAGACAACGCTCTGTCTAGCCCCATCATAGAAGCACCTGTAGCTGCATTAGCTGCCATTCGCGCTACCTTAGATTTAGCAAACATAGAGAGTTTGTCTGCATTAGTACCAAACATTCTTGCAAGCTGTCCTACCATAGTATCAGCAGTAACGCCACCAAGATACTTAGCACCGATACCGCCTGCCACGGATTTGATACCTTTTGCAATAAGCGCCCCTTCGCTAAGTCCTGTAGCCATGAGAGCAAGGTTCACTGGTTCAAGCATCCCACCAGCTAAAGAACCTGCAATGCCAGCGATGTTATAGCCCTGCATCTGCTCATCCTGTGCGAGACGTACTGCCCGATCATAATCCTGTTTCTTCATAGCAGCCAACATAAACAGGTGGTCTTGCGAATATGAATTAGTCAGTACAAAGTTCTGTGCTGTAGGGTCATTAGGCATCAGCTTCTTTACATAGTCAATTTCCTCATCACTGGGTGTATAAGGGGTACTAAACCCAGGTATAGACACACTCCCTCTGACAGCTGGGTTAATCCATGACCAAAGATAACGCAGAGAAGATGTGACACCACTATCAAGAATTGCATCATCAGCAGCATCCACAAATCTGGAAATGGGGTCACGTTCTTCCATAGGAGCAGGAGCATCTGGTACATATTCATGACCATACCTAGAATGCCCCTGTCTATCTACAGGAATAGAGCCAACAGCAGTGATAGGAGAATACTCTTCACCAAGTTTAGCCTTTATTCCATCATAATATTTGTTATCCTCATTGTCCTTCTCTGTAAAATAGTTTCCTGCATATAATGCATCTAAGTAAGAATCTACGTCATGTGCGTCCCCAATCCCATATGGAGCATATTTTGCAAGATAATGCCCCATATACTCTGCATACTCTTCTGGAGAATCAAATATCTTAAAGTATAGATTAGTCCCCTTCAATCTATTTTCTTCCCCATTAGGTTCTTCCTGCGTAACCCCACCATAGTTATTGTTTTCTTTTGCTAAGTCAGAAGTAAAATCTGAGGATTCAAGACGCCATTGTGCATAGATCCAGTGAGGATCAATGTTGTTTGTGCCTAAGGTTTCATTAGCAACTTGTGCTGCCCTTTCTGCTAATTCATAATAAGTCATCTTAATTTCTCTTTCTGCACTTAAATTATCTGTAATTCAATACACTATAAACTTCTGTTGGGTTATCTTCCACTTCATCTTCAGTAATCCAGTGATGTCTTTCTTCATACTGTTCCTGCTCTTCTGCTACAAGGTTATCCATTTCAGACACACCTGTATCTGGGTCTGGGGTAAGCAAGTCGTTGACGTAAGCAGAAAATTCATCTGGAGAGAAATACTGCTGTTCCTGCGTACTGCTGTTCATGAATCCAAGCACGTTTGTTGATGGATCATAGACAACATTCACACTATCTGTGCCCCCAAAAGTATCAATTAGGTGCGTGATTGCCTGACGTGCAGATCTTCCCTTATTTACATAGTCTTCCTGATCTACCCCTGTAAAGAAATCCTTAGGAACGATACAGTCTATCCCTCTTTCATGATAATCAAAGTATTGCCCTCTAATCTGGTCAGCTGCCTGTTTTACTGCTTCGTCTCCGTCCATACCATTGTAGATATAGACTTTTGCCAGATTTCTGATTTTTCCACGAAGGCTAGGATCATTGATACCATAGACACCATTGAAGATAAGTGAGCCATCTGCATTTGTTCCCATCGTCTCTATCTGCATTGCTGTGTTGTCTGCATTAGACATGGCATCATTAAGGCGTGTCTCCATAATGTCTTTTGTGTCTTCGTTATGCTCCTGCTGATACACATTTCCATAGAGCTGCATTGCCTTCTTCAACCCATCAAATCCCTCTTCAGAATGATAAGAAATCCCATCTTCTACCTGTGACAGGGAAGACAAGGCTGAAATGTCACGTAAAGTGCTACTATTAAATACAGAACCTGCCAGTGCTGGGTTTGCATGATAAATATCAAGAGCTGTCTGAATATTCTGCAATGCTGGCGTATCATACGTTGCTGTATCCCAATCAATATTCATCGCATCCATAAGAGAAGAGTTGACAGCAAAATTCAAACTATTCTTAAATGCTTTCATCTGAGGAGCAGTAAGAAGTTTGCCTTCCTGTCTGACACATTCATTCAGATCAATTTCTCCATTAGAAAATGAAGACAAAATTCCTTTCAAGAGTGTCTGACCTGCCCCAATGACTTCCTGCTCTGTCAGTGCTTTCTTAGATACACTCCCATCTGCATTCTGCACACTCTTCTGTAATGGTGCCGTGATAGGAGAACCACCACCATAAGAATTGCCTTTACATAAAGCACTAAACCATTGAGAAATGTTCTGCTGTGTTGCACTATCCAATGCCACGGCAGCTGCTTTCCCTACTGCCCCAGAACGCCCAGAAGATCTTACTCTGCTCTGGTATTCAATCTCTCTCCGCTTATCTTCACGCATAGAGGTGAACATGCTCTTCTGTGCCATGACAGCAGCAATATGAGGATTGTCTTTCTTAATCTGCTCTACCTTTTTGTCAAACTCATCCAGAGATGTGCATTTCTGTAGCCCATCAACAATATCTGCCATGTACTTTTCTCTAAGGGCACCGTCCATAGCAATTCCAGAACCATGGAAATCTTCATAAGGCAGAAGTTCTTTCAGCTTCCACTCTCTTCCGTCCGCATCTATATAGGCGCGTGCTTCAAAGATTTTGTCTAAATCCTTACCACCATTGTTTGCAATACGTTCATCAACTGCCTTAGACATCATGGGAAGCATAGCATAGAAAGAACCACCAGAATCTTCATAATCAGTACATGCCTGTTCGATTTCTTCTATCTGTGTCTCAATAGGGGTCTGAGACACATGCTCTGCACTCATAATGTCTGACAGTTTGGCAGTAAAAGAAGCAGAGCGAATCGCTTCTCTATTCTTCCCTGCTTCTGCCATCTGTCTATTGATGTTATTCTGGGTGTAGGTGTCCATGTTTTCATAGAACCCAAGAGCAAAGAACTTAGAATCTCCATTGTGCTGAAAACTGGAAATAGGTTTGATACTTCCCAGAGCCGATGCACTGTTAGGAGCAGAATCCCCTGTGACCTGTGCGTCTTCATTAGCCTTTTCCCAGTCTTCTCCAATGTTGTATTCTCGTCTGTGTGCTTCTACATAATTCAACCATCTGGCTCTTTCGTCACCCTCAGACAGTACTTCACCCTCTTTAGCTACTACGTCCTGCTCATATCGGTTACGAATATCACGAATTGCATTTTCGCCACGATACTTATCCAGTGCAGCCATGGTATAGGGATTGTCTAACAGTTCTTTGTGATTAGAGTTAGCAAGCATCTGCTGAGAAGAAGTCAGAATCTTTCCTGCATTGTTCGGGTCATTCTTAATCACTTCTGCCATGAATTTGCCGTACTTTTCATCTCTAGCATCCTGTTGTGACATGTGACTAAGGATAGTGTCTCCCAGCACCCCAAGTGCTTTTGCAAGACTAGCTGCCTTAGATCCTGCTCCTGCTGTCGTACTTCCAGAAGGAACAATAAGCTGCTTCTGGTATGTATCTCGTACCTGAGGTGCAAACTGTCTCTGTGTACCTACGGCATTTGCTACATTTGTTGCCATTACTTCTGTCCCCCTGTCTTACGATTTATTTTTACATTCTGATATGCATCATATGTCTGCATTCCTGTTGCCAGCAAAGACAGGATATCTGCCTTCTTATTTGGTTTAGCCGCTTCTTTATAAGACGCCACTGTACGCTGTGTAGACTTCAATGTAGTCAGTTTGTTCAAATCAATCTCATTGCTCTTTCGTAAATAGTTATCCTGAATAGAAGCTATATTTCTAGCAGTATCTCCAACTGTACTCCGCATGATCTGGTCAGCTGTTCTACCACCGCCAGCCATGTCTTCATTTACTGCTGCCTGTACCTGTGAATTGAGCTGTAATGCATTCTGCTGAGTTTTCATGATAGAAGTAACAGCTTCATCATATGCATCTTGTCTTTCCTGTTCATAGTTCACCAGACTGCCATTCATCTGATAAATAGCATCATTTGCCTGTGCCTGATACGCCTGTGCATTAGCTATGTTCTGCTGTCTAAGCTGCAAACCTTTCAAGCCTATCGTTGCTGCTGCCATTCCTGCGAATCCACACATTACTTACTTTCATCTCCTTTTAACTCAAAAACAGAAAAATCATCGTCCAACTTTATCCATGTAGCACCAAGCCAATTCAGATACTCTACATGCGTTGTATTCTTTGTCCAAACTACATTTGTTAAGACACCATAGGCTTTCAGAAGTCTAGGCAGTAATTGTTTTGAGAAACGCAAGAAACTAAGTTTGTGTCTAGCATACTCGGGAGTAAAGCAGAGCCAAATCACGCCTTTTCCTCTGTATTTGTACAGACCACCAATCCCAACTGCCTTGTCTTTGTATGTAATCTTGTAAACTGGATGTTCATAATGTACTACGAGATCAACAATGCACATATCATACGAAGTACGGTTACTACTCATCATGATTTCTTTCTTGTCTTCTCTTCGTAGTGCATTACAAATATCCCAGATTTCTTTTATTCCGATTGCTTTTATTTTCCAATCAGAATTACACTCTAGTAGCTCTCTTATAGTAAACACCTTCCCACCCTGCACCAATCAATGCTACAGGCATAGGAAGTTCTGTCTCTATACTGATAGAGCAATTAGAACTCAAAGACTGTACAGGGAACTTAAACTGTCCTGTCTCTAATGCTGTAAGTCCAATTTTGTTTCTACCAGAACCTAAAAGCCGTGCAGTCATTAAATATTCATATGTCTCTTTGTCAAAACATTCAACAATGGCTTTGATATATCCGCAATTCGCATAGTTCACCCAGAAATTTTTAAGCTGCAATCTTCCTTCTGTGTATGCAGTAACACCGTTGTCATCCTGTTTACGAATCATAACCTCAGAGAACTTTACCTTGAATTTATACAATTCTCCTTCAATGAGACGCCTGCCTACCCAGTTTCCTTGCAACCAGACGTATCTGCCGTCTACCATTTCTTCTGGTGTCCATTTACGGAAAAAGCCTTTGCTGTCTACCAGTCCGTAAGACACACCTGCTTTCAGAGTGTCTCCATACATGATTTTCATATCTACCTTAGTCCGTCCTTCAATATCATCATAAGCATCTGAAGTAATGGCAGGTAAAACAACCTTTCTATCCATAAAGACACGATATGGTTCATACTCTTCATAGTCCTTCGTGTTATAAGTAAAGGAGACACTTTCAAGAGTAATCATCCCTTGTCTATCAAACACAAGGTACAAGGTGGAATTGATAAATCCACCACCAAGAATACGGGCACCATTGAACTCCCAGTAAGACCAAGATGACTGTAATCTGCTATTATCTACAAACAAATATTTGTAAATATATACTTTTGATTCAGCCCCAAGAGTAAAGAACCCCAAAACATTCTCTGTATTGGAAGACACAATTTTATACACACCATTCGGAATAAAAGAAGGCACATGGGACGTTACATCCTGTGCATCTTTCAAATTGGTGGTATCTTCAATCGTGAAATATTCTTTGATCGTAGTAAACTCTGCACGTTCTGTAGGAAAATAGACACGTCTTCCTGCACCTACTGGACGCACATATGGATTGCAAGTAAACTCTGTAACTTCTGTGATAGAGCAATTCTTAGGAGACAATACACCATCTGCTCTAAGTAAGAACTGTGTATCATTCGAGAAGAGAAGCAACTCTTCATCAAATGGAACAGCATGATAGAGGATAGACACACTGTTATGGGATACTGCTAAATCAATAGGATCAGTGTCCTGCATGTCTACTACAGAAGCAAACCAGAAATTAAAGAAAGACGCAGACCTAGACAGGATGACATTCTCTCCTGAAATAAGCCCAAGCCTGTTTCTGTAAAAGAAAATATCATTGATAGTTGCCCCAACGAAAGAAGGTTCTGGGTTAGAATCCTCATCACCTACATCTCTATCATCCCACTCCAAAGGTTTAAGGGTGAAAGACATGTCTGCATTTCTTACCAGTCCCTGAGGCATGGTAGAAGAATCAAGAGTAGTAGGTGTTTCTGGTCTTGCACATTCTGTCCAGAGCTGTGTGTCTCCGTCATATCTGACATAATAATCATCAGCTACATTCGTTGCCCCTTTTACCTGCACTGTGAATCCACTAGGAGCAGAACGTGGAAGATTGTTAAAGTTCTGTACAGCATGATAAATACCAAACATAGACATGCCATTGTACCCATCTTTAATCTTAACTGTCTTAATGGTAGTCCCTGCTTTCTTTACATATAGCCAGCTGTCCCCAGTTTCTACTGTCCACCCATTGCTTTTAGCAGAAGTAGCAAGCTGTTCAGCAATCCAGTTTACGTCTACCTTCGTACTATCAGAAGCATTAGATCCGTCTGGTGTCGTGTAAGTGGCAATCGTTACATCATTGATAATACAAGCATATGTTCTGCCATACTGCCCACTCTTAACATTAAAGAGTGCGCCCTGTGTGTCTTTCCATCTGCCAGAATCCCATACCTTCCCTGTCATTGCTACTTTCTTTTTTGTATTAACAATAAAAGTATAGTCTGCAATGGTAATACATTTAAGATACTTTCTGGGATCTACACCCCTAAGGTATGATGCAGATTTAGCATCAATGGTTACTTTATATTCTTTGCCGTCTTCATCATAAATCTTACAGCTACCATTTCCATCAAAAATCATGATGTACTTTTCTTCTTCATCTCTCTTTACTACATGTACAAGAGGACGATAAGTAGAAGAAGGAGCAACAAACAAATTCTTGATATGCACTGTCGGTGCCCTTTTTTGAAGACCACCTACTTCTGTGCTATATCCATTTATCTGTTCTTCAAGCTGCTCTGGTAAACGAAGAATAGCAGGCTGCTGACTGATACCAGACACAATGTTTTTGATGGTCTGACTGTATAAGTTTGTAGCCATTAGTTACCTCTTTCAAGAATTGTCTGCACACCAGTTACATTCAGCATATTGAAGTCATTGGAATCAAGTTCATATTCCATCAGAGCTGCCCATGCTTCCTGTTCATCTCTGAGAAGCTCTTCACCAAGGGAACTATCACCTAAGTATCTTGTCTGAAAGGTAGTGGCTGCCTTTGCTGTAATATAGCTTCTCATTGGATCTGGCATGTCTTCAAAATCAACAAGAAAAATAATTGTACAATCAATGCTGTTGTTGAACTCTGTTGTCTGGTTTTCCCAGTCAAACAGGTAGTCCCCTTTCTTCGTGTACTTCGTGCCGTCTGTCCCAACAACGTACAGGAGATTAGACAACCATCTAATTCTGTGCGTAGAAGCATCTGGGTTCAATGTATAAGAATCAATTTTGTTGAACGTCCATCCTTTACTCTGCACACGTCTATTTACATTTCTAAGGATACGCAAGCAGTTGATGACATCTACATTTGTCGGATTCTCAATCGTATTTACAGGCGATTCACCGATACTTGCAAGAATTTCATTGACTGCTTCCAGTTCTGTCAACGGAGTTAAAGTCATTGCTATTTATCCTTTCTAAACAAATCAAAAATAAGGTATGGTGTCTCTTTAAGGACTTGAACCTTAAACCTTCTGGGCATGAACCAGACGCTCTGACCATTGAGCTAAAGAGACATGGTGGGAAGATATGCAGTTGCGTTGAGAGGAGGGTATCATGGCGTTCATGATTTTATATGCATATCTTCCCTATAAGAAAGGAGGAATCGAGAGGTGTGAGAATTGCACTCACAACACGCCGAACATGTGTGCCTAGCCCTCTCATAAAGTGCCTGCCGTAGCAAGCACTAAATAGCCTAGTCCTCAGACATCGGCTGTTCGCTTCTTAGAGTGAAGAAGAAATAGTGCCCATGTAAGCAGCTTCTGGACGAAGACCACCATGTCCCATAGCATAAGACGCTACGAGCATGTCTGCCTGATATTCAGCACGACGCGCACGTTCGATAGCAAGGTCTTTCAGTTTGACAGTGCCTACTGCGGTACGATGTGCTGCAATAAAGACAGTGTTGTCTACATAATCAGCAGGGAACACATGTCCTGCACCCTGAATTACACCTTCATTGACTGCTGCACCACCACGAGTAAGGTGAGGTGTTTCAATGATGTCAAAGCCTGCTACACGAAGAACATTGCCTTCTGTGATGGTAGCTACTGCACCATAGTCATGATTGATTGCAACCAGAGAAGCTACAAGAGCGTTTACGCCAGTCGGTGTCATGAATACATAACGGTCATTCGCAGGAACATAGTTTTCAGACATTTTGGTCTTAACATTGAGAAGCATTTCCACAAGTTTAAGCCCCATTTTCTGAGTAACACCAATGTCTTCTCCTGCAAGAGTACCTTTGAGGATTTCACCTTTACCAAGACCAGTAATGTTCTCTTTGTTCGCGACAACCATCTTTGCAATTTCTGCAAGTACGGCACCATCTGCTGCGTATGCAAGAGCTTCACCCATCTGACGGGAATATTCACCACGCACGTCAAAGTGAGACAGTGCTTCATCCAGATCAGAAATGAGCTGAGAAGTAGTCAGAAGACCATCAATCTGAATGATTTTCTCTTCGCCAGGAATGTTTTCACGCAGGTCATCCAGAGACTTACCAGATTTCAGATAAGCGGCTGTAGCACGACCAAATACAGGGAATTGTGCAGATTTACCGCTCGCAATGGATCGAACAATATGACGTCCATTGGTTACAGAAGCACGTTCAAATGCCGTGATGGTTTCTCCTGCAAATACTTTCAGATAGCGGGCAAGAGCATCAGTACCACCCTGATTAAGCCCTGGCTGTGCGATTGTTACGTCTGCCAAAATAAACTCTCCTTTACATTGAAAAATAGAAATGAATGAATATATGAAACAACAAAAAGACACACATCTGCTTAGATGTGTGTTTGAATATATTTTTGTTTTGCGATTTACATTTTGTATTTTTTACCAGCGTTTCTGTAAAAATAATAAGCCAGTGTGTCTTTTCATTGTTGTCATAACAAAATTAACCAATAAAAGAACTGTTCATGGTTTTGTCCTGTACTTCTTTAGTATACGAAGGGTCACGAAGATACCGTGGATCAGACATTGCCTTCACCATTTCTCCTCTGTTAGCAAACCCCATGTTGCCAGCATTGTTGCCAGCGTTACTAGACCGACCAAGAATAGAACGACCAGTGTAGCCGTTAGCAGCGTACATACGAGCCTTAAAGCCATCAAGAGCCAGTCTAATGCCAGCCATATCCCCTTTTTCAATAAGAGAATTAAAGCGTTCTGCACTTCCGTCATTCTGCTTGCTAATGAAGCCAGCAATCTTTTCATACTCTTCCTGTCCCCCTGCATGCTGATAGACATCTGCGATAAACTGCTGTGCTGTAGCTTCAAGACCAGTAATGTATGCATCAATAACAGACTTTGGATAACCTGCCTTTTCAAGCTGGTCATAGGACTTTTCAGACAATGCCCCATCTGCATAATACTCATCAGCAAGGGCATCAAAGTCAATTCCTTTTTTCCCTAATTCATCCTGTAGCGTCTGGTCTGCTTCCACTGCTTTAGACACACGAGTTTCAATAGGCTCTTCTTCACTCTGGGGCTTGTCTTCATTATCTTTGGTTTCTGCCTGCTCTTCTGTTTTCGGTACAGCTTCTTCTGTCTTTTCAGTTTCCTGTGCTTCTTCAGACGGGTCTTTCGTCTCAATCTTTTCTGTACTTGTCGATCTGATTTCAACGTCTCTTCCCTGTAAAGCATCTTCTGCACCACCTGTCACTGCCCCTTCTGGATATAAAGATTCAGTATTTTCTTCCAATTTACTACATGCCTCCCGTCTGGTTATTCATGCCATCCATTGCTCCTTTTGCTAATTGAGGAGCTGCTTTCTCTGCCATATTAGACATCATAGACTGCTGCTGTTCTTGCTGTAGCTGTTCATCAGTCTTTATGAGTTCTTCTGTATCAATGCCTAATGCTGTTGCTTCCATAATCATGATCTTCTGCCAATTCAGATATGTCTGTGCTGCAGGATTCATCTGCTGCAATTCCAAGAACTGTGCTAATTTATTAAGATCATGTCCTCGCCCGATTGCTTCTACACCAGTGATGACTTCCATGTCCACTAAGTCTGGTGGAAGGTCTGGAATCTGCCCACCTGAAGAGAGCTGTGCTACCAGTCGGCGCGCTAATGGTAACTGAAGTTCCTGAGACAACAAAGAGTAAATTCCACCCAGTGTGTCTTCCAGTTCCCCAGCCACATATCTAATCTCTTCTGCGGTTACACGTTCTCCGTTTCTCTGTACTGCACTATTCAGCAAAAAGGCAAAAGACAGCCTAGATTCAATATTCGCTGCGGTCTGCTGTGCTACATTCAGATCATTATATTTATCCAACTGTAACACCGTAATGTCTTCAGCTCTGCCAGGAATAAAAGCTCCTGTTTCTGCTTTAGACAATCTATTCACTCTTGTAATGCCATTCGGATTCACAAGGAAATAAACAGACGCACAAATAGAACTAAGCTCTACAATGGCTTTACTGAGATTTTCAAGAGAACGAATATCACCCAGATATTCCTCTACAAAAGAACGTCCGTAAGATTCACCATCCATCTTTACCATGCGAAGCGGAATCCATGGCGCACTATCAGCAGGAAATGCCTGTGCTGTCCCATCAATCACTTCACCATTGACTTCCTGATAAGAGATATACTGTCCATTCTGTAACTGAATATCTGTATAAATCTCAACTTCATCGGATGCCTTATGCTCTTCCGTGTTTTCTCCTGTCTTAGAAATCATGTTCTGTACATCTTCTGGCAGAGACGCCCATGCTACTTTGTCTAAGGTAATCAGTCTGTACCATGTCCCCAGTGCATCACGTACAACGACATAATCATTGAGACGATACATTTTGATACCGCCTTCCTGAGGTGGTAAATAAAGACAGGCATTCCCTGCGACAATCAGCATTTTCAGAGCTTCTGTAATGGTCACTCTGATCTGGTGTGTCTCTACATATTTCATGCAAATATTTTCAATTCGCATGAGCTGCTGCTGAACTTCCGTCACCATATTATCCCCAGACTGTTCCAGTTCCTGCTTCGTGTCCTGTGAAGGATTCAAAGTAAAGAAAGGACTATTCGGGGGCATAAGAGCTAAGGCAAGTTTAGATGTCAGATTATTGACTGCTCTGGCACCAAAGCTTTGATATGGTGTACTGAAAGTAGTAGAAGCATTAGAACCATTCTGAGGGAACAGAGAAGGAATTGTGTATTTAGCGCAATCTTCCGCACGAGTGATATACATATTTCTATCATTAGACAGACGTTCATATGCACTCTTCGCTGTTTCTTCACGGTTCTTGATAATATCATTCATGCTGTTCTGCTGTGCCATGTTTGTCTCCTATCATTAGAGATTAAGACCAGTACCTGTAGTACCCCCAGAACCAGCTGAACCACCACTATCAATCATTAAAGCTCGCTTGCCTTTGTTCGTCCTCTTCTTTTTGCTAGACACCAGATCAGATTCTTGCTGCCCCTGCGTAGGTTCTGGTGCAGCTACAGCAGGGGCAGCAATCTGCGGAGCAGCAACTTCCTGCGTAGTAGAGGAGCTACCGCCAAGAAGCCCCCCTACGAGCTTAATAGCAGGCTGTGCTACTGCCCCTACTAATTTGCTTACTGCATGTCCTACTGCCTTAAATGGTTTTGTAATTGCGTGTGTAACTTTATGCCACCATCCCATATTTCTCATTCTCCTTTAATTTACAAATTGTAATTTACACCTGTATCATTAGTTGCCTTATTCAGTGTGTCTTTCTTAACAGTAAGAGCTGCCACACCTTTCTTTTTGCTTGCTACTTCCCAATTCTTTGTTCCACCATAGACAGCATTCTCTGGTTCTTGTGCCGTATTGTTTGTCTGTTGAAGCTGCGCTGGGGTCATACTGGGAATAGTGATCTTAGGCATCTTATTCCACAAACACATATCATTTACCTACATTCATTCTCTGGCATGCTAAAAGAGAATCAATCACATCCTGTACACCCTTGATGTATCCAAGACGCATTGATTCACTTCCAACATCTTTAGCCAGTAAATAGGAAATATCAAAATTCTTACGAAGATACTCCATAACTTCTGCTGAAATATATGGACGTTTCATCTCTGCACGTAAAGAATCAGAATCATCCTGTACTTTAATCAAGGACTACACCTCTCTTTCCTGCATGGTATTTGAATAAGATTAGGATACCATGGGATAATCTCTCCTGTCTTGCTATCGTAGTTTTCATCTCTAAGAATCCGTGCTACCTGTGCCTGTGACAATGCATAGGATTCAGACAACCCCTTCTTCTTAAATGCTTCAACTACCGTTTCCCACGACACACCCTTATCTGCAAAGAGTTTCTGGGCAGTCTTTGCCCCAATGCCAGGACATCCAGTGTAATTGTCTGCTGTGTCTCCCATGAGTGTCTGCATAAGATGGAAGTAATCAGCTTCTCCTTCTGATATGACGTACAACTCACGTTTCATAAAATTATAAAAGACACTCGGGATACACTTGAAATCTTTATCCGCAGATATGATGACAGTGTGTCCCTTATGTCTTGTCGCTAAGATACCACAAAGATCATCAGCTTCCAGTGTAGGTCTTGTGATACTTTCATAATTCCTTTTGCACCAATCAACAATGGCATGATAACAAACAGGTTTTCTCTTCCCTACTCTGTTTTGCTTATAAAGTGGATAGATCTTCTTTCTGAAATTATCTTCTCCACTGAAACAAAGGATGATTTTATACTCACCTTCATAATTGAGTTTGTCTAACACCGCAGCAGTGATTTCTGCAATACGAGCGTCCACTTCACCTTTAGCATCAGCAGCATCTGCCCATAATGTCCAGACATCCCCATACCAGTTGACTTCATGCTCTACTACGGCACATGCCTGAAAGCAAATCATGTCTCCATCAAACACGAGCATCAGTGGGGATTTCACAAGATCCTGCTTTTGCACATTTAGCCTCCAGACCTTCAGCAATTCCATACTTCTTTTTCACTTCATCTACTTCCAGTTCCGCTTCTCTAACGTGTCTATATGCAAATACAAGCGCACATACAGCGTCATTAAAATCCTTTACTTCCTGCATAGTTGCAAGCTGACCATAGCAGTCAGAAACATAAAATTCAATAGAATCAAGTGCTGCATAGATGCTCTTTCTTACAGCTGCATTATCAATTTTTTCAAGAGATGTCTTTTCCTGTTCCATTTATTTCTTCTCCTCTTTTGGAAGGTAATGTTTCACTACTTCAATATTGGCTTTTGCTGCATGAATAATAGAAGCATTAGCGTTAAACACTTCATTCAGAATTGTACGAAGTCTAGCAACAATAAAGTTATTTTCATCTGTCGTGTCACACTGGCTTGCGAGATCTTTCACTAACGCAGTATATTTCAGAAGGCGAACACTCATGTCTTCTGCTTTACGATGCGCTTCATCTTCTTCATCCAACTTGTCATTATAGAAAGCAATAATGTCTTTCTGACGCTTATCCATATATGCGACAAGCTCCTTCTCTCCCTTAATAGCGGCTTCCCCTGCTTTATGAAATTCATCATAGTCAACAGGAATATTGTACGTTTTATCAATATTCAGTCTAAAAGCTGGGTGTCTTGCATACCAAGTAAGATTATCTCTAGCCATTTCCAGAGGAGACAATGTGTTCATATCTACTTCCTCATCCATCTCTGGAGACACAACTCTTGCTCTTTCAAGGAATGGATCAATAGATGCAATCCGTACAAAATCAAGTGAGCCATTTGCTCTTCTGACACTGACCGCCTGATCCAGACAAAACATAACTCCATCTTCCATCATGTGACATACACATTCTTTAGACATAATTTGTACTTCCTTTCTTATAAACAAAGAGAAATAAAAGTGTTCTCTTCTCCATAGCGTGCCGCAATTAAAAAATCAGTGGCAATCGTACCAATTTTTGCCAATAATACCTTCTGTATCTAACTGAACTCTAAAGTTGTAATGTGCTTGTGTGTCTCGCATTGCAGCCTGTGCTTCTTCAACAACAATCTTTGCAACATCAAGATCTCTGCATGCTATCTGCTGTTCATCGTGAACCCATGCCATTAAGGCAAAGTCCCCGTCCCAGCCATGCTTCAATCCTCTAGCAAGCAGTCTCTCTTCTGTCCGTACAATCCAGTACTTACAGACAAGCGCACCTGCACTCTGTAACAAAAGATTCAAAGCAGAATGAATAGAACGTACATGCAGCTTTCTCCCATCCAAGCCTTTGAGCCAGTGTCTTTTCCACTTCAAAATGCCCCCACGGAAATCTGTTTCCACGAGAGCATCTTTTACAGCCTTACGTAAAGAGCGAATAGCAGGTACTTTCTTCAAGAATCTAGCCTTAACTGCTTTCCCTGCTTTTTCATCTCCACCAATAAGACCACCCATCTTTTTATCCCCTGCACCATAGAGAAAGGCGTAGATAAATCGTTTCGCTTCATCACGAGTAGCAAGACCTGCTGCCTTCTGGTTCAGTGTATGAATATCACCATTTACAACAACATCTGCATATTCTCCACCATCATAAGGTGCAAGAAAATGTGCAAGACAACGAAGTTCAAGACCACAAGCATCTATCCCTGCCTGATACCATCCTTCTGGAACGCCAAACAAACTTCTACATTCTTTCCCATAAGGACTAGCATCGTGAGGAACTTGTGTGACATTAGGATTTGCGTGTGTCGCTCTTCCACTAACTGCTCCACAAGGATTCACTCTTCCATGCATACAGCCGTCCTTCTTCACAAGTTTAAGCCACGCCTGTGCCCCATCTGAAAGCTGTCCAAGTCTCTTTACAATCATCAAGTATTCCTCAATAAGTGGAGACAAGGTTCTTACTTCCTCTGGAGCATCTGGATCCGTAGACATGAAATGAAATGTGTCTTCATCCACTTTCAGTCTATCTTCCTCATACAGGTCTGGATTGTCTGGGGAATACTGATAATATTCAGTCACCAGCCATTCAATCTGCTGTCTGCTCTTAGGATTAAAATCTTTGTAGCGCTGAATTGGAACACCTGCCTTGTATCCTAATCTCTTGTTATCCCTCTTAGGAATGAAGATTTTATCTGGAATACGAGGAGCCAGTTTCATCAACTCAGCTGATAAGACACACTGTCTTTTCCGTAACCCCTTTTCTAGCTCTTCTGCTGCTTCAGTATTAAACGGAAAACCATTCTGTTCCTGCTTAAACATTAGCCATTGTGCTGCGTGTTCAAGCTGAATTGCCTTTTCAGAATAAGGATGTCTTATCAAGAAATCATAGAGCTTCTGGGTTACAACTACGTCCTGCCTGTTATACATAAGCATGTCTTCGCTATAAGTAGCCCATGCATCCTCTGTCTCTTCCGCATACGTTCCTTTCAACTCTCCCAGACGATACCCCCATGCTTTCAGAGACTGTGAGCCAATAAGTTTACCAGCCAATCTTCCCTTTTTGAACAAATCATAATCATAGTCTTTAATGTTTCCATAGATCAGACGTGCCATAACAAGGGTGTCTCTCACATATTGTCGTTGCTCCCTAGACACATGAAAGATTGCTGGGTAGAGCTTTTCAAGACAAGGAATATCAAAATCAATGATGTTATGTCCGCAGATGGTTTCTCCGTTATCCAGTGCATCCTGCAGCATATGAACACCTACTTCGATGTTTGTAGGAGAGAAGCTATGCATTGTTTCTCCATCAAAGATCGCCATGCAATGAACCTTTGTAGATTCTTCAAGCAAGCCGTTACTTTCAATATCAAAAGTCAACATTGTCTTCTTCTCCTTCCTCATCAATATAGTCACTGAGCTTGTCTACTGCCTGCAAGGTATCATGCTCTTTGGCATAGAACAAATAACCACCAATGCCTGTCTCTCCTGTCCATCGGCATTTCAAGACACGCACTCTTACCAAGTTCTTTTTCTTTCCTTCTGCCTGTTGATTTCTTTCAAGACCAAGCACTGTGTCTGCTAACTGCCCGATAGCACCTGAGCCACGAAGCTGGGAAAGAGAGACACACCCGCCTTCTTCAAATGCGATACTGCCTACTGCATTGTTACGTCTGAGATGAGATATGATAATAAGACCAACACCTGTCTCTTCTGCTAAAGAACGGAGCTGCGTCATAAGTATGTCAATCATCTTACGTTCGTTGTCCCCTTCAAGCCCAGAAATAGCTATAGAAATATGGTCAAGAATGATGAAATCACACTCTTCACTCACTGCCATATATCTGATCTTATCCATCAGATTGTCTCCATCCAATGAACCAAAATGTTCATACAAGACATATCGACCAGTGCCTAAAGTCTCATCAAAGGCTTTTCTGTACTCTTCCTCAGAAACAGCGTGCCTATTAAGATACAGACGTTTCCCAACATGAAGAGACATTAACCCTGTAGCAGTTCGTTTCGGGTTTTCTTCTAACATCAGCATGCCAATCTTCAGCTTCTTTACCACACCAAAGTCATAGGCAATCTGTCTCACGAAAGTTGTCTTCCCTACCCCTGTACCAGCGGTCAAGACACAAAGCTCTCCCTTGCGAAGACCCATAATCATCTTATTCAATGTTAAGTTCTCCCAAGGCAGATTGTATCCATCATTCTTCACATCCTCAGAAATAGCATCCCATAGATCTTTGCCGTTCACAATGCCATCTGGAGTATATTCTTTTGCATTCCAGATTGCATCAATGACAACTTCAGGATGTCCATTCTGCAAGCATTCATTCGGGTCTTTGTAAGGAAGAGTACCAATGTACAGCTTTCCAGGTTTCAATAGCCCCTCAATGTCTTTAATTCCTTTTCGTCCTGCTTCATCCATATCGAAAAAGACAATCACTTTATCAAAGGAATTAAGCCATTCAGACTGTGCCTTGAATACTTTCTTTGCACTGCCAGCCCCAGCAGGTATGGAGACACAAGGGTATTTGTTATCATTGATCTGTGAAACAGTCAAGCAATCAATTTCCCCTTCTGTCACTACTAACATCTTGCGGTGCCCATTTGCCCATAAGTTCTGCCCAAAGAAACGATTAGAGAACTTTGAACCTTTTGTCTCAAACCTTTTGTCTTTGTACCTAACCTTCTGTCCAATAAGTACCCCATGGTCATCATAATAGCAAGCCACCTGTGCAGGTTCATCATGAATAACTGTCTTGAAATATCCGTATTTTTCGCATGTGTCTTTTCTAATCCCTCTGGCTCTTAGAGTGTCTGCCACCATATCGGTAAGAGGAATACAGCCTTTACAGCCATGTCTGTGTTCTGTTTTGTTTTCCATTTCTTCTGCATCTCCTTCATAATGATACGTATCACATGAAAAGCAGTAAGTATGTCCATCAGAATACAGACACAAGGCGTCATGCGATCCACAATCAGCGCACGGTAAATGCGCTTGTACAAGCGTACTCTGCATAATTCACTGGAATATATTCTCCTTTAACCCTTGCAACATCAGCATCACGGAAATCAGTTTTGAAGCATCCAAGCAAATCATTCACGGCTTTTTTCTGTACATCCGTTTCTTCTCCACCAGTAGGAACATCCACAAACACAATGATAGACGTTTCTTGAGGATCCACATACAGACCACCAACTGCCATCTGTTCTCTGCCCTGTTCAACATGCCCATCACGATGAATCACGTAGTGGTAGTCTACATCAAAATCACCTCTACGGCGTGCATCACTGTATAATGCGTCTCCATCTTTGTTTTGAAGATCAATATCAGCAACAATGATTAGATCCGTCATGCTCCTCTTTCTAAATTTAATCTTTTTCACGTTTTCCACCTCTTACATAAATATCTTTTTCACTCATCCCTTTCTTTTCTTCAGACAACCAGTCTAAAGGTATATACTTATCTGCATAAACAAAGCCGTGCTTCTCACACCAGTCTCCATAAGAGGTATTGCTCCCTTTACGAATCTTTGTCCGTGAATTGGAAAAAACAAACCTAATATCAAGATCTGGATGCTGTTTCTGAATCAGCAGATGCTTCTGTCTATCTGCTACAGAAAACAGCCCCTTTGTCTCTACAATAATCCCATTCCCTAAGACAAAATCAGGGGTGTAATGATGCTGAACAGGCGCAGAAGTGTAGTCAATCCTATGCTTTTCATAAGAATACTCCGCTCCTGCATTGTTCAACTCATCAATCACTCGCTCTTCCAGTCCAGATCTGTAGGATTCATTAACTTTTCTGCTCCACCCTCCATGTCTGCTGAAATAGGGCAATTAGAAATCTCCCTCTTCATCAAATGGAACATCATCCTCTTCTACTGCTGGGGAATTAGACGTAGTAGTGTCTTTGTCATATTCACCATCAACTGTAGAATCATATCCTTCTTCATTCGTATTAAAGCCAAGAGACGCTGCATCCGTTCCGCCATATGGAATATATTTAAGAACCTGTACTCCACGAAGATAGCATGCAAGCCCATTGTTATTGTTACTCATCCAATACGGAGATAACGAAAAGGCAACACGGATGACAGAGCCATTGCCCAGATTGGATGCTTTGATAGGATGTCCCTTTGCATCTACAACTGGAATAGTTCTAGTCATTTCTTCCCCTGCTTTTGTCTTGTAAGTCTTCTTCGCCTTGAACTTAAACGTGATAGTCCCATCAGTCAGTTCATGGATACCAAGAGACGGTTCAGAACTCCATTTCTTTCCTGGTTTCAGTTCATAAGATTCTTTGGCTTTTTCAAATTCCTGTTCCAGATATGCTTTGAACTCTTTCGTTGTCTTTGCATCAAATGTAATCTGGATAGAATAACCAAGCTCCTGTCCTTCATAGGTTTCTACTTTACGCAGAAAAGCATAACGTGCTTCTCCTTTCGGGGTAACACCATTTACAAACTGTCTTTTTACGTTAGCCATAATTTTTTCTCCTTAGTCAAATTTGTTTACAACAGCATTATCGGAAATTTTAATAAGTACTCCCATAGCGACTGCTTCCCCTGCATAAATTCTACGAAGCTCAGGGGAAGTATTTGTACAGAAGACACCAAGCTGTGCTGCCCCTACCACGGATGTAGGAGAGACAATCAGCAACTTCTTCTCCATCAGTCTTGCCCCATTCAGCATAAGAGCGTACCCAGACGGAACTCTAACTCTGCCAAAATGGACGTAAGCATTTGCATCAATCGTCATTGTCTGTGTTGCTTTGAAGATAAATGCACCGTTTACAAGTTCTACAACAACTTCTTTACCTACTTCAAGATGGGGAATGCGTGGTACTCTAGGTTTCTTTGTTACGACTTTCTTTTCTTTTGTCTCTGTCATAATCAACAGCTCCTTTCTCCATAGCTTGCCCCAATTAAAAATGACTTAGCGTTAGGGCACTGTGACAGGATTTCTTTACAAAATGCTCTCCACTCAGGCAACTTGTGATTGTGTCTCTGTTTAAGGATCGTTTTAAGCTGTCTATAGTTAGTAGTAACCCGTGCAGTCAATTCAAGACCGACAGGGCAGGAATAAACCAACTGCAAAAAGGCTGATTCACTCGAATCCTCTCTAAACTGCTTCTGCAATTCTTCCAGTCTCTTGATAATCTGCGGATCAGTGTAGGGTGTAAACGCCGTATCAAGCTGCATCTTAGACAACCTGTGCATAGTGGACTGACTAGACACAATCTGTGCAAAGTGATAACGTTCAAACTCCGTCCACATCTTAATCGTGCAGGTCAAATCAAAAGACACGATAATTCCGCTAAGGAAATTATCGTGTCCTTCACTGCTTTCTCTGCTTGCTAATGAAACAGCGCGCTTCCAGTCCAAGTCATCAATGTAGCGATGCTGCGAATTAAAGTCCAATCTTTCTTTCATGGGATAACCACTAGCACGAATAGAATTGTGCATATCGTACACTTGTAAATTTGTGATTCTCATTCTATTTTTCTCCTCTTCACATATCACTCAATTTCTATAATAATTTGGGGCTTTACGTACAGCGAGGGAATATCGTTATTAAACACATATTCTTCACTACACTGTACGCACGCACATGGATAAATACTGCTTACATCCATGTTTTTTACCTGATCTTCAGTGAGCTTATGCCGGAATGCAAAGCGTACAATAGCGCCATATTTATAATCGATAACTCCGTGTCGCTGCTCTCCGAACCTCGCAAGAACGATTTTACATTCATCAGGAATGTAGTTAAGTAAATCAATCAGCTTCATTCGCTTTCACACTCCTCAAGTTCTTTCAACTTAGTAGCATACCATGCGATTTTACCTGCTGTCTCTGCCTTGTCACCTTTACGCCCATATCTATAGGCATACTTAATGATATTGCCCCAATAGAACCCTTCAAGCTGCTCTCTACGCATCAAATGGTTCATAATCTCATGGGCTTCTGGAAGACCCTTGACCTTGTAATGCGGCGGGTTAATAACATTTGCAATCTGGTCCACTTCTTTTTCCTCCTCTTTTTTTACTATAGTGAGCTTATCATCATCATCTATCATACTTACTACCATAAGACCCTCTGGAGTAAAGCTGCTAATATCCTGACACAGTGGGTTATTGTCCCATTTGACTTCAATCGGATAGACACGCCCATCATTGTGATCTGCAATTACCGTCCCCAAGCCATGATGAGGAAATGAGACTCTATCACCTACATGAAATTTGCTGCCACCTTCAAGTGCTTTGCCTACCTGAGTGATTCTTGTCCAATCTCTCTTATCCCCATAAAATAAAAAACCATCTGGAGTAAAGGTGCTAATATCGTCACCAAACTTGTAACGACTTACTTCCCATTTCACTTCAATCGGATATGTGTCATCATTAGTGATCTTTGTCACAACACCACAATCATGAAAGGGTGCATATACCCTATCTCCTACTTTGAATTTAGATACAGTCATCTTCTATTAACTCCTTTCATCTATTTGCTTCAAAGAATGCTTTTGCAAATCCAGGGGGTGTCATTGCCCTAAATTCTGCATCTGTTTCAGGCTTATGGAATTGTAGCTGCGGAATCTTGTTCCATGCACTTTTGTGTAAATATGCAAAATTAGGCTTACTCCTGTTCCGTCTAGTGTATAAGTCAATCTTTGGAACATCATCCCAGCTTTCAAATTTCCTTTTGGGAATATTGAAATTCCCCCAAATATCCGTTGCTTTCGTACACGGATCACCATAAAACCACGGTTGAAAATTCAACTTTGGCATACCAAGATATTTCCTCAAATGCCCTCGTGGATTTTCCAATGCCCAAAAATGCGGATTGCACTGATTGATGATTTGCAAACAAGCGTTTACAATTTCCATCCCTGCTGCTTCATTGCGTTTTCGTGGTTCAGCTTTACAATTTAGAAGTGAAAATTCTGTACATGGTGGTGCTGCAAGGATCCCGTAAACATTGTCAGGTGGGATATAGGTTCTTACATCATAGTCTGGCAAAGTGATAATACGTACATCATACCCTGCTTCTTGATACGGTTTAGACCATGATCCAGTTCCTCCGCACAAGTCCAAAATAATACGTCTGTCTGTCATATCTTGCTTTCTCTTACCTTCTTTTTGTAAAATCTTCCATTTTTGAATTTCTCCTTTTGCCAATCAACTAGTTTGTAATTGATCTTCGTCACAATAGCAGTACAGTCAGAACAGCAGAGCTTGTAGACATTTCCGTATGTAGACACACTCGGTTTATATGTCTTGCTGCAATACCTACAGTGTCTTATTCCTTGTTTTTGCTCTCTGTCCCAGTATTTGTTTGAACAATCAACACAACAAAAATGGGAAGTTGATTCAAATCCTTTGTACGGATGAAACAGCTTCCCACATTCCCAGCACTTCCATAAGCATGTTTTGTTTCTGACTTGATTGGTGTATTTCTTCCACTCAAGTTCATTTGAAATTACAACTCTCAATAGACACCCCCTCCTTTTGTTGATAGACACAACCTTGTTTAGAAAAGACAAAACAGCAATGTGTCTTCTCCATAGCATGTCCCAATTAAAATCAGGAACCATATAAGGATGATTTTTAATAATAATCATTAAAAAAAAAAATAAAAAAATCCCACATAAGTAATATCTATAGAATATTCTATAGGTATTATTTATATGGGAACTATTAACAATTATCAATTTAAGTTTCATCACTAGGAATCTAAGAGAATACTTAAAGTATTCCTCCTCTTCTCCATAGCATACCACAATTACATTTTACTCAATTTGTCTTTATTCTTGATACAAAATGCATGAATCAAGTCACGAATTGCTTGCGATGGTTTTACACCTTTTCTAGCACAAGTAGAATAAAATCCTTCTTTTTCTTCTAATGATATTCTGAGCCTAAATTGTGCATCCTTAAATGAATCGTCTTCCATTCTTTTTTCTGTTCTCCTTCCTTTACTTACAAAAGATTCTTAGTATTTTCATTCTTTATGCAAAACTCTTCAATGAGTTTACGCACCACTTTAGATGGGGTCATGCCCATATTGGTGCATATAGTATAAAAAGCATCTTTTTCTGCTCCATTGATCCTGATTCTTAACGATACATCTTTGTTCTGCTGCTGTTCCTGCTGTTCTGTAGTCATATTTATATCCTCCTTTGACTGTCTACAGAATATCACAAAGATCCACATGTGTCAAGATGTGGATCTTTGTGTATCCTTAATGGAAAACATAAAGACTATCAAGTACCTGTCTAATGTCTAGTTTTCCTTCGGATGGGGGGCATGGCAGTGGTTTATCCTGTGTTCCTACTGCTGTTTTCATGTCTTCATAGAAATTTTGAAGTACATCATTCTCTTCATACATCTTCACGAATGCTTCTCTGACAGTGTGAAAGAGGGTGTCTGCCTGTGCAGGGGACGTAGCATAGGAATCATGGATCATGCTGAAATGGTGAATCCCCTTGTCAAGACACATGTTGATAGACAACTGCAAGTGTGCTGCATCCATTGAGTGAATAAAGTTTGGCGCAATCCCTTGTGTCTGTTTCTTTTTTGCAACATTCCCTGTTTCTTCTGGCACATAGAAGTTTTTAGTGAGATTTAAGAATCTCATTTTCACCTTCTTTACATGTGTCTCCATATAGTTCTGCTGAATAGGGAGCCCCATTGGTGTATTCCATGTAACGACATCCCCTGTCTTGCATACAATCGCGGAAATGTCTTGTAACCACTTCATTCCAATGAACGCCTTGACAACAGTTTGAGAAGCTGCTTGCCAAATTAGTTTAGCCATGTAAAGCGCTAAAGAGTTCTTGCTTGCAGTAAACATGCTTCCCTTGTCAGTTCCGTACACATCGTTTAGAGTATCTTCTAAAATCTGCTCTTTGAATCCAAACTGTTTGGCACCATATGCAAGGGTCATCACGCATCTTTTCGTGACTTTTCGATTTACGCCATATGCGAGCCACTGCTGTGCAAGAGTTCTCGTCCCCCATTTCATCGTTTTCTCACCAAATTTGTTGGTCATCCATGCATCAGCAGTACCACTTTTAGCGTTTTCTCGCAACATGACATTCACTTTTTCAGCAACTTCACCGTATATATCCCTAGGTTTATCGCCTGGAATCAGATTGACTGATTTTCCCCCAATCTCATCCCTAAGAGCTGCTGAAAAATGTTGTAATCCAGAGCAAGTTCCATCAAATGCTACAGGAACGCCGCAAGTCCACCCGATGACAGAGCCATTATGCTTGTCTTTGTAAGACAACATGCTCTTGTATTCAAAGCACCACCCAAGAAATTCTACAGGGCAATCAGAGTTAGCCCAAAATCCTTTGTCTTTCCCTAATGGGTCATTTGCTACTGATAAGATAGCTTCTTCATTGTCTTTCGTCCACTGAATCTGATCGTCAAAAGACACCTTATCATTGCCGTAAAATTCGCAACCTGCCACACGCATCCAGTATTCTGCCTTTTCGTCAGTAGCAGCAGGGGTGTCTGCAAGTAAAAGCAACCCTTTTGTCAAATCATCACCCTGAAAAGAGAATGCAGGAATTGGATAGACACGCCCTCTAAAGTCCATGTTGCAAGGAAAGAATATTCTCTTGTAGGGAGCGTATTCTTTAGCGATTGCAAGCATAGATAAACATCTAAGTGCCCTTCCCTTTCGTGCATTTTCACGATGAATCAGTTCAACTGCGAGCTTCTTATGTTCTTTCAATTCTTCTTCTGTATAATCTCCTTCTAATCTAGGGAGCTTATCGTAAGGTTGAAATTTGGGAATACCTGCAAGATCCCCACCATTCTTGACGATTTCTTCTACTACTTTCAGCACTCTAGTATTGATTTTCCATGGTGTAGACTGTACGGCATTGACTGCACGTAAGACACTGGTTAAATCTGTCTGTTTCAGCTTTTCCAAATACTGCGTAAAGAAGATAGTTTTATTCTTATGCAGTCTCATCAAAGGATATGATGTCCTTAATTCTCCATAGTAACCACCATTCGTGTAGCTTGTCCATTCTTTAGGGGGAATGATCGTAGGAATTGCCCTACAAGTATTCTGCAACAACGCTACTTCATTGATATTCCATAAATCAATAAAAAGCTGGCTAGGGTTAAGTTTATCCATGCTTGCTCTTCCAGTGCCATGATTGATATGCACAATTTCAAATAAGGTGGTGGAAGACACAAGGCATTCAATCAGTTTGCCCCCTAATTTTATTTTGGCGGCAGTATTCCATTCAATCCAGTTAAATCCTGCTTCTGTCATTGCTTTGTGCTGAATGTAATACTTCTTGAAATGTTCCCCTACACGTTTCTTTAATCCTGTATTTAATTCTTTCAGATTTTCAGGGTTAGAATTTTCAAAGGCTACAAGATTAACATCATCTTCAATGCTTTCCCCAATACGTTTAGCAATGGTGCTAAGTTCATTCTTTCTGATAAAAACATAGTCCATTGTACACGCCATTGTACTCAGAGCAAGAACGGCATAAAGGTGTGTCTTATCATCATAGATCTGTGCTAACTGTTCCAACATGTTATGATAGGCTGCTTGTACTCCACATTTGGGCTGCAATTCATATGTTACAAACTCACGAATACTTTTAATAAACTTATCATATGCATAGTCCATCATGCCTTTTCCGACTTGTGTTTCTGTAGCTCTTCCGTTACTACAACTGTTCTGTAAGACACGCCGTGCTGCTTCTTCTGCCAGTGTCTTTGCACGTCTTTCCAGTTCCAGTTCATCTTCAATCGTGATATTTTCATAGTCCATGATATTTTTCCTTTCCTTTCTCTAAAAAAAAAAAGACATAAGAAAAAGAGAGAACGAAAATGTTCTCTCCCTCTCTATGTGCCACAATTAGCTTACGTGTCTATTTTGTACAAAATCCTACTGCCATATTTATAATACCATCCACCATACTTATGGATATGTTCAGTAACCCCATCTACACCTGTCTCAAGCAAGTACAGTGTGTCTCCATCTATTAGCGTCTTTCCTAATTCTTCTTTGTCAACACAATTAAGGAACATACACGGTACATCTTTGAATGCGCCTTTTTTGATAAGGAATGCTGCTAATTCTGCGGGGTTTCTGATATAGGCGTAGCTCTCATTTCTTCCTCTCTGCACCCATCCGATCTTTCCTGCCTTTGCTAAGACAAGGGAATCAAAAATACCTGCTTCTACTATGTCATCATAAACAAATGCTGCTTCAATCTGCATTGCCGTCATATTCATAAGTTTATGCAGTAACTTGATAAGCATGTCTGCTTCCCAATCATCAATAGAGATGGTATAGGTAGAATCATCATTCATTCCGATACGTTCATGCGGAAGATAGACAGTTATATATTTCCCTTCCTTGTCCGTTCTTACCCTAGCTCCACTGAATGGGAGCGTAAAATCAAAGCTATCTGTATCTAACATGATTATCATCCTTTCTTGTGTCTTAAAAATCCGTTCCATCTGCCAGGAACTCATAATTCCCTTCTGTTAATTCTGTGCGAATGTAGTTATCGCACGTATAGTATTCATAAGCATCTTGTGCATCTTTATAAAGGTGCTGACATTCTTCTTTTCTCCATTCTTCAAGGGCGGTTATGAAATCGGCATACTTTTCATCTTCTTCCATGGGGATGCCATCAATTCGCAATTCAATGTAGGTATTCCACTCGCGTGGACTAGTGTTATTCCATGCATACAGTGCTACACGAACTTCCCCATACTTTCTGATTTCATCAAGTACATCATCGGAAATGTGATCCTCAGTATCAAAATGCTTTGCTATTTTAATTGCATACTCAATGATGTCGAATGTTCCAGTAAATCCTGCGCCTTCTTCAGCGTCATACAGAGAAAAAGACACACTATCTTCATCTACATTAAAAGCATATTCATGCAGCAGGGTGTACATGAAATCTTCACATGTGTAATTCCACCAATCACAAGAATCTACATACGTGTACCTATTTTTATCAACTACTTTTGTCTGTACTTCTGTAGACAGTTCTTCAAATTTGTAAACTCTCTGTGCTACTACTCTCATGATAATTCCTTCCTTTCTGTGCGAATGTATCCTTTTGTACATCCGCACTTATCAAAAAATTTAATACACACGCTTTCTTAATGTCCTTCTGCGATGATTTCCCCTGTTGTGATATCCCATACACAACCATGCATGATATCAAGGCGATAGTTCTTATGGGCTACCACCATCTTGACAAGTTCAAATGGAATGTTTTCCCTTGTGTCTGCATGTTCATCGACAAACCATCTAATGTGTCTGCGAGTAGTCATGCTGTACAGCCCCATGATTTCAAGACTATCCAGTGCCCCCTTAATTACAAGGGTATTGTAAGAGTACATTTCATATTCTGTAGGCATATTGTCTTTGTTTGTGTCTACCCATACCGTGTAATTCTTCGTGGTGTGCTTGCCTTTTTCGATGTTGAACCATTTAAGCATGTTACTCTTCCTCACTTTCTTCTTCTTCTTCTGCGATACCTAACGTCTCAAAAATCCAGTCAGAATCGAACCACATAATATCGTTCAGTTCAGTTCTATCAATTCCATCGGGATAGAGTTCTTCAATCATGTCACAAAATTCATCCCCTTTGCCCTCTCTTTCGATACGTTCCGCCGTATCTACAGCACCACTCCATGCCGTTCTTCTAATGTCATTAAAATTCATTTCATCAAATATCTTCATAATAATTCCATCCTTTCTTTTAATCATGTAGCTTGTCTCATCAGAACGTGGGCAGCTATCTCACGTTGACTAGATACACCCTCTCTTGTGTATCTAGTTTCGACTTACTTTTATTTGCTTTTCTTCACAAGCACCCGTTTCAATTTATAAGCGGTGTCCAAGTGGTGGATATGTGTAATATCATCAAAGCAATATGCAACTAAATTCCCTGCATAGTCACAACGTACCTTGAGTGTGCGTCCTGCATAAAAGCACACATCACCTTGTGCAATCTCAGGTGCATCGTAACTACTGAATTTTTCAAGAATTTTGATGTCAATACATTCCCATGCACCGTGTTCATAACCTTCTTGCATTGCTATGAAATTTGAAATGCTCCCTTTAATCCTGCCGATAGCAAATTCATCAAACATAATCAACCCATTGTCTTTAGTCCATGTGTTCATGCCCCATGCCGTGATTTCTTTTCTTTCCATGAGTGTTCCTCCCTTTCTAACATGTATCCTATTGTGTATCCATGCTTACCAAAAAAAAAATTTGAGTTACCATCTATTGATGGTTGGAATACCACTGATTAGTTCAATGGTTTAGAGACTAGATACAGCATGATTTCACTACCTTTCACCTACACCGCCCCATTTCATCATCTGTGCTTGCCACGTCATCACAAGATACCTTGCTAGACGTTGTAAGCACACACTCTATGGGACTGTCCACTACTCAGCCTTGCCGTATATCGCAAGCTACTTTCATGACTTTTCAGTGTGTATCTTCACTGGCATGTTGCCACCGCTTTTCCCGATGACTTTCTTTTTTTCGTATGGTGTGAATTGATACTACGCATACAGTAATTTCACCATTCGCATTTTTCAGCTATTCAGTTTTCAAAGAACCCTGATGATGTTTTGGGGTATCCCATCGCGTCATCGTCAATCTTGCATTCTCAGTGGTATCACTCCCTTTCGTTCGTTCGCTGTGCATATTGTAGCACGTTGTGTATCCATTGTCAAGAAGAGTTTTCTTCAGGTTCTCTCTTTCGTCTTACCACTCAGGCGTGAATCTGTTGCCAGTCGCGTTCTCAGTGTGCGGTGCTCTGAGTTCTTCCACCACGCTATCCGTACATGTTCTACAGATAGCACTTTCAGAATCAGGGCGGTGCTGCCTTGCGGCGTTCCGTCCGTGTCATCCTTGACTGTCCATATTGTATCACGACGTGTATCCAAAAACAACCCCAAATTTGCATTTCTTTTGGGAGAAATTTTGTTCGCATGGTATACCATACCCCCGTAGGATATCATGATTGTCAACCATGGCTCGCTGGTAGCACGTTAGTAGTAAGAGATTAAATCTTACAAGTACATATATAGGCAAACAGGGCTTGCCCTCCCTGTTCAGTATAAGTATAATAATATTATACTAATACATTCCACTGCTCCCCGGCGATAACGGCGAGCGCGCGGAGGGTACGGGGGAAAACAGCCAGGGCAATTTTAATGAATACCCTTTCACAATTTTTACAATTTTTTGTTTTAAGAAGGAGGAACATCATCATGAAAAGACAAAGGGCACCACGAGGGCAAGGAAGTATCACACCATACGGAGATGGAAAATTCAAAGGTATCATCACCATTGGATATAAACTAGATCCAGTGACGAAGAAGAATAAACGTCTCACAAAAACCTTTACAGGAAAGACAAGGAAAGAAGTCCAAGCGAAGATCACTGAGTATCAGTACAAAGTAAATGCAGGGAAGATCAATCCATTAGCAGCTCCCCTTACATTCAAACAGTACAGTGAACGATGGTTAATGATGAAAAAGACAACACTAAAACCACAGACATACAGGAACTATGAGAGTAATATGCAGTGTCTTGATTTTGACAACAAAGTGATGAAAGACATAACAGTTTCAGACGTCAACACATTGCTCCTAACATTGCTACAGACACTCTCCCCTGCCACTGTACGAGGAAGGCACGCCCTATTAAAAAGTGTCTTTGAAGGAGCAAGAAAGGAAAAACTCATTATAGAGAATCCTGTAGAAGACAGCATGCGTATCAAGGCACAGGTAGATCACACTGTGACAGAAATGCATGTCTTAACGAAAGAAGAGAGCACAAACGTTCTATTAAAAGCTAAGGAGATGAAAGCTCCCATATGGTTCTACCCTCTGATACGTACTGCCTTAGAGACAGGGATGAGAAAAGGAGAGCTACGTGCCTTACAGTACAAAGCACTGGGTAAAGACACCATCTATATAAAAGCCAGTGTAGAAGACAATGCAGGAAAAGGGGCAACTCTCACAACGCCTAAGACACGTGCCTCTGTAAGGAGAATACATGTGTCTACATCACTCATTGAGATACTACAGGCTCTTCCCCATAAAGATGAAAACAGTTTTGTCTTTCACACTAAGAATGAGACTTTAATTGCTAATAGTGATATACAGTACTACTTTAATGCACTAAAGAAATTAAGTAACATAGACAAACCACTTCACTTCCACGATCTAAGACACACCCATGCCACCCTTCTTATCATGGCAGGTGTGAACATCAAGACCGTCTCTACTCGCCTAGGTCACGCATCTGTATCCATAACGCTCAACAGGTACACACACGCCCTTCCGCAGCAAGATAAAGAAGCTAGTGAAATGATTTGTAGTATGCTACTATCGGATACTACGATGAAAGACAATCAGTAATAAATACCCTAGATACCCCTATAGAATGTAATTGGGGTACGTATATACATCTAAATACCGTATGGCATAATATCGTCCTTATTATAACATAGAGAAAAGGTTCGGGGTTCGCCCATGGAGCGTGCCGTCCCTTAATTACGACCGGAAAAGGTTCATCGGGTTCTATAGGTTCAAAGGGGAAGGTGCGGCGCATAACAATCAACAGTATCCTGCCCTCTTCCTCTTGCATTTCATCGCGGCACGCTCCATAATAGGGGCAATGCATGTATCATCTATTTCAAAAAGTTTGAAAACAGGGATGAGTGGCTAGTGGCTAGTGACTGGTGACTAGGAATTAGGTTTACGATATGAGAAAATCGCTCATTTCAAATCTCCGCGGCGCTTCTGATTTTTTTGCGCCGCACCACCATTTCTAATTTCTCATTCAAGAGAGGCTTTCATCCTCAATCCATGGGCGCCACGCCCCGGGCTAACCCTGAACCCTATCCTAAGGAGCCTTCATGACAAAAGATCTCGATTTTACCCAAGGCAGCATCTCGAAAAAGATACTGCTTTTTTCTCTGCCCCTCATGGCCGGCAATATTTTTCAGCAGCTCTACAATGTCGTCGATACATTGATCGTCGGACGATTCCTCGGAGAAGCCCCTCTCGCCGCTGTCGGGAGCGCCTACACGCTCATGATCTTCATCACCTCCATCCTGATCGGCCTCACGATGGGGAGCGGCGTCTACTTCTCCATCTGCCACGGACAAAAGAACACCGCACGCATGAAGCAGTCCATTTATATTTCCTTCCTTTCCATCGGCGCGCTCTCGCTCTTCCTGAATGCTATCTCCTATATATTTCTGGAAGAGATCATCCGCTTCATGCAGATCCCCGCAGACGTCGCTTCCTACTTTCGTGACTATCTCCTATGGATCTTCTCCGGCATCATCGCCGTCTTCCTCTACAACTACTTTGCCGCCCTCCTGCGCGCCGTGGGAAATTCACTCATCCCGCTCGTCTTCCTCATCGTCTCCGCCCTCCTGAATATCGCGCTCGACCTTCTCTTCATCCTGGTCTTCCAGCAAGGCGTCGCCGGCGCGGCCAAGGCGACCGTCATCGCTGAGTACGCTTCCGGTCTCGGCATCCTTTGCTACTGCCTTTTCTATCGAAAAGATCTTCTGGTAGAAAAGAAATACCGCCGCTGGGACCCATCCATCTTCCGCGACATCTCCCGACTCTCGCTTCTGACCAGCCTCCAGCAGTCCATCATGAATTTCGGCATCCTTCTCGTGCAGGGCCTTGTGAACAGCTTCGGCACCATCGTCATGGCCGCCTTCGCTGCCGGCGTCAAGATCGACACCCTGGCCTACTCCCCCCTCATGGACTTCGGGAATGCCTTCTCGACAGCCATCGCGCAGAACTATGGCGCCGGAGATCAAAAGCGCATCAGAGAGTGCGTCATCGCCTCAGCGAAAATGGTCGTCTCTTTCGCTCTCCTCACGAGCGTCATCATCTATGCCTTCGCTCCTGAGCTCATGGCCTTCTTCGTCCCGAGGACAGCGACAGAAACCATCGCGATCGGCGCAGGCTACCTCCGTATCGAAGGGGCCTGCTACATCGGCATCGGCATCCTCTCCATGCTGTATGCCTACTATCGCGCCATCAAAGAGCCCGGTATGAGCGTCATCCTGACCATCCTTTCCCTCGGAAGCCGCGTCATCCTTGCCTATGCCCTCTCCGCCCTCCCCCTCTTCGGCGTCACCGGCATCTGGCTCTCCATTCCTATCGGCTGGGCGATCGCAGATGTGTATGGGGTGTGGAAAGGGGTGCGGGGAAGATGACAGGCCCCGTCCGTATCTTCTGCCTGCTGACCTACCCATGCCTTCCCGATACGCTCCCCGTCCCCTTTCCCTCTAGCTATTTCCTATTCGCCTATAGTATAATAGAAAATATTTTGATGTAAGAGAACGGGGGAGCGCAGGAATGAAGAAATACGTGGTCATGATCCTGATCGCGATCGTGCTGATCATTGGCGGCGGTACATTTGCCTATTTCCACTTTGCCAATGGCGGACCATGGCAGGGGACATGGTGGGGCGTGCAGGACGCCGGCGTAAACTGGTCCGGCGATCATATACGAAATCTTGAGACCGTCACCTTCACCCAGAATGACGACAAGACCATCACCGTAGACCATAAGGTCCAGCAGGGCAGCCGTGAAGTACCGGGCAGCCTCACCGGCACCGGCCGCATTGATGGCGGCCGTCTGGTCATCACACCGAAAAACGGCGGCAAGGAACTGGCTCTCTCCTACAGCGCGGTCTCCAGATCCATGGATACCCCTTTCACGAATGCGGACAAGAGTACCGTCACACTGAAGGCACTCGCCCCGGAAAACAATGAGGAGATGGAATCCATACGAAGCGAGATCGTCCAGATCTCTCAAAAGCCGGAAAATAAAATCGATACGACTTTATCGAAAGCCAAAAGTTGAAAAGAAAAGCGTGCATGTCGTTCATCTGACAAACGACATGCACGCTTTTTATGTTGTCGGGTACGGCTTCCCATGGGATCGCGGCGATGGCAGCGGCTTTCCGCCGATCTATGCCCCGATATCCGAAGGTCGTCTTTCGACGTTTCATGAAACGGCAAGGGCTGCTCCCTACTCCTTGCTCTTCGCTTCGATCGCCGCCGTCTCTGCTTCTTCTTCCATGGCCTGCTTGGCTTCCTTGAGCGCCGCCTCTCTCACGGCCTCCTGCTTTTCCTTTTTCTTGGTGAAATGGGAGATGACCTCCGGGACCATGTTCAGCACCTTATCGATGGTACCATTCGGCCCTGCATTCTTGATAGAGAAAAGCTCGACGCGTTCCCCCTTCATGATGAGGACGGCGGTCGGTGTCACCTTGCCGCCGCCGGCGCCCCCTACGGCATTCGTGCCCTGACTGCCGGTGCCGAAGCCGAAGGAAATATCCACAAAGGGCACGATGGTCGCATCGCCCAGATAGATGGGCTGTCCCACCACGGATTCGGTGGTGATCATCTTCTTGAAATCTTCAAAGATCTGCTTTCTAACTTCATCATCCATGGTTCTTTTCCTCTTTTCTGAAATGCCAGAACTCTCTGGCGGGTCTCGACAGGAGAAGCCTGCCGGCTATATAGATCATAGTCAAAGGAATGATCCGCCCCTTTGCCTCCCCCGACAGGGTATTCACGGGCTCCAGATAATTCCATCGGATCTCTTTTGTCTCTTGGGCAAGGAACGCCATCGCCATACCGCAGGCAATGCCCGTCGTCATGGGATCGCCTGTCCCAAAGTCTCCCCGAATGCGGCACCTGCGTGGAAAGCTGTGCGACAGGAGATTTCCTGCCGCATGGAGGACACGCTCCGCTAGCCCATTTCCCATGGCGAAACGGATCTCTCGCCAAAGGGAGACCTCCTTCTTCTCCTCTGCCACACTCTCTGCTTGCCCCTCGGCAGCATCCGGCAGCCTCTCATGCACTTCTGCCTTCTCTTCTGCCTGTGCGAGCGCTTCTTCCATCCAGTCCGTTTCAGGCTCCTCTGCCATTTCCACTTGAGGCGAGGGCTCTTCCCTGGCAGGCGGAAGCTCGATCTCCTTCCGCCAAAGCCCCAAAAGCACGGAGACCGACAGGGTGAGCTTCCAGCGCACGAGCGTCACGGTATAACGGATGGGGATCAGGAGAAGTATAAGAACAGCGGCGAGGAGAAAGGCAAGCATGCCTATGATCATAGGCCGTAGAGGCGCGCCAGGCTCTGGGCTGCCTCCTTCACCTCCCGCACCAGGTACGACGGAGAGAGCACCTTGACAAGCGGTGCCTTCTTCAGAGCCCAGGCTTTCATGGCGGCTTGGGGAAGCGTCACTTCCATGGTCACCTTATCCGGGCTCGCAGAAATGAGACGGGCCCTCTTGCCGAAATCCGTCTGAATGTCTGTCAGAAGGCGCACATCTGCCTCAAAAGTGACCTCTACGGGATTTCCTGTATAAATATCCCGATCTGCCACCAGAAGCTCATCGAGCTTCGCAGAGGCATCGGCGCCTGCGAGACTTTTCTGCCCCCGCGCCGGCGCAGAAAGGAGCATGATGTCCGCCATACGGTCTACGAAAAAATAGGAAATATCCTCCCGTCCTTCCACATTGCAGAGAAGACAGTATCGATCATCCGATGCGATCACCTGAAAAGGATGTACGATATAGCAGCGCGCCTCTCCTGACGGGCTCATACCGTGATGCCGTTTGCCGTCCACTTCATAGTGGTCATAGTAAAAGGAGAGCTGCCTCTTTTCGCAAAGTGCCTGCGAGAGCAGGACAAGCGTCTCCCTCACGTCTGGGAGATTCTGCGGAAGCGGCAGATTCCGTATGCCTTCCTTCCCGTCCTCAAAAGAACGGCACTGCAGCCGCTTCAGCTTCTCTGCGAGCTGGCGGATCTGCATCGCCGGAAGATGCGAGAAATAGAGGAGATCGATCACCGTCTTCAAATCCTGTGGCGAGAGCACATGATCCCAGTACCAGTCAAGCGAAAGCGGCGCTTCCTTCCCATTCACCATGCGCGGCACCTCGCGGCACATCACAGGCAGCCCCGCCTCCTTCAGGCGGAGCAGATTTCTGGATATAGACTTGCGGCTCACGACCATCCCATACTTGCTCTCCATAAGACGAAGAATGTCCTGCTGAGACAAAGGGTGATCCTTGTCCGACTCGCGCAAAAGGACCTGCACGATGCGGATGATAGAGAGCTTGCTGCCCGTCTCACTGCTTGCCATAGGATCACCTCCTTAGGAAAATGAGGGATGCGGATACGAGGAAACTGCCGGTGACACATCCCCGCTCACTTCCTCGAGAATACCCAGTCACTCACCGTCGAGCCGAAATTCGCGAGCGCAGCGAGGGCTGCTGCGAAGGGCGCTGCGTGGATCAGCCGATGCACGAGCCCCGCGATGGCGACGCCGCCCAAAAGATCCGTCGGATAATGCACACCGGCGAAAATACGGGAAAATGCAAGAAGCCCGGCAAAAGCCGCCAACAGCTGCGCCCCCGGCATGTGCATGCGGAAAAGCTCCATGACGACGATGGCCCCATTCATCGTGTGATTGCTGGGAAACGATGCATTGGCCTTATGCCCGGTGAAATTCCAGATGCGCCAGTCGCATACAAAAGGCCTTCTCCGTCTCCACACCCTGCCGATGGCAAAGGAAAGGAGAGATGCGACCACGACTCCCGCGAAGGACAGCACGCAGCAGAGCCTGCGCGCCTTCCGTCCTTCCCCGGGTGCAAACCAGAGGAGAAGTCCGTAGATCACAAAAGCCCAGTGTCCGTAGCGTGTGACAAGGTCCATGAACAGACTCGCCTTGCGCGAGACGGATGTGGCTTCATTCACCTTTCTTACGATATAGAGATCCGGATTCATCAGCTTCCTCCTTTGCCGCTTGTTGCTTCTCATTTTAGCATAAGGAGGGGGATTTGACAAAAGCGGGGACGCGGGGAGGACAAGTAAAAAAGAGCCGCGCGGCCCTTTTTATACGTTCTTCTTTTTTTCTTCCGCTTCCTTCTTCTTTTTCTCTACCGTTTCCAGGTAGCCGCTCCGCCGAAGCACCATAGACAAAATGGCGACCAGCGAGCCTAGAAGGATGAAAATATTCATCGTCGTGAATCCCTCGCCCCAGCCGATACGAAAGATCGCATAAGCAAGCACGACAAAAAGCAGTGAATCTTGAAATTTACCAAACATCGCGTTCCCTCCCGTCTTTTCTCCTACAATAGCGGAAAGCAGTGTCCCCGTCAAGTAAAAACTTTTCATGTGCATGGAGGAGAGATGGAGGCTAGTGACTGGTGACTAGTAACTAGGGATTAGGAGCCTCAAGTGACTTGTGACTAGTGACTTGAAAGGTGCTTTCGAGCATCGCCCCATCCATACTCTGCGGCGCTTCTATATTTTTATGCGCCGCACCACCCCCGCTGAACCCTCTGAACCAGTAGAACCCGCTCCCCCTCTTTCGCAAACAATCAAGGGGGCAGGCAGCACGCCCACGGTCTAACCCAAAAAGCAGTCCCTCACGGGACCGCTTTTCATCAGCATGTATGGCATTCGTCATAGAGCCCTTCCTTTTTCAAGAGCTCGATGACCGTCTCACCGATATGCGCTACCGTTTCTGCGACAGGGATCCCTACCGCATTCAGTGCAGCGATCTTTTCTACCGCAGTCCCCTTGCCGCCGGAAATGATGGCGCCGGCATGACCCATGCGCTTTCCTGGAGGTGCCATGCGGCCGGCGATGAAGGCAGCGACAGGCTTCTTCATATTGTCATGGATCCATTTCGCAGCCTGTTCCTCCGCCGTACCACCGATCTCGCCGATCATGAGGACCGCCTTGGTATCCGGGTCGTCATTGAAAAGCTTCAGTGCATCGATGAAGTCTGTGCCTTTGATCGGGTCGCCGCCGATGCCGATCGCACTCGTCTGTCCGATGCCCGCATTGGTCAGCTGGAAGGTCGCTTCGTAAGTCAGCGTGCCGGAACGGGAAACCACGCCCACGTGGCCTTTTTTATAGATCTGTCCGGGGATGATGCCGATATTCGCTTCATCGACAGAAATGAGACCCGGGCAGTTCGGTCCGATGAGGCGGGTCTTCTTGCCCAGCATGTAGCGGTGCACCTTGACCATATCTTCGACCGGGATGTGTTCCGTGATGCAGACGACGAGCTCCAAGCCCGCTTCGACGGCTTCAAGGATGGCATCGGCTGCAAAGGCAGCCGGTACGAAAATGACCGAGGTCGTGGCTTTGGTGACAGCGACGGCATCTCTCACGGTATTGAAGACCGGTACGCCGCAGCAGACTTCACCGGCTCTTCCCGGTGCCGTGCCGCCTACTATATTTGTGCCATACTTCTGCATCTGTTCGGTATGGAAACGGGCTGCCTTGCCCGTGATGCCCTGCACAATGACTTTGGTATCTTTATGAATTAAAACGCTCATGGGTACATCCTCCTGAGGTTAAATGAGAGGTTAAATGATAAGTATTTGTTCGTAGTCAAACATAGCAGACCGAACCGTATTACAAGGGTTAGCCCATGGGGCGTGCTGCCCCTTGATTGCGTGCGAAAGCCTCGCTTGAATGAAAAATTAGAAATGAGAAATGTGAAATGATGGTGCGGCGCATAAAAATACAGAAGCGCCGCGGAAGTTTGAAACTAGCGGTTTTCTCGTATCGAAAACCTAATCCCTAGCCACCAATCCCTAGTCACCAGTCACTAGCCACCAGTCACTAGCCACTCATCCCTGTTTTCAAACTTCAGGTTGATAGGCTCTGGTAGCGGCGCACAATTCATAAAGCGCCGCCGCTTCTCGCAACGTCTGAAACCTTGAACCCGTCAACCTTTATTTTACTTCTTCTCTCTCGTTTCTTTTGCGAGACGAATGGCGAGTTTCGCACCTTCATCCATGGAAGAAGCCGGATACAGATTCTTGATATCCGCTTTGGCCAGGATCTCGCGTCCGCGCTCTACATTGCGTCCCTCGAGACGAACCACGACAGGGATCGGGAATTCCTCTTTACCGCCGGAAAGAAGCGCAGCCGCTTCGACAATGCCCGTCGCGATGACATCGCACTTATTGATGCCGCCGAAAATATTGATCAGAATACCGTCGACCTGATCGTCTTCAAGCATGATCCTGAAGGCTGCCACGATCTTTTCCGGCGTAGAATCACCGCCGACATCAAGGAAGTTGGCCGGTTCACCACCGTTTTCCTTGATGATATCGACAGTCGCCATTGCAAGACCTGCCCCGTTGACCATGCAGGCTACGTCGCCGCCGAGATTGACATAGTTCAATCCCTCCGCTGCGGCTTCTCTTTCCTTCTGGTCCTCTTCCGTGATGTCGCGCAGTGCTACGATCTCCGGATGACGGGAAAGCGTGCTGTCATCGAAGTTCAGCTTCGCATCGAGCGCCATGACGTCGCCTTCTTCGGTGACGACCAGCGGATTGACTTCCGCCAGCGAGCAGTCCTTATCCACAAAGACATTGTAGAGGTACTTCATGAAGGTCGCTGCTTTTCTGATGGTCGGCTTTTCGAAATGAAGCGCATACGCCATGCGCTGTGCCTGGAAATCGGCCAGACCGATGACTGGGTCGATGTACTCTTTGATGATCTTTTCCGGATTTTCTGCTGCCACATCCTCGATGGACATGCCGCCGGACTCCGAACCCATCATGACGACGCATTCCGCCTGACGATCCACGACAAAGGAGAGATAGTACTCTTTCTTGATATGGCAGCCGGCTTCGATCAGAAGACGATTCACCGTCTTGCCCTGCGGACCGGTCTGGCGGGTGACGAGCACCTTGCCAAGAAGCTCCTTCGCATATTTTCTGACTTCATCCAGAGAACGGGCGAGCTTGACACCGCCCGCCTCCCCGCGGCCGCCTGCATGGATCTGTGCCTTTACGACTACGACCGGCGTATCGAGGCGCTTCGCATTTTCCAGCGCATCTTCGACTGTGAATGCCGGATAGCCTTCCGGAACATGGATGCCATACTCACGCATGATCTGCTTACTCTGGTATTCATGGATATTCATACTTCATTCTCCCTTCCATGAGAAGATCACCCCTCATGAAAAAAATGAAAGCGCCTGGCGCTTTCGCTGTCATTTTCTTTTTTGGCTATCTTTTTACAGCCTTTTCTTGAAATCATGTACAAATTACAGAAATAATTGTATCACTATCAAACATTTTTGGAAAGAAGTATGCATAATTGGACACGAGAAAAGATAAGCTATGCATTTCAGTCATAGCTTTGCTATAATTTATGACATACATATCCCAATGAAAGGAAGCATTCATCATGAACCATACCCTCCCCTTCGCCTCCGACTACATGGAAGGCTGCCATCCGAATATTCTCCGTCGTCTTTCTGAAACAAACCACCAGCCCTCTGCCGGCTACGGGCTGGATGACATCTCTGACTCCGCCCGCAAACGCATCAGAAAAGCATGCGCCACGCCGCAGGCAGAGGTGAAATTCCTAGTCGGCGGTACCCAGACAAATGCCACCGTGATCGACTGCGTCCTCCGCCCTTATGAAGGCGTCATCGCCGCCGACAGCGGCCACGTGAATGTCCATGAAGCCGGCGCCATCGAGTGGGGTGGTCACAAAGTGCTCGCCCTTCCCTCCGAGGAAGGCAAGCTGACCGCCGACGCGATCGATCACTACGTCTCCGATTTCTTTGCCGACGACAACTGGGAACACATGGTACATCCCGGCATGGTCTACATTTCCCAGCCGACCGAATGGGGCACCCTCTATTCCAAGAAAGAGCTGACAGACATTTCTGCCGTCTGCCGCAGGCACCATCTTCCTCTCTTCATCGATGGAGCCCGCCTCGCCTACGCCCTCGGAAGCGCCGCAAATGACGTCACCCTCGAAGACCTTACTCGCCTCGCAGACGTCTTCTATATCGGCGGCACGAAATGCGGCGCACTCTTCGGCGAAGCCGTCGTGATCCCTGACCCGCGCCTCATCTTGCACTTCTTCCCCATGATCAAACAGCATGGCGCACTCCTCGCCAAAGGCTGGCTCCTCGGCATCCAGTTTGACGAGCTTTTCAAAGATGACCTCTATGTTCAGATGGGGCGCACCGCCGACCTCTATGCCGAAGAGATCAAAAAAGCACTCACCGCCAAAGGAATCCCCCTCTACTTCGACTCCCCCACGAACCAGATCTTCTTCACCATAGAAAACAGCCGGATGGAAAAGCTCAAAGAGACCGTTGCTTTCGGCTTTGGCTGCAAAGCCGACGACAGCCACAGCATCATCCGCCTCTGCACCAGCTGGGCGACAAAGGAAGAAGATGTGACAGCTCTCATCCATGTGATCGAAACTTTGTGACTGGTGACTAGTAGCTAGTGACTAGGGATTAGGGATTAGGGATTAGGAGACTGAGAGATATCAGACATCAGACTTCTGATGTCTGACTTCTGACTTCTGACCTCTGACCTGTAAAGTCTAAAGTCTCCTGGTCCCCTGGTCCCCTAGTCCCTAAGTCTCAAGCGGGCATCGCCCCGTTTCGTCATCCTGAGCGGCGAGAAGCGTCGTATGTGAGATAACGAATGCCAGAACAGCTGCGACCTGAGCCGAAGGATCTCGGCGAAGCCGCCACCTTCATTCCTAATTCCTAATTCCTCATTCCTAATTCGAGCAGAGCTTTCATCCGCAGTCAAAGGATGAAACGCCCTAAGAACTAGTCCCTTCCCCATTTTCCAAATGCCCGCTTGAAAAATTCAAGTACCCCTAAAAAATATGCTCGTGGATACTTGAATTTCTCCTTCCGATATTTTACAATAGCATATATCATACAAGTCGTATTGTATCAGCCATTGTGAAAGAGGAACCCCATGGATCGCAGACAGCAGAAGACCAGAGCCGCTATCTTCGAAGCATTCAGCGCTCTGTTATCAGAAAAGCCATATTCAAAAATCACCATCCAGAATATCATTGATCGTGCCAATATCGGCCGCAGCACATTCTATGCCCATTTCCAGACCAAGGACAGCCTCTTAGAGGACATGTGTCAGGAACTCTTCGAACACATCGTAGACGGTGTCATGAATGACAACCACCCCTCTGACGATCACCAGCATACCGGTCTTCCGGATCCTGTCTTCTGCCACCTCCTAGAGCATATCGCAGAGAATACGAACCACCTGCGCGACCTGCTCATCTCTGAAAGCTCCGACTTCTTCCTGCGCTACTTCAAGACGAGCCTCTCCCGCCTCATCGCCTCCTACCTCCTGAACCACCACAAGGAAATCCCTGTCCCCGAAGATTTCCTCCTGAATCACATCTCCGGCAGCTTCGTCGAAATGGTCCAGTGGTGGGTACGCAAAAACAAAATGCAGGCGACGCCCAAAGAGCTGAATGCCTACTTCCAGACCGTGATCGAGCCGCTGTTGTAACGAGCATGCAGGGATGAGACTAAGAGACTGGGAGACATCAGACTTTGGACTTTAGACTTTAAACTTTGGACTTCTAACCGCTGCCTTCCAAAGTCTCAAACGGACATCGCAGAGGCGCATCCTCTCGCCCCTTCCTCTGGAAGGGGCAGCCGAGCGGAGCGAGGCGGGGTTGGCCCCCACGTATGTTAGGCCGCAGGGATTAGAGCTCACGAGTGACTTGCATACCACATTCGGGTCGAGCTTTCGCAAACAATCAAAGGGCGATACGCCTCGTGGGCTCCCCCTGAACCTGACAACCCATCTCATAAAACTCTCACAAACTCCGCCTATCCAAGGCGGAGTTTTTACGCTATAATAGTACAAATACATAGGTCACGGGAAAAAACGCTTGACCGAATACGAGTAAAGAGGTATAGTAAGTTAATTTATTTTCATCTTTTTACTCTATTTTTATTTAAGGAGGAAATAATGGCAACCTACATCAATGAACCGGCTCATACCTTTAATGAATATCTGCTCATTCCCGGATATTCTGACTGCAGCTGCATCCCGGCGAACGTCTCTCTGAAGACCCCGCTGGTCAGATACAAAAAAGGGGAAACACCGGCCATCACATTAAACATTCCAATGGTTTCTGCTATCATGCAGGCCGTCTCCGGTGAAAAGCTCGCTGTCGAACTCGCAAGAAACGGCGGCGTTTCCTTCATCTACGGATCCCAGACCCCTGAAGAAGAAGCAGCCATGGTTGCCAGAGTCAAAGCACAGAAAGCAGGCTTTGTTCCTTCCGATTCGAACCTGTCGCCGGAAGCGACCTTAGCGGATGTCCTCGCCCTCAAGGCAAAGACAGGCCACTCCACCATCGCCATCACGGAAGACGGCACTTCCAACGGCAAAATGGTAGGTATCGTTTCCTCCAGAGACTACCGTGTAAGCCGCATGGACAAGAGCGAAAAGGTCAAGAACTTCATGACCCCTGTCGAAAAGCTTGTCAAAGCTGATTACGGCATCACCCTTTCCGAAGCCAATGACATCATCTGGGACAACAAGATCAATTCCCTGCCGGTCCTCTATGAAGATGGCCGTCTCTACGGCTTCGTATTCCGCAAGGACTACGACTCCCATCAGGAAAACCCGAATGAAATGCTCGATCAGCAGAAACGCTTCATCGTCGGTGCCGGCATCAATTCCCGAGACTACGCGGACCGCGTACCGCTCCTCGTAGACGCAGGTGCAGATGTCCTCTGCATCGACTCCTCGGAAGGCTTCTCCGAATGGCAGAAGATCACCATCAACTAGATCCGTGAACGCTACGGCGAAAAAGTCAAGGTCGGCGCAGGTAATGTCGTCGACAGAGAAGGCTTCCTCTTCCTCGCAGAAGCAGGCGCTGACTTCGTCAAGGTTGGCATCGGCGGCGGCTCCATCTGCATCACCCGTGAGACCAAGGGCATCGGCCGCGGCCAGGCAACGGCTCTCATCGAAGTATGCCAGGCCAGAGATGAATACTACAAGAGAACCGGCATCTACGTACCGGTCTGCTCTGACGGCGGCATCGTTTACGACCACCACATCACACTGGCTCTTGCCATGGGCGCTGACTTCGTCATGCTCGGCCGCTACTTTGCCCGCTTCGACGAATCCCCGACACAGAAGAGAACGGTCGGCGGCACCATCGTCAAGGAATACTGGGGCGAAGGTTCCAACCGTGCCAGAAACTGGGGCCGTTATGACCTCGATGGCTCCAAGAAGCTCGCTTTCGAAGAAGGCGTAGACTCCTATGTCCCATATGCCGGTCCGCTGAAAGAAAACGTCGAAAAGACCTGCGCTAAGATCAAAGCCACCATGTGCAACTGCGGCGCTATCACCATCCCGCAGCTTCAGGAAAAGGCGAAGCTGACTCTCGTCTCTGCGACCTCCATCGTAGAAGGCGGCGCTCACGACGTCATCCGCAAAGAAAAAGACGGCTCGGATAGATAAGCCGACAATAAAAAAGACTGCCCTTTCCGGCAGTCTTTTTTACATGCGGAAGATATCGGCATGAGAGCCTGTATCAATCAACGTCAGTGTGAGAATATCATCCTCAATCAAGTAAACCAGAAGCCAGTCCGGCTTCACATGACATTCCCGAAATCCTTGAAAACGTCCTGATAATCCATGGTCGCGATACCGAGACTCAAGTGCAGCCCCCTGCATCAAAGTTTCTACCACTTCATCCAAAAGTGAGACGTCGAACCCACGTTTTCGCATCAGCTTGTAGCTTTTCTTGTATGCTGAAGTGAATTTGACAAGGTACATGTTACTCCTGCTCCAATGCTTTTTTCAAATCAGCCATATTCGTATAGCCTTTAACACTCGGATCACGAGCAATTCGTCGTCCCTCCTCCATTGCGGCTAATGCTTCCTGATTATATCGCGGCATTTCCACTGCAAAAGGAAGTCCTCCACGAAGAACGCACTGACGAAGAAACAGGTTCACTGCGCCAGACATATCGAGTCCCAACTGACTGAAAAGTGCTGCCGCCTGTCGTTTCGTATCCGCATCAATTCGGATCTGTGTAGCTGCTGTTGCCATAAGACCACCGCCTTTCACCCTCATTCTATCTATTTCGGTACACAATGTCAAGCATTACGCATTCATACTCTTGACATAAAGAGCTTCGATAAAAAACATGGACCGCATCAACCTCGTTAAGGTTCTTGAACTTCAAGCTCACCATTCATTTTTATGCTATAATAAATCCAGCACTGCAAACAAAGAATGACTTCCAGTCATTCATTCACGAAAGAGAGTGATTGCTATGAAAAAAATGATGATCGCCCTGGCAGCTGCCGCTGCCATCGCTGCCGGCTCTATGTCCGTTTCCGCAGAAAGCCTCTGGAAATATAACGACACCATCACCATCGACATGCAGGAGACCAGTATCAAAAAGACCACAAACGGTCATGAGATCCTGAACTTCGTCGCCGTCGAAGCCATCGAAGGCGGCACCTGCACTTACACCTATGCTTACGACCGCACCGCCGGCACCATCCAGGTCGTCGAAATGGAAAAGGAAACAAAGAAGCTCCACTACAAGAGCAACTTCACTCCGACCTCCGTCAATTCTTCGAATCCGGTCATCCGTGCCCGTGCCCAGATGGCAGAGGATGTATATCAGAAAAAAGTAGGACATAAGAAATAATGGAACAGCCGATCACCGCAGATGATATCAGCCGCGACCTCATCCATTTCATCTCCAAGTCCCCCTCCACCTTCCATGCCGTCCGCGGCATCAAGGCGGCGCTCCTCTACGCAGGCTTCACAGAGATCCGCGAAGAAGACACCTGGCAGATCGAGAAGGGCGGCAAGTACGTCGTTACCAGGAATGGCAGCACCCTCATGGCCTTCACCGTGCCGAAAGAAGGTGCAGAAGCCTTCCACATCACTGCCTCGCACTGCGACTCTCCGACCTTCAAGATCAAAGAGAATCCGGAGCTCGCAGACGGGCCGTATGTGAAGCTCAATGTCGAGGGCTACGGCGGCATGATCATGTCGACCTGGCTCGACCGTCCCCTCTCCGTTGCAGGACGTCTCCTCGTCACGGAGAATGGCCACCTCGCAGAGAAGCTCGTCGCGATCGACGGCACCATGCTCGTCATCCCCTCCGTCGCGATCCATATGGACCGCAGCGTGAACCAGCATAAAGAGTGGAAAGTCCAGAAGGACATGCTCCCTCTCTATGGCATGACCGGTGCCAAGCCCCCTTTCATGGACGTCATCGCCGCCGCTGCCAAAGTGAAGGCCGAGGACATCCTTGCCCATGACCTCACCCTCTACAGCCGCGTCCCCGCCGCCATCTGGGGCGAAGAGAGAGAATTCATCTCCTCGCCGAAGCTCGACGACCTGCAGTGCGCCTTCGCCTGCTTCCGCGGCTTCACGCAGGGAGAGAAGGAGAAATACATCTCCGTCTACGCCCTTTTCGATAACGAAGAAGTCGGCAGCGCCACCTCACAGGGCGCCGGCTCCACCTTCCTTGCGAATACACTTGAGCGTCTCGCTCGCTCCCTCGGATACAGCTATGATGAGACCATGGCCATGATCGCGAGAAGCTTCATGATCTCCGCTGACAACGCCCACAGCGTCCACCCGAACCATCCGGAATATGCGGATCCTGTGAACCGCCCCGTCATCAATGGTGGCATCGTCATCAAGTACAGCGCCGCACAGAAATATGCGACCAATGCCTTCTCTGCCGCCTACTTCAAGAAGCTGTGCAAAGACCATGACATCCCCACACAGACCTTCACGAATCACAGTGACAACCCCGGCGGCTCCACGCTGGGCAATATTTCAAACACCGTCATCGCCATGCCGACCGTAGACATCGGTCTCCCCCAGCTCGCCATGCACTCCTCCTATGAGACTGCCGGCGTCAAGGATACCGCCTACCTCGTCGATGCCGTGACGAAGTTCTATGAATAACTGGTGACTGGTGGCTAGGGAGTAGAGATTAGGGCAATACACGAAATCGGACTCGTTCCTTCCTGACTCCCCCATGACGCTATGAAAAAGGAGCTGTGAAATAACGATCATCTCATTTTCGCGTTCAATCTGCCGCGGGGGACTTGCAGCTCTCATAGGAGTGACCGGGAAACCTTATCCCAGCTGTCTTTCATGCCATAGTCACCCTATCCGCCCCTGCGGGGCACCTTCCCCTAGAGGGGAAGGCTACGATACGAGGATACCATCTTTAAAAAAGGCGGCGAAGCCGCCACTTCACCACTGAACCTTGAACCTTGAACCAAATGAAAGCAAAGTAAAAAGTGGCTGTGAAGAAATGAGGATTCATTTCTTCACAGCCACTTTTTTATGTTGGGGTGCAGGTTCATCGTACGCTGCTCGCGTTTAGATTCTTCGGCTCATCCCCCATGCGTTCCGCGCACCAGCGGTCTCACATTCTCCGTTTTTCTCCGCTCAGAATGACGGTACGGGAAAATACCGCTATTTTGCATTTCTAATTAGAAAGCATATCGCGCAGACAGCGTGAAGGTGCGGCCATCACCGATGTAGTAGTGGCTCGTAGAAATATCTTCATCGAAATATTCGCGATCGAGGACATTCTCGATGGCAAACTGCATGGAGAAATTCTTGTTGAACTGGTAGTTTGTATTGAGATTCAAGAGGAAGTACGCATCGCGTGCTTTGAAGTGACCGCTCTTCATTCCCGCTTCCGTGCGGTCCGAGATGAACATGCCGTCGACGTTCACCGTCCATGGATCCTTGTGGAAGGTCGTGCCGAGATGGAGCAGATGACGCGGGATATCATAGTTCTTATCGCCATCGATCTTGCCCGTCTGCCAAGTGTAATTGATATAGGAAGTCCAGTTGTCGCTGTGCTTCTGGTTCACCGCGATCTCGAAGCCGTGCGTCTTGGCTTCGCCGACGTTCTGGTACTGCTTGCCACCCTGATAGGCGACCGCTTTAATGTAGTCATCCGTCTTGGCATGGAAGAGCGAAGCATTCACTTCCGTTTTTTCAGAAAGCTTTGTCTTTGCCCCCAGTTCCCATGTATCTGTGGTCTCCGGATCCAGCTCGGGGTTCTGATGATAAATGGTTCCCTTTTCCGTGTAACGGTAGACCTGATACAGGATCGGCGGGTTGAAGGATTTGCCATAGGATACATACAGATTCAGCGAATCATTGGCCGCATAATCGAGTGACAGCTTAGGAGAGAATTTATTGTAAGAAGCCGAGTCGAAGGTCTTTCTTTCCTGATCTACATACTGGCTATAGCCATCATACTTTTTATAGTGGTCGTAGCGGCCGCCGATATATGCATTCCACTTCGGGGCAAATGACCATTTGTCCTGCAGATACAGCGCCCAGTTCTTATCTTTACCGCCTAAGAATTGATCTTTCACATTCTTCTTATAAGCACTGTCCCAAGATTTCCAGTCGGAGATGTTATTGTAAACGGTCTGATCAAATCGATCCTGTCCATAGGATCCCCCCAGCAGAATGGTATGATCCCCAAGGTTCCAGCGTTTATTGATATCGAAATCCCATGACTTTGACGGATAAGAAGATCTCTTGCCGCTTCCATCGAAATTGCTGTTAAGAGTCCCCTTAGCAGAGCCCGGCTGCGTGTACCCATCCTTGGTATAATTCGTCATACCCAAGTGTGCATGCACTTTATTCTTCTGATCATTGTACGTCAGAGAATGCATATCGTAGGAACGCCAGCCCTTTGTGCCGTAGAAGCTCGACATGGAGGAATCCGCAAAATCAACGGCCGGCCAAAGCGTCTTTCCATCTTTCTTGACCCAAGAGATCGGGTCGTTGTATTTCCAGGTATAATTGGCATGCGTATACTTGTAGGTCAATTTCTGATCTTCATTGAAGGCATAGCCCAGATGGAAGCCATAATTTTCAGACATGACTTCTTTACTGCCGCGTTCCCCCATCAGCTTATTTCCTTTGGCATCCGTCAGATCTGAGGTGATCGTATGACCGGAAGAAGTCGCACCTTTCACTGCGGACGGCGTATAATCCCTCCATCCATTCGTGCTCTTGCTCTCATAGAATGTCCCCCATGACAGCTTGTCCTTCTTCCCATGCACGGCATACGCCTGCTTCACCGTAGCGTGGCTGCCGTAGCTGACGACCGCAGAGCCGTGGACACCGTCACGCTTCTCGCTCTTCGTCATGATATTGATGACACCGCCGACCGCACGACCGCCGTAAAGGGCAGACTGACCGCCGGAGACGACCTCGATCTTGCGGATATTCTCGACAGGGATCATGTTCCAGTCGACATCGCCGTTCCATGCGGTATTCATCTGCTGTCCGTCGACAAGGACGAGGATGTTCTTCGAGCTATAGCCGCGAAGGTTCACCGTGCCTTCGACAGAATTCGAAGCAGAGACGCCGGTCGCCATCGCAACGGCATCAGAGGCAGTCTGCACATTGCGCAGTTTGATGTCCTTCTCCGTGATGACTTGTACATTCGCCGGTACATCCTTGAGGCTTTCTGCCTGGCGGGTCGCAGTGACGGTGATGCCCTTCAGGGCATACATCGGAGCGGCCTCTGCCGCACTTGCGCTGCCCACGCCGAGAAGCGCCATAGCCGCCAGAAGAGCCGCTGTTTTTTTCATGTCTTTCATGTTCAATTCCCCTTTTCTGATTCTTTCCTCTCTCTAAAAGAAAAGATATCACTCATTACTTATTGGTAGAAAACAGATATTTCTATGGAAAGTCTGAGCCATATGTATGTATTACCATATCATATTTTAAGTCATTTGTTAAGGGAAGAAAGGCAAGGACGCATCTGGCAGCTCCGCCAAATGCGAAGGCGGATGGAGGGGCTTTGATGCAGGTGAAAAGCTATGCCACTCTCCCTCCCGGAAAAGCAGCCTCCGTGCGGCGTCCTGTCATGATGTACCCTGCTCGTCCTCGCCCTCCCGGATTGACTCTACTCTTCATCTCTCATCATCTCATAGAGCCGAGCGAGAGGAAGGCCGACGACATTGTCATAGGAACCTTCTATACGAGAAACCAGGATCGCGCCCTTGCCCTGAATGCCGTACGCGCCGGCTTTATCCATCGGTTCACCGGTGGCGACGTAGCGATCGATCTCCGAATCCGAGAGCTTTCTGAAATAGACGCGCGTCGTCTCGACATGAAGATGGACATGGCCCTTATGATAGACAGAAAGCCCAGTCTTGACTTCGTGCGCCCGTCCGGAGAGGCGGCGGAGCATGCGGCGCGCCTCCTCCTCATCTTTGGGCTTGCCAAGGATATCCTCATCAAGTACTACGACGGTATCGGCTGCAACGATCGCTGTCTCTACCCCCTTTGCCTCAAAGATGCTCTTTGCCTTCCCGCAGGCATTGAAAAGCGTCACAAGATCCGCTCCCTTTTTGCAGGAAAGGATCTGCTGTACGCTCTCGGGAAATTCAAAAATACGTGTCTTCGCCTCTTCCGGCGTTTCTGCTTCTGGAAAGGAGGAGGGCAGGACGTCTTCCGTCCAGCCGATCTGATGGATGAGCTCCCGCCGACGCGGCGAAGCAGAAGCTAAAATGATGTGCATGGTGAATGCTCCTTTTCTGAAAAATTCGTAGTCTAACGGTTCAGGGGATAAGAGTAACTGGTGACTGGGATTATCCCATATCGTCATCCCGAGCGTAGCCCTCGATCTTTATTGCACACCGGTAAGCAGTAATTACGAGATAACAGAAAAACGCAGTACCAAGACATCGTTTCTAGGGAAACACGGATAAATCGTTGTCAGATTTTACTCTTGAATTTTTATACATGACGAGGAATAGCCTGACGCGAATAGCAAGCTATTTAAGGAAGGCTATGACGAAGTCATGTATAAAAATTCTTGTGGAATCTGACTCTGCGATTTAATCAGCGTTTCCCTAGAATAGCGCATACGTGCTGATTTCCGTACTGCAATAGAGATTTCTCGACTTCGCTCGAAATGACAACGGCGCGAATCGCTATCAAAATTGCAGCGAAGCCGCCGCCCGCCTCCCGCCTCCCTCAATCCTCATTTTTCCCCCCTGGACCTTTACCTATCTTACCACACCTTGCCTAACGCTCTCCCCTTTGCTATGATACGGATAGAGGTGATGATCGTGAATAACAAGAATGGCATTTTCAAAATGATCCTGCTCGCACTTTTGGGCGCATTCCTTGCCAAGGGGCTGCATGCAAGGCAGGAGGCATATACACCGACAAAGAAAGAGGCAGAAGGCTGGCAGGCGCTGGCTCCCATCAAGAAGGCCTTCTGGCTCCTGCACCCCATGCGGGCTTTCCATTTCTTCCTGCTCCAGCAGTCGCTGGCTCTGACATGGAAGCTCGGGAAGAAATATCTGAAATAGACAGCGGATGCACGGCATGGCAGGAGGAGTCACTGACCCCTGCGACCGATAGGCGCTCCCCCTTCCACATCCCGGGCAATAAAAAAAGGGCTGTGAAGAAATGAATCCCCATTTCTTCACAGCCCCTTTTTACTTTGCTTTCATTTGGTTCAGGCTTCAAGGTTCAGGGTTCAGGTGGCGGCTTCGCCGCCTTTTTTGAAAGATGGTATTCTCGTATCGCAGCCTTCCCCTCTAGGGGAAGGTGCCCCGCAGAGGTAATGCTATTAAGTTAAGGAAATCGTTAGCTACGTAACGTCTTGCTTCCCCCTTCGGGGGAAGTGCCGAAGGCAATAGGGGCATGCCAGCGGTATAACATACTATGTTGAATAGTCCGATGCTATCGATATCCCAACACTTTCATTCAATACCGCTACGTAGCCCCCTCATCTCACTTCGTTCGAAATGGCGTCTCACTGGATTTTCGCGTCGCTTCACTCCTAAAAATCCAGTTCGCTTGCACAACCCCTTCGGGCAGCTCCCCCGATGGGGAGCCAAGAACGTTCTTCCGCTTAACTTAATAGCATTACCCGCAGGGGCGGATAGGGTGACTATGGCATGAAAGACAGCTGGGATAAGGTTTCCCGGTCACTCCTATGAGAGCTGCAAGTCCCCCGCGGCAGATGGAACGCGAAAATGAGATGATCGTTATTTCACATCGCCGTTTTTATTGCCCTTCGCCGGAAAATAAATGCGGTAAGCTCCGGAAGGCGCATCCCTTTTCATGACTCTCAGCTGCCCTCTACGAATCCCATTTTCTTCGCATTTTTGTGAAGCTCTGCAAATCCTGCACCAGTGTCTGCTTCTTCTGCGATGCTGACGCAGTTGTCCGCGATACGGCTCAGGTTGTAGAGAAGGTCGGAGAAGTATGGTGTCATATGGGCATGGCACTCGCCTGCTTTCACACGCTTCAGATGTGCCTTATTGCAGCGTCTCTCCGAGCGGCGCATCTGATCCGTGTCCCTGAATATATCGTTCACCATCTCTTTGGAGCCTGTTTTCACGGCTTCGACAGAGCGCGAGAGAAGCGACTGGGCAAGTGTGATGCACTTCACGATTTCTTCATTGGCTACCGAGGAGAACACACGATTCTGCGCGACCACCTGCCGGCAGATCTCATCCATATCCCTGCATCGCTCTCCCATGCGCTGGATATTATTCGTGACGAAGAGAAGCCTCGCCGTTTCCTCCGACTGCTGCTCGGTCAGATAGCCGCCGGAAAGCAGCTTGGTGATGTACTCGGTGACTCGTCCCTGCAGCTGTTCGAGGATCATCAGATCCTCTTGAAAGGCCTCATAATCCTTGGCGGTTCGCTGGCTGTCAAGGACGAGCTTCAGCTGATTCAGCGTCCGGTCAGCCAGTCCGACCAGGCGCTCAAGTTCCAAAGAGACAAGGTACATGGCAGCGGCCGGCTTATCGAGCAGATTGTTATCCAGATATTGCGGCTCATAGGCAGCCTTGAGGTTCTTGTCTTCCCCGCGGATGATGGCTTTGACGATCTTGACCATGACAGGGATGAATGGCAGCCATGCCAGCGTACATACGACATTGAAAGTCGTGTGTGCATTGGCGATCTGACGGGAAATGACATCGATCTCACGGCCGCTCGGCGAGATGTACTGCACGAACTGTGCAAAGAGCGGAATGATGCACAGGCAGACAAGACTGCCGCTGATATTGAAAATGCTGTGCGCGATCGCGGTGCGCTGCGCATTTTTCGTCTGTCCGATCGATGCCAGAATGGCTGTGATCGTCGTACCGATGTTATCTCCCAGAAGGATCGGGATCGCACCGGTAAGGCCGATGACACTGCTGACGCCATCAGCTGCCGGCTGGGCCGCAAAATTCTGCAGCACGGCGATCGTAGCCGAGCTGCTCTGTACCACCAGCGTCATCACGCCGCCGAGAAGTACGCCCAAGACCGGTGTCGAAGAGACTTCTGCCATCAGGTCGACAAAGACGCTGCTGCCTGCGAGCGGCTTCATCACATGTCCCATGATCTCGATCCCTTCAAAGAGCAGTCCGAAAGAGAAGATGACCATGCCGATATTCTTCAGCTTCTCTGTCTTGCCGACAAACTGCAGCATGAAACCGATGAAAATGATGGGATAAATGTAGTCGCTGAGCTTGAATGCCAGGAGCTGTGCTGTCATCGTGGTCCCGATGTTCGCACCGAAGATGACGGAGATCGCCTGCGGCAGTGTCATCAGTCCGGCACTGACGAAGCCGATCGCCATGACGGTGGTCGCCGAGCTGCTCTGCAGGACTGCCGTCACCAGCGCTCCGGCGAGCGCCCCCATGATCGGATTCTTTGTCAAAAAGCTGAGAATCTTTTTCATGCGTTCCCCGGCGGTTTTCTGCAGGGCATCACTCATCGTATTCATGCCGTACAGGAAAAGCGCCAGGCCGCCGATCAGGCCAAAGCAGATCTTTACTGTTTCATTCATTCCGTGCTCCTCCCAAGGAAACACGGACTCCATCGTCTTGCGCTGCAATCAGTGTTTCCCTTGATAGACATACGAACCCCTTGCAAAACGAGTCCTGTTTATAAATAAATTATATAAAAAAAGCGGGAATCCATCTATCATCGCACAGTAAAGTTTGTAAAGAGAATGTAAGCAAGCAAAAAGCCATGAGAATCGCCGCTTCTCATGGCTTTTTGCTTACTCTTTATTTTCACTCATTATCCAACAAAATCAAACCGTTTTATCCTTCAAAAGCTCTTTCGTCATGTGTCTTGCCCGGTCCATCGCGGGAAGGAGCGCCTCTTCCATCCCCGCCGCATAGAGCGTGATCCCCAGATAAAAAGACATCTCATGGTAGGGTGTCCATTCGTTCTCTTCGGGAAATGCAAGGTCAGACGGGGAAAGCCGCTCCGCGGAAAGCTTCCCGCCATGCACGGTCGCAAGAAAGCGCATCCCATCCTGCTTACAGATCGCTGCGCCTTCGAAGCCGCAAGCCCTGATGGCAAGTGCCATACGCCCCATAGCGACCATGTCCATGGTCAGTGCAAGGATCGTAAGAGGCTTCACGGTTCTCTTTCGGATCTCCTTTGCAGCCCGGCAAAGAGCTGTCACTCCCTCTCCCTTCACGGAGCCCACAGGAAGAAAACAGATCCCTTTCCCCTCAACAGCGGCCAAGGAAAGACGCCGGGTCAGCACATCGAGCGTGTCGTTTTCATTATACTTCATGCCAGCCTCCGGGAAATTCTGACTAGGGAAACACTGATTCAATCTTTGTCTGATTTTACTCTTGTATTTTCATGCAAGGCAAGGAGTATAAGGCGCGACTAGCGAGCGATGTAAGGATAAATGGCGTCAGGTGACTCGTGACTAGGGACTGGTAACAAGTGGCTAGGGATGAGGTATGCGATACGAGAAAACCGCTAGTTTCAAACCTCCGCGGCGCTTCTCTATTTTTATGCGCCGCACCACCATTTCTCATTTCTTATTTCTCATTTCTCATTTGGATCGAGCTTTCATCCACAATCAAGGGACAGCACGCCAGAGGCTCACCCGCGCCCTTCCATCTGTGCGATCCGGCGCTTTCGCTCCTCCAGATCTGTCTCACGAAGGCTCTGCACCGTGGTGCCGTAGATGAGTGCGACAGAGATGATATTCATGATGAGCGAGGACCCGCCATAAGAAATGAAGGGCAGCGGGATGCCGGTGACCGGAAAGCAGCCGATGACCATCGCGATATTGACGATGCCCTGCACGGAGATCAGCATGGTGAGTCCGTAGACGAGAAGAGCCGCATAGGTCTCCTTCAGCTTTCTGGCTGCGGAGAATCCTGCAAGAAGAAAAACGAGGTAAAGAAGAAGGACGAAAACAGAGCCTATGAAGCCAAATTCCTGACTGAAGACGGCGTAGGCAAAGTCGGTGTACTGCTCGGGCAGGTAGAGAAATTTCGACATGCCTTCGCCGACGCTTTGCCCGAAGAGTCCGCCGGAGCCGACCGCGATGAGGCTTTGTACCGTCTGGTAGCCGCGGTTCGCCGCATAGGAGAAGGGATCCCAGAGTACGACCACACGGTCCATGCGATAGGGGGCTGCAATGACGAGAAGGACAAAAGTGAATACAGCGACCCCCACGCCAAGGAAGATCTCAAAAATCGGCAGTCCCGCCACGACATAGAGAAGCACGGGAAAGAGCAGGATCATACCGGCCGTCCCCATATCCGGCTGTATCAAGACGAAGAGTGCCATCGCGAGCGGCCCATAGAGCGGCCAAAAATACGCAATCATGGAGCGAAAGGTGTTTTCCTTTTTCTTCCTGTCAAAAACATGGAAGAACGGACGGAGAAAACGCTTGATGAGCGTGATTTTCTCTCCTTTCTGGATCCGTTTCGAGAGGAAGGAGGCGGCCCAGATGAGGCCGGTCACTTTCGCGACTTCGGACGGCTGGAGAGAAAAGCCTGCGAGCATGATCCAGCGTGTCGCCCCATTCGCCCGATGCCCGGCTAAAAAAACGAGGAGGAGCAGCACCAGGGTGAATCCGACCCACATGACAGCCCCACCGCGGATGAATCCTTTCGGCAGCCAAGCCACGACGGCGCCGATGGCCAGACTGAGCGCCAAGACCCCGACATGCTTCAAAAAGTGGGTATACGGCCCATCGCCTGCCGCCATATTCATATAGTAGGTGGCATTATAGACATTCATCGCCCCGATGGCGATCAGTATGGCGGCCGCGATGAGCATCCATTTCAGACACTCGGGCACATACTTCGTATCCTTCAGGGACGTCTCGCTACGAGACGACATATGAGGTTCCCCTTTCTGGAAAACTTCTCTTCATATTCTGTCTCCACATCCCCGGGGACGGGAGCGGCATGAAGATCATAGGTCACGTCCGAAAGCTGCCAGCCCATGGCCTCAAATTCTTCGACGGAGAAATCAAAAAGATCCTTGTTATCCGTCTTGAAGCGGATCTCACCGCCCTCTTTTAAAATGACGGCGTAACGTTTCAGGAAATCACGATAGGTGAGGCGGCGCTTGGCATGGCGCTTCTTCGGCCAGGGGTCGCTGAAATTGAGGTAGATCACATCGACTTCGCCTTCGTCAAAAATATTCAGGATCTCGCTCACATCGCCTAAGATGAGACGGACATTGTCTACCGGCGGATCCTTCTCCGCAGTCTTTTGTGCGGCATAGTAGATGACGCCTTCCTGCACCTCCATGCCGATGTAATTCACATCAGGATGGAGCGCGGCCATACCGGAAATGAACTGCCCTTTGCCGGTGCCGAATTCTACATGGAGCGGCTGCTCCGGACGGGGAAACTGTGTCTCCCACTTGCCTTTCATGTCGGTCGGTTCCTCCAAAAAGAGGATGGAGGTGTAATTTTTGATGGCTTCTTCGATCCAGGGTTTACGTCTGAGACGCATGGGAGACTCCTTTCGGGAATAAAGTAAAGTAAAGTGACTAGGGATTAGGGATTAGGAGTGACTGGTGACTGGTGACTGGTGACTGGAGATTAGACTAAAAGAATGGGAGACATTAGACATCTGACGTCTGGCATCTGACATCTCCAGCGGGCATCGCCCTATTTATATTCTGCGGCGTTTCATTATTTTTTTGCGCCGCACCACCATTTCGCATTTCGCATTTCTAATTTCTCATTCAAGTGAAGCTTTCAAGCGGAATCAAAGGGCGAACCCTCAAAAACTATTTCTACTGCCCTGCTCCCGCATTCGGTACATCGGGGATCTCTTCTCCCGCGATCTTGACGGGCTGATACCGGCTCCAATCGAAAGACGGAGCGAAGAGGCGGCGGCGATGGATATCATTGTTCCAGCGCTCATCCTCTGCCTCCTTGCTGCTTCCGAGCTGCTCGGTATCGTTTCTGACCATGACATTGCCGTACATGGTCATGAGCGTCGTCACATCTTTATCAAAGTCAGGGGAAAGGATGTCGGACTTTTCATCGTAGCGAGTCGCCGTAAGTCCCATGAGACCCATGAAGGTATCGTAGAGCATGTCATTGGTGAATGGCATATTTCTTCTATCCCACATAGTCTTCATGGTGCGCGGGTGGCTCCTTTGGTAGTCATCCGAGGTGTAGATCCAGAAGGGAATGTGCACCATCGTGTAGTCGAACTGGTCTGCATTGTGCCCCGGACGCTCAGTGACCTGCTCCCCATGATCGGAGAAGTAGAGGACGCTGTCCGCCTTCATGTAGTTCACGGCTTCGTTCATGATGCTTTCGACGACGTAGTCGTTAAAGAGGACAGAGTTGTCATACTCATCATTCATGACGTCAGCCGTCGAACGTGCCTTTCCCATGCTCTCCGGCCAGTGATAGAACTCGGACGGGTAACGGTCCCAGTAGCTGACGTGGCTGCCCATGAGATGGACGACGACGAGCTGGCGACGGTTCTTCGGATCGACCTTCCGCAGATAGGGGATGAGGGCGGTATCGAAGTCCTTCGTCACGACATCTGTTCCGACATACTGGTTGATCCAGTACTGATCATCACAGGCGCTTCCAATCGCACCGATCGGCGTATCCCAGACACCATAGCGGGACTGGTTTGAGATCCATGTGGTATGGAAACCGGCCTGCCTTGCCATGTCAATGATGGAGTAGGCATCGACCAGCTCCATATCATTGTACTGGTTCTTCTCCGTCAGGGCTTCGGTCAGGACCTGAACGGTCTGTGTGTAGCAGGAATAGGCATGATTGAAGAAGGTATAGTGAGAGTCTGCAGCGGCCTCTGTCTGGAAAGGCGTGGTATTTCTGTGATAGCCATAGACACCCATGTGGTCGCGCGTCAGAGACTCGCCGATGATGAGGACGTAGACACCGTCCGGCGCCGCTTTGAGCCGCGCGGCAAGGATGCGATCCTTGATCGACATGTGGCGGCGCTTCTCCACCATCGTCTGGAAATCGGAGAAGCTGGAAAGCGTCTCGTAGGTCTCATAATACACATGCGCAAGTCGCGTCGCCCCGATGGACAGACAGCAGAGACCGACATTCACAAGGAAGAGCAGCGCCATCGCCCACCACGCCTTTCGGGACACGGGAAGGCGGCCATTGAAGGAGAAACGGCTGCTGTGGAAGATGAGCCACGCGAGGATGAGAATCGCAAGCGTCCCCAGGATAAGCTCGGCATACGGGATATTCACATCGATATACTCCTTCGTCTCGGCAAGATTCGTCTGCGCGAGCGCCAGCAGCATATTGATGGAGATCAGAGAATGCGTGATGAAGTAGTAGCCCACATACGTGAACTGGATGCCCACATAAAGGAGCATCAGGACGACACACGCAATGCGCGCGATCATGCGCCATTTACCCGGCAGGATCCATGCCGCAGAGAGGCAGGAGATGAACAGATAGAGCGGCGCAGAGAGCTCGCCTGACATATCCGACATGTCGAGCACCACATCCGTCTGCGTCGAAAGGTACGGCACGATGAGTGAGAGCAGCCATAGGAAGCCGATCGTGATCCACAGATGCACGGCTGCCCGCGTCAAGCGGTGCCGGATAAAATAGGCCGTCACAAAACCGACCTGCAGGAAGAGCAGGAAGACCTTCACCTGCGAAGAAAGCTCAAATCCGCCCGGCGCACCGAAATACCAGGAAAGAAAAAAGGAAAAGCCAAAAGGCACCAGCGTCGCGATCGCCCACCAGATCTTCCAGTGGCCAGGACTATCTGTCTGCTTTATGTCTTTGGATGATTTTGTATCTGTCTGTTTCATTCTGATGACCCTTGTAAAATATTCATGAACAAGAAAATAACTATATTATTTTATCATATATACGAGACTTTTTACTACACGTATTTCAAAAAAAGCCGCCGCCGGTAAGGCAGCAGCTTTTCTTGCAAGTGCCGATCGCTATTTCCGTGCATAGAGCCGTACTTTTCTCCATCAACGATGGTTGCCTTCCCGTTATAAGAGATCTTTTCCACTCGGGAATTGCATTCAAAATCCACATACCCGTCTGCACCGTTTTGTGCGTGAGTATCATATGGCCTGCTGCCTGTTTTACGCAGCAGCCTCCCGGTACAGGAAGCATGCCCAGCAGGATATATAAAGCCTATCCTTTCAATCCATGCGCCCGCTTTCTCTCCATTTTCGCAGGCCGATAGCCGCAAAGAGGGCGATCAGATTGATCAAGACAATGCAAGGCCCGGTGGGAATGGACAATGCATACGAAAGTGTGATCCCCACCAGAAAGCAGCCAAGTCCCACCAGCGTGGATGCCTCGATGGTGGTCAGATACCGATGGCAGATCTGCATCGCCGTGATGGCAGGAAATACGATCAGACTGGAAATCAAAAGCGCGCCCATCATACGCATGCCGAGCACGATCGTGACTGCCGTCATGAGTGCCAGGACCAGATGATAGAAATGGCTCCGCACCCCGGAAGCGGTGGCAAAGGATTCATCAAAAGTCACAACAAACAAGGGATGATAAAAGAGAATGTACAGGAGGATGATGATGCTGCCCGCTGTCAAGCTGAGCCAGACATCCGCGCTGCTCATTGCAAGGATGCTGCCAAACATGTAATTGGACACATCCGTATTCATCCCTCTGGTGAGAGAAATGGCAAGAACCCCCACGGCCAAAGCACTGCTGCAAAGAAGCGCCGTCGCCGCATCCCCTTTGATACGCATGCTTTCCTTCAATTCCAAAAGAAGAAAAGCCGCTGCCATCGTGACGGGGATGGAAATCACCAACGGATCCAGATAAAAGGCATAGGCCACTGCCAGCGCTGCAAAGCCCACATGGGACAAGCTGTCACCAATCATGGAGTACCGTTTGAGGACCAGGCTGGTCCCCAAAAGCGAAGCACAGATCGAGATCAAGATGCCCACCACCAGCGCACGCACCATAAAGGGATACTGCAGCAATTCCAGAATAAGAGACATCACAGGATCCCTCCTTGCCGTATGACTTCGGGATGCGCTTTGAGAAAGTCCTCCGTCTGACCGAAAAACATCTGCTTCCCTTTCGCCAGATACAAAACCTGATGAACCTCATGAAACACGCGGGGCAGATCGTGAGATACCATTATGATGGTCAGTCCCAACTCGTGAATGCATCGTTCCAGCATGGCATACATCTCTTCCGTGATGCGAGGATCCAGCCCGGTCACCGGTTCATCCAGCACCAGCACCTGACTGCCCGCCGCCAGTGCCCGCGCCAGAAGCACTCTCTGCTGCTGTCCGCCCGACAATTCGCGGAAAGCATGAACCTTCAAAGAGGAAAGGGATAGAAACTGCAGCATATGCTCTGCGTAATCCCGATCTACTTTTCTGTACCGATAAGGAAACGAAAGCTGACTCAGCCTGCCGGACAATACGACCTCCCACACACTGGCCGGAAAATCCTTTTTCATGGTCTGCTGCTGCGGCAGGTAGCCCATCCCCTTCTGCGCATCCGGCAAATGGAGACGGATCTCACCTGACGCCTGTTTTTTGAGCCCCAGGATCCCTTTGATGAGAGTACTTTTACCGGAGCCATTTTCACCGATGATGCCCAGATAGCTCCCTTTTTCTAAAGAAAAATTCACATGAGACAACACCGGTCTTCCTTCATATGCAAAAGAAAGATCCCGACAATCCAATACGCTCATTTAGTTCAATGCCTCCTTCAAGGTCTTGACATTCTGTCTCATCAGATCCACATAAGTGACGCCGGCGTCAAAATCCTTCTGCGTGACGTTATGAATGGAATTGAGCTGTCTCTCTTTGGCTCCTGTCGCCTCTGCAATGGAGCGGCTCATCTGCTGATTGGACAATTCGATATGGAAGATCACGGGAATCTGATCTGCCTTGACCTTATCGATCAAAAAGGCAATGGTCTTCGGATCGGCTTCCGTATCCTTGGCGCATCCCGGGAAAGCCGCATCATATGTCAAACCGTACTCCTTCACAAAGTACAGGAAGGGGAAGCGATCTCCCACGATGATCTCTTTTCTATCTGCATGATCGATCACATCACGGAAGCTCTGATCCAGATCGCTGAGCTCTTTCATATATGCCTCTGCATTCTTCTGATACTCCTCCGCATGCGCACCATCCAGCTTGGAAATAGAAGCATTCAATTTTTTGACGATTTCAATGGCATTGGCAGGAGCGGTCCATACATGCTCATCCATTTCTGGGCCCGCCTCTTTCTCTGCTTCCTCTTCAGGCTGCATGCCTTCCGGATGCTCTTCTTCTGACAGCTTCACGGCATCCATCATCCGAAATACACTCCCGGGCTTCTTGCCGGTCGCATCCAGTATCTTCTCTACCCATTCATCAGAGTCACCGCCCGTACAAATGAGAAAGTCACTGTCAGCCACCGCTTTCAGGTCCTTCGGCGAGGGAGAAAAGCTATGGACATCCGTACCGGGTTTCACCAGCATGGTGACTTCGCCATGATCCTTTACGATATGCCTTGCAAAATCATAACCGGGAAAATTGGTGCAGACGATCTGAATCTTCTTTTCCGGCGGCGCAGAAGCAGCTGACTTCTGCCCCGGCGTGCAGCCTGTCAATGCAACGCCGCCTATCAGGCAAGCGGCAAGCGTCGCTATGAAAAGACCTATTTTTTTCATTTTCATAGTAAGAACTCCTTTACGGTAGAAAGCAGGGATGACATGTAACCGGAGACGAAAAGGGTTCTTTCTCGCGTTGCCTGTGGACAGGCAATGCGCTCCGCCATGATCTTGCAGCATACTGCATCCGCAAAACCAATAGCAGCCCCTCCGGCCGCCCCTCTTTCGAAAGCAGAAACTATCGTGAAGATTTGCGACGCTTTCGCAAATCTGAGCCTCATTATAATCGCTTCCCGCCTTTCCGTCAATAGATTTGCGAAATTTTCTCAAATTTAAAAGGACCCGAATGGGTCCTTCTTTGTGTAAGAAACAAATTATTTCCCCTGGCATTTTTTGCATAAGCCGTAAATGGTGGTCTGCCCCAGATTCATCTGAAACTCATCATTGCCCGCCAAGGCCTGCGCGAGAGCACGCGCGGTCGCATGGTCTACATGGGTCGTCTGACCGCACGAAAGACAGGTCATATGAAGCTCATCCCGGCAGGCATCTGCCCCGACGAACCTATACAATGTTTCTTGTCCATCACTGGCCGCCGATTTCAAGATCAGCCCGGCCTCTGCCAAAGAAGCCAGATTGCGATACACCGCACTGAGACTGATCGCAGACGCTTCTGAGCGATTCAGCAGAGCCTGTATGTCTCTGGCGGAAAAGGAAGCATCCGGATGATCGTTGAAGAATTGAAAAAGACGCTTGCGCTGTGCTGTCATGTACATACCAATCACCTCATTTGTCCTTCATCTTATAGCAGAGAGGGGAAAAAAGCAAATGCAGGCAGAAGACCACCTGCAAAAGCCATATTTCGCAAGCGCCTCGCCTGTGATATGATTGTCTCCATAAAGCAGCAGCCTGCGTGAGTGGCGGCAGGCTATTCATTATACAAAGAGGATCCTATGACCGGAATCAATCTTACGCAAGGGCCTTTGCTCCCCAAAATGATGGCTTTCGCCATCCCTTACCTTCTCGCCTGTTTTCTGCAGACGTTCTACGGCATGGCCGACCTCTTCATCACAGGTCTCTTCAATGGCGCCGCACCGATCACGGCCGTCTCCATCGGAAGCCAGCTGATGCACATGCTGACCGTCATCATCGTCGGGCTCGCCATGGGGACGACCGTCTCCATCAGCCGCGCAGTGGGCGGCAGAGATATGAAGGAAGCCTCCTGCTGCATCGGAAGCTCGGTGCTGCTCTTTGCCCTCTTCAGCCTCGTTAGCACCGTGCTCCTCCTCCTTTCGAGCGATCTTATACTCTCTTGGCTGAAGACCCCGATGGAAGCATGGGAGGATACAAGGGCGTACCTTCTCATCTGCTTTGCAGGCATCCCCTTCATCGTCGCCTATAATGTCCTTGCCAGCATCTTCCGCGGACTTGGCGATACAAGGACGCCGATGTACTTTATCGCTCTCGCCGGTCTCATCAATCTCCTGCTTGACTATATCTTCATCGGCCCCATGGCGATGGGGGCCGCCGGAGCAGCCGCAGCCACCATTCTTTCCGAGGCCGTCTCCGTCCTCCTCTGCCTCTTGTACCTCGCCCGCGCCGACCTTGGTCTTGCCTTCCCGAAGAAGTCCTTCTCCTTCGATGCCCTCCGCATGAAGACGCTCCTTGCCATAGGTCTTCCCATCTCCTGTCAGGACGGGCTCATCCAGATCTCCTTTCTAATCATCACCGCCATCGCAAACAGCCGCGGCGTCGAAGTCGCCGCCGCAGTCGGCATCGTGGAGAAGATCATCAGCTTTCTCTTCCTCGTCCCCTCTGCCATGCTCTCGACCGTCGCCGCCTTCGCCGCACAGAATGCAGGCGCCGGAAATGATGAGCGCGGGCAGCAGGCGCTCCTGTGCGGCATCCGTGTATGCATCATCTTCGGCCTTCTTGCGACCCTGATCGTCCACTTTTGCGCCGAGTGGGTCATCTCACTCTTCGTCAGCCATGAGCCGGAAATCGTCCGCCTTGGCGGTGAATACTTCCGTACCTATGTCATCGACTGCATCTTTGCCGGTATCCACTTCTGCTACTCGGGATATTTCTCTGCCTATGGGAAATCGATCTACTCCTTCCTGCACAATATGATCTCGATCGTCACCGTCCGCGTCCCCGGCACCTACCTCGCCATTCTCCTCTTCCCCGAGACACTGTCTCCGATGGGTCTTGCTGCACCGATGGGCTCCCTTCTCTCCGCCATCATATGCATGGGGCTCTATCATTGGAAGTTCCAAAGATCCGCCGATCGGGGATCGGATTAGAGAGCGGGAGACCTCTTTTCTCGGAGAGCAGCCTTTCCCTCAATATCCCGCGTGGCCTTAAGTCCACCGCGCAAAAAAGCACCGACACTTGCCGGTGCTTTTTGCTTGCCATTTCTTAGGGAAACGCTGATTAAATCGCAGAATTCGATTTCACATGTATTTTCATGCAATGCTTCGTTATACTCCTCCTTAAATAGCTCGCTATTCGCGTCGGAGTATTCCTTGCATTGCATGAAAATATAAGAGTAAAATCGAATAACTATTTAATCAGTGTTTCCCTAGTTTGTCAGGCTGCGGAGCGGAGCGGGGATCTTGCCGCCTCTTGCTACGAATTCGTCTGCCTTGAACTTGCTGATCCCCATGACAGGTGCATAGCCCATGAGGCCGCCGAACTGGACCATATCGCCCGGCTTCTTGCCCGGTACCGGGATGAGGCGGGTAGCGGTGGTCTTGTTATTGATCATACCGATCGCTGCTTCATCGGCAAGGATCGCAGAGAGGGTGGATGCGCTGGTATCACCCGGAACGGCGATCATATCAAGGCCAACAGAGCAGACGCAGGTCATGGCTTCCAGCTTCTCCAGGCACAGGCTGCCTCTCTGAACGGCTTCGATCATTCCGAGGTCTTCACTGACCGGGATGAAAGCGCCAGAAAGTCCGCCGACACTCGAAGAGGCCATGAGGCCGCCCTTCTTGACAGCATCATTGAGGAGCGCGAGAGCCGCCGTGGTGCCTGGACCGCCGCAGCTCTCAAGGCCCATTTCTTCGAGGACTGCTGCGACACTGTCACCGACAGCCGAGGTCGGAGCCAGCGAAAGGTCGATGATTCCGAAAGGCGCATGGAGACGCTCTGTCGCTGCTTCTGCAACGAGCTGGCCAAGACGCGTGATCATGAATGCCGTATTCTTGATCGTTTTGGCCACGACTTCGAAGGGGGCGCCCTTCACATCCTCGAGCGCACGCTTCACGACGCCCGGGCCGGAGACGCCGACATGGATCGCAGTATCTCCCTGCGTCACACCGTGAAAAGCGCCGGCCATGAAGGGATTATCTTCGACCGCATTACAGAATTCGACGAGCTTCGTGCATCCATAGGCGTCCTGGTCCTTCGTGAGCTCTGCCGTTTCCTTCACGACCTCGCCCATGCGCTTGACCGCATCCATATTGATGCCAGCCTTGGTCGAACCGATAGCGACCGAGCTGCAGATGCTCTTTGTCGCAGCGAGTGCCTCCGGAATGGAGTCGATGAGCTTCTTGTCCGAAGCACTCATGCCGCGATCGACGAGTGCGGAGAAGCCGCCTAGGATGTCGACGCCGACAGTGTCAGCTGCGCGCTGCAGTGTCTCTGCGATCGGCACATAGCTGGCTGTCGTAAGCCCGCCCGCCACCAAAGAGATCGGCGTCACCGAGATGCGGCGGTTGATGATCGGCACACCGTATTCTCTGGAAATGTCATGGGTGACCTCGGTGAGATGCTCTGCCTTCCGGCAGATGGTATCGTAGATCTTGTCGCAAAGGGTCTTCTCATCATCGGATACGCAGGAAAGGAGAGAGATCCCCATGGTAACGGTACGCACATCAAGCTTGTTTTGGTCAAACATGCGTTCCGTTGCCAGAATGTCTTCTATATCAAGCATGGTGTCTCCTTTCAGATGCGGTGCATAGCATAGAAAATGTCAGCGAGCTGGACACGGATCTCTACCCCCAGCGCTTCGCCCTGTTTCCCCATATGATCCTGGATCTCCTTTAAGGAATATGCGGCGTTCTCCATATCGCACATCAGGATCATATCGAAGATCCCGTCCACGATGGTCTGGGAAATATCAAGAATATTCACGTTCTCTTCCGCCAGCTGTTTTGCTACACCGGCGACGATGCCGACACGGTCAGCACCAATAACAGTCACAACAATTTTCTTCATCAGGTTTCATCCTTTCCTTCTTTGCTTGCAACAGCTGCCCACGTGGCATTGCCTTTATTATAGCATAAAATGAAGGGGAGAGTGGCCGCCCCATGGTCCCCGGGAAGGCCTCCCCCCATGAGAAATGGCGGCGGATCTTCCATTTTCCTTCCATCCGCCGCCTCGCCCCCTATATCGACATCTATCCATACCATTGCCTCATGGTGTATAATATGATTTATATTATAATTATTTTATCATGATATTGGAATCATTCCCGAATAAGGAGAACACCCATGGGGACACTGAAATATATTTCCTGGAACGTCAATGGTCTCAGAGCCTGCATGAAGAAAGGTTTCATGGACGCTTTCACGGCACTCGATGCAGACTGCGTGTGCCTGCAGGAGACGAAGCTTCAGCCGCACCAGATCGAGATGGTGCTTCCCGGCTACCACCAGTACTGGAACAGTGCCGTGAAGAAGGGCTACAGTGGTACTGCACTCTTCACGAAGCGGGAACCGCTTTCCGTCACCTATGGTCTTGGCATCGAGGAGCATGATCAGGAGGGGCGTATCATCACCGCCGACTTCGGCAGTCACTATCTCATCGTCTGCTACACGCCGAACAGCCAGCGCGGCCTCACGCGTCTTTCCTACCGCATGACATGGGAGGATGCGATGGCAGACTATATGACAAGACTCTCGGAGGAAAAGCCGGTCATCCTCTGCGGCGACCTCAATGTCGCCCATGAAGACATCGACCTTGCCAATCCCGCTTCGAACCATAAGAATGCAGGCTTCACAGATGAAGAGCGCGGAAAAATGAATGCCCTTCTGGAGAAAGGCTTCACCGATTCCTTCCGTTTCCTCCATCCGGATGAAAAGGGAGCCTACTCATGGTGGAGCTACTTTGCAAAATCCCGCGAGCGGAACATAGGATGGAGGATCGACTACTTCATCGTCTCCGATGCCCTCCGTCCGGCCATCCAAAGCGCCTCTATCCACCCGGAGACCCACGGCAGTGACCACTGTCCCGTAGAACTCGTATTTGAGGATGAGTGACTAGGGACTAGGGATTAGTGACTAGGGATTAGACTAAAAGACTGGGAGACTCGGAAATAGACGTCAGATGTCTGATGTCTAACGTCTAAAGCGGGCATCGCCCTATTTATACTCCGCGGCGCTTCCATATTATTATGCGCCGCACCACCATTTCTCATTTCTCATTTCTCATTTCTAATTCAAGCGAGGCTTTCATTCGTAGCCAAGATTGCCCCCGCAGTCTCCCCTTCCCCATCGAGGCTTGTATGGAAAAGACCATCAAAGACGCCCTTCTTTTCGAGAAGACGAAGAACGGGCTGACGCAGCAGATGATGATACAGATCCTTCTCTTCATCTGCGTCCCTGTCTTCTCCGCACTGGTGCTGCTGCTTTTATCTGCGACCTACTTTGCCGCGAATGACCCGCATCACTCGGTCGAAGTCTACGGTGCCTTTGCTGCGATCATGCTCCTCATCATCGCGCTCTCCGCCCGGATGAATTACCATTTCTACAACATGACCAGAAACAAGATGCTGATCCCGCTCCAGCAGCTGTCGATGGCTGCGCGAGCGATCCAGCATGGCAATTTCAATGTCATCGTCGATCACTACAGCGATGACGAGCTCGGGCAGATGTGCGACACCTTCCGCACGATGCAGACCGATCTCAAAAGCAGTATCGCCGAGCGCGCGCATGCGAATACGAGCCGCAAGATCCTTTTCTCCGGCATCGCACATGACCTTCGGACCCCGCTCACAGCCATCATGGGCTACACCGAAGCTCTGCAGCTCGGGCTCGGGCGGACGAAGGAAAAGCAGATGCAGTACCTGAACTCGATCGCCTCCTGCGCAGATGACCTCTCGCGCCTCATCGAAGAGCTCTCGCTTTACAACAAGCTCTCCACGAGCCGCATCATCTGTCATCCGCAGCCCCTCCCTTTCAGCCAGGTCATCCGCAGCTTCATCGCAGAAGACCAGGACTACCTCGACTCCCGAAAGGTGCATGTGACCTATGACATGGATGACTCGCTCATCGCAATGGTGGATGAAAAAGAATTTCAAAGAATTATTTTCAATTTACTAACAAATACGATAAAATATAGAGATAAGGATATTTCCGAAGTACGTATATCCCTCCATGTCAAGGGGAAATACGCCGAATTCATGTATACCGATGATGGACCGGGCGTCCCGAAGGAGAAGCTGCCTCACATTTTCGAAGCCTTCTACCGCACGGACGAAGCCCGCAGCAAGACCAGCAACGGCAGCGGTCTGGGACTTGCCATCGTGGCTGAGATCATCACCGCACACAAAGGCCGCTACTCGGCGGTCAACAACAATGGCTTGCAATTAATTTTTGAGATCCCGCTGGCAGAAGGGAGTAACACACAATGATCAAAGTACTGGTTGTAGAAGATGAACCGAAAATCGCTGATATGGAGCGTGACTTTCTCGAAGGCTCCGGGTATCAGCCCTATGTCGCTTCCGATGGCAAAGAAGCCTTGAAAATCATGGATGAGGTCGAGATCGACGCCATCATCCTGGACGTCATGCTGCCGGGAGAAGATGGATTCTCTCTGTGCCGCAAAATGAGAGAACGCACGAATGCGCCCATCATTTTCGCCACCGCCCGCACTGAAGATGCTGACATCGTCCGTGGTCTCGGTCTCGGCGCGGATGACTACATCGTGAAACCGTTCCGCGGCACCGTGCTCATGGCGCACCTGCGCGCGCAGCTCGCCACCCACAAACGTCTCACCCAGACGGATACCATCCACCCGCAGGCAGAACAGGGCCTCTATGTCGGCGACCTCAATATCCGTCCGAAAGCCCGTCAGGTCTTCCTGAAGGGCAAGGAGGTGCCGCTCACCGGCAAAGAATTCGACCTGCTCTTCTTCCTCGTGCAGCATCCGAATGAAGTCTTTTCCAAAGAGCAGCTCTTTGAAAAGATCTGGAGCTTCGATCCCATCGGTGAACCCGCAACGGTCACCGTCCATATCAACCGTCTGCGTGACAAGCTGAAAAATGCCGCCGGTCATCCCTATGAACGCATCGAGACCGTCTGGGGCTCCGGCTACCGTTTCCATCTGGACTGAGGATCGTTTTGGTTGCTTGGTTATTTGAAATCAAAAAAGCTCGTTGAACATTTTCGTTCAACGAGCTTTTTTGGTGGGCAGGGTAGCGGGTGCAAAGGGTTCAACAGGTTCAACGGGTTCAGCGGGGAAGGTAGCGGCTTCGCCGCAAATATATATGGGGCAATGCCCTCAAGTCACTAGGGACCCCTAATCCCTAGCGACCAGTCACCAGTCACTAGTCACTAGCTACCAGCTCCTCTATGACCTTCGCGACGCCGTCCTCTTCATTTGAAGCGCAGATGTGACCGGCCGCTTCTTTCGCGACCCCATCCGCATTGGCGACGGCGTAGGATACGCCTGCGTAGCGCAGCATCGGCACATCATTTTCCGTATTGCCGAAGGCCATGATCTCCTCCCGCCGGATGCCTCTCCTCTCGGCCAGAAAGGAGAGAGCCGATGCTTTATCGATGCCCTTTTTATGCACATCGACGAAATCATCCCCCGGATAGACGACGGTGATCTCCTCTCCGAAACGGCTCTCCAGAAAGGCACGGATGCGGCCTCGCTCCTCCTCGGAAGGATCCGCAAAGACCACACGCGTCACCGTCATCGGCGGATAATAGAAGGCCTCCCCCAGGTACTGCGGCTTCTGCGTGCGATACTTCTGGTACTTCGCCTCGGTGCCGTTCGGTTTCTCCATATAAATATGATTGTTCCAGAAGGCCGTCGCGTCCCACCCCCGCTCCTTCGCCGCAAGCATCACACGGCTCGCCAGATCGGCTGAGAGCCCGTCCTGCAGGATCGGCTCACCCGTCTCGCTCCACATGATCCATGCGCCCGTGTAACAAATGACAGGGACATTGCCCAAGCGGAGCAGCGACACCTTCGATCTCGCCGAATCCCACATGCGTCCGGTGGCGACGACGATCTCATAGCCTTTTTGGATCGCCTTTTGGATCACCTCACGCGAATAGGCGGAAATCGTCATATCATCATGCAAGAGCGTGCCATCAAGATCGATGGCGATCATACGAATCGACATAGAAAATCTCCTTTTTATGGTGCAGGGTTAGCCTTGGGGCGTGTCGTCCCTTGATTACGCTGGAAAGCCTCGTTTGAATGAGAAATTAGAAATGAGAAATGCGAAATGGTGGTGCGGCGCATAAAAATCAGAAGCGCCGCGGAAGTTTGAAATTAGCGACTTTCTCGTATCGCAAACCTAATCCCTAGCTACTAATTCCTAGTCACAAGTCACCAGTCACTAGTCACTCCTTATCCCTGACCACTAGCCACAAATCACCGGCTACTTCTTTTTTGCAAGTCTGCGAAATCATCCGCAGCATTCACTTTCATCTGTTATAATAACTATTATACATCATCCAAAGGAGAATACCATGAAATACCGTTTACTGCTGCTCCTGGCAGCGCTCATCTGGGGCTTTGCCTTCGCCGCGCAGGTGGTCGGAATGGAGTCCGTCGGGCCATATACATTTAACGGCGTCCGTTTCCTCTTAGGCTCGCTTGCGCTCGTCCCCATCATCCTTACGACGAAGGAAGAGCCGCCGCCGCTTCCCCGAAATATGCCGCTCTCGGCCGCCTGCCTCATGGTAGGGCTTCCGCTCTTTGCCGGTGCGACGCTTCAGCAGGTGGGGCTTCAGTACACCACCGCCTCGAAAGCCAGCTTCCTCACTGCGACCTACATCCTCATGGTGCCGATCATGGGGATCTTCCTCAAGGAAACGCTCCGCATAACGCACATCGCAGGCGCTCTCCTCGCCATGGCCGGCGTGTACTTCATGTCGATCACCGAAGACTTCTCGATCAGCATCGGCGACCTCTTGATGCTGCTCTGTGCGCTGGGCTTCACCATCCAGATCCACGCCATGACCTACCTCACGCAGCGCTTCTCTCCCATCCTCCTCTCCTCGGGACAGTTCTTCGTCGCCAGCATCCTGAATTTCATTCTTGCCTTTCTTTTCGAAACGCCGACTCTCTCCGGCATCGAAGGTGCCCTGTGGCCGATCCTCTATACCGGTCTTCTCTCGACAGGCGTCGCCTACACGCTGCAGGCCGTCGGGCAGAAATATCTCCCACCCACCGAAGCCTCTATGATCCTCAGCATGGAAATGGTCTTTGGCGGTATGGCAGGTGTTTTCTTCCTCGATGAAAGTTTCACCGCCCGCCAGATGATCGGCGTCCTCTCCATGACCGCCGGTGTCTTCCTCTCCCAGCTGCCTGGGAGAGCGGTATTGTCTTTCAAAAAAGTGGCCAGGGATTAGGGATTAGGAGCTCAGAGTGACTCGTGACTGGTGACTAAAATGCCTGTTGCAGGCATCGCCCATTATATATTCTGCGGCGCTTCTCATTTTTATGCGCCGCGCCTTCCCCGTAGAACCCACAGAACCCGCTGAACCTCTTTCACACGCACTCAAGGGGGCGGCATGCCCCTTGGGCTATTCCTCAATGAAAGGAGTCCTTCTCATGAAACACATCGTCATCGCACAGCCACTCGCCATCAGCAGCGCCCTGCTTGATACATTGACGGCGGATCTCCAAAAAGACGGCTTCACCATCACCGCCTATGACAGCCCGCCGAAAAACCAGGATGAATTGGGCGATCGCCTTGCGGATGCTGACCTTGCCGTCATTGCCAATTATCCGCTTCGGAAGGAAGCGCTGGAAAAAGCCGCATCGCTCAAATACCTCTGCGTCGCATTCACCGGCGTCGACCATGTCGCCATTGATTACTGCAAAGAAAAGGGCATCGCCGTCTCGAACTGTGCCGGCTACTCGACCGAGTCCGTGGCCGAGCTTACGTTCTCGCTCATTCTTGCCCTCTACCGCAAGCTGTCCGAAGGCGGATGCGCTGCCAGAAATGGCAAGACCAGTGCAGGCCTCATGGGCATCGAGATCGGCCATCGGAAATTCGGCATCATCGGTACCGGTGCCATCGGACGACGTGTCGCAGACATCGCCTCCGCATTCGGCGCCGATGTCTATGGCTACAGCCGCTCCCGGAAGGCAGCGAGCATCACCTATACCGACCTGGACACCCTGCTTTCCACCTGCGACATCATCTCCGTCCACCTGCCTCTTACGGGCGAGACGCGCGGCCTCCTCTCCCGTGAAAAGCTCTCTCTCATGAAGCCGGGAGCGATCCTCATCAATACCGCCCGCGGCGGAGTCATTGACAATGCCGCCCTCGCTGACCTCCTCCGGGAAGGAAAGATCGCAGGCGCCGGCATCGATGTTTTCGACGGCGAACCTCCGCTCGCCAAGGACGATCCTCTCCTCTCTGCGCCAAACGCCGTCCTCACCCCGCACGTCGGCTTCTTCACCGAGGAAGCCATGGCCCGCCGTGCCGTCATCGTGATGGACAACCTCCGCGCATACCTGAAAGGGGAACAGGAGAATGTGATCTGTTAGCCTGCGCCACCCACATCTGCCTTTTCTTACTTGGTTTCCGTGGAGAGTGAATGTGAGGCGCACAAATTTCAGAAGCGCCGACTCTTATATCATAAAAAGCGTATCAGGTTCAGAAATTTGAACTTGATACGCTTTTTGCATACGATAAAAAAACGGTGCTCTATTATATATCACCACAAATCCTCATTCCTAATTCGTTTTCTCCCACCAATAGATCACCGGATACAGCACGAAGAGGAAAGCGAGCGTCGTCGTGAGGAAGGAGGACTCTGCGAGATTGACATTGAGTCCATAAAGCTGCGAAGACGCCACAGCGAAGATGGCTGTCGGCGCCGCGGCTGCGAGTACCACGCAGGTCAGGATGGTCGCATCCGAGACGAATACACTCGTCAGGAAATACATCACCGCCGGAAGCAGGATGAATTTCACCGGAAAGATCGGCCAAAGCCTTCCCCCATATTCCTTGACCGCCGAAAGGTTCAGATCATAGCCGACAGGCACCATCCCCATCCAAGCCCCCGCATGGATCAGGATCGTGAAAAGCGTCGTGACAGCCTGCGGTTTCTCCACCCCGAGCCCCGCAAGCGTCAGACCGATGACCACGCCGACGGCAGGGAGCTGATTCCACGTGCAGAGCAGACGCAAGAGGTGGATCTCCATCTTTTTCCCCTCGCCGTGATTCGCCCACTTGTCATAGTAGTACTGGCTCATCGGAAAGCAGAAGAGTACGATGATCAGGATCTGCGGCACTGCGATGAGCTGTACATAGGCAAAGCCGACCGCGCCAAAGAGGACATACGCACAGAGCCCCGCGAGCGTCCCGATATTTCCGAGCATCATGGAAATGAGGTAGCTCCCCTGCTCCCGCGCATCCGAGAAGCGGTGCTGCTCTAAGGCATAGAATACCGCGACAGGCAGGAAACAGATGGGCAGCGTAGAGATCGGAAGCCACAAAAGCTCCGCTGTCACCTGCACCGACCAGAAGGAAACAATGGAAAGAAACGTAGACACGCCCACCACATTCGCCTTGATGATCCAGTGAAGGATGTCCTTCGAAAGCCCCCACCGCCTAAGGCCCATGCCGCAGAGAAGAGGAAGCAGAATGTCTGCAAATACGATCAGAAATCTGGAGTCCGTAATTGATACACCTCGTGTTGTATGAAATATAAGGAAGCACTGATGAAATCGTTGCTAGGGAAACACTGATTAAATCGTTGTCAGATTTTACTCTTGAAGTTTTATGCATAGCGAGGAATAACCTGACGCGAATAGCGAGCTATTTAAGGAAGGCTATGACGAAGCTATGTATAAAAATTCTTGTAAAATCTGACTCTGCGATTTAATCAGCGTTTCCCTAGGGATTGGGGATTAGGAGTGACTAGTGACTGGTGACTAGTGACTAGGAATTAGTAGCTAGGGATTAGGTTTGCGATACGAGAAAGTCGCTAATTTCAAACTTCCGCGGCGCTTCTGTTTTTTATGCGCCGCACCTTCCCCACTGAACCCGTAGAACCCACAGAACCCGCTCCCCCTCTTTCTCAAAAAGTCAAAGGGCGGCACGCCCCACGGGCTAACCCTCACCGTTCCGTTTTCCGCTTTTCTCACCTGTCAAGCCATGCCGCCCCAAATGACAGACAGAGGCGAAATCGGCCGGCAAAGGCGCGGTGAACATCTTGCCGGACAGATAGGCGAAATCATCCGTAAGCGCAGGAAAGGTGAGCGAGGCCGCATGAAGGAGCTGGCGGCGGATGTGAAGCGCCTCTGATGCGGCAAGGCTCGCGCGGCTGCCATATTTCCGATCGCCCAAAAGCGGATGACCGATGGAGGAAAAATGCAGGCGGATCTGGTGCGAGCGTCCTGTCACGAGCCTGACACGGACGAGGGAAAAGGTACAGCCATGGGCCGTTGTCGTTACAAGCGTCTCATAGTGCGTCTCGATGGGAAGCGCGCCCGGTTCCGCGCACGGGGTATAGCGCACCTGATTCCTTTCGTGATCCTTGACGAGGTACCCTTTCAAGATCCCCGAAGGCGGCGTCTTCCCGTAAACGAGAGCCTGATACACCTTCGTGAGAGCGCGCGCCTTGATGAGCGCATTCATTTCCTGCAGTCCGCGCACAGTCTTACCTGCCATGACGAGGCCGCTGGTGTTCCTATCCAGCCGGTGGCAGATGGAGGGCTTGACGCTGCCTCCGCTCTCCCGCGCGGCAAGAAGGGCTTCATTCAGGGACGGAGCGCCGGAAGTGTCCCCCTGCGAGAGAAGGCCTGCCGGTTTATTGAGGATGACGATGTTTTCATCTTCATACAAGACCCATGCCTCAAAGTCAGGGTAGTCACGCTTTGGCGATTCTTCTTTCTTTTGGCGAAATTTTTCGATCGTCTCATCGGAGAACCAGACCTTCACGCTGTCACCTGCGGCGATCTTTTCTCTTCCTTCGATCTTCTTTCCGTTGAGGACGATATTCTTCTTGCGCATGCTCTTACGAAGAAGCCCCATGGACGCCTCCGGCAAGAGCCGCGCCAGATACTTCATCACCGTCTGCCCTGCTTCTTCCTTTTGTATGATAAATTCCTGCATCGTCAAAACTCCCTACTCTCTGTCACCGTCACTAAGCATCAGTCACCAGCCACCAGTCACTAGTCACTAGTCACTAGTCACTAGTCACTCATACAGCACGCCGATCTCCCTCAACGCATGGATCACCTGCGCCATCTCTTCTTCCGTCTTTGTCTCGACGAGATGGGTATGGATGCCACCGCTGATATCCGAGAGGAGAGGCGATCCGCTGTCCTGCATCGCGCGCACAAAGGATACTGCCTCCTCTTCACTCTTGATTTCCAGCTGTCCGTGCAATTCGCCGTAGATCTCATGCTCCACCCGCACGTCATGGATGATGCCGCCTGCTCTTACGATGGCAGTGAGCTCCTTTCCTGTCCCCTCCCGGTCGTGACGGCAGACGAGTATGCGAAGGCAGGCTTTTTTCTCTTTTTTCAGATAATACCCGCGTGGCGTAGAGATGATATCCATCCCTCTGGCGCGAAGGAGCGCCATGTCCCCCACGATGACCTGCCGGCTCACGCCGCACTCTTTCGCAAGATCCATCCCGCGCAGCCGGTGATCCGCCTGCTGCAGCTTTTCTTTGATATAGGCTCTGCGTCTTGTGTTATCCATTCTCATCCCTCCTTTTTTTCTATTGTAACAGATTCTCTCCAAAGAAAAAACGATAGAGCGCCTCTCTATCGTTTTCCTGTTTTATTGATCTTACTCTGCCATGCCTGCCTTCAGTCCGCGAATATATGCGGTGAGCTTCTCGGAGGCATCGCTGCCATTCTTATTGATGATATCCACGACACCACTGCCGGTGATGACACCGTCAGCCAGCTTGGCCATCCTTCCGGCCTGTTCCGGAGTGTGGATGCCGAAGCCGATAGCCAGCGGGGTATCCGTCGTTTCACGCGCGATGCGGATGATCTCACGAAGGTCAGTCTGGATATGGCCGCGCATGCCGGTGACGCCCATGGAGGAAACGACATATACAAAGCCGGTCGCATGCCGCAGGCTCTCACGGATACGCTCTTCCGAGGTCGGAGCGACCATCTGGATGATATCGACGCCATTCGCATCCGCGAGCGGACGGATCTCTCCCTGCTCTTCAAAAGGAAGATCCGGGATGATGACGCCGTCGATGCCGATCTCCTTCGCTTCCTCAAAGAAACGAGCCGATGGATAATTGAAGACCGGATTGTAATAGGTGAGGAGCACGATCGGGATTTGTGTCTTCGTGCAGAGCGTCTTCACCAGCTCCATGACCTGCGGCAGGTGGATATGGTTCTCCAGCGCCTTCACATCCGCTTCCATGATGACCGGCCCATCAGCGATGGGATCGGAGAACGGCACGCCGATCTCGATCAGGTCCACGCCTGCTTTTTCCAGATCAAGTACATATTTCACGGTATCTTCCATCGACGGGACACCTGCCGTCAGGAAAGCGATCATCGCCTTCCCCTTCTTGAATGCTTCACTTGTATGGCTCATAGATAGACTCCTTTTGCTGTATGTATAGGTTCGGGCTCAGCCCGTGGGCGTGCTGGCCTTTGATTACGTTTGAAAGAGGGGGAGCGGGTTCTATAGGTTCAAGGGGTTCAAAGGGGCTGGTGCGGCGCATAAAAATCAGAAGCGCCGCAAAGTATAAATAATGGCGATGCCCGAAGGTCTCTTGATGACAGGCTTCCCGTTTTGGAATTTCCATACATCGACCACTGAGCCGCGAATGACAAAGATTTCTCACTTCGCTCGAAATGACGATACGGGAGTCTGATGTCTCCTGGTCTCCTAGTCTCTCGAAACTCCTAATCCCTAGCCACTAGTCCCTAGCTACCAGTCCCCTCAATCATGAATATCCTCTCCGCGGTATCTGGCGATGGCGGCGACGTCCTTGTCTCCGCGGCCGGAAAGGGTGATGACGACGATGTCATTTTTATCCATCGTCCGGATCTCCTTCATCATGCCGGCGACGGCGTGAGCGGACTCGATGGCGCAGATGATGCCTTCCGTTTTGGCAAGGTATTCGAAGGCCTCAACGGCTTCTTCATCCGTGACAGCCACGTAGCGGGCGCGGCCGATGGAGTTCAGGTACGCATGCTCAGGGCTGACTCCCGGGTAGTCAAGACCGGCGGAAATGGAATAGACTTCCGTGATATTGCCGTCATCATCCTGACAGAAGAGGGACTTCATGCCATGGAAGACACCGATGCGGCCCCGATTCACAGTCGCTGCATGGTAGGGGGTATCGATGCCCTTGCCGCCTGCTTCACAGCCGATGAGCTCCACATCCTTGTCCTGCACGAAGGGATAGAAGGTGCCGGCTGCATTGCTGCCGCCGCCGACACAGGCATAGACCTTGGACGGAAGGCGGCCGGTACGCTCCAAGACCTGCGCTCTCGCTTCACGACCGATACAGCTCTGGAAATAGCGGACCATTTCCGGAAACGGAGCCGGCCCCGTGGTCGAGCCGATGACGTAGTGCGTATCATCACAGCGGCGGCTCCATTCCTGCATCGCTGCATTCACGGCATCCTTCAGTACGCGGGAGCCAGTCTTGACGACATGTACCTTCGCCCCGAGGAGCTTCATGCGATAGACGTTCAGAGCCTGTCTTTCGGTGTCGATCTCTCCCATGAAGACCTCGCACTCCATACCGAAAAGCGCCGCAATAGTGGCTGCTGCCACGCCGTGCTGTCCCGCGCCTGTTTCTGCGATGATGCGTGTCTTGCCCATGCGCTTGGCCAGGAGCGCCTGCCCGATGCAGTTATTGATCTTGTGCGCGCCCGTGTGATTCAGATCCTCACGCTTCAGGAAAATGCGCGGCCCGCCCAAGTCCTTTTCCATGTTCAATGCTTCATAGAGCATCGACGGACGACCGGTGTAGTTCACATAGAGATCATGCAGCTCATCCTGGAAGCTTTTATCATTCTTGCATTCTTCGAATGCTTTCTGTACTCTCGCCGCTTCATTCATCAGGACTTCCGGAATGTACTGTCCGCCAAATTCGCCAAATCTTGTATTCATAGTGGGTACCTCGCTTTGTTGATCGATCGTTGTTGGTTGTTTGTATGGGTTCAGGGTTAGCCCCTTGGTGCGGCTCGTCCACTGATTGTGGATGAAAACTTTGCTCGCCAGTTAGGAGTTAGGAGTGAGGAGTGAGGAGTGCTGGTGCGGCGCATAAAAATATGGAAGCACCGCAGAGTATAGATAGTGGCGATGCTCGAAAGCGGCATTTAGTCACCAGTCACCAGTCACCAGTCACCAGTCACTAGTCACTCGAGGCTCCTAATCCCTAGCCACTAATCCCCAGCTACTCATCCCCGCTTTCAAACTTCAGGGTTAACCCACTATTGATTCTCTTCCCTCAAGGTTCGGATCACATTCCCTCATCTCTCCCCCGCTCTCATCAGCATCTCGCCGATGAGGACGGCGTCGGCGCCGGCCTCCCGCATCTGTTTCACGATCGCCTCTGACATCATGCCGCTTTCCGAGACAAGGATACGGCCCTTGGGCACGAGCCTTGCCAGATGCTCGGTATTTTCCAGATGAATGGTGAAATCGCGAAGATCGCGGTTATTCACGCCGACGATGCGGGCCCCTGCGCCAAGCATCCGCTCCATTTCCTTCTCATCATGTGCTTCTGCCAGGACGCAAAGGCCAAGGCTCCTGGCGTAGGAGAGAAACTCTCTGATTTCCTCATCGGAGAGGATGGCTGCGATAAGGAGGATGGCCGAAGCCCCTGCGAGCGCCGCCTCTCCGATCTGGCAGCGGTCGATGATGAAGTCCTTGCGGAGCACGGGGATCTTCACCTCCTGCGCCACCTTCTTCAGGTAAGCGATATCGCCTTTGAACCATTTCGGCTCTGTCAGGCAGGAGATCGCCGAAGCCCCCGCCGCTTCATACTCCTTTGCGATCGCCGCAAAGGGGAAGTCCTCGCTGATCGTCCCCTTCGAAGGAGACGCTTTCTTGAGCTCGCAGATGAGGGAGAGCCCGTCACTTGCCAGATTCTTGTAAAACAGATCATCCGTCCGCGGCGTGAAGTGCTTCATTTCTTCATGCAGACATCCATAGCAGCCATCCGCTTTCAGCCGCTCGATCCGCCGCCTGGTCTCCGCAGCAATGTCATCTAGTATCATGGAAATCATTACTCCGTTTATCGGTAGAATCAAATATCATTCAAACGGGATAGGGTTCAGGGTTCAGGGTTCAGGGTTAGCCCCTGGGGCGGCTCGCCCCTTGATTAGGTTTGAAAGCCTCGATGGAATGAGAAATTAAAAATGAGAAATGGTGGTGTCATGAGCTAGTCACCAGTCACCTGAGACTCCTAATCCCTAGCTACTAATCCCTAGTCACCAGTCACTTGAGGCTCCTAATCCCTAGCCACTCATCCCTAGTCACCAGTCACTAGTCACTGATTTGACACCTTGACGTATTCCTCAAGTTTCTCATACGCTTTTCCACTATCGATCATCTCGGCCGCCTTTGCGACGCCCTCCTGCATGGTGGGGACCGCTTTGGCTGCGTAGAGAGCAAGACCGGCATTCATGAGCACTGCATTTCTCTTCGTCCCCCGGAGCTTCCCAGTCAGGATACCCTTGGTGATCTCCGCATTTTCAGAGGCCGTACCGCCGACGAGTTCCTCCTTCTTGCCACGCGTGAGGCCGAAGTCCTCCGGGCAGATGGTCATCGTGCGGTAATAACCATCCTTCAGCTCGCAGACCAGCGTCGGCGCAGAAGGTGAGACCTCATCCAAGTGGTCTTCGCCGTAGACGACAAGCGCATTCCTCACGCCGAGCTTGTCTAAGACCTTGGCGACCGGCTCTACCAAGTAGCCATCATAGACGCCAAGGAGGAAATAGTCGGGATTCGCCGGATTTGTCAAGGGGCCCAGGATATTGAACACGGTGCGGAAGCCCAGCTCCTTCCGGATGCCGCCGACATACTTCATCGCTGCGTGATATTTCTGTGCGAAAAGGAAGCAGAAGCCGACCTTTTCCAGCATCTCGAGCGCTTTCTTCGGATCCTGCGCGATGTTCGCGCCTAGGGCTTCCTGCACATCCGCCGTGCCGGACTTCGAGGATGCCGCACGGTTGCCGTGCTTGGCGACCTTCACGCCCGCCGCCGCGATAACAAAAGCAGCCGTGGTGGAAATATTGAAGCTGTTCGAGCCATCACCGCCGGTACCTACGATCTCTAAGACCTTCATGCCCGGATGCGGGACTGGCGTCGCATGCTCTCTCATCGCTTCTGCACAGCCGGAGATCTCATCGATCGTCTCCGCCCGCGTGCTCTTCGTCGAGAGCGCCGCAAGAAAGGCCGCATTCTGCGTCGGTGTGGTCTTGCCGTCCATGATCTCATTCATCACGGTGTATGCTTCTTCATAGCTGAGGTCGCCTTTTCGTACAATTTTCTGGATCGCTTCTTTGATCATAATAGATTCCTCCTTGGTAAAAGCGGCTAGGGACTAGTGACTGGTGACTAGGGATTAGGGACGATACGAGAATACCGTTTTTTTAATTTCGCGGCGCTTCTATTTTGTTTTGCGCCGCACCACCATTCCTCATTCCTCATTCCTAATTCCTAATTTCCCTCGCCATCGCCGGTTCGTATTCATAGGCTGCTCCTTCCCAGGGAGAAATAAAAAATCCGTCCCTGACAAAAACTTGTCAAGGACGGATACTATTCCGCGGTGCCACCTTGCTTCAGGGTATGACCCCTGCTCTTAGCGAGATACCAACATATCTCCGGCAACTGACGTATGCCCTACGTCGCAAGCTACTGGGGTCTCCCTTTTCACTGCGCCCTCAGCGGTCCATTTAACAATCTGCGTTCTGCCGGCTTCTCATTGCCCCGACTCCCTGTAAGTGCACGTACTGTTTTTATCTCCGCTTCAACGGTTTGTTTATGTTGTTGATGTAATGATAATCTCCCTTGGCATTTCTGTCAAGAGGGATATGGATGAGAGATAAGTGTCAAGTTTTCCTCGGTAATTCATTTGACTGTCGATAATTACTATCTCCGTGGCTTCGGTTTAATCAGTATTTCTGTATCGCTCTGGCAAGTCTTCCCATGGGGGAAGAAGAAGCTCCATAAACGCCTATACGCCCTTTCAGGCATCCTGGCCTATAGTTTCTCATTCTGCGCTCTGCCTGCACCACGGCTTTGTGCATGGCTCTATCCATCTTTTTGTAGCTCTTCCCATTAGCATGGTACAAGAGGGCTTGCGTAAGCGTCTTATTCTTCCGGGCGGTCAGTACCCAGACCATGTACTCCATTCCTTCGCTGGACCAGCTCCGCCCCTGCCGTTTTATGCGATAGCTGTAGAACCGGTGATTCGTTTCTTTTGCGTAAAAAAATACGCAACAGACGTGAAAATCTGTTACGCATTTTTCTTCACTATTTATTGAATGATATTGTAGATAATAAAGGCCAGTTTACATCAGCTTAAAACGTCCAAAACATACCGGCATTCCACTGCCAGTTCTTACGCAGGCTGCCTCCGGTAGAACGCTCTACGTCCGCATACAGGTGGTTGTTCTTGCCGGTCATGCATGCAAAGCCAAAGCCGTATTCAAACCAGGTGTCATGGTCATGGTTATCAATGCGCAGGCTGTCATTGCCGTTAGTCAAGGTAGCACCGTAATTACCTGCAAATTGATGCAGCCAGTTGGCCTTCAGGTAGACAGTATTATTTTCGTCCATGTCATACATAAAGTTGCAGCCGATACGTCCCAAAACGCTGTTGGGATCGCTTTGGCTTACGTGGATGCCATTGCTGGTGGTATATCTTGCACCGCCCAAATAACCCAAGGTCAGCTGTGCCTGCGGTTCAATAGACCAATGCTCGTCAAGATATTTCTTGCGACCATATTCCGCACTCAGACTGATACCAGTGTTGTCAAAAGCACCGGTAATCTTCTTGCCTTCGGAATCAAACACAGTGAAGTCGCTGTCTGCATCATAAATCTTAAACGCTAGGTCCAGATAATGCCCTTTATTGCGTATATCCGTGCTATAGAAGCCGATGGATTTGGCTTTCAGCTTGCCACTGCCGCGGTTGAAGCTGTTCTTGCCGTCATCGTAGGAAAAGGCTACGCCCTGATAACGTTTCAGTTTATCGTTTTCCTTAACGACATCGTCATAGCCAAGCTGGTACATGGTGTGACGGTTGCTAAAGCCATCACCGCTGTATTTGCCGCCTTTGACGCGCACCCAAACGCCTTCCTCATTATTGGTTTCGTGGCGCAGGTCGCCCATGCGCTGCATAAGCTTGTCGTCCTCCACCCAGTTGGCGAAAGCCAGTCTTTGGGTTGCATCAACAGCATCTACGCTGGTGGTCGGTTTGGAGGGGATGAATTCTACTTTTTTCAAGTACCAATCCTTAGTGTAACCAGGAGTAGCACTGTCTTGTTTATCTAAAGTGTACTTATTCCAATACAAGGATCCTTCCTTATCGTTGGCAAAGAAGTTGCCCTGCTCGTCCTTTACACTTACAAGAACCGTACCGGCAGCGCCGTCAGTATTGCCATCTGCATTAACGTTGTTGAGCGTAATGTAATGGTTGCCGGTGTGAGTGCCTGCGATGTACAGGCGGTCGCTGTTGTTGGTATTAGTGCCTGCGTCGATGTCCATGTTAAAAGTGCTTTTATCCCCTTTTAACGTGCCAATGAACAAACCTTTGAAATGACTATCCTGCATATCAACCTTCGCCTTGCTTGTGTCAAGAACTTGAATGGTGGAATCGTAGTCAAAATCATTCCAGACGCTGCCGTCATTAAGTGTTAAATGGATACCCTTGTTGCCAGCATCTCTCGTATTTACATCTTGCCAATGTGCATCGGTTGTGTTACCGGTGAAGCTAGAACCTGCATTGTTAACAAAAGCTGTGATATAACCATTGTTTTTAGCAGTCAAATCGCCATTAATTACAGTTTGCAAAATGCTTGAATCCTTGCCGACAGTAATATTGCCACCGCTAGTCCAGATAGTGCCTTTGATATTAATAGCTTTTTCCGCTTGAGCGTTGACGGTACTGTCGGAATAGGCGGTAATACTGAACCCCTTACCAGATATATTTAAGGTATTAGCTGTCAAAGTGTTGATTGAGTTTTTGCTAGAATAAATTGCATAACTCTTTGAACTAGTTAAATCAATATTTTGGGCATTTAAAGTACTGGTCACAGAACCATAGGTATAAAGTGCGTAACCTGTAGAAATTACCGAAAGGTTTTTGTTTGCAGTTAAATTTAAGTTTGCCTTACCCGTATTTTTATAAGCTAACGCATATAAACCTGCTCCGTGATAACCAGTCGAAGCATTATTATTATTATTGTTTGTTGTTATAGAGATATTATCAGCAGATATAATGGTATTAGTGTTATGGCTAGTTTCCTCTTGCATTAAAATACCAGATGAAGCATCTTTAATTATAAAATCTTTTTTTAGTTTGATATCTACATTTAAATCTTTGGTCGCTAAACGCTCGTCATCATTAAGTATATTAAAGGCTGTCCTATTATATACGTCATCGCGATTATTTTTAATACATAATGACTCTGCATCTATATTTAATATTGCAGCATTATTTATATCAAAAGCAGCCACGTCAGAACTTCCAGAAGAATCCCTAGTTCCACTTTCCACGATAATATTTCCACCCTTAAAATATAGTTCTCCTTCCGAAGCAGCATAAATATCACCATAATTAGTGTAACCTTTTATAGTTAAATCTTTGTTCTCGCCTGTAGTAATAGTCAATTTAGTAGTAGGCTTTACAACCATAATAGACTTATCGCTTATGCCAGCATTACTATTGTCTAAAGTGGCACCCTGATTAAATTGAAGTGTATAACTGCCTTCAGTATCATGGCATAAACCAGCAAAGCTTTTCTTATGATCGTCACCATCATAGTTAACGAATTCATCGTAAACATGATTAAGTTCTGGTCTTGTAGTAATTTCCGCATAAACGCTACTTGTGCAAGCACAACTAATACTCATAGCTATCATAATAAGAAGTCTTTTGTTATGCCTTTTAAATGGTTTCATATCAAGTTCCTCCTTCAATAATATTAGAATAATCCTTTTATATGTTATAACCATACGACATTTATGTTATAACCATACGGTATTATAGCACATTAGTTTTCCCCCCCCGCAAGGCATTAATAAAGAATTGTAAGTGTCAAGTTTTCCTCGGTAATTCATTTGACTGTCGATAATTACTATCTCCGTGGCTTCGGTTTAACATGTACTCCATTCCTTCGCTGGACCAGCTCCGCCCTTGCCGTTTCATGCGATAGCTGTAGAACCGGTGATTCGTTTCTGCAGTACCCAAGTGGATTTCTGTGCGATTCTTCGCCTAGAAAAACAAAAACTTTCATGCGAGACTCTTTGCCCATATCCGCAAAAAGTTTCGTATGAAAGTTTGTATTTCCGAGCTATGTAAGGAGAATGTCGACGACACTATGTATAAAAACCCATATGAGATCCGATTCCGCGATCGAATCAGCGTTTCCTTATGCCACGCCAAAGGCAGACAGCATGAGATGCACAGCGAAGGCGGCGATCCATGCGACGACACACTGGAAGGCAATCATCCCCACAGCCCATCCCGTCCCATTCTCCCGCTTGACGGAAGTGATCGCCGCGATGCAGGGCGTATAGAGCAGGCAGAAGGTCAGGAAGGTGAGTGCCATGCCCGGTGTCAGGATCGAAGAGAGAGCTTCCTCCGTCCCGTAGAGGACTGTCAGGGTAGAGATGACACTCTCCTTGGCCATGAATCCGGAGATGAGCGCCGTAGAAAGCCTCCAGTCTGCAAGACCGAGGGGTGCAAAGAGAGGCGCGACAGCGCCGGCAAGGAAAGCCAGGATACTGTCTTGGGAATCCGCCACCATATTGAGACGGACATCAAAGTTCTGCAGGAACCAGATGATGATGGTGCCGACGAAGATGACCGTGAATGCACGCTCGAGGAAATCTCTGGCCTTATCCCACATGAGGCGCAGGACATTTTTCATACCGGGCATACGGTAATTCGGAAGCTCCATGACGAAGGGCACCGGTTCCCCTCTGAAAAGAGTACGCTTGAAGAGGAGGGCGGTCAGGATCGCCATGCAGACTCCGAAGAGATAAAGCCCGATCATGACGAGCGCCCCATTTCGAGGAAAGAATGCCGCCGTAAAGAAGGCATAGATCGGTACCTTGGCCGAGCAGCTCATGAAAGGGATGAGCATGATGGTCATGCGTCGATCACGCTCCGAGGGCAGCGTCCGCGTCGCCATGACAGCCGGTACGCTGCAGCCAAAACCGACAAGGAGCGGCACAATGCTGCGTCCGGAGAGACCCAGCTTTCTGAGCAGCCTATCCATGACGAAGGCGATACGGGCCATATAGCCCCCGTCTTCCAAGAGAGACAGGAAGAAAAACAGGACGGCGATCACCGGCGCGAAGGAAAGAACGCTGCCGACGCCCTGAAAAATAGCATCCACCACCAGCGAGCGGATGGCGGGATTCACCGCCTCATCCGTGAGCCATGCATCGACCCACGCAGTCACCTGATCGATGCCGTCCGCCAAAGCGTCCTACAGGAAAGCGCCGATGACATTAAAGGTGAGGAAGAAGACCAGTCCCATGATGAGGATGAAGATCGGGATGGCGGTGTACTTCCCCGTGAGGATGCGGTCGATCTTCTGGCTGCGCGCATGCTCTTTGCTTTCCTGTGGCTTCACCACCGTCCTTTCACAGAGACGGCGGATAAAGAGGAAGCGCATATCTGCCATCGCAGCCGCGCAGTCAAGCCCGCGCTCTTCTTCAAGCTGCGCGAGAATGTGCCGCAAAAGCTCTTTTCATTGGCCTCCAGAGCGAGCGCCTGCTCCACGAGAGGATCCCCCTCGACCAGCTTGGATGCTGCGAACCTTAGCGGGATGCCAGCCGCTTTCGCATGATCCTCGATGAGATGCATGATGCCATGCAGGGCGCGGTGAAGCGCTCCATGGTGGTCATTCTTATCACAGAAATCAGTGATGCCCGGTTTCTCCTGATAGCGTGCGACATGGATCGCATGCTTCACGAGCTCACCCACCCCCTGATTTTTGACGGCAGAGATCGGAACGACCGGGATCTGCAAGAGCCGCTCCATCTCATTGATCAGGATGGAGCCTCCATTGTTTTCCATCTCATCCATCATATTGATCGCAAGCACCACCGGTATCCCAAGCTCCATCAGCTGCATGGTGAGATACAGATTGCGCGTGAGATTCGTCGCATCCACGATATTGATGATCCCTGTCGGCTTTTGCTTGAGGATAAATTCACGAGAGACGATCTCCTCACTCGTGTACGGAGAAAGAGAATAGATCCCCGGCAGATCTACTACCTCTGCCTCCGGATAGCCACGGATCACGCCCGTCTTCTGATCGACCGTGACCCCGGGGAAATTGCCGACATGCTGGTTGGAGCCCGTCAGCTGGTTGAAGAGCGTTGTCTTGCCGCAGTTCTGATTGCCGACGAGTGCAAAGGTCAGTCTGCCTTCGATCGGCTTTACATCCGAGTACGCTGACTCCTCATGATACTTACCGGGCTCACCGAGACCGGGATGAAGATACGTGGATGTTTCCACTCGCAGGTGCTTTCTATCTTTCGCCGCTGCCGGATGCACATTCGTCACTTCGATCTTTTGCGCATCGTCTTTTCTGAGCGTCAGCTCATAGCCTTGCACCATGATCTCCATGGGATCGCCCAAAGGCGCAAAGCGCACCAGTGTCACCTCTTCGCCGGGAATGAGGCCCATATCCAAAAAATGCTGCCGCAGCACGCCCTCTCCGCCGACGGTCTGTAAGAGCGCCGATTCTCCGACGGCTAATTCGTCTAATGTCATCATGAAAACTCCTTTGATCTAGGGGTAAGAGTCAGCCGAAGAACGATCGGTTCTGACCAAGTCCGTTTACCACAGCAGCGGATGACGAAAAGTGAGATCCCGGATCCCCATACGATCTTAGGCCACCGGCTGCCGATCACTCTTATGTTACCACGTTTTTGTCTCACATTCGTAAAACGTTCTCAAACTTTTACAAAAAGCAAAAGAAAACGCCCCCGCAAAGCGGAGGCGTTCTGTAAAGCTCTATCGTATTATTCGCTATAGAGGGAAGGCGACGGGCCTTCATCCTTTGGCATCGGCGGAAGCGGAGACTCTTCGTCGTCCTCCTTCTTCGGTTCTTCTCCCGGTGCATAGAGGGAGTGATACTTGAAGAGGTTTTCCACCTGCTTATGATCGATGGTTTCCACCTCGAGGAGCGCCTGCGCCATGGCTTCCAGGACAGGCATATGGTCCATCAGTGTCTGCATGGTATCATTGTACGCTTCGTCGAGGTACTTGTGCATTTCTTCATCGATGATGGTCGCTACGGTCTCGCCGTAGTTTCTTTCCGAGCCGAGCTGCTTGCCGAGGAAGATCTGTTCCTGATGTTCGCCGAAGATCATCGGTCCCAGTCGATCGCTCATGCCCCATTCCATGATCATCTTGCGGAGGATGCCGGTCACCTGCTGGAGGTCGCCGGAGGCACCGCTGGAAATCTCATTGAAAATGATCTTTTCCGCACAGCGACCGCCGAGAGCGACACGCAGCTGAGCGAGAAGATGCGACTTCGTGATGAAGGAGCGTTCTTCATGCGGGAGCATCATGGTGTAGCCGCCCGCCTGTCCGCGCGGAATGATGGTGACTTTATGCACCGGATCCGCATCTTTCAGAAGGGTCGCCATGATGGCATGGCCGGATTCATGGTACGCGGTGATCCTTCTTTCCTCATCGCTCACCTTATGGCTCTTTCTTTCCGGTCCGTAGCTGACTTTTTCGCTGGCCTCTTCCAGATCGGCCATGGAGATCGTCTTTCTGTTCTGACGGGCAGCCAGAAGGGCTGCTTCATTCAGCATGTTCGCAAGATCGGCCCCTGTGAAGCCCGGGACTTTCTTTGCGATGGTATTGAGATCGACATCCGGTTCAAGCGGCTTATTCTTCGCATGGACACGCAGGATCGCAAGACGGCCTCTGAGGTCAGGACGGCCGACGACGACACGGCGATCGAAACGGCCCGGACGCAGAAGCGCCGGATCGAGGATATCCGGACGGTTCGTCGCAGCGAGGGTGATGATGCCTTCGTTCGAGCCGAAGCCATCCATCTCGACCAAGAGCTGGTTCAGCGTCTGTTCTCTTTCGTCGTGTCCGCCGCCGAGACCGCTGCCTCTCTGACGGCCCACCGCATCGATTTCATCGATGAATACGATGCATGGTGCATTCTTCTTTGCCTGGGCAAAGAGGTCACGGACACGGGACGCACCGACACCGACAAACATTTCTACAAAGTCAGAGCCGGAGATGGAGAAGAATGGCACCCTCGCTTCACCGGCCACCGCTTTGGCAAGCAGGGTCTTACCTGTCCCTGGCGGGCCGACGAGGAGCACGCCCTTCGGGATCTTCGCGCCGATCGCCGTATAGCGACCCGGATTTTTCAGGAAATCCACCACTTCGGAGAGTTCTTCCTTCGCTTCGTCTTCCCCTGCGACATCAGAGAAATTCACATGGACCTGGCCTTCGGCGGTCATCTTCGCTCTGGACTTGCCAAAGCTCATGACACGTCCGCCGCCGCCCTGTGTCTGGTTCATGATCCAGAACCACACGCCGACCAGAATGATGATCGGAAGCAGAGAAGAGAGCAGATTCATCCACCAGGACGGCTGTTCCGGCGGTTTTGCAGTGATGATGACGCCGCCCTCCGAAAGCTTCGGCAGAAGCTGCGCGTCATTGTCCGGTGCATAGGTAGCGAATTCGCTGCCGTCCTTCAGCTTACCGCTGATGGAATTGTTCGTCATCGTCACGGAGTCGACATTCTTCTTCTCGACCTGCGAAATGAAATCGCTGTAGGTGATTTCCGAGTGTTTTTCCTGAGGATGAACAAAGGTATTGAATATGGAGACCGCTATAATGATCAGAAGCACATAGAGGGCCACATTCTTTACAAATTTATTCAATATTTTCCTCCTTCTCTATATTTCCTGTGAAATATAAACGACCCATTCAATAGGTTTTTTCACCCCATAGATTGATAGTTCTGAATAATATCTAATTTTAGCATATAAGTATGTGGAAAGGCAACAAAGAAAAGAAGGTTCGGGGTTTTGGGGTAGACCACGGGGCGTGCTGCCCCTTGCCCCTGGATGAAAGCTCGGCTTGAATGAGGAGTGAGGAATGAGGAATGAGGAATGAAGGTGGCGGCTTCGCCGCGAATATTATATATGAGGCGATGCCCGAAAGTAGTATTCAAGTCACTAGTCACTTCTAATCCCTAGCCACTCATTCTCTTTCGTGAGAAGTGAGAAGCGCCGCAGAATTTTGATAGCGCTTCGCGCCGTCGTCATTTCGAGCGAAGTCGAGAAATCTTTTTCGTTTGCGGTGAAACACTTCATGTGAGTGAAGCAAGAAACGGGAAACCTGCTTTCCCCCGCGCCAGCACTCCTCACTAGAGCGCAAAGTTTTTCTCATCCACAATCAAGGAACGCCGCTCCCACGGGGCTAACCCTGAACCCTTCTTTTACGCCTTCGTATAGACTTTATGATCCAGCACGCAGACGTCAGGGAGGTTTCTGTATTTTTCTGCGTAGTCGCAGCCATAGCCGACGATGAATTCATCCGGAATTTCAAAACCGACATACTTCACATATACATCCGCTTCGCGGCGTTCCTTCTTATTGAGACAGATGGCAAGCTCCACCGAAGCCGCGCCTCTCTCCTTCAGGAGCGGCACGAGGTGGGACATGGTGATGCCGGTGTCGATGATATCCTCGACCACGATGACATGCTTACCGCGGATGTCCTTGTCAAGGTCCTTCTTGATCTTGACATGCCCGCTCGATACGGTGCTGTTGCCATAGCTCGACACGCACATGGTATCGAGAGTGACCGGAAGATCGATCGAGCGCATCAGGTCGCAGAGGAAAGGCATCGCCCCTTTCAGAATGCCGACAAGTACGACATCCTTTCCTTCGTAGTCCTTTGTGATCTGCGCGCCGAGCTCTTTCACTTTCGCTGCGATCTGCTCTTTCGTCACAAGTACGGTTTTGATGTCTTTCGATAAATTTTCCATGATATTCTCCTGTCAATGAAATGTGAAGTAAAAAGTATAAATCGAGGTTAGCCCAAGGGGCGTGCTGCCCCTTGATTGCGAGTGAAAGTTTCGCTGGAATGAGAAATTAGAAATGAGAAATGCAAAATGGTGGTGCGGCGCATAAAAATATGGAAGCGCTGAGGAGTATAAATAGGGCGATGCCCGAAAGTAGCATTTCAGTCACCAGTCACTAGTCACCAGTCACTCATTTCCGCCCAAACCAGATCGTCAGCAGCAGGTACTCTTTGGTCTCCTTCGTCACACGGCCGTATCGGCTGCCGCGGAGGAGACAGGTCCAGTAAATCTCTTTTTCATCAGCCACAACGGGCCAATACGGTCGGAGCGCAGCGGGAATGCCGGCGTCCTGCAGGATGCGCTTGATAGACTTCGTCCCATCCATCCCCAACGCCGCCATGCGCTCGCCCGGTCTAGGCATACGAAGCCTGACCTCCCCGACCTTTTCGGCATCCAGCAGGTATTGGTTACGAGCCGGATGCTCCGGCGGCTTTAGAAGCCGCACGGCCTCCATGTACCAGAGCGTGTCTGCGCGGTCCTTGCCACTTATTATAGCCATCTCTTGCTGTTTATCCACATCTTTTTGGGTGAACTTTTCAAAAAAATGCTTTGCGAGAAGGAAAAGACCGTTCTCCTCCTGCTTTTTGGTATTGCCTTTGTAGAAATAGAGACAGCGCCGGCCGATCTCCATCACCACATGCGCCGTCGAAGTGAGCTTCCCCGTCTCGCCGTTCTCTGCGAGAAGAGCGAGACGCGAAAGGCTTTCAAAATCAGAGGATGACTCTCCCATGTGCATAAGCATCCGCCGGAGGACACGCCGCCGCATGGCGAGAGGAAGCGCGCGGAAGGCGTCCTTCTCGAGGCTCCCCTCTTTCCCGTGAGAAGTGAGCCAGGCCTCTGCTGCCTCCTCCATCCAAGCATCCTCGCTTCGAAGGATATCCGCCGTATGCAGGAGCGTCTCTACCAGATTGGGATTATAGGAAAGCATCTCGGGGAGAAGCTGGTGACGAATGCGGTTTCGCGTCGCATCCAACTCATCATTCGTGGCATCATGGCAGGGCGCATAAGGAAAGGCAGTGAGGAAATCTTCGATCTCTTTCTTCGTGACCGTGAGGAAGGGACGGATCAGCTCCTCATGCTTTGGTGCCATGCCCGACAGACCGCGCACGCCGCTCCCACGCAGCAGATGAAAAAGGATCGTCTCGGCCTGATCGTCTGCATGATGCGCCAGTGCGATCAGAGTATACCCCGCTTCCTTCCGCACTTCCCTGAGCGCCTCATAGCGGAGCGTTCGCGCCACCGTCTCGACGGAGCCGCCGCCTAAGCGCCTTTTCTCCTCGACATAGACATCCCTGCGAAAGAAGGGTATCCCAAGCTGCTCACAGATGCGCTCCACATACCGTGCCTCTTCTTCTGCCTCCTCGCGCAAATGATGCTGCACAAGACAGCAGCCGACAGAGAGCCCTTCCTGCTCTGCGATGTCATGCAGAAAGAGCAGGAGCCCGAGCGAATCTGGCCCGCCGGACACCGCAGCGAGGATCCGCTCCCCTCTCTGCCATAATTTCTTTTCCCTCGCAAAGGAGAGGATCTTCGCGATAAAAGGAGATGATTGTTTTTTCATAGTTCGCTCCTGGGAAAATAGGGACTTGAGACTAGTAGCTAGGGATTAGGGATTAGGGATGAAGGTGGCGGCTACGCCGCGGAGTATACATAGTGCGATACCCGCTGGAAACATCAAACGTCAGACGTCAAATTTCTGATGTTTGACGTTTGATGTCTAATGTCTCCCAGTCTTTTAGTCTAATCCCCAGTCCCCAGTCACTAGCCACCCCTTACTTTTCCGTCGGTGAGATGACATCCGCATCGAGCAGACCTTCGGAGAGATCGCGGTCGCTCACCGTGATCTCCGAGAGAGCAAAGTACTCCATAAGGCTGTCTAGGATGACGACGCCGGCCACGATGATATCGGCGCGGGACGGCAGGAGTCCTTTCATATGGCACTTGTCATCATAGGACATTTGGGATAATTTTTCGAGGATCTCCGACACATCCGCGGGATGGATCACGTAATCCTGCACCTTCGACGAATCATACACTTCGAGCTCCTGCAGCATCGAAGCCAGTGAGGTGACAGTCCCGCCGACACCGATCCAGCGCTTGACATTCCGCATGGACTCCATGAGATCCGTCTCACGGAAAAGCGTGAAGCAATACTTCTTCAGCTCACCGCGGCCTCTGGCCGTGGTGGTATCGAACTGCTTCGAGCAGCGCACGCACCCGAGGCGGAAGCTGTGCCGCGCTCCGACATCAGTGCCGAATCCCACGCAGATCTCTGTCGAGCCGCCGCCGATATCGACGACGGACGTGATGACGCCGGACGTCCCAGCCGCGCCGATGTAGCTATAGTACGCTTCCTCCTTCCCCGAAAGAATGCGGACAGGCACGCCGAAGGCTGCCGTCACTTCATCAGCGAATTCCTCCCCATTCGACGCATCGCGCATGATGGACGTACCATAGGCGAAGATATCCTTCGCCCCTTCGAGCTTGGCCATGGCGGTAAATTCCCCCACGGCAGAGAGCGTCCTTTCCTTTGCCCCCTGACCGATGGTCGCCTTATCCGTCATGCCCTCCCCCAGTCTGGTACTGCGAAGTTCTTTTCTGAGGATCTTCCACTCCCCCTTTTCATCCTTCTCTGCCATCAAAAGACGGACCGAATTCGTTCCGATATCAATGATCGCGCGCATAAGAGCCTCCTTGTACTTAGGATACGCTACATTCTATTCATCATTCTATCGTTTTCACAAGAATGAGAAATTAGAAATGCGAAATGAGAAATGGTGGTGCGGCGCAAAAGTAGAAGCGCCGCGAGTTTCATATAAAGTGATAAAAGAATAGCTTCTCATCCTATGCTGCCAATGCAAGCATACCTATCCCTTTGATAAAACTTACGACGCTTTCTATTTTGATGCGCCGTACCCCCATTTCTCATTTATAAATTCTCATTTCCCTAATTGTCACGCAAATTCATCAACAGAATCCGCATACATCATCCCTAAAACACATAACAAAAGGAGACATAACTCATCCCGTTACATCTCCTCTCATGCTCAGTCAGAATGGCGGCCGCCGCGACCGCCCCGTTTGGATTCTACATTTCTCTTCAGATCCAGAAGCCGTTCATCGCTGTCCTTCAGGAAACGGTTCAGCTTGTCTTCAAAAGAAGCAGGGGCTTCATGACGCTGCGAGCGATAACCGCCGGCAAACGGACGGCGCTCAGTCATACGCGGCGCTTCATGCAGAGGAGCTCTTCCCTCGAAGCCTTCTTTTCTCTGGAAACGATGCTCGCTTCCTTCCTTCTTCGGAAAACGTGCCTCCTTCTTTTCTTCCGTCTTCGGCTGCGCCTGCTTGACAGAAAGCGCGATCTTGCCCTTCGCATCGATGGAGATGACCTTCACCTTCACCGTATCCTTCACCTTGAGATACTGAGCCACATCGCTCACGTATTCATTGGCGACTTCTGAAATATGAACCAGACCCACCTTGTTTTCCGGCAGCTCCACAAACGCACCAAATTTCGCGATCCCTGAAACGGTACCTTCCACGATACTTCCGACTTCTAAAGCCATCTAACAACAAAATCCTCTCTGGGAAACGGCATCCGCCTCCCCAATGCCTGCGATATAAATACGAATTAAATTATACGTGATTTTCTAAGGAATAGCAATAGGAACGGGGCCGTGGACAGCCCTTTGCTTCCGCTTGAAAACCATTCCCCGCGCTCTGATCTCTCCCGATCTCCCAAAGTCTCACCTCACATAAGGCACTTCTCCTGGCTTCACAAGACCGAGCTCCTGACGCGCCTTCTTTTCAAGCTGTCCGTCATCCTTGAGATCCTCACGCTTCTGTGAGAGCTCCGCCTTCTCCTTGGACAGCCTCTCCTTCTCCTCCAAAAGCAGCGTCTCCTGCTGGCGGATCTGATAGAAATGATACCCGCTGTGCAAGACGATGTAGAGCGAGAGAAGAACCACGATGACGAAAAGGACACGCAGGAACGGGCTGTGCGGGAAAAGCCGTACCAGAAACGGCGATTTCCTTCTCCTAGTCACGAGGCTCCCTCCCTAAGAGCTGGTTCACCAGCTTGTACACCTTCGGCTCTGCAGCGAGCTTTCTTTCATACTCCGCCTTCTTCTCCGCTTCCGCAAAGCCATAGTCCAGCCATGTCCGGGCTTCCTTCCAGCGATCCGTATCATCGTAGAGTGCCACGATCATGAGACGGCCATCGCGCTCCGCGGAAGCGACGAGACAATCGCCCGCTGCTTCCGTCATGCCCGTCTTCACGCCATTCGCCCCCTCATAGTGGCTCGTCAGAAATTCATTGCGGTTTTCCACATTGCGATAGACCCCATTCCGATAAGTCATCGGATACGAAGGACGCTTCACGATGTCACGGAAATCAGGATTCTTCATCGCATACGCCGCGATCTTCGCCATATCATAGGCCGTCGTATAGTGGTTCGGATTCGTAAGACCATTCGGATTCGCGAAATGGGAATCATGCACACCGATAGAAGCGGCCTTTTCATTCATCATCTCGATGAAACGACCATACGAGCCGCCCACCGTCTCTGCGACAGACACAGCCGCATCATTCCCGGAGATCAGCATCATCCCATACAGCAGCTGGTGAAGCGAGAGCGGCATATCCGGCCTAAGACCGATGTTCGTGCCATCCTGCGCCATCGCGCGCGGAGAGATCACCGCATTCTGGTCCAGCTTCGCCTTGCCCTCTTCGAGCGCAATGATACAGGTCAGGATCTTCGTCGTACTTGCAGGATAGATACGCAGACTCCCTTCCTTATCCGCCAGCACCTCTCCCGTATTCCCATCGATCAGCGCAGCCGAGACTGCCTTCGAAGGAGGCGGCGGCGCGATCATCGGCGGTGTGGGCGGCGGCGGTGTCACCCAGATGAGCGCGCCCAGCCCGCAGCCGCAAACAATAAGCAACAGAAGTAAAATGGATAGTAATTTTTTCATGAAAATCGTCCTTTGAAAATAAAGGTTCAAGGTTCAGGGTTAGCCTCGTGAGGGGCGTGCCGTCCACTGATTGTGGATGAAATCTTTGCTTAAATGAGGAATGAGGAATGAGGAATGAGGAATGAAGGTGGCGGCTTCGCCGCGAGTATATATAGGGCGATGCCCGAAGGCAGTATTCAAGTCACCAGTCACTTGAGCAATGCTATTAAGTTAAGAGGCAGAACATTCTTGGCTCCCCATCGGGGGAGCTGCCCGGAGGGCTGAGGGGGCAGCACTACGGTATATCCCACATTGTTCGATGACCGCTGGCATGCCCCTATTGCCTTCGGCACTTCCCCCGAAGGGGGAAGCAAGTCATTACGGCGCGAACAATTTCCCTAACTTAACAGCATTAGTCACTTGAGGTATCTCATCCCTGCTTTCGCACATCCATCGTTTATCGGTCTGCAAGAAAGATTTCTCGCTATGCTCGAAATGACAACGCAAGAGTCTGATGTCTCCAAGTCTCCTAGTCTAATCCCTAGTCACCAGTCACCAGTCACTAGTCACTAGTCACTAGTCACTAGTCACTAGTCACTCCTAATCCCTAGTCACTAGTCCCTAGTCACTTTCTTCACTCTTTGATCAATATCAAAATCACTGACGACACGTTCACCGCGATCCTTCCGGATCCCCTGATTCAACGCTTCGGTATAGGCTCTGCCATCCTCTTCGGAGGACAGCTCATAAATGACCGTATTTCCGCAGCAGATCCGATCTCCCTCGAGAACGGCATCGGGGACATGCCCTGCGTGATAGAGCTTCACGAGCTTGCCCGCGGTGAGATAGAGACGCTCCTTCTGGCTGTACGCATTGTCCTGGGCGGGTGAGAAGGCTTTCTCCCCATTCACCACGATCCAGTCATCCTTGACCTCGACATGCTTGCCGGAGTACGCATTCATCCATTTGAGATTCTTATGGATGCGGTCACTGGTCTTGGGGTGATTGCCCGGAGCAAGGACCGCCTTGATGCCTGACGGCGAGCTCTCGCCGTATTTCGCGCGCAGCACTTCCATGGACGCCGCACCGCCTCCCGGATTATAGCCCGCCTCGACCAGGTACTGGAAGCCCCAGTCATCCGCCTGCTTTTCCTGATCCTTGGTGAAGACCGCATTCGACACATAGTTCGCCGCGATATTTCCCAGAAGGTACTCGCCATACGAGGCGTCTCCGAGATAAATATTCAGCGCCGTCACCAGCCCCACGCGCTTCTTGAGGCCGCTCACGCTGTGTCGCTTCTCGCCGTGAGCGATCTCATGTGCCATGACGTAGGCAAGCTCATCATCATCCATCTGATCGAGCGTCCCCTTATTCACGCAGAGCACACCGCCCAAGCTGGCAAACGCATTGATGTCCTCGCTCGGCGACACGTAGACCTTGTAATCACGCAGCACATGCCCCGTATCCTTCAGATTCTGGTACACGGTCTGCACACGGTTATCCGCTTCCGCCGAGTCATAGACGCCCGTCTCCTGCTGGCACTGATCCAGAAGCTGCAGCTGGCTCTCATCGTCCATTTTGGAGTAGTAGCTGGAAATGAAAAGCATCGCTGCCGCGCCATACAGGATCTTCTCCGCCGTCGACGCCGCATACGCTGTCATCGGCTGCGCCATGGGCGCCGCCACACAAGTGAGCGCCAGAGCCGCAGAGATACTGCGTTTCTTCCATGATCTCATAGAAACACCTCCTCATCATGATCGTGTCATTCTTCTGGTCATATTGTACCACAAAACAGAGGGAGATTTCGGGATGACGATACGGGAAAAGGATTTGCTATAGGGGAAGCCGGCATTCTCCCTCCTTCCCTTGGAAGGAGGTGCCCCGAAGGGGCGGAGGTTAGCTCACAGTGGAATGAAAAGAAATGGGAAGAGACGTTTCCCCGTTTCGTCATCCCGAGCGCAGCCGAGGGATCTTTTTCGTTTCCCGTTTCCGTTTTCCTTCGTAATGCTGTCTGCATGAAGCACCGTGATCCTCAGTTGTTTGGAGAACGGTGCTTCCCGCTATCCGCTCCCCTCACAGCTTTTGCCTGACCGCGAACGGAAAAGATTTCTCGCTTTCGCTCGAAATGACAATGCGGAAAACGGCATTCTCTCTCCTTCCCCCGCAAAGGGACGCCCCGAAGGCGATGTGCGAGGAATGGCAGTCCTATTCCTACGGCATTCTCCCTCCTTCCCTTGGAAGGAGGTGCTCCGAAGGGGGCGGAGGTTGGCTTCCGTAGCGGAATGAAAAAAAGGGGAGAACCGTTTCCCCGTTTCGTCATCCCGAGCGTAGCCGAGGGATCTTTTTCGTTTCCCGTTTCCGTTTTCCTTCGTAATGCTGTCTGCATGAAGCACCGTGATCCTCAGTTGTTTGGAGAGCGGTGCTTCCCGCTATCCGCTCCCCTCACAGTTTTTGCCTGACCGCGAACGAAAAAGATTTCTCGCTTTCGCTCGAAATGACGACAGGGGGAAGTCGGAAGAAGTAAAGGAAAAATCGGTCAACCGCAAAATGAGCCACCAAAAATGCGGCGCATTTTTAAGGAAACGCTGATTAAATCGCAGAATCCGATTTCATCAGTGTTTCCTTAATGCGCCGCAGCTTTTCGCTTGAGGTTCCAGGGAAACTCCCAAATCACCAGTGACTAGTCCCTAGTCACCAGTCACTAGTCACCAGTCCCTAGTCACTTCTCTCTCTGGAAGAAAAGGAAGATCATCGGGATGACGAGGAGCGTGAAAAGTGTCGAGGTGATGAGGCCGCCGATGATGACCCAAGCCATAGAGCTTCGTGTCTCCGAGCCGGCCGTCAGCGCGAGGGCTGTCGGGAGCATGCCGACGATCATGGTGAAGGTCGTCATGAAGATCGGGCGCAGACGCGCACGGCCGGCCGCTATGACAGCCTCTTTCGCCGCCATGCCATGCTGATGCATGAGCGTCAGCGTATAGTCAAGGAGCAGCGTGCCATTCTTCGCGACCACGCCGTCCATGACGATGATCCCTATCATGGAATAAATATTGATGGTGTCATTCATGAGGAAGAGGAAGAGGAGCGAGCCGATCAGACCGAAAGGCAGCGAGAACATGCGGATGAAAGAGGTCTTCACCGATTCATAGAGGACGGAGAGGATCATGTACACGAGGAGCATCCCCATGAGAAGCGCCGACAAAAGCTCTATGAAGCTTTCACGCATGCTGTCAGCCTGTCCGGAGAAGCGGAAATTCACCGATTTCGGAAGCCCCGTCTGATTGAGATCCTTCGTGAAACGCTCGATAAGCCCGTTCAGATCCTGCCCGCCGGGATTCGCACCGATGATGATAGCGCGCTGCTTGTCCGTACGCAGGATGGTGATCGGTCCCGTCTCATCCCTGAGCTCCGCCACATCAGACATGCGGATGATGCCCGTCTGCCCTTTGATCGGGATCGCCGCCAGGTCACTTACCCTGTACGACTCTCCGCCCTTGAAATAAACATTGATATCCGTGTCATTGCCGTTATTTTGCGGATCATTCGGCAGGACGCCTGCGCCTGCGCCGCTGATCGCGGACGACAGCGTGTCATAGAGAGAGCCGACCGTGACGCCGTAGTGTTTCAATTTCTCACGGTCAGGGATGAGGGAGATCTCCGGCAGCCCCTCCTGATACGTACAGCTGACGTCCGTCACGCCGTAGGCGCCGCTCTTGAGCATCTGCTGCGCCATCTCGGAGGCACGGATAAGATCAGCCATGTCATTGCCGCGCAGCTCCAGACGGAAGGCGCCCCCGCCATTTCCCAGACCGCCGCCGGCAGTACCGGAGACAGACGCCTGATCCTCCTTGATGCGGACATCGCCGTCTGTGATATTGTCATCGATCCATGTGCGCATCTCGTTTGTGATAGACCAGATATCACGGCTGCGATCCTGCCGATCGACAAGAGAGACGCGGATACGGCCGGAATTCACCCCGCTGCCCCCGCCGACCATCGCCATGTAGGACTTCACCTCAGGCACCTCGGCAAGGTAGCTCTCGAGCTTCGTCGTGACAGCATCCGTGCGCTCGACAGACGCATCCGTCGGGAGCTGGATCTTCACATTGAAGCCGCTCTCATCCGTGCGCGGCATGTACTCCATCCCGATCCAGCCGAGCGGCACCATCGCCATGAAAAGGAAGAATGCGATGGCGACACCGCCGAAGAGCTTCTTCTTATGCCCGAAGCTCCAGGCGATGGCCTCTCCGTATGCATCCTCCATCCTCTGCTCGATCTTCTCCACCGTGCGCCAGAGCTTCGTATCCGGGACATGCACGCCGTTCTTGAAAAATTTCGATGCCAACATCGGTGTCAGCGTGAAGGAGATGAACAGGGAAAAGAGTGAAGCAAAAACGATCGTGAGACCGAACTGCTTGAAAAACTGCCCCGTCATGCTCGACATGAAAGCGATCGGGAGGAAAACCACCACATCACAGAGCGTGATCGCAATGGCGGCCATGCCGATCTCCATACGCCCTGTTACCGCCGCCTCCTTTGCATCCTCCCCCTTGGCCAGATGGCGGTGAATATTCTCCAAAACAACGATCGAGTCATCGACAAGGATCCCTACACAGAGCGTCATCCCCATGAGCGACATCATATTGAAGGAAAAGCCTGCCATGTACATGACGAAGAACGTGGAAATGAGCGACGTCGGGATCGCGATGATGACAGACGCCGTCGAGCGCCAGCCGCGCAGGAAGAAGAAGAGCACGAGCCCCGTCGTGATGAGCCCTTCGATGAGCGTCGAAAGCGTATTATGGAGCGCCGTGCGCACGTAGTCCGCCGAATCATTCACTACGACGAACTGATAGTCCGGATACTCCGCCCGCATATTCTCCAAAACCTTCATCACACCATCTGCCGTCGAGACGAGATTGGCATTGCTGTTCTTATAGATGGAGATCCCGATGGCATCCTGTCCATTGATGCGCGCAAAGCGCGACACTCTCTGGTCCTGACGCACAACCTCGCCCACCGCGGAGATCGGGATCACCGCGCCATTTCCGCAGGTGAGATGGATCTTGCGGATATCCTCCACCGTATCATACTGCGCCGAGAGACGGATCTGCGTCTGGCGCGTATCCGTGTAGGACGAGCCCGCCGGAGCCAGCTTATTCTCCTTCTTCAAAGTGGAAATGATATCATTCATCGTGATGCCGTAGTAGGCGAGCTTGTCACGGTCCACCTTCACCGCGATCTCCTTGCTTCGCCCCCCGTGCAGCTCCACATCCGATACACCGTCTGCCTTCGTGAAATCATTCGTGAAGGTATTATCCGCCATGGAATACATCTCATCCAGCGGATGGCTCGACAGTACCGCCAGATCGATGATCGGCGCCGCATCCATATCACGCTTCTCTACGATAGGATCATCCGCATCATCCGGCAGCTTCCTGCGGATGCGGTTCACTTTCTCCGAAGCATCGATCGCCGCCGCGTCCGCATCCGCATCGAAATTCAGCTCCAGCGTCACATCCGAACGCCCCGTGCGCGACTTCGACGTGATGTGCTTCACATTCGACACCGAAGACAGCGCATCCTCCAAAGGCTTCGTGATCTGCTGCTCGACCGACTCTGCATCCGCGCCATCATAGCGCACCGACACGATGACATAGGGCACATTGATATTCGGATACAGCTCCACACCAATGCGCCAATAGCTGTACAGCCCAAGCACCACGAAAAACAGCACGATCATAAAAATGCCGATCGGGTGCGTCACGGAATACCGGGTCAGATTGAATGACTTCATGCATGCCTCCGGAAATAACGATGGAAACGGGAACTAAGTGACTAGTGACTAGTGACTAGTAGCTAGGGATTAGGGATTAGGGATTAGAGGGGCAAAGTGACTAGTGACTAGTAACTGAAATGCCACCTTCGGGCATCGCCGTTTTCAAAAATCAGCACAAAGCGTCGCACCTCTTAGCCTTCCCCATCAGGGAAGGCTGTGTTTCGGGGATAGCGGCATCCTCGTTTCATAGCCTTCCCCATTGGGGAAGGGGGACCGCGCCAGCGGTGGATAGGGTGCTCTCGTATATCGTCGACTTGAGACGCATTTCCTCACTCTCTTTCATACCGCTATCCCCCTCCAACCTCCGCCCCTTCGGGGCACCTCCTTCCATAGGAAGGAGGGAGCGTCCGCGCGAGCCCCTTCCCTTGGAAGGGGCTGCCGAGCGCAGCGAGGCGGGGTTGGCTTCCTTTTTTGCGGCGAAGCCGCCTCCTCTTTGCCTTCCCCCTTGGGGAAGGCGTTGTGTCGAGAAAAGCGGCATTCTCGTATCGCAGCCTTCCCCATTGGGGAAGGGGGACCGCGCAGCGGTGGATAGGGTGCTTTCGTTAATGGCACACTTGAGACGATCTTCCTCGCTCTTTTTCATACCGCTAGAACCCTATCCGGCTCGCTCCGCTCGCCACCTTCCCCACGCGGGGAAGGCTTTATTTCGGGGATAGCGTTACTCTCGTATCGCAGCCTTCCCCATCGGGGAAGGGGGACCGCGTCAGCGGTGGATAGGGTGCTCTCGTATATCGTCGACTTGAGACGCATTTCCTCACTCTCTTTCATACCGCTAGAACCCTATCCGGCTCGCTCCGCTCGCCACCTTCCCCTCGAGGGGAAGGCTCTGTGTCGGGGATAGCGGTGCTCTCGTAAACGACGCACTTGAGACGCATTTTCCCACTCTTTTTCATACCGTTGGAAGTTTGAAAGCAGGGATGAGTGGCTAGTGACTGGAATGCCAGCCTTTGGGCATCGCCATTATGTATACTCCGCGGCGCTTCTATATTTTTATGCGCCGCACCACCCCCGCTGAACCTATAGAACCTGTTGAACCTCTTTCCCCGCAATCCATGAGCGCCCCGCCTATGGGCTAACCCCTAGTCACCAGTCACTAGTCACTACTGAAGTGGTAAACTAAAATTGGACACAGAGGGGGTAATCTTTAGACATACAGTGTACACTGCATAGGCAGTGCAAAATAAGCACCGGACAGAGTGTCCCCCCTTACTGGACAGGAGGTTTGCCATGAAGTACACGAAAGAACAAAGATTGGACATCGGTCGACGAATTTACTACAGCGAAATAAGTCGGTATGAAGCCGCGGAAGAATATGGCATTAGTGAGCAGACCGCACGGAATTACATGAGAATGTATCGGGATGTCAATCGGCTACCGCCCAAACACGGTCAGAGATCCATCGGCACACTCTCTTTCAAGAAAGAGCCGGTAGAGCTGGATGAACTGAAATCTATGACAAAGGAGGAATTGATCCAGGAGCTGATCAAGGCCAGGATCACAGAAGCAAGGTTAAAAAAAGGATACGAGGTGAAGGGAGATGGTACGGTAATTCTATACGCCAGCAAGACTACCAAGTGATTATGGAGCTGTCAGGAGAAATCCCAGTGAAGATCCTATGTAAAGCAATGGGCATCCAGCGGAGCAGTTTCTACGCATGGAAGAAGCATCTCTCCCATCCTTCGGAAAGAGAGAAGAACCTTGCAAGCAATGTCAGGCTGTTTCAAGAATACCACTCGAAGTATCCGTCGCATGGTTACCGCTGGCTGAATGCCAAGATACGCTTAGACAAAAACATTGTCCTGTCTGACCCCTATGCTCATAAGTGTTGCAAGATTGCGGGAATCAAGAGCAAGTCCAAGCATTACCGCTACAAGAAGGCTGGAGATCCGGCACGGATATTCCCAAATCTGCTCCTGTCAGAGATGCAGATTGACGGGCCGATGCAGTGCATCGTGAGCGATATGACAGCGTTTTATGTGAAGGGCACCTACTACGAACTGACTCTTTACATGGATCTCTGGAACAATGAGATTGTCATCTATTCCCTTTCGTCAAAGCGTGGCGACCGCATGACCTATATCAGTGGGCTGAGAGATCTGATTGCATGGAAGGAGCAACATCCAGAACACCAAATGATCCTGCACACGGACCAGGGATCTGTCTACGCATCTAAGGCCTACAACGACCTGTTGCCCATGTACGGCATTACCCGGTCGATGTCACGTGCCGGAACGCCGACAGATAACGCTGCAATGGAATCTGTCAATGGATGGATTAAGGCCGAAATGTTCATGGACTTGCACGTGACCGGAGAGAAGTCCATCGCGGAAGAGGTGGATGATTACATCCATTTCTTTAACGAATATAGGCCAGCCTATACACTGGGCTACTTGACGCCGAAGCAGTACCGAGAACGCCATATTTCTAAATGCTGAACTTATTCAAGTTGTAGTTAGCATAAAGTATCTAGCGGTTCCCGAGACGATGTTGGAAGATTCACTGTATCTTGTACAAGTATTCAATTTTTATGCCTGATTTTTTTAGTTTCGTGTCCAATTTTTGTTGACAAGTGCACTACCCCCTAGTCCTTCACCTCTACGACCATTCCATTTTTGAGCTTTGACAGATTCGTCACAGCCGCCCTCTCGCCAGCAGCCAGACCGCTCCGGATCTCCACCATCTCATCATTGGAAACGCCGAGCGTGACAGGCACCTCTTCTGCGCGGCCATCCTCATCCACCACATAGACCAGTTTCTTCCCATTGTGATCGATGACAGCCGTCTTCGGAAGGAGGAGTACATCCTTCTTCTGCATCGCCATCACCTCCGTCCGGCCAAACATCCCGCCGCGGATCTGCACTGCGGGATCTGCGAGTACGAGACGCACCTTGTACGCATGCGTATCCGCATCCATCGCCGGACTGATATAGCGGATCGTCCCCTTCACCGACTCCCCGAGCGAATCGATCGACACATCCAAGCTCATCCCCTCTTGCAGGATCCCGACATCCTGCTCCGCGACCTGACAGTCCAGATACAGCTCACTCGTATCGACGACCGTGAGCAGCTTCTCTCCTGCCGTCGCCCACTCGCCCGCTTCTGCCCTCCGATAGCTTACAATACCGGAGAGAGGAGAAAGAAGCGTCATGTCCGCCTGCTGATTCGTGAGCGCCTCCACCGCATAACGTGCCTTCTCCGCAGCCGCCTCCTTGCCGGCGATCACCGCCGGACGGCCGCCGACAGACTGGCTCGTCAGACCTTCGAGCGCCGCCTTCGCCTCCATCATCGCGCGATACCTGTCATCGCGATCCTGACGGGACACCGCCCCCTCATCGAAAAGCTGCTGGTAACGTTCATACGTCGTCAGCGCATTCTCATAGTCACTTTGCGCCTTCATCGTCCCCGCGTCATACTCTGCACGGCTCGTCACCGCTTCAGCCGCTGCCTGCGCGCTGCCTGCGCGATTCTCTCCGATAGAGATCGAGACATCCTTCGTATCCTGACGAAGGAGCACATCCCCAAGAGACACCGCATCCCCCAGGTCCACCGCCACCTCCGCGATACGGCCAGCATACTTCGGAGAAATATCCACCGAAGCCTTCGGCACCGTCTCCCCCGAGAGTACGATCCGCTTCATCATATCCTGCCGCACAAGCGTCACGACCTTCACCGTCGGACGCACCTCGACCTTCTTCACCCCCTGCCCCCCGCGATGGGTATAGACATAAATGCCCCCCATCAAGAGAAAAAGCAGGACAGCGAAGGAAATATATTTCATGCGCTTCGAATGAAGCCAGTCAGATATCATAGTGCCTCCTTGAAAAAAGGAATATAGATGCAGCCGGTTCTAACGGTTCTGAAGGGGAGTGACACCCGAAGACGTTACAAGCCCCCAGCCCGTCCATATCATTTGTTTTATTATACTGGATTCGTAAATACTTTTACAGAGAACGGCAGAACATTTTATCCTTATCCGCCCCTTCGGGGCGGAGGTTGGCTCACGCTATAGGTTGAAAAAGAATGAAAGATATCCCTTTCTCCGTTTCGTCATCCCGAGCGCAGTCGAGGGATCTTTTTCGTTGGCGGTAAGACGGAGAGTGTTTGACAGCAGGGAACGGGAAACACCGTATCGCGGAAGGACGGAGGCGGTGCTTCCCCTAAAAGGCTTAGCGAAGGGGTCGTGGGAAAAGGGGACGAAAAAGATTTCTCGCTTTCGCTCGAAATGACGATGCGAAAAGACGGCATTCTTCCTCCTTCCCCCGCAAAGGGACGCCCCGAAGGCGATGTGCGAGGAATGGCAGCCCTATTCCTACGGCATTCTCCCTCCTTCCTCTGGAAGGAGGGGCCCCGAAGGGGCGGAGATTGGCTCACAGCGGAATGAAAAGAAATGGGAAGAGGTCTTTCCCCGTTTCGTCATCCCGAGCGCAGCCGAGGGATCTTTTTCGTTGGCGGTAAGACGGAGAGTGTTTGACAGCAGGGAACGGGAAACACCGTATCGCGGAAGGACGGAGGCGGTGCTTCCCCTAAAAGGCTTAGCGAAGGGTCGTGAGAAAAGGGGACGAAAAAGATTTCTCGCATTCGCTCGAAATGACGATGCAGGGAAGCCGCTATAGGTTGAAAAAGAATGTGAGATACGCCTTTCTCCGTTTCGTCATCCCGAGCGCAGTCGAGGGATCTTTTTCGTTGGCGGTAAGACGGAGAGTGTTTGACAGCAGGGAACGGGAAACACCGTATCACGGAAGAGCGGAGGCGGTGCTTCCCCTAAAAGGCTTAGCGAAGGGTCGTGGGAAAAGGGGACGAAAAAGATTTCTCGCATTCGCTCGAAATGACGATGCGAAAAAGCACTATTCTCCCTCCTTCCTCTGGAAGGAGGTGCCCCGAAGGGGCGGAGGTTGGCTCACGCTATAGGTTGAACCCAAACCCTGCGCCCTAAACCATGCTATAATAAGGAAAAGTTTTGAAAATGAAAGGAGCCCCATCATGAAACTTGTCATCATCAATACCCTCTCCGAAGACAAAATCAAATCCCTGAAAAAAGCCGTCCCCGGTGCTATCGTCGAATCCTACAAATCACCGAAAGAAGCCATTCCCCATGTCGCAGACGCCGACGCCATCGCCATGTGGGGCTTCCAGGACGCAGAGCCCATCCTCGCCGCCGGGCCAAACATCCGCTGGGTACATTCCCTCTCTGACGGCGTCGAGCGCCTCCTTTCCCCCTCCATGCTCTCACGCCCCATCCACCTCACGAATTCCCACGGCGTCCACGACCGCGCCGTCTCCGAACACACCCTCGCCCTGCTCCTCGCATGGATGCGCCGCATCCCCGACGCCGTCCGCCACCAGAGCGCCCATGAATGGATACGCCCCCGCGGCGACACCCTCTTCGGCAAGACCATCCTCATCGTAGGCTTCGGCAGCATCGGCCGCGCCATCGCCCAGCGAGCAAAAGTCTTCGAGACCCGCATCCTCGCCGTAAAGAAACACCTCTCTACAGAAATGTTCGCCGACCATGTCTACCTCGAAGACCAGCTCGCCGAAGTCCTCCCGGAGGCCGACATCGTCATCGCCGCCCTCCCTGCGACGCCCGAAACAGATCACTTCTTCGGGCAGAAGGAATTCGCCCTCATGAAGAGATCCGCCCTCTTCATCAATATCGCCCGCGCCTCCGTCGTCGATGAAGCCGCCCTCATTGACGCCCTCTCGCAGAAAGAAATCGCCGGTGCCTGCATGGACGTCTTCTCGAAAGAGCCCCTCCCCGGCGATCACCCCTTCTGGCAGATGGACAATGTCATCATGACCCCGCACATCGCCTCCATGGTTCCCGACTTCTGGGACAAGCTCACCAGCCTCCTCCAGATGAACTTTGTCGCCTTCGCCCACGGAGATAAACTCATGAACGAAGTCGACAAGAAAAAAGGATACTGACATCCCCAAAAGAAGGCTTTATGTCGGGGATAGATCCATCCTCGTATCGTAGCCTTCTCCATAGGAAGAAGGGAGTGTCCACGCGAGCCCCTTCCCTTGGAAGGGGCTGCCGAGCGCAGCGAGGCGGGGTTGGCTTCCGCAGCAGGTTGAAAAGGAATGGAAAGAGGCGTTCCCTCGTTTCGTCATCCCGAGCGCAGCCGAGGGATCTTTTTCGTTTCCCGTTTCCGTTTTCTTTCGTAATGCTGTCTGCATGAAACACCGTCCTTCCGATTCGCTGGAAGCACGGTGCTTCCCGCTCGCCGCTATCCTCACATCCTTTGCCTGACCGCAAACGAAAAAGATTTCTCGCTTTCGCTCGAAATGACAATATGAGAAAAGCGGCATTCTCCCCCCCCTTCCTCTGGAAGGAGAAAGGGACCACGCGAGCCCCTTCCCTTGGAAGGGGCTGCCGAGCGCAGCGAGGCGGGGTTGGCTTCCGCAGCAGGTTGAAAAGGAATGGAAAGAGGCGTTTCCTCGTTTCGTCATCCCGAGCGCAGCCGAGGGATCTTTTTCGTTTCCCGTTTCCGTTTTCTTTCGTAATGCTGTCTGCATGAAACACCGTCCTTCCGATTCGCTGGGAGCACGGTGCTTCCCGCTCGCCGCTATCCTCACATCCTTTGCCTGACCGCGAACAAAAAAGATTTCTCGCTTTCGCTCGAAATGACAATATGGGGAAAGCAGTATCCTCGTATCGCAGCCTTCCCCACGCGGGGAAGGCTGTGTGTCGGGGATACCGCTTCCCCCACCCAACCTCCGCCCCTTCGGGGTACCTCCTTCCAAAGGAAGGAGGGAATGACCACGCGAGCCCCTTCCCTTGGAAGGGGCTACCGAGCGCAGCGAGGCGGGGTTGGCTTCCACAGCAGGTTGAAAAGGAGTGGAAAGAGGCATTTCCTCGTTTCGTCATCCCGAGCGCAGCCGAGGGATCTTTTTCGTTTCCCGTTTCCGTTTTCTTTCGTAATGCTGTCTGCATGAAACACCGTCCTTCCGATTCGCGGGAAGCACGGTGTTTCCCGCTCGCAGCTATCCTCACATCCTTTGCCTGACCGCGAACGAAAAAGATTTCTCGCTTTCGCTCGAAATGACAATATGGGGAAAGCAGTATCCTCGTATCGCAGCCTTCCCCACGCGGGGAAGGGGGACCGCGCCAGCGGTGGATAGGGTGCTCTCGTATATCGTCGACTTGAGACGCATTTTCCCACTTGTCTTTCATCCCGCTAGAACCCTATCCGGCTCGCTCCGCTCGCCACCTTCCCCACGCGGGGAAGGCTTTATTTCGGGGATACCGCTTCCCCCATCCAACCTCCGCCCCTTCGGGGCACCTCCTTCCATAGGAAGGAGGGAGTGTCCACGCTAGCCCCTTCCCTTGGAAGGGGCTGACGAGCGCAGCGAGGCGGGGTTGGCTTCCTTTTGGGGCGGCGAAGCCGCCTCCTCTTAGCCTTCCCCACGCGGGGAAGGCTTTGTCCGTCGGTATTCTTTTTCCACATATGCGTGTATTCGCTCTGACAATGCGAGAAAAGCGGTATCCCCGTTTCGTAGCCTTCCCCCCTCGGAATAGCATTCCCATACGCACAATAAAGCCGCCCTGCGGCGCTACTTGCATAGCGCCGCAGGGCGGCTTATATATTTCAACAGGGGCGATTCACGACATCCAGCAGAAGTTAAAGGGGACCCCTGTTGACAACGATATAGATGCAGGGCTCTGCCCTTCTGCGGAAGGTTCATAGTGAGAGGGTGCTCCGGCCAGCTACATCAGCCGGAGCTCGTGATCTCACTTGACCTTCTGTACCTGTTTCCGCTTGCCTTAGCCTTCAGCTTTTTCTGCTGTGGATTTTTCAGAAGCAGCCATCGCCTGCAGTTCCGGCTTGAATTCTTCTACCAGTTTTCTTTCAGCTTCTGCGCCGCGAGAGAGTGCATTGTAGATGATCTCTGCCATTTCATAGCGGGTCATGGTGCGTTCGCCGTGGAATTCGCCGTCTGGGTAGCCCTGGACGATGTCATTGCCCGCGAGGCGGGAAACAGCTTCATACGCCCAGTGGTTTTCCGGTACATCCGGGAAATCCTTCGACATATTCGGATTCAGGACGGAGAGGAGAGCGTCCATGCGGGCGGTGAGGTCATTCACCTGATCCTTCAGCGCATTGTTTTCCTCACGGGAGAGCTTATTGCCGCCCTTGCCAAGGCGAACGGATACGCCGCCGCCTACCATGTTCTCACCGGTGCCGAATGCGGTGGAGAGGTTCACCATCACATCATCGTTCGGGCGGTAGAAGGCGCCGAGTGCTGCTGCGGTCTCGCTGCCGTAGTTGCCGATCGCAGCGGCGATGTTCCACTTGGAGTCCGGATCGAATTCCATCGGATGCAGGTTCGCCATAGCGGCTGCATTCGCACCGACCTTATTGACCTTGCCTTCGAGATCATTCTTCACGGTGTAGAGCTGTCCGCCATTCACTGCATCTTTGCTGCCCTCGGAAATGCTGCCATCAGCCACATTCGTGATCTTCTGGTCATTCGCATTGATGCCAGCTGCACTGATGTAGGTCTTGTCTCCCACTTTGTAGGATTTCGCCGTCACATCGCCTTTGATGGTCGCATTGCCGTCGACGGAGAGGTCTTTCGCGATGCTGACAGAGTCACCGAAGGTTGCTTTCTGCGTAACATCGAGTGTTCCATCAACCTTGGTATTCTTCAGGTTTGTGTTGCCTTCGACGGTGAGATCTTTCTTCACAGTCGCATTGCTTTCCATGGTCACGTCGCCTTTGAGGGTCGAGGTGCCGGTGACTTCGAGCGAACCCGTGGTGGTCTTGCCGGTGATATTCGCATTACCGCGGACGCCGAGGTCTTTCATCACTTCCGCATAGTCCATGGTGACCTTACCAGTGGTGATGGTATTGCCCTTGATGGTGGTTTTCACCTCCGTGCCATCGCCGACAGGCGCCGCTGCTTCGCTATTGATGAAGCTGGTGCCGTCTGCTGTAGAAATCACGGTATTTACTTTGGAACCACTCTTGATGGTATTCGCCGAGGTGGTAGCATTTGCAACAGAAGCATTTTCATTGCCTGCCCCATCCTTTACAGCAGCTGCGATCGCAGATGCAGTCTGGTTCTGTACGCTGGTATTTGTCCCGTCAGACACTGCATCCACAAGTCCATCTGCATTCTGGATCGTTACTGTCGATTTACCACCATCGACAGTAGACTGCGTGGTGCCCGCCGCATCCGACTGGGTCAGATTCTGCTTTGCCCCGTCCTTGATGGATGTAGTGATCTTCCCATTTTCCATATTCTCCCAAGTGTTCTCGCCGACTTTATTGGAGATCAGCTTGTCTGCCTGGTTCTTGATCTCAGATGCCTTGGAAGTGATGATGCCCGTTGCCGTGTTGTTGATGTTGACAGCTTCATTGTTGATGACTTCCGAAGCCTTGTTCGTGATCACCTTTGCATCATTCTTGATAGTTCCATCTGTCGCCGTATTGGTGATATCCTTTACCCCCTGCTCGGTTTTCGTAGTAGTAGTACCATCAGTGATTGTTGTAACAGTACCAGTCGATGTCTTATTGGTCACATTGCTGCCATCAGCATCTTTCACTGTCTCATCCAGTTTGGCCTTATTTCCATCCATGTAATGGTCGGTACGAGAACCCACAAAACCATCCTCTGTCGGTTCCTTGCCATTATCCACCCCACTCTTCAGGGTATTAGCCAAGATATAGCTTCTCGAAGTGTATTCACCAGACTTGTAAGACCCTTTGACACCATCCCTAGCATCTACAGTCAGCCGTCCACCGTCTGCGTCAGCAGCTGCACCAGCCGTCAGTTTATCTGTGGTCGTATCTTTTGCGTTGATTGTACCTGTCTTGATAGAATCTCCGTAAATGTTCGTTGTGCCTGTGCTTCCTTCTTTACCAAATGTAGTCCCTTTGCCATTTTCAGTGGTAACGGTAGAATCAGCAGCTTTGTCTGTGATCTTGTCATTTTCCACAACACGAGAAGCAGTACCTACAGATTCTGTGATTTTTTTACCAGCCTCTGCCTTGATATCTACACCGTTTTGGGAAACTTTCACTTCATTATTACCCACCTTATTGGTCACCGATTCGGTACCTTCATTGGTCACATTTTTCGCAGTATTGGTGATAGTGCCGTCTTTCGCCGTATTGGTGATATCCGTAGAGGTCATTTCAGACTTCGTTTCCTTACCGTCCTGACCAATCACAGATTCTGCGATACGATTCCCTTCCTGCTTGGTATAGCTCTTGTTACCGTCTTTGTCCTTCGCGTAACCATAGATGCCTTTGCTATCCTGGCGAGTAGAAGAGGTATTCCCCTCTTTGTCAGTCACAGTTCCTACTTTGCCATCCGCTGTGATATTTTCTTCATACCCAAATGTTTTGCCACCTTCGGTCTTCTTTACGAAATTCTTGATATTGTCCGCTGTCACTTCTGAGTGACCTTCTGTCTTATTCCCAGTTGCGTCTGTAGAAGTAGCCCAGTTTACTGTACCCTTTTCATTGACATTCAGCTCACTCTTTTCCGTGATATTGGTTCTCTTATCGAATTTTTCATTAGAAACAGAGAGCTTACCACCTTCACCAATAATCGAACCTTCCGATTTGTAGTCAGGATTGTTTTCCGATTTAGAAATATGAATGGTTTCAGCAGTCACATCTTTGGTATTTAAGGTACCTTTGACATCCAAATTGCGACCAATCGTTGCATCACCCGTTGTTTCCAGTGTGCCTCCTTTGACATTGCCGGTTGTTGTGATGTCTCCAGCTCCTGCGTCCACTCCATTGCCAGTTACTTTCCCGGTTACCGTCAAACTCCCACCTGTGATATCGCCCGTTCCTGCATCTACTCCATTGCCGGTTACTTTGCCTGTCGCGCTCAAAGCTCCACCAATAGTTGCATTTCCAGTTGTCTCCAGAGTGCCTCCTTTGACATTGCCGGTTGTTGTGATGTCTCCAGCTCCTGCGTCCACTCCATTGCCAGTTACTTTCCCGGTTACCGTCAAACTCCCACCTGTGATATCGCCCGTTCCTGCATCTACTCCATTGCCGGTTACTTTGCCTGTCGCACTCAAAGCTCCACCAATAGTTGCATTTCCAGTTGTCTCCAGAGTGCCTCCTTTGACATTGCCGGTTGTTGTGATGTCTCCAGCTCCTGCGTCCACTCCATTGCCAGTTACTTTCCCAGTTACTGTCAGACTGCCACCTGTAATGGCTCCCGTTCCTGCATCTACTCCATTGCCGGTTACTTTGCCTGTCGCGCTCAAAGCTCCACCAATAGTTGCATTTCCAGTTGTCTCCAGAGTGCCTCCTTTGACATTGCCGGTTGTTGTAATGTCTCCAGCTCCTGCATCCACTCCATTACCAGTCACTTTCCCGGTTACTGTCAGACTGCCACCTGTAATGGCTCCCGTTCCTGCATCTACTCCATCACCAGTTACTTTGCCTGTCGCAGTTAAAGCTCTAGCATTAGTAATATCTTTTCCACCCATATCAACTTGTGTATTGCTGATACCTACCCCATTAATGGTAGTTTTATCATTTGCTGCATCGTAATCAATTTTTGAGGTTTTCTTTTCCAAATCTGCAACCTTATCAGCATTTTTGTTGGTCTTTTCCATAGATGCATTGATTTTTTCGAGGGTAGTAGTCACACCATTCCCATTGCTAATTTCCCCAGTAACATTCAGACTTCCTGCGTTGACAGTATCCCCGCTGACGGTGGTACCACTTACGGCATCCATACCAGTTAAGGACTTACCATCAGTAGACAGATTGCCTGTTTTGGTCTCAAGATTTGTGATTTTTCCTTCATTCGCGCTGATTTTCTCATTGGCTGCATCCAAATCACTCTGATCTGCTTTATTTCCAAGCGCGGTATTCAGAGTATTCCCCTGATTCCTCAGGTCAGCTACGTCCTTCACCAATCCGCTGGAAGCATCACCAACCGTGGTTTCAAGAGCTGTTACTTTCCCCTCTACGCCCCCTACGCGTCCTTCCAATGTTGTAACCGCAGCTGTATTATCATTAATTTTTTTAGTTAATCCTTTTGTATCATCGCCCACAGCGTCTTTCAATGCACTGATATTCGTCTTATTTACCTCAATCCTAGTTGCATTATCATCTGTCTTTTTTACCAGTCCACTATCTACGCCACCCACGGTATTTTTAATTTCTTCTACAGCAGTTTTATCCGCTTTGCCACCCAGCAGTGTATCCACTCCCGTCTTGGTATATACCTCAGCGGCACCAGACGCAGACTCATCCACATGCACAGTGCTATTTGCCGCACTCGCTGCGCCCAATCCTCCGCAGAGAAGAGAAAGCGCCATGAGAGACGCGAGAAGGGAACGTCTAGTCACCCCCCAATTTTTTCCGAGCCTGTAGCCGACTTCGTGTGAGAGCGAGCGATTTCAGATGCTACCACATAGCAATTTTTTGCCTTGGACCAGATGACTTTGTAGATGTTGTTCATGATGATTTCCCCCTTTGCGAAAAGCAATGAACATTTTCTCCGTGCCGGATGTCGGAGTTTTCTATGCCCTCAGAATACGGGAAATCTGTCCCCTGCGGTGCCTTTCACTGCAAAAGTGGTCGAAATTCTGCAAAAGTGGTCATTTTAGTGACTAGTGACTGGGGACTGGGGACTGGTAGCTAGGGATTAGGGATTAGGGATCACAGCATGGGATAGCGACATTCCCATCCAACCTCCGCCCCTTCGGGGCACCTCCTTCCATAGGAAGGAGGGAGTGTCCACACGAGCCCCTTCCCTTGGAAGGGGCTGCCGAGCGCAGCGAGGCGGGGTTGGCTTCCGCAGCAGGTTGAAAAGGAATGGAAAGAGGCGCTTCCTCGTTTCGTCATCCCGAGCGCAGCCGAGGGATCTTTTTCGTTTCCCGTTTCCGTTTTCTTTCGTAATGCTGTCTGCATGAAACACCGTCCTTCCGATTCGCTGGAAGCACGGTGCTTCCCGCTCGCCGCTATCCTCACATCCTTTGCCTGACCGCGAACGAAAAAGATTTCTCGCTTTCGCTCGAAATGACAATGCGGGGAAAGCGGCATTCTCGTATCGTTGCCTTCCCCATTGGGGAATGGGGACCGCGTCAGCGGCGCTCGGGTGCTCTCGCAAGCGGCGCACTTGAGACGATCTCCCCCGCTCTTTTTCACACCGCTTTCCCCATCCAACCTCCGCCCCTTCGGGGCACCTCCTTCCATAGGAAGGAGGGAGTGTCCACGCGAGCCCCTTCCCTTGGAAGGGGCTGCCGAGCGCAGCCGAGGGATCTTTTTCGTTTCCCGTTTCCGTTTTCTTTCGTAATGCTGTCTGCATGAAACATCGTCCTTCCGATTCGCTGGGAGCACGGTGTTTCCCGCTCGCCGCTATCCTCACATCCTTTGCCTGACCGCAAACGAAAAAGATTTCTCGCTTTCGCTCGAAATGACAATATGGGGAAAACGGCATTCTCGTATCGTAAGCCTTCTTCGTGGGAAGTCTGTGAGGCGGCATTCTCCCTCCTTCCAGAGGAAGGAGGGAGTGTCCACGCAAGCCCCTTCCCTTGGAAGGGGCTGCTGAGCGCAGCGAGGCGGGGTTGGCTTCCGCAGCAGGTTGAAAAGGAATGGAAAAAAGGCGTTTCCTCGTTTCGTCATCCCGAGCGCAGCCGAGGGATCTTTTTCGTTTCCCGTTTCCGTTTTCTTTCGTAATGCTGTCTGCATGAAACACCGTCCTTCCGATTCGCTGGAAGCACGGTGCTTCCAGCTCGCCGCTATCCTCACATCCTTTGCCTGACCGCAAACGAAAAAGATTTCTCGCTTTCGCTCGAAATGACAATATAGGGAAAACGGCATTCTCGTATCGTAAGCCTTCCCCATTGGGGAAGGGGGACCGCGCCAGCGGCGCTCGGGTGCTCTCGCAAGCGGCGCACTTGAGACGATCTTTCCCGCTCTTTTTCATACCGCTAGTACCCTATCCGGCTCGCTTCGCTCGCCACCTTCCCCACGCGGGGAAGGCTTTGTCCGTCGTTATTCTTTTTCTCCACATATACGTGTATTCGCTTTGGCGATACGAGAAAAGCGGCATCCCCGTTTCGTAGCCTTCCCCATTGGGGAAGGCTTTGTCCGTCGTTATTCTTTTTCCACGTATACCGTATTCGCTTTGACGATGCGAGAAAAGCGCCATCCTCGTATCGCCACCTTCCCAAGGTATGATAAAATAGAGAGGAAGGAAGGGAGGTGAGCCGATGATGGAAACAACGCCCGACACGTATCTGGATGGCCGCAACCCTGCCTATGATGCGGTGGCGAAAAAACTCATCGCGACGAGGAGCATCCTCTCGTGGATCCTCAAATACTGTGTGAAGGAATTCAAAGACACGGACCTGCAAGAGATCAAGACGCACTGCATCATCGGTACGCCTGAAGTGGCTGAGGTACCGGTGCACCCAGATATGACGAACAGTCTCCGAATCCGCGGGGAAAACGCCGAGGAAAAAACGGTGTCTGAAGGTGTCACGACATTCGACATCCGGTTCCAAGCTGTCACTCCTGGCGGCGATCCGCTGACGCTCATCATCAATGTGGAGGCGCAGCAAAGCTCCGATGTATCCTATCCCATGATCAAGCGGGCACTCTACTACGGCAGCCGCCTGATTTCCTCGCAGAACGGTGTGGAATTTGACCATTCACACTACGAGAAAATCCGCAAGGTGTACAGCATCTGGCTGTGTATGGATACGCCGCAAGGAAAGAGCGGCATCACCCGCTATGTGACGCAGGAAATCACTGAGTACGGCAGCATCCGTGAGGCGCGCCTCCATTATGACCTGCAACAAATCGTCATGGTCTATATCGGAAATGACCGCCGCCATATACGAAATCGTCTGCTGCGCATGCTGTATGATTTATTCAAATCCGATGAATCAGCTGCTTATAAGAAAAAAGTCTTGGAAGAAAAGTACCAGATCGAATTGGAAAGTAAAGAAGAAGGGATGGTGGATACCATGTGCAATTTGAGTGTAGGCGTATACCGCAGAGGAATGGAACTCGGCGAGAAAAAAGGCTGGCAGAATGCCGCCAATGAATTCGTTTTGCGTCTGTTGAAAGCCAAAATGCCTTTATCGTTCATCGTATCCATGTCCAACTGCAGCGAGGATGAGGTCAGACAAATCGCTGCCAAGGCGAATATCTCTTTGACAGAAAGTGCGGAATAACCATGTGCAACTTGAGTGTAGGCGTATACCGCAGAGGAATGGAACTCGGCGAAAAGCGGGGCGAAATCAGAGGCGAGATCAGAGGCGAGAAAAAAGGCTGGCAGAATGCCGCCAATGAATTCGTTTTGCGCCTGTTGAAAGCCAAAATGCCTTTATCGTTCATCGTATCCATGTCCAGCTGCAGCGAGGATGAGGTCAGACGGATCGCTGCCAAGGCTCATATCACTTTGACGGAGTGTGCGGAAGTGCACTCATAACAGGCAATCAAAAAGGCAATGTGAAATAACGATCATCTCATTTTCGCGTTCCATCTGCCGCGGGGAACTTGCAGCTCTCATAGGAGTGACCGGGAACCTTATCCCAGCTGTCTTTCATGCCATAGTCGCCCTATCCGCCCCTTTCGGGCACCTTCCCCTAGAGGGGAAGGCTGTTAAGTTAAGCGGCAGAACGTTCTTGGCTCCCCGAAGGGGTTGTGCAAGCGAACTGGATTTTTAGGAGTGAAGCGACGCGAAAATCCAGTGAGACGCCATTTCGAACGAAGTGAGATGAGGGGGACTACGTAGCGGTATGGCATGAAAGTGTTGGAATATCGATAGCCTCGGACTATTCAACATAGTACGCTATACCGCTGGCATGCCCCTATTGCCTTCGGCACTTCCCCCGAAGGGGGAAGCAAGACGTTACGTAGCTAACGATTTCCTTAACTTAATAGCATTGCCCTAGAGGGGAAGGCTGCGATACGAGAATACCATCTTCTAAAAAAGGCGGCGAAGCCGCCACCTGAACCCTGAACCCTGAACCTTGAACCCTGAACCTTGAACCTTGAACCCTGAACCCTGAACCCTGAACCAAATGAAAGCAAAGTAAAAAGGGGCTGTGAAGAAATGAATACTCATTTCTTCACAGCCCCTTTTTTACATGTCTTTCTCTGCGCTGCCTCCAGCCACAATGTCGGTCTTTCCGATGTGCCAGGTGGTATTCACGCGGGCGCGGGCGTCGCTTCCGCTGTCGTTTTTGTAGCGGACGCGGGTGTCTCCGCTGATTTCCAGGATGGGCTTTCGCTCTTCTTTCTTTTTCTTTTCGCGGTAGCCCTGCGCTTCAAGTTCGCGGGTGTATTCCTTCTTGAGTCTTGCCATGTCTTCTGTCTGGTCTTTGGCAGGGACGGATTCCAGAATGTTCTTCACGACGCTGGCGATCTCGTAGCGGGTGAGTGTTTTGTCAAAGAAGGCGGTGGTGTAGGCGGGTGCTTTCCCTTCTTCGGTGAGGGTGCGGGCGGTCCGGTAGTCCCAAGAGCTTTCCTTCACGATCTCAAAGGAATTCGGAGCATCCCATGGTGCGGCCCATGCGGGCACACACGCGATGGCGAGCAACAGGGTCAGTATGAGTTTCTTCATGGTTTCTCCTTATTAGTAGCTAGGGGTTAGGGATTAGTATTGCGTATTTCAATTAAGAGGACTTTCAATCGACATACAAATGTAGTCAGAATTAGCGTCGTAGCGACTTGCTTCCCCCTTCGGGGGAAGTGCCGAAGGCGATAGGGGCATACTAGCGGTATAGCGTGCTATGTTGAATAGTCCGATGCTATCGATATTCCAACACTTTCATGCAATACCGCTACGTAGCCCCCTCAGCCCTTCGGGCAGCTCCCCCGATGGGGAGCCAAGACATTCCATCGCTTCTCACTAAGTCCAGAAGTTAACCAATCGCTATACCAGCTACTAATCTCTAGTCCCCAATCCCTAGTCACTAGTTACCATCCCCTACTCACAGATCTTTCTCTCGATCACTTCGAGCAGGGCATCGCGTCCTTCTCCGGTGAGCGAGGAGTAGGCGAGGGGCAGGGAGGCGGTGGGGAAGAGCTTCTTCATCTGCATGAGGTTCTTTTTGAGGTCGTTGCGGCTGAGTTTATCGCCCTTGGTAGCGATGATCTGGATGGGGATGCCGGCTTTTTTCAGCCAGTCGAAGGCTTTGAGGTCGATGGGGAGTCCCGGGTGCCGAAGGTCGAGCAGCAGACCGATCATGATGAGGCCGGGGGATTTCTTCATATATTCGTCAATGAAGGAAGACCAGCTGTCTTTGTTTTCCTGGCTGGTCTTTGCGAAGCCGTAGCCGGGGAGGTCTACGAGGTACCAGTCCTGTCGCTGTTCTTCTTCGTTCTCTATGCGCCTAGACTGGATGGCGTAGTAGTTGATGGTGCGTGTCTTGCCGGGTTCGCGGCTGACGTAGGCGAGCTTCTTCCTTCCGGTGAGGGAATTGATGAGAGAGGATTTGCCTACGTTCGAACGGCCGATGAAGGCGATCTCTTTCTTGCCGTCTGTCACGTACTGGGAACGGTTCACCGCCGAGGCAAAGTAGGCGGAGGAAAATATATGAAATTTGGTGATGTCTTTGATCTCTGCCATAGGACAGCTCCTTTCTATGGAAGCACCGATCCTGCGATGGAGTCAGCGTTCCTTTAAGAATCACTCATTGGTTTCAGAAAATGGATGCTTAGGGATGCACAGCGGTATTCGGGCCGTATATCGCCTGCTTGAGACGATCTCCTGCGCTCTTTTTCATCCCGCTAGAACCCTATCCGGCTCGCTCCGCTCGCCACCTTCCCCACGCGGGGAAGGCTTTGTGTCGGAAATACCGCTTTCCCCATCCAACCTCCGCCCCTTCGGGGCACCTCCTTCCATAGGAAGGAGGGAGTATCCACGCGAGCCTCTTCCTTTGGAAGGGGCTGCCGAGCGCAGCGAGGCGGGGTTAGCTTCCGCAGCAGGTTGAAAAGGAATGGAAAGAGGCGTTTCCTCGTTTCGTCATCCCGAGCGCAGCCGAGGGATCTTTTTCGTTTCCGTTTTCTTTCGTAATGCTGTCTGCATGAAACACCGTCCTTCCGATTCGCTGGAAGCACGGTGCTTCCCGCTCGCCGCTATCCTCACATCCTTTGCCTGACCGCAAACGAAAAAGATTTCTCGCTTTCGCTCGAAATGACAATATGGGGAAAACAGCATTCTCGTATCGTAAGCCTTCTTCGTGGGAAGTCTGTGAGGCAGCATTCTCCCCCCTTCCCTTGGAAGGGGCTACCGAGCGCAGCGAGGCGGGGTTGGCTTTCGCAGCAGGTTGAAAAGGAATGGAAAGAGGCGTTTCCTCGTTTCGTCATCCCGAGCGCAGCCGAGGGATCTTTTTCGTTTCCCGTTTCCGTTTTCTTTCGTAATGCTGTCTGCATGAAACACCGTCCTTCCGATTCGCTGGAAGCACGGTGCTTCCCGCTCGCCGCTATCCTCACATCCTTTGCCTGACCGCGAACAAAAAAGATTTCTCGCTTTCGCTCGAAATGACAATATGGGGAAAACGGCATTCTCGTATCGCAGCCTTCCCCATTGGGGAAGGGGGACCGCGTCAGCGGTGGATAGGGTGCTTTCGTATATCGTCGACTTGAGACGCATTTTCCCGCTCTCTTTCATCCCGCTAGAACCCTATCCGGCTCGCTTTGCTCGCCACCTTCCCCACGCGGGGAAGGCTTTGTTCGTCGTTGCTATGATTTCATGTAAGGATGGTGCTGCGTACAAAAGTCCAGGAATCCCAGCCCCTATTTCACCAGCGCATGTTCGAGGACTTCATCGACGTTTTTGACGCAGACGAAGTGGAGCTGATCGCGGACGGATTTGGGGATCTCATCGAGGTCACGTTTGTTCTTTTCCGGAAGGAGGATCTGCTTGATCCCGAACTGGCTGGCAGCAAGCACCTTCTCCTTGAGCCCGCCGATGGGGAGAACTTCGCCGGTGAGGGTGATCTCTCCGGTCATGGCGGTATCGCCTCTGACTTTGCGTCCGGTGTAGGCACTGGCGAGTGCGGTGGCCATGGTGATACCGGCGGATGGGCCGTCTTTCGGTACGGCGCCTTCCGGAAGGTGGATGTGTGTATCGAGTGTCTCATAGAAGTCTTCGGCGAGCCCGAGTGCTTTGGCGCGGCTTCGGATGTAGGTATAGGCGGTCTCAGCAGATTCTTTCATGACGTCACCGAGCTGTCCGGTCAAGATGAGGTGACCCTTGCCTTTGATGGTGACGGCTTCGGTGTCGAGGACTTCGCCGCCGACGGCGGTCCATGCAAGACCGTTCACGCGGCCGACCATATCGCTGTGTTCTTCGGACATGGGCATGTATTTCACGGGGCCAAGATATTTTTCTATGGTCTTGGCGGTCAGTGTCGGCAGGCTGTCATCGGCAAGAACGATTTTTTTACCAACTTTGCGGCAGAGAGCGCCGATGGTGCGTTCCAGATTGCGGACGCCGGCTTCTCTGGTGTAGCTCCGGATGACGCGGCGGAGAAGGGCCGGAGTGAAATTGATGTCTTTCGCTTTGAGGCCGTTTCTTTCTCTCTGGCGGGGTACGAGGTATTTCTTTGCGATTTCCAGCTTTTCTTCTTCGGTGTAGCCGGAGAGCTCGATGAGTTCCATGCGGTCTAAGAGAGCCGGTGGAATGGTGGCGACGGAGTTCGCTGTCGCAAGGAAGAAGACTTTCGAGAAGTCGAAAGGAATGTCGATGTAGTTGTCGTGGAAGGCTTTGTTCTGCTCTGGATCGAGAGCTTCTAAGAGGGCCGAGGCAGGGTCACCGCGGAAGTCAGAGGAGACTTTGTCGATCTCGTCGAGGAGAATGAGTGGATTCTTCGTCTGTGCCTGGTTGATGGCTTCGATGAATCGTCCGGGCATCGCTGCGATGTAGGTGCGGCGATGTCCGCGGATTTCCGCTTCATCATGGACGCCGCCTAAGGCGATGCGGGCAAATTTCCTGCCCATGGAGCGTGCGATGGACTGTGCGAGTGATGTCTTGCCAACACCTGGCGGCCCTACAAAGCAGATGATCGGTGCTTTGGCATCGGGAGCGAGTACACGGACGGCGAGGTATTCGAGGATGCGCTCTTTGATCTTGGTCAGGCCGTAATGGTCTTCGTCAAGAATCTCCTTCGCATGCGAAAGGTCGAGGATGTCTTCGCTTTCCTTGCCCCATGGCAGGTCAAAGACCCAGTCCAGATAGTTCCTGGCTACGGCAGTCTCCGCCATCATCGGCGGCATCGCGGCGAGGTGGTCGATCTCCTTCTCGAGCTTTCCCTTCTCTTCTTCGGGGATGGCAGAGGCTTTCAGCTTCTCACGGTATTCTTCCGCTTCCTTCTGCTGACTTACGGTGTCGCCCAAGCGGTCTTGGATGGTCTTCACTTTCGTGCGCAGGAAATAGTCCTGCTGCTCCTTGTCCATCCGCTTTCTGACTTCCTGATTGATGTCGCTTTCCAGCTCGCCGATGGCGACTTCACGATCCACGCACTCGCTGACGATCTTCAGTCGTTCGATGACGCCTAATGTCTCTAAGATTTCTTGCCGCTTCTTCGGTGCAAGCAGGAGCTGCGAGGAGATGAAATCAGCGGTCTCTCCGGGATCATCGATCTGTTTCAGCTGGTTCATCTGGTCTTCCTGCATCCCCTTGCCTGTATTTCTCATCCATTCAAAGAAATTCTTGATGAGCAGACGCCGATACGCCTCGGCCTTGAGGGGATCTTCGGTGTATTCCTCTGCATCGTCTACTTCTGCAGAGATGCAGGTCTCTTTCATCTCCGCATGCACTACATGCACACGGGAGACGCCTTCCACCAGAATGCGAACGAGTCCGCCGGGCAGCTGAAGCATCTGGTTCACTTTCACCACCGTGCCGTATTCGTACAGGTTCGAAAGGTCGATGTCTTCTTTCTTCCCATCCTTCTGCATCACGCAGACAAGGTAGCGGTCACGGCGCATCGCAAGACGTACGGCAGCGACGGATGCATCACGGCCAATGTCGACACTGACCGTCATTTTCGGATAAATAGCAATATCTCTCATTGCTGCGAGCGGCAGAGTGAGAGCTGTATTTTTCTGTGTAGCTTCGTTCATATATAATTCCTCCATAATACACTTTATTATATCATGGATAGATGGAAATTTGTGAATGAGAAATGGATACCGCGCCCCGTCTCCCGCGGGGAAGGCTGTGATACGGAAATACCGCTTTCCCCCTCCAACCTCCGCCCCTTCGGGGCACCTCCTTCCATAGGAAGGAGGGAATGAAGTGGTAAACTAAAATTGGACACAGAGGGGGTAATCTTTAGACATACAGTGTACACTGCATAGGCAGTGCAAAATAAGCGCTGGACAGAGTGTCCCCCTTACTGGACAGGAGGTTTGCCATGAAGTACACGAAAGAACAAAGATTGGACATCGGTCGACGAATTTACTACAGCGAAATAAGTCGGTATGAAGCCGCGGAAGAATATGGCATTAGTGAGCAGACCGCACGGAATTACATGAGAATGTATCGGGATGTCAATCGGCTGCCGCCCAAACACGGTCAGAGATCCATCGGCGCACTCTCTTTCAAGAAAGAGCCGGTAGAGCTGGATGAACTGAAATCTATGACAAAGGAGGAATTGATCCAGGAGCTGATCAAGGCCAGGATCACAGAAGCAAGGTTAAAAAAAGGATACGAGGTGAAGGGAGATGGTACGGTAATTCTATACGCCAGCAAGACTACCAAGTGATTATGGAGCTGTCAGGAGAAATCCCAGTAAAGATCCTATGTAAAGCAATGGGCATCCAGCGGAGCAGTTTCTACGCATGGAAGAAGCATCTCTCCCATCCTTCGGAAAGAGAGAAGAACCTTGCAAGCAATGTCAGGCTGTTTCAAGAATACCACTCGAAGTATCCGTCGCATGGTTACCGCTGGCTGAATGCCAAGATACGCCTAGACAAAAACATTGTCCTGTCTGACCCCTATGCTCATAAGTGTTGCAAGATTGCGGGAATCAAGAGCAAGTCCAAGCATTACCGCTACAAGAAGGCTGGAGATCCGGCACGGATATTCCCAAATCTGCTCCTGTCAGAGATGCAGATTGACGGGCCGATGCAGTGCATCGTGAGCGATATGACAGCGTTTTATGTGAAGGGCGCCTACTACGAACTGACTCTTTACACGGATCTCTGGAACAATGAGATTGTCATCTATTCCCTTTCGGCAAAGCGTGGCGACCGCATGACCTATATCAGTGGGCTGAGAGATCTGATTGCATGGAAGGAGCAACATCCAGAACACCAAATGATCCTGCACACGGACCAGGGATCTGTCTACGCATCTAAGGCCTACAACGACCTGCTGCCCATGTACGGCATTACCCGGTCGATGTCACGTGCCGGAACGCCGACAGATAACGCTGCAATGGAATCTGTCAATGGATGGATTAAGGCCGAGATGTTCATGGACTTGCACGTGACCGGAGAGAAGTCCATCGCGGAAGAGGTGGATGATTACATCCATTTCTTTAACGAATATAGGCCAGCCTATACATTGGGCTACTTGACGCCGAAGCAGTACCGAGAACGCCATATTTCTAAATGCTGAACTTATTCAAGTTGTAGTTGGCATAAAGTGTCTGGCGGTTCCCGAGACGATGTTGGAAGATTCACTGTATCTTGTACAAGTATTCAATTTTTATGCCTAATTTTTTTAGTTTCGTGTCCAATTTTTGTTGACAAGTGCAGGAATGACCTCGCGAGCCCCTTTCCTTGGAAGGGACTGCCGAGCGCAGCGAGGCGGGGGTTGGCTTTCGCAGCAGGTTGAAAAGGAATGGAAAGAGGCGTTTCCTCGTTTCGTCATCCCGAGCGCAGCCGAGGGATCTTTTTCGTTTCCCGTTTCCGTTTTCTTTCGTAATGCTGTCTGCATGAAACACCGTCCTTCCGATTCGCTGGAAGCACGGTGCTTCCCGCTCGCCGCTATCCTCACATCCTTTGCCTGACCGCAAACGAAAAAGATTTCTCGCTTTCGCTCGAAATGACAATATGGGGAAAACGGCATTCTCGTATCGTAAGCCTTCTTCGTGGGAAGTCTGTGAGGCGGCATTCTCCCCCCCCTTCCTCTGGAAGGAGGGAGTGTCCATGCTAGCCCCTTCCCTTGGAAAGGGCAGCCGAGCGCAGCGAGGCGGGGTTGGCTTCCTTTTTTGCGGCGAAGCCGCCTCCTCTTTGCCTTCCCCATCAGGAAAGGCGTTGTGTCGAGAAAAGCGGTATTCTCGTTTCGTTGCCTTCCCCATTGGGGAAGGGGGACCGCGCCAGCGATGGATAGGGTGCTCTCGCAAACGGCGCACTTGAGACGATCTTTCCCGCTCTTTTTCATACCGCTAGAACCCTATCCGTCTCGCTTCGCTCGCCACCTTCCCCACGCGGGGAAGGCTTTGTTTCGGGGATACCGCTTCCCCATCCAACCTCCGCCCCTTCGGGCCACCTCCTTCCATAGGAAGGAGGGAGTGTCCACGCGAGCCCCTTCCCTTGGAAGGGGCTGCCGAGCGCAGCGAGGCGGGGTTGGCTTCCTTTTTTACGGCCAAGCTGCCTCCTCTTTGCCTTCCCCATGCAGGGAAAGCGGTGTTATCCTTGTGCCATCATCCACAACCAGCATTGCCCTTACGAGGGCAAGCCAAAGAGGCGCAGGGAGCATCCTGCGCCTCTTTGATCGGCATGCATTTTCCGGCGGAAATCCGCTGCATTCATTGTCTAATGTCCTTCCGCATCACCGCCGAGGGCAAGACCGCCCTGCCAGAGGTATTCCTCTTTGCGGATATAGCCTTTGACCGGCCTGCCATCGAGGAAAGCACGGATATTGAGGAGTGAATTTCGGATCGCTTCTTCATTGCAGCGGCTGTTCATCTCTGCATTGTGCGCGCTGCCGATCACATTCGGATAGCGGAGGATCGGGTCGCCGTCTTTCGGATACTGGTCATGCTCGCCCCACCAGACATCCATCGCGACGTGGAAATCCGGATGATCTCTGACATGGTCGAGCAGTGCCTCATGGTCGATCAGACCCGCGCGGGATACGTCAACGATCATGGCGTCCTTCTTCATCAGGAACAAACGGCGCGCATCGATGAGACGGTCAGTCTCCTTTGAGTGAGGAAGTGCGAGCACCAGCACATCTGCCGTAGCGAGCGCGTGATCGAAGTCCTTCATCGTATAGGCCGCCTGAAGCAAGGGCGATTGCGGCTGATGCCTAGACACCGCTTCGAGGCGGCAGCCGAAGGGATGGAGAACGCGAGCCACAGCTTCCCCGATCCCGCCAAAGCCCGCGATCAGCACGGTCTGCTCGGCGAGGCTCTTCTGGTGGTAGCCAAGGATATGAAATTCGCCCTGCTGCAAGTCACGGAGCTGCTCTCTCAGGCAGCGGTTCAGCGCGATGATCATCCCCACCGTCGACTCTGCGATGCCGCGCGCCCAGCCGCCGGCATTGCAGTAGAGCTTCATGTCTGAAGGAAGTGCTGCCATAGACAGATGGTCGACGCCCGTCCGCGTCGTCTGTACCATACGCGGATGCCCCAGCAGCTGCTGCTCTTCTTTGGTGAGGTCACCCACGATATTGTGTGTGAGTACGACATCGGCGGTGCGAATGGCGCTATCCCTCTCCTCTTCGGGCAGATCTTCCATCCAAAGGAGCTGGCAGTCCGGAAAGAGCGCTTCGGCTTCTTTCTGGAAATCCTTCTTGATCGGCGCGGAAATAGCTATACGCATAGATTTTTCTCCTTTATATCTGAAAATGGGTTCGAGGGATCGCTCATAGGGCGTGCTGTCCCTGGATGACCAATGAAAGCTCTGCTCGAATAAGGCAGAGGAATGAAGGTGGCGGCTTCGCCGCGAATATATAGGGGGGCGATGCCTGAGGGCCTTATGAGCTGATGCGATCCTCGTATCGTCAGCCTTCCCTAGGGGAAGGCTTTGTGTCGGAAATAGCGGTGGATAGGGTGCTCTCGCAAACGACGTACTTGAGACGATCGTCTTCCCCTCTCTTTCATACCGCTAGAACGCTATCCGGCTCGCTCCGTTCGCCACCTTTCCCACGCGGGGAAGGCGTTGTTTCGGGGATAACGGCATCCCCATCCAACCTCCGCCCCTTCGGGGCACCTCCTTCCATAGGAAGGAGGGAATAACCACGCGAGCCCCTTCCCTTGGAAGGGGCTGCCGAGCGCAGCGAGGCGGGGTTGGCTTCCTTTTGAGTCGACTTGAGACGATCTCTCCCCGCTCTCTTTCATACCGCTAGAACCCTATCCGGCTCGCTCCGCTCGCCACCTTCCCCACGCGGGGAAGGCTTTGTGTCGAGAAAAGCGGTATCCCCATATCGCAGCCTTGTGTTTTCCTCACTCCGGGTGAGGATGTATCCCCATAGACTCTCTATTTCTCCTCGAAATCCTCGAGCGTGAAGCCATTGGCATCCTCCACGATTTTCTGCACTTCCGTCTCTGCCATCTCCAGCTTTTTATTGCAGAAGCGTCCGACGTCGACGGCATCGCGGAAAACCTTCAGTGCCTCATCCAGCGGAAGATTTCCCTTTTCCAGCATTGCAACCTGATTCTTCAAGCTCTGCAGCCCCTCTTCGAATGACATTTTCTCCGTTTCCATGACCTACACCCTTTCCTTTTCTATCCCTGATACAACGGAGGAGATCGTCCCATCCGCCACTGTCGTCCTGATCGTGTCTCCCACCGATACATCCGATACGCATTGCACGGCTCTATGCCCCGCTGCGGTCGTGATGGTGTACCCGCGGGAAAGCACCGTCAGCGGGCTCAGCGCCGAGAGCTTCGCCGCCATGAGCGATAGCCTGTGCTTCTTCGCATCCAGCTCCGCCTCCATCGCCTGCGCGAGCTCCTGCTGCAGACTGTCTGCCAGCTGTGCGTTCTCATGGATCTTTTTTTCCAGCAGCTTTGCCGCCTTGTCCAAATAAAAGGCGATGCCATTTCTATACGCCGCCACATCGATGACCGCAAACTCCGCAGCCTGCGAAGGCGTCGCTGCCCGCGCATCTGCCGCAAAGTCCGATAATGTGACATCCGTCTCATGCCCCACAGCGCTGATGATCGGGATCTTCGATGCCGCGATGGCGCGCACCACTGGCTCCTCATTGAAGGCCCACAGATCCTCGATCGAGCCGCCGCCGCGCCCAACGATCAGAAGATCTGCCAAGTGATTCCGCTGAAAGAAATCGATCGCATGCACGATCTCTCCTGCGGCCTCCTCCCCCTGCACCTTCACCGGATACAGGATGAGCTTCACGCCCTTGTTCCGCCGCCGCGACACCGTGATGATATCATGCACCGCCGCCCCTGAAGGCGACGTGATGATCCCGATCGCCCGCGGCAGACGAGGCAGCGCCTTCTTCCGAGACTCATCAAAAAGTCCTTCCTTCGTGAGCTTCTCCTTCAGCGCCTCATACGCCTGCATCAGATCCCCGATCCCCTGCCGGCGCATCGCAGTCACATAGAGCTGGTACACCCCGTCCCTTTCATAGACCGAGATCGAGCCGAGAGCCACGACCTTCTCCCCATTCCGCGGAGTGAAAGACAGGTGCGCCGCACTGCTCTTGAACATGACGCACTTCAGCGCCGACTTCTCATCCTTCAGCGTGAAATAGCAATGCCCCGATGTATACCGCTTGAAATTCGATACCTCTCCCAGCACCGGAATATGATGCAGATCGCTCTGCGATTCCAGCAGCTGCTTCAGGTACTGATTGACCTCACTTACCGAAAATCCTTGCTTATCCATACATCTTCTCCTTCGAAAGCGCCTCTGACATCTCAGGGAATGAAGGAAACGCTCCAATCATCTGCGCATACCTTTCCTATCTATGTATTGTAACGCCCCGCGCCCATTCATGCACGCATTTTCATTGCAAGGCTTGGACGCAGAAGACATTCCCATTTTCACGGGCTGTTTTCAGTAAATAAAAAAGATCGGACTCCATACGGAGTCCGATCTTCTCGAGCTTTTAGCTTAGCCGCAATTATTTCATTTCTACGGTAGCGCCAGCTGCTTCGAGTTTCTTCTTCATTTCTTCAGCTTCAGCTTTAGCAACGCCGGTCTTTACTTCTTTCGGAGCGCCGTCAACGAGTGCTTTAGCGTCTTTCAGGCCGAGGCCGGTGATTTCACGAACGGCTTTGATGACCTGGATCTTCTGAGCGCCAACGTCTTTGAGGATAACGTCGAATTCAGATTTTTCTTCTTCAGCTGCTGCTGCCGGAGCTGCTGCTGCTGCTACAGCTACAGGAGCTGCTGCGGATACGCCGAATTTATCTTCGATAGCTTTTACGAGTTCGGACAGTTCGAGTACAGACATTTCTGCAATGGCATTAAGGATTTCTTCGTTAGTCATTTTTGTTTCCTCCATGGAATAGTTTTATGCGTAGATCTTACGCAGATTCTTTCTGTTTACGCAGTGCTTCGAGAGCATATGCGAGGTTCTGGATGTTGCCGTTGAGGGCACGTGCCAGTCCGGTGATCGGAGCCAGCAGGGTCGCTGCGACCATACCCAGCAGCTGTTCTTTGGACGGCAGGTCTGCCAGTGCCTGAACAGCTTTTGCGTCGATGACTTTGCCGTCGAGGACGCCAGCTTTGACAACGATAGCTTCGCTCTTGGTTTCTTTGAAGAATTCTTTCAGAGCTGCTGCCGGTGCGACCGGATCGTCTTTGCAGGTTGCAAGACCATTCGGGCCAGCGAGCAGATCATCAAGACCTTCCAGACCGAGTTCGTCAGCTGCGATGCGGGTCAGTGTGTTTTTGATAACCTTGTATTCAACACCGTGTGCAAGGAATTTACGACGGAGAAGTGTCGCATTCTTTACGTCCAGTTTGTTGAAGGATACCAAAACTACGCCCTGGGAAGCCAGTTTTTCTTTCATTTCTGCAACGATGGCTTCTTTTTCCGGACGAATTCTAACTTCATACTTTTCTTCGCTCATAGTACACCTCCTCTGCTATGGGATTTTATTATTTATCACGTTAGCTAAAACGACCTCGCATTCCGCGAGGTCGTGTACTGGCTTTGCAGTACTCAGCCTCGGGAGGCGGGCTACGCCCTTTAAAATGTCTTACCGCCGGTCTTAAGCTAAGTGTAAATAGGTAAAATTATGCTTTTACTGCTACCACTTTGGTGAGGTCGAGGTGGATGCCACGGCCCATGGTGGAGCTGATGGTGAGGCTCTTCATGTAGACGCCCTTTACAGTGGAAGGACGAGCTTTGAGGATGGTATTGTAGATAGCGAGCAGGTTCTGTTTCAGTTTGTCTTCGTCAAAGGATACTTTGCCGATGATGACCTGGACGTTGCCGGCTTTATCTGTACGATACTGTACCTTGCCGCCTTTGATTTCGTTGACAGCCTTGGTCACATCCATGGTGACGGTGCCAACCTTCGGGTTTGGCATGAGGCCTTTCGGTCCGAGTACACGGCCCAGACGACCTACGACAGCCATCATGTCCGGTGTAGCTACTACGACGTCAAAGTCCATCCAGCCCTGCATGATCTTGTCGGCCAGTTCTTTTCCGCCTACGTAGTCAGCGCCTGCTGCTTTTGCTTCGTCTTCCTTGTGGTCTTTAGCAAATACGAGAACCTTCTTGGATTTGCCGGTGCCTGCAGGAAGTACGGTAGCGCCGCGGAGCTGCTGATCAGCGTATTTCGGGTTGATATTCAGGTTGAAAGCAACTTCTACAGTTTCATCGAACTTTGCGGATGCTGCTTCTTTCACAAGCTTTACAGCTTCGTCGATGTCATAGAGCTTATGACTGTCAACGATGGCTGCTGCGGCTTTCTGTTTCTTTGTCAGTTTTGCCATTGTTTCCTCCTATGTGGTCTTTGGGGTTCTACCCTGCCACGAATGGGTCAGTCTTAGTCTACAACTTCGATGCCCATAGAACGAGCTGTGCCTTCGATCAGGCGCATAGCTGCTTCTACAGTGTTAGCGTTCAGGTCTGGCATCTTTGTTTCAGCGATTTCCTTGACCTGTGCTTTGGTGACTTTGCCGACTTTGTTCTTGTTCGGTTCACCAGAAGCCTTTTCGAGTCCGGCTGCTTTCTTCAGAAGAACAGCTGCCGGCGGAGTTTTACAAATAAATGTAAAGCTTCTATCTTCAAAAACGGTAATTTCTACAGGGATGATCAGGCCTACCTGCTTTGCAGTGCGATCGTTGAAATCTTTAACGAAGGCCATGATGTTGACGCCTGCCTGGCCGAGGGCCGGGCCTACTGGCGGTGCTGGGGTAGCTTTGCCAGCTGCGACCTGCAGTTTAACAACTTTAGAGATTTTCTTTGCCATAATGTTACACCTCCTTGTCCTTGTTGGAATGTGGTACTTACGGGCTGTAACGGGCCCTCCCACCGTGGGACGAGCCTAGTTCGAGGCAGTCCCACTGTATATTGAATCACGGAAGTGGTTCAAAAGAACCGGCTTCCAGTTCAATCGTAGTGGTGGTTCCGAAATTGCTGATATCAGCCTTGATCTTGGTCTTGTCTTCAGCGACTTCGAGTACGACAGCAGTGCGGTCTTCGAATACACCCTTGGTGATACGGACGCGATCGCCGGCTTTGACGTCGACGGCTGCTGCTTTCTTTGTATTCATGCCATGAATGATGCGGTCTGCTTCTTCGTCAGAAAGCGGGATCGGCTTCGTGGTCGTCCCGACGAATCCGGTGACGCCAGGGGTATTTCTGACGACATACCAGCTTCTGTCATTGACTTCCATCTTGATCAGAAGGTAGCCGGGGAATACTTTGTGAGCAACCACTCTTGTCTTCCCATCTTTTTCTTCTTCTTCATCCTGAAGAGGGAGCAGGATCTCGAGGATCGTATCATCCATGCCCATGGAATGAACCTTGCGGGTCAGGGTATCCTTGACTTTATTTTCATAGCCGGAGTAGGTATGGATGACATACCAGCGGATATCTTTGGAGCCAACGCTCGGAGCGCCGATCTCGGTCGGTGCACTGACTTCGCTCTGTTCTTCTTTTAAGTTTTTGTTTTCAGCTTCGATATCAGACATAGCTCTCCTCCTCTCAGCCTACCGCAGTGACTAATAACTTGGAGAGACCAGCGAATACGAAGTCTACTGCCACGATCAGGAAAGATACGAGGATGACAGACACGATGGTCGCGATGGTATAGTTCAGCATCTGGTTCTTTGTCGGCCAGATGACCTTTTTCATTTCCATCTTTGTTTCCTTGAAGAAACGGCTCCATGCGCTGCTTGCTTCCTGTGCTTTTTCCGTTCTAGTAGCTGTTGTTTTACGCTTCGCCTTGGCCATGCTCGCACCCCAGTTCAATCAGAAAAAATTATTTGGTTTCTTTATGAAGGGTGTGTTTATGGCACCATTTGCAGTATTTCATCAGTTCTACACGTTCGGTAGTGGTCTTTTTGTTCTTGTTCGTACGATAATTGCGGCGCTTGCATTCTGTGCATGCAAGAGTAATTCCTTCACGCATTATTTACACCTCATTCCATCTTTCTTCGGCCGACGGCCAATTAACATGCTTGATAAGTATATCACAAATCACGCTGTCTGTGCAAGTAGAAAATTCGCACTTAAAAAAGCCGGGCCATCCCAGCGTTGATACTATTGTAGCATAAGGGGGGGATCCTTTGCAAGGACTTTTATAAGGATTTTAGGAGAAATCAAAGGCCATGCGAAGCGCCGGGCAAATCCCTCTTTCCCGCGCTTTGGACAATGCCCGGAAAGAAGCCGCTGTGCGGTATTCGGGTACTGCCGCAAACGGCGCAACTGAAATGATCTCCCCTCTGATCTTTCATCCTGCTTTCCCCCTGCTTTCCCCATCCAACCTCCGCCCCTTCGGGGCACCTCCTTCCATAGGAAGGAGGGATTTGTCCACACGAGCCCCTTCCCTTGGAAGGGGCTGCCGAGCGCAGCGAGGCGGGGTTGGCTTTCTTTTTTGGGCGGCGCTCGGGTGCTCTCGTAAACGACGCACTTGAGACGATTCCTCTTTGCCTTCCCCATTGGGGAAGGGGGACCGCGTCAGCGGTGGATAGGGTACTCTCGTATATCGTCGACTTGAGACGCATTTACCCACTTATCTTTCATACCGCTAGTACCCTATCCGGCTCGCTCCGCTCGCCACCTTCCCCTCAAGGGGAAGGCTTTGTGTCGAGGATAGCGTTGTTCTCGTATCACTGCCTTTCCCACACGGGGAAGGCTAAAAAGGAACGGCGCTTCGCGCCCATACATATTTGCGGCGAAGCCGCCGCTAAAAGTTTGAAAGCAGGGATCAGAGATTAGGAGCTGCGAGTGACTAGTCACCAGCCACCAATCCCCTGATCTCCTTGGCATACTTGGAAAGCTGCCTTTGAATTCGTTGTTTCTTTCTTGTGATGGACGGGAGGCTGTCGCCGGTGCGGGTGGAGATCTCCATGGGCGTCAGCCCCTGCATCCAAAGAAAAAAGACGGGCTTCTGCTTCTTTGTGAGACGGGCGAGGCGGGCGACTTCTTCGAGCGTGGCCTTCGCCTCGCCGTAGTCGTCAAGGGAAGTGCCTTCGGCCTGGTCTTCCAGGGTGAGCTCTTCGTGGTCTTCACGTGTCATTTCCTTGCGGATGCAGTTCATCCGCTGCCACCTGAGACGGGGCGTGATGTAGCCGGCAAAGCTCGGATTCTTCTTCGGGTCGTAGCAGGCGGTCTGTTCCAAAAAATGAAGGATGAGCTCCTGCTCGAGGTCTTCGTAGGAAAGGCCTTGGCAGAAGTTCTGCCGGATGCTTCGGATGAGGGGCTGGTACTGCTTGAGCAGGGCTTCGGCGGCGTCTTTGTCCCCGTGCTGCCAGGCGAGCGCCCGGCAGATGTCTTTCTGATTCTGTTTTTCGTCGAACATGTGCGTTCTCTTTCCGGAGCGCGCTCTCTTTTGTATTTCCGGATGCATTCAGAATAGCAGAACATTCATTCTCTTTCCAATCACCTTCGATGGCTGTAAGCGTCGCATCACGGCATAAGAAATCCGCATAAGCAGAATGGGCGTTCTCTTTATGCAGATGAAGCCAAAATACATGTTCGGGCATGTGGAGCTGTTTTTTAGCACAGGGATAATGCTATAATATAGTACATATAAAGGAGGTCTTTATCATGAACCATCCATTTCCGCTGAATGAAAAAGAGACAGCGCTGCTCCGCCGGGAAGAGGAACGGCGTGGTATCACGCTCGTCGAATGCCCGAGAAATCCGACGTATAATATGTGCTTTGCCTGCGGGACGGAGAATCCCATCGGTCTGCACCTGCATTTCTTCTCACTGCCACAGGGATGCCTCTCCCTCTTCACCCCCTCACGAGAGCATCAGAGCTACAATGACCGCATGCATGGCGGTCTCATCATGACACTGATGGATGAGGTGATGGGTAATTATCTCTTCCTGAAAGACGGCATCCCCGCCTATACAGGCAAGATGGAGAGCCGCTTCCGGCAGCCGATCCTTATCGGAGAGACGGTCCTCATCACCTGCGAGGAGGTCCGCCGGAAAGGGCATCTCATCGTCATGAGCGCGAAGATCACAAAAGAAGACGGGACGATCGCTGCCGAGGCGACGTCACATATGATGCTGGGGATGAAGGAGCGTGTGGTCACTCATCGCTGAAAGGAGGAGGCCATGAACAGACGAATGCTTGTCGATACCTCGATGCTCTTTGTTTTTCTCCTGCTGCTGGACTACCGCTACGTCCACAATTTCGGTCACGAGATGTTAGCCCTTGTCTTTACCGCGCTCTTTCTTCTCCACACGATCTGGAATGCGAGGTGGTACCGTGCCCTCTTTCGTGGACGCTGGCCAAAGCAACGCATCGTCATGACCGGTATCGATCTGCTTCTGCTCTTCCTTTTCCTGGACGTCATGCTGACGGGGCTCTCCTTCTCGCACACGATGCCGATTTTCAATATCCACCCGCCGCTCTTGGTGCATCGACTGCACCGCATCTTCGGTTTTCTGATGCTCTTTGTGATGGGACTCCATCTCGGCATCCACTGGCAGGGGATCTGGGCGAAGATGAAACGGGCGATGCACATCCCCAATACCGCACCAGTCTCTTTTTTGAGCCACGCCTCAGCACTTATCCTTGCGGCAGCGGGTGTGTACAGTTCCTTCCTGTATGCGCTGGGCAGCCGTCTCTTGCTCCTTCCCGTCCGCTCGCTGGCGCGTCCGCCTACGACGCTCTTTCTCTTCCTTGCCTGCCATCTCTCGATCGTGATCCTCTATACGGTCATCGGGTACTACGGATGGAAATGGGCGAGCAGAAGGTAGAAAGCCCTGCTATCATCACCGATCAAAAAACTCACGAGCCTTTCCCGGCTCGTGAGTTTTTTTGCCCCTCCTCATTCTTAATCTGGCGTTCTCTAGTCCGCGAACAGATTATCGCGTATCCTTATAGCAGGAAGGAGAACGAAATGAATCAAAGCTACCTCTGCATCGACCTCAAGAGCTATTACGCCTCTGTCGAGTGCGTGGACCGGGGGCTGAATCCCTTCACGGCGAATCTGGTCGTTGCCGATCGGGCGCGGGGGAGGGGCGCACTCTGCCTCGCCGTCAGCCCCGCACTGAAAGCGCTCGGCGTCCAGAATCGTTGCCGCCTCTTCGAGATCCCGCGCGGTATCCCCTACCTCATCGCACCGCCGCGGATGCAACACTACATGGACGTTTCTACCGAGATTTACAAGATCTACCTGAAATTTCTCGCGCCGGAGGACATCTTCCCCTACTCCATCGATGAGTGCTTCATGGATGTCACGCCCTACCTTGCCATGTATGCCAAGACGCCTGTGGAAATGGCGACCTCCCTCATGAATCAGGTCTACCAAAGGACCGGCATCTGCGCGACCGCCGGCGTGGGGACGAATCTCTTCCTCGCCAAGATCGCAATGGATATCCTTGCTAAGCATGTCCCCTCACACATCGGCTTCTTGGACGAGACAGCCTTTCGGGAAATCATGTGGCATCACCGTCCCATCACCGACATCTGGCAGATCGCAGGCGGCACCGCGCGCCGTCTTGCCAAGATCGGCGTCTACGACCTATACGGCATCACACGCATCCCTGAGGCGACGCTCTATCGCCTCTTCGGAAAAAATGCCGCCGCTCTCATCGATCATGCCTGGGGCCGTGAGCCCTGCACGCTGTCCGATATCCGTACCTATTCTCCGAGATCCCGCTCGATCTCTGCCGGACAGATCCTCTTTACGAACTACACCGCCGAAGACGCCCGCATCCTTCTCCATGAAATGGCAGAGACACTGATCCAAGAGCTTCTGGAAAAAGAGCTGGTCGCAAGGGAGATCAGCCTTCGCATCGGCTACGCAGGAGAAGAGCGCGCCTCCTCCGGCGGAAGCCGCCGCCTGCCCAGCTGGACCGACATCCCCAGCCGCCTCCAGCATGCGTTCTCTGCGCTCTATGAGGCGAAAGTCCGCCGGGAGATCCCCATCCGCTCACTAAACCTCAGTCTGGGCCGTCTCGCGCCCGCCGGCGAAGGCTATGAGGAGACAAGCCTTTTCAGCGATGCCAAAGCCGAGGCGAAGGAGCGCGCCATCGAGAAGGTCATGATCGAGATCAAAAAAAAGCATGGCAAAAATGCCATGCTTCGCGGGATTGACTATATGCCCAAGGCAACGCTGCGCCTCAGAAATACACTGATAGGAGGTCACCATGCCTGATAGAAAAAGAGCCGCGCAGTTCATGCCGTTCAACGGCCTGCGCGGCTACGCCGAACAAGTGACGGCCGCCCAGATCCGGCGAGCCGCCCGAAGAGAGATCACCGAAGACCGCGCCCGCGCCCTGAACGATGCCCTGCTCGAGCTTGAGAAGGGCGACACTGTCGCCATCACCTATTTTACAGGAAATGGCTACGCCTGCACCCATACCACCATCATCGAAGTCGATCCCGTCTATCGGAGACTTCGCACAGAAGACGGTATCATCCGCTTCAAAGATCTGTGGGATGTGGTGTGCGAGTGAGAGGAAAAATGTAAGGAAATACGGATTAAAAGTGACTGGGGACTAGTGACTAGTGACTAGGAACCTCGAGTGACTGGTGACTGAAATGCCATCTTCGGGCATCGCCACCATCCATACTCTGCGGTGCTTCCATATTTTATGCGCTGTACCACCATTTCTCATTCAAGCGAAATTTTCAAACGAAATCAACCGGCGATATGCCCTGCGGGCTAGTCCCGAGTCCCAAGATCCTATCCCCATCCAGCCGATGCCCTCCGATATCCAGCTGATCGGTATACTGCCAGAGGAAGGCTTCGGGAAAGTCGCAAGTCCTTCCCCACTGCGCGCACCAAACGGGCCAGCTGGAAGCTCTCCCCGGAAAGATCATCCGCGTCAGCCAGTCATAGCTCGCATAGACCCCGACAAGATAACCCGCACTCTTCAGAGAATCCACATACGCACCGCACATCGCCGTGATGCGCGAAGGCTCCATGAGCCACCGCGCCGCCTTCCAGCCGTCCGTATCTTCCATGTCATACCAGACACCAAGCGGCAGCTTTTCCGGGGAAAGTCCGCAGTCTGCGAGGACATGCACGGTGAACCACGCCTCATCCTCCGCCGCCTTTGGCGTATCCGCGTAGCTGTAGTAGTAGACTCCGACCGGCAGCCCGGCGGCGAGTGCGCCATTGATATGCTCATAAAAGAGACGGTCCAGATGCCCTCGTCCCCAGCCGAGACGGATGATGGCGAAGGCGATCCCCGCCCGGCGAATCTCCTCCCAGTCGATCTCCCCATTGTGTTCCGATACATCGATGCCTGTGTTGTACATAAGTTCTCCTTTTTGATACTAATAGTGACTAGGGATTAGGGATCAGGGACTCGGAACGCCGAGTCCCTGATGACTGAATGCCAGGGAAATGCAATACCAGTCCACAATCACCAGCCACTAGCCACCAGTCCCTATCTTCCCCTCAGCTTTTTCAAAAGCTCTGTCATGGATGAGACACCGGCATCCGACAGGTTCTCAATGACGGAAAGTGCTTCCGTCGCGGCAAGGTAACTGACCACGATCCCTGCCATACCGCCCGTGGAGGCCCCCGCTTCCTGAAGGAGCGCATCACTCACGATCCCCGCTGCCACGCAGAGGTTGTAAAGGATGAGCTTCTCCGTCCCCCGCTTCTTCATGATCTCACTGGAGATCAAGCGCTGCCTGCGCGCCTCCCGGATGCCGCAGACCGCCTCCAGAAAGGTCGGCTGCCTGCCGCAGGATACCAGATGCGCATGACTGATCGCGATCCAGCGCGTGAAACAATCGAGGAAGATCAGGATACCAAAAAGCAGGAGCATCGCCAGCTGTTTCTCAAGGGTCAGGAAAAGGATCCCGCCCATCAGCTTCATGGGGAATCCATCCGTCAGCCGTTCAAGCATGTCATTCACCTCTCTTCACCTCCTTCTGTCTATATAGTGTTTTCGGGGCCAAAAAAATTGTCATTTCCGGCAAATAAAAACGCACGACACATGTATATCTGTGTCGTGCGTTTTTATTTGGAAATTCAGGGTCAGCCCGTGGGGCGTATCACCCTTTGATGCGTACGAAAGAGGAGGGAGCGGATTCTATGGGTTCTATGGGGTCAGTGGGTAGGGCGGGGCGGTGCTCGAAGGTCTGCGGATAGCAGGTTTCCCATTTGGAAGTCCCAAACATCGGCCGCCTGGCCGCGAATGACAAAGATTTCTCGCTGCCGCTCGAAATGACGTGACGAGGATCTGATGTCTTCCAGTCTCTTACTCTCCCAGTCACCAGTTCCCCTATTTCCCCAGCGCCGCGAAGAGCATATCCGTGAATAGGCCGGCATCGGAATTGAGAGCGACCTTCGCCGTCACAGGAGCTTTGCATTTCTTCGTATTGTGGAAATCGGCCACCATACGCCCGTCGCAGAGGCCGCCTGCGATGTCGATGTCTACATTCGCATCTGCGAGCTCAGTCACGACATTCTCATTGATGAGGTAGGCGATGGCGAGTGCATCGTGAATGGGGGCCATGTGGTTATCGTAGCGATAGAGTATCGCGCCGGCGACAGTCCCTGCCTGGTGACGGAGGACATAGTTATGCTCCGATACATCATTGACCTTAAGGTTGTCGATGCGTTTCTGGACAAGAGCCGCTGCAACTTTCGCTTCCGGTGTACCAAGCTGTGCCAGCTCTTTGCATTTTTCTTCGGAGAGGCACGCACGCCAGGTGGCATCGAGCGGAAGAATGACCTTCGGGATGGCCGAGTCCATGACGATCTTCGCCGCTTCGGGGTCTGCATAGAAATTGAATTCAGCTGCCGGACTGGCGTTGGCGCCGCAGTGTCCGCCGCCCATGATGACGAGCTGCTTGATCTTTCCTGCGATCTTCGGCTCTATACGAAGAGCCATCGCAAGATTCGTCAGCGGGCCGACAGCTGCGACATAGATATCTCCTTCCGACTCCATCAGCTTCTTCACGAGATAGAAGACGGCATGTTCCTTCTCTGTCCGGATCTCGGCTTCGGGGAGCGGGAGAAAATCGCCGTGACAGTCATTGAGCGTCACGCGAGGAAGGCCGGGCTTTCTCCCCGGGATCTCATTGCAGATGATCGGTTCCTCACATCCGCGATAGACAGGGACGCTTGATTTCATGAACTGCACCACACGCAGCGCATTCTCCGTGGTTTTTGGCACGATGCGGTTCCCGTTCACCGTAGTCACGCCGATGAGGTCGATGGCGTCCGATTTCATCGCCAGCATCATGGCAATGGCATCATCAGAGCCGGGATCGCAGTCAAGAATCACTTTCTTCGGAATCATAGCAGAATACCTCCTTGGAATAATATGCGGGGTTCGGGGTTCGCCCGTGGATTGTGGATGAAAGTTTTGCTCGAATGAGGAATTAGAAATGGTGGTGGCGGCTTCGCCGCGAATATATATGGGGCGATGCCCGAAGGGCTCTTGATGGCAGGTTTCCCGTTTAGGATTTCCTATCATCGTTCACTTGACCGCGAACGAAAAAGATTTCTCGCTCCGCTCGAAATGACGATACGAGGGTCTGACGTCTCCGAATCCCTAGTCCCTAGTCACCAGTCACTAGTCACTAAAATCTCACATCGTAAAGATGTACGATGCGATCATGTCGACGATGAGCATGACGAAAAGGAGCGGAGCGGTGCGTTTGGCAAGGCGTATCGGGGCAAGTCCGGCAGTCCCGGCGATCGCGATGAGGGCTCCGCAGACAGGAGACGAGGCTCGGCCGATGGAGGTCGCCAGTTCCATCGGGAGGAGCAGTGTCAGCGTCGGGACGCCGAGTTTCGCCGCGACGGCAGGCGTCAGCGGGCCGAAGGCGAAGAAAGGAGCCGCGCCGCTCCCCATAATGATGGCGAAGACATACGTGATCCCGGTCAGGATCGCCATGATGAGGAGTGTCGCTCCCTTCATGTCAGAGATCATATTCGTGAAGATCGTGATGCCGCCCAAGATCTTGATGCCTTCCGCAAAGACGGAGGCCGAAATGATGATCGCAACGACGGAGACGAAAACATTCGCCATGCCTTTGAAGATCTCCGCCATATCTGACGGGATCCGGCTCCTGTCTTTCCGGACGATGAATTCACAGACGAAGGTCACGGCAAAGCCGATAAAATTGGCTGTGATGACATCGATCTTGATGGACGGCAGAAAATGCGCGGCAAAGACCAGCACCAGCGGGATGAGCGGCAGGAACACATAGAAAAAGGGGACCGACGGATCCTCGATTTCCTGTCCCCTCCCCAATTCGCCATCCGCATCGGCCAGGGCCGCATCCTTCCGGTCCATATAGCGGTAGTAAAAGGGGATGAGGAACGCCGTCACAAGGACGATGGAGAGCACGACTTTGTACTGGTAGCGCAGGAACATGTCGACGACATTCATCTCGGCGACATTCGCCATGAAGAGGGTGCTGCCGTCATTCGGGCCATAGTCAAGGCAGAGGAGTGCCAGCACAGAGGCCGCCGTGATGGGGCGGATTCCCAGAGCCATAAAGACGGGAAATACCGTCGCAAGCATCAGGACGGCCAACGACGCCTGACTCGGCAGTACGAGCTTCAGGCACATACCGATGAGATAGAAGGCAGAGAGGATCAGATATTTGTTCGAGATCCCACCCAAGAGCCGACTCGCGGTGAAAGCCAACTTCGTCGAAGCGCCGATGTGCTTCATGTAGGTCGCATACCCGGTGACGACCATGATGAGCGTGCCGATGCCTGCGATGTTCTTTTTGAAGGTGGCGGTCAGGAATCCGAAGGTATCCAGAAAGACATTGCCCAAAGATCCCTTCGGCAGGATCGGTGTACCGGTGAGAAGGCTCGCCGTCATCAGGATCACCACACCGGATGCGAAGAATACAAAGATCGCATTGTACTTTTTCAGGATCAGCTTCGCCACGATCACGGCAAAGATGATGGTGAGTGCGATCAGGAACCATGAATACATACTTACTTCCTCCTTTGAAGCAAAAATTTTCCTCATTATAGCATAGGTGGGGCTGGCGAGAAACAGACACGATGGTTGAGTGCAAGAGAAGCGCTTCTCGCATCTTCCCTCGCGGTCTTACCTACCGCCCCTGCCCTATCCGCCCTTCGGAGGAAGCTGCGAAGGGCGGATAGGGTGACCATGATATGAAAGACAGTTGAGATAAAGTCTTCCAGCTATCAGTCACTAGTCACCAGTCACTCCGATGATACGAGTAGGCCCTTGGAGAAGGGCCGCGCCGAAGGCGCAGGATAGAGTGCCTCGGAGAGGCACAACTCTACGCAGCGGTGTGAAAGACGATGTGAGGTTATCGTCTTTCTTGCGTATCATGAGGGCCGAAGTGGAGGGAGCCTTCTTGCAGACTGGTAAACCGGGAGCGAGGGAAAGGCGAAAAAGGAAGCACCAAGGTGTCGTTTACGTGAGGGCGCATGTGTGCATATGGCGGCAGTGCAATAAAGATCCCTCGGCTTCGCTCGGGATGACGATACGAGAAGTGAATTAGCCCCTATCGATTTTCATCCCGCTATGAGAGCACTCTCCCTCATACCAGGCACCACTTGCAAGCACGCAAAAAGAGCTCCCTTTCGGGAGCTCTCTTAATTCAACGGATGCTGAAATTATTTTGCGATCTTAGCTACAACGCCTGCGCCTACGGTACGGCCGCCTTCACGGATAGCGAAACGCTGGCCTTCTTCCATAGCGATCGGGGTGATGAGCTTAACGCTCATTTCTACGTTATCGCCAGGCATGCACATTTCAGTGCCTTCCGGCAGCTGGATGTCGCCGGTTACGTCGGTGGTTCTGAAGAAGAACTGCGGACGATAGCCGTTGAAGAACGGGGTATGACGGCCGCCTTCATCTTTGGTCAGTACGTATACCTGAGCGGTGAATTCAGTGTGTGGCTGAACGGTGCCCGGTTTTGCGAGGACCTGGCCACGAACGATGTCTTTACGGTCGATACCACGGAGCAGAGCGCCGATGTTATCGCCAGCCATTGCCTGGTCAAGGGTCTTTCTGAACATTTCTACGCCGGTAACGACGGTAGCGGTCGGTTTATCCTGCAGGCCGACGATTTCAGCGGTGTCGCCGACTTTGACAGTACCACGTTCTACACGACCGGTAGCAACGGTGCCACGACCGGTGATGGTGAATACGTCTTCGACTGGCATCAGGAATGGTTTATCGGTGTCACGTTCTGGGGTTGGGATGTAGTCATCTACCGCCTGCATCAGATCGCGAATCTTCTGTTCATCTTCTGGGTTGCCGTTGAGAGCGCCGAGAGCGGAGCCAACGATAATTGGGGTGTCATCGCCTGGATAGTCATAGGAAGAGAGGAGGTCTCTGATTTCCATTTCTACGAGGTCGATCAGTTCCGGATCATCTACCTGGTCAGCTTTGTTCAGGAATACAACGATAGCCGGTACACCGACCTGTTTAGCCAGGAGGATGTGTTCACGGGTCTGCGGCATTGGGCCGTCAGCTGCGGATACGACGAGGATAGCGCCGTCCATCTGAGCTGCACCGGTGATCATGTTCTTTACATAGTCTGCGTGCCCTGGGCAGTCAACGTGTGCGTAGTGACGGGTAGCGGTTTCATATTCTACAGTGGAGGTGTTGATGGTAATACCACGTGCTCTTTCTTCCGGTGCTTTATCGATGGAAGCATAGTCGAGGAAGTTAGCGCCGCCCTGTTCAGACAGTACTTTGGTGATAGCAGCAGTCAGGGTCGTTTTACCATGATCGACGTGGCCGATGGTGCCGATGTTAACATGCGGTTTAGTTCTTTCGTAATGTGCTTTTGCCATTTCTTTTCTTCTCCTTTTACAAAAAAGAATATGCAAAATATTTTTGCGCTTTATTTATTATACATGCAAAGTCAATGAGATACAAGGAAAATGTAGGGGGAAAGGATGGCTTGGTCAGGGGAAAATAGGGGGCAGGGTACAGGGTTAGCCCTTGGGGCGGCGTGACCCTTGATTACACGTAAAAACCTCGCTTGAATGAGAAATTAGAAATGAGAAATGCGAAATGGTGGTGCAGCGCCAGATCCTTCGACTCAGTTCTCACTGTTCCGCCTTTACATGATCGAACATCCGACATTTCACTCCGCTCAGGATGACGAAATGCGCCGCGAAGTATAAATACTGGCGATGCAATGAGCTGGCATGCCAGTCACTAGTCACGAGTCACCAGTCACTTGAGACTCCCAATCCCTAGCTACAAGCCACCAGTCACTGATCCCCATCTACACATGAAAAAAGAGCTCTCTTTCGAGAACTCTTATTTTCGTGGTTTGGTGGCGGCTCAGAGATTTGAACTCCGGACACAGCGGGTATGAACCGCTTGCTCTAGCCAACTGAGCTAAGCCGCCATATGGAGCTGATAACCAGGATTGAACTGGTGACCTTATCCTTACCAAGGATACGCTCTACCGACTGAGCTATATCAGCATATATAACGATATATGGGAAATAATAAACATGGTTGCGGGGGCAGGACTTGAACCTGCGGCCTTCGGGTTATGAGCCCGACGAGCTACCAACTGCTCCACCCCGCGATAGTGATGGTGGGCGGAATAGGATTCGAACCTATGAAGGCAAAGCCGGCAGATTTACAGTCTGCTCCCTTTAACCACTCGGGAATCCGCCCATATGGAGCTGGCAATAGGACTTGAACCTACGACCTACTGATTACAAATCAGTTGCTCTACCAACTGAGCTACGCCAGCACGTAAGCGACTTGATTATCATATCATCGATTTAGGCTTTTGTCAAGGACTTTTTTCAAACTTTTTCGAACCTTGCGGCTCGTTTTGAAGTTTCGTAGGAGTGTCCTCATCACGGTTATAGATTATAGCATGGACGCGCGTGTCTGTCTAGTACTTTTTTGAAAAAGTTTTGCGAAGAGATGTTGGTTTGTCAAACATATGTTACACCGTGCTTGATGAAATCATGGAGTGTATCTTTTGGAGATTTCCATCCAAGCGGTCGCATTGGGAAGCAGTTATAATCTCGATAATTATATCTTTTGAGTTGTATTCTGAAATCTTCAAAAGAGAAGAAACAATGCGTGGCATAAAAGCGTTCGTTATCCTTGCGATGACTGCGTTCTACTTTCCCATTGTGTCTTGGGGTAAAGGGACGAATCTTTTTGTGCTTGATGCCTAATTCCTTTAATTTACGCTCAAAAAGAGTAAGGTCTTCGTCAAGACTTGCTTTGGTGAATCGTTTAGTGAATTCGGTGCCGTTATCTGTCTGCACACATTCAATAGGCATCGGGAAAGCCTGAACGAGATGTACCAGAAATATCATGGAAGAGTAGGTGCTGTGCTCTTCAAAGGCTTCCACATAACGCCAGCGTGAGAACTCGTCAATGGCTGTATATTGATAGAAGCGTTTTCCTTTGGCTTCACCAGTCAGACATGCGGACGGCACAAACTTTACGTCAATCTGGATGCGCTGCCCTGGATACAGCATCTGTTCATAGGGTTTGGGCACATATTTGGGGTTAGGTGGTTTCACCGGAGTCACCCCTATGCGTTTCAATGTACGGTAAAGTCCGGTAATTGAACGACTGTATCCACGCTGACGCAGCTTTACCCAGAAAACCACTAGACCGGCTTCTGGATTTCGACGCCTCATATCCTGAATGAGCTTTAATTCCGCAGCTGTATGTGCTTTGGGATGGTGTTTGGGCCTGCGGGATTTATTACGTAGGGACTCCAGTGAGCCGTCATAACGTCGAAGCCAGCGATATACGTATTGGCGATATGTATTGTATTTGATGGCAGTTTTAGTAACGCCATGCTTCAATGCATATTCGACCATAGATCTGCGATATTTCATAAGTTGTGATATACTGTTCATGCGAGATACTCCTTTGATAAAAGTTTCTTTTGACGAATTAACTATATCACAAGGATATCTCGCTTTTCATGTTTTCAATGTGTAACACATGTATTGTAATCCTACATTTTTTGAAAAAGTTTTGCGAAGAGATCACGGAGCGCAGGATCCGCTCCCAGGTCGTCCTGCCGATCGCTTGCAAGGAAGGTCTTCCCCCTTGGAGGCCACTCTCCCGTCCTCTCCTATTCGCCTTCAAACTCTGAAGTGCGCTCAGCCAGCGGGGTATCCTGTGTGATGTCACGATTCAGGACTTTTTTCGCCCCCTTCAAAAATTTGGGGCGAGGGATCAAAACGATATGTCCGCAGCCGCAGCACTTGATGCGCATGTCGCTGCCCAGCTGCAGGACTTCCCACTCCTGGCTGCCGCAGGGATGTTTCTTTTTCATCTGTACGATGTCGCCGATGCGGAACTGGATGAATTTCATAGTGAGTCTCCTTGTCTATGGTTTTTATCTATTATATAAGGAAAGTGAATCAGGTTCAAGGTTCAGGGTTCAGGGTTCAGGAAAATGAGGAATGAAGGTGGCGGCTTCGCCGCAAATATATATGGGGCGATACGAGAAAAACGTTGTCGCACCCCGTTCCGCATTCTGGCTTTCAAAATTCAAGGAAACGTGGAATGATGGTGCATCGCATAAAATATAAATGTGCGGAGGTTTAAAACTAGCGGTTTTCTCGTATCGCAAACCTAATCCCTAGCTACTAATCCCTAGTCACTAGTCACCAGTCACAAGTCCCCAATCACTCCTAATCCCCAATCCCTAATCCCTAGCTACTAGTCATCAGTCACAAGTCCCCAATCACTCCTAATCCCCAATCCCTAATCCCTAGCTACTAGTCATCAGTCACTAATCCCCAGCCACCAGCAGAAAACGGAGCGGCAGGTATGCGGCGCCGGCAGGTATGAAACGGATGTAGAGATCCTTTCCGGCATGCCATGTGCCCGCCGGAAGGCAGCTCTCCATCGTACCATCACCGAACCATGCCTTTCCCACTGTCCCGTCTGTGCGATAGGTGCGGAGGAGCTTTTCATTCTGTCCGATCTCGAAGGTCCCCATGTAGACGCCGCCCATGGGATTGATATAGAGCTTGTAGTTCCCACTCCCTTTGGTCTTTACAGTGATATGGTAGCAGATGCCGTAGTCGCCTGTATTCTCACGGTTGACACCGCTCACCTCGTCCTTTCCCTGCTGAAAGGGGTAGGATGAACCGATGGTGATCTCCGCATTTCCTTTGGAAAAGTCCCATGGCTCGCAGGAAAGGTAAATATCTGCGGCGAAAGTGCCGCGCATTTCATGGGAATCAGGAGGAAGCGGCACTGCGGTATCGAGAGCCTTTTGGAGCGATTTGTCATCATCCATCGGCAAAATGGCAGCCCCGAGCTTCACCGGGTGCTTCGTTTCGATCTCTACGATGCCGCTCACGAGGTCTTCTTCGGAGATCCCTTTCGGATCGTCTTCAAAGAGGATGGTACGTTCGCCGGGCGCAAGCCGGAAGGTCTTTTCTTCCTGCTTCGCATCGATGGCTTCCCGGAAAGAGAGCGTGCTTCCTGTCGGGATGTAGCTGCTCGATGCATCCCCGCGGATGGCACGCTTCATCGTGAGGGGCTGTTTCTTGTCCGCTTTGGCATAGACGACGAGCCGCGCAGGCGCACCGGTCTCATTCACGTGGTAATAGTAGAGGCGTCCTTCCCCCTTTTCGACAGTGCCTTCATAGAGGATCCCCGTCGTATCTGCGTACTCGGGGCAGTCGGAAAAGATGAGCGTCCCTTCCTCCTTCTTCAGGGAAAGCGGGATCTCTGTGTAGTCCTCATACGCCAGCGAATCAGCGAACACAGAAGTAGAAATACAAATGGTCGCTGCCGCGACCATGGTGGATAAAAACGTTTGATAGTTGTTCATGATGACATCTTCTTTGATAGAAAAATGGGTGGTTGTGGGTTCAGGGGCGGCCCGTGGGGCGGGACGCCCCTTGATTCCAGTTGAAAGTATCGCATGAATGAGAAATGAGAAATGAGAAATGCGAAATGCGAAATGGTGGCACGGCGCATAAAAATCAGAAGCGCCGCAGAGGTTTGGAACCAGCGGTTTTCTCGTATCGCAAACCTAATCCCTAATCCCTAGTCACCAGCCACTAGTCCCTAGTCGGCAGTCCCCACCATCGCTTCGATCTTTTTGAAGCGGTGGGCGAGACCGGATTTTGTGATACCGCAGATCTCCGCAAGCTCGGAGAGACTGGCATTTGGGTGGGCGAGACGGAGGTCGCAGGCTTCGCGAATCTTTGGGGAGAGCGAGGAGCGACTCTCTTTGGCAAGAAGCTTTTGCACAAGGTGGGTCTGGCGGACGGCGGCGTCAACGGTTTTCTGGAGATTCGCCGTCTCGCAGTTCACCTGCCGGTTCACGCGGTTCCGCATATCCTTCACGACGCGGACGCTCTCGAAGTCCATGTAGCTTTGGGCAGCACCCACGATCTGGAGAAATTCGGAGACTTCATCCCCGTCTTTGATATAGACGATGTAGTCATTCTTGCGGTCGGTCAGGCGGGCATTCAGTCTGAAGCTCTTCATGGCTTTCACGATCTCTTCGGCGAAGCGGGCGGACTGCGTCACCATCTCGAGGTGGTAGTCGCTCTGGGGACGGCTGACGGAGCCGCCGCCTAGGAAGGCACCGGCCAGGTAGGCGCGGCGTTCTTCGGCGGTCACGAGCTTCTCCATATCCTCTGCGCCGGACAGCGGAGAGAGGCCCATGGTATCTAAGAAATGGAGGCCTTCCTTCGACGGCTGCACGAGGAGGGTGTAGACGTTCTTTTTCCTGAGACGGCGTCCCTGCCGTACCATGGTGGAGGGCATGAAGCCGAAGTCTTTCTTGAGGTACACCAGGACGCGACGGGCGACAGCGCTGTTGCCGGTGGAAAATTCCAGTCCCCAGCTGGCATGCGCGCCGGTGATGAAGGAACCGCTCATGCGGAGCAATGCAAGAAGCTCCGCTGCACGGCTTCCCGCATCTTCTCTGGGGATCCGTGCCAGTTCATTTTTGACCTGTTCTGTGAAGGACATCAATGACTCCTTTTCAAATATTCTTCCAGTGCTTCGGGCGGGATATTCACCTTCAGCAGGCTGTGGATCTGTGCAAGCTCCTCTGTCAGGACTTTCGTATCCTGTGTCGCGCCGCGAAGGGGCCCCAGAAGGTCTGCCTCGATGAGCTGCACGCCCATCCTCTTGACCTTTTCCCGATCGATCTTAACGGGCACGGCATGGACTTTTTCATATTTCTTCAGCACGTCGTCTTTCGGGACGGCATTGTTGGCGAGGACGAAATCAATGACGCCGCCGCCCACATGGTCGATCAGAGCTTTCAGGTGGTCGCTCACGGTATAACCGCCGGTCTCTCCCGGCTGGGTCATGACGTTACATATATAGAGTACGGGCGCGCTGCTTTGCCGGATGGCCTGCAGGATCTCCGGGACGAGAAGATTCGGCAGGACGCTCGTATAAAGGCTGCCCGGCCCTAAGGTAATGAGGTCTGCCTGTTTGATAGCTTCGAGCGCATCACCGACGGCGATCGGCGCCTTGGGGATGGTCGACATATGAAGGATGCGTACCTCCTTGCCGGATTTCTCCGGATAGGCAGAGATCTCAGACTCGCCCTCTATGATCTCTCCATCGGACATTTTCGCTTTGAGACGCACCTTCTCCGAGGTGGCCGGGACGACCTTGCCGCGGATATTGAGGACCTTGCTCGCCGCTTCGAGCGCGTTCTGCGGATTGCCGAATTCCTTGATGAGCGCCGCGAGGAAGAGATTCCCGAGGCTGTGCCCCGATAGCTCGCCATTGCCTGCGAAGCGATACTGAAAGAGCTGCTCCAGCACGGTCTCCTTATCTGCCAGCGCGACGAGGCAGTTTCGAAGATCACCCGGCGCGATGATCCCCATTTCTTCACGGAGACGGCCCGAGGAGCCGCCGTCATCGGCCACCGTCACGATGGCGGTAATGTTCGACGTCTTCGTCTTGAGGCCGCGAAGGAGCATGGAGAGCCCATGGCCGCCGCCAATGGAAACGATCTTCATCCCGCGGGAAAGCTCCATGCGGGACAGGATGCTCTTCGACACCTCGGTCTGCCCCGGAGCCATAAGCTCGAAGAAACGCTTCACGAGCCGCCGGACCGCATGTGTCATGATCCACAGCGCGAGGATGATCATGAGCGTGCCGCAGACCGCAAGGAAGGTATAGCTGTAGCTGCCCGTCATCTGAAAGGCGAAGCGCAGCATTTCCTCTTCCAGGATACCGAAGATCTGGTAATTCAAAATGAGTGTCGCACCGAAGACGAGAAGCAGGATGCCCAGAGAGAAAAGCAGCATCCACCGCTTCACCGCCAGCCCCGGATAGAGCCACTGGAGAAGATGTCTCATACCTTGCCCTCCATGATATCATTCGCATCGTGCTCGACCGGATTTCTATGGAGATCCCGATGCTCTATGCTGACGCGCGCATGCTTCCTTTTCAGGTACTGCCCCAGCTTCTCCGTCACGAAGACCGAGCGATGCATGCCGCCCGTGCAGCCGATGGCGATGGTGAACTGCGTCTTGCCCGCCGCCTCGAACTGATGCACGAGAAAATCCATGAAGTCATATAGCTTTGTCAGGAAATCCTGCGTCACCGGAGCCGATGCGATGTACTGCGCGACTTCCTTCACGCGCCCGCTCGAATGCTTGTATTTCGCGATGTAAAAGGGATTCGGCAGGAAACGGACATCGATCACCATATCGGCATCGATGGGGATGCCATACTTGAAGCCGAAGGAAAAGACCGTGATCTGCATCTCCTGATCCGTGCTGTCCGCACTGAACCGGCTCTGCATGTACTCCTTGAGGTCGGAGGCCTGCATCGATGTCGTATCAATGATCATATCCGCCTGTGCGCGCACGCCGGCAAGGATCTTTCTCTCCTGCTCGATGCCTTCCTGGATACGCATATTCTTCGCGAGCGGATGCTGGCGGCGCGTCTCCATGTAGCGGCGCACCAGCGCCTCATCGGAGGCCTCCAGAAAGACCACTTCATGCGGAATGCCGCGCTTTTCCAGCTCATCCAAGGCCTGCGGCAGGGCATCAAAGAAGGAGCCTCCGCGGATATCCGTCACGACCGCCACATGCCGCGTGGAAGACGTGCTCTTCCAGCAGAGATCCGCAAAACGGACGATCAGGACGGGCGGCAGATTGTCCACGCAGTAATAGCCCATATCTTCAAGCTTCTGCATGAAATTGGTCTTTCCGGCGCCACTCATGCCGGTGATGATGACGAAGCGAAATGTATCTTTGTCCATGGAATGCTCCTTTGGTAAATAGGGATTCAAGGTGAGCCCGTGGGCGGGGCGACCTTTGATTCCGTTTGAAAGCTTCGCTTGAATGAGAAATTAGAAATGAGAAATGAGAAATGGTGGTGCGGCGCATAAACATATAGAAGCGCCGCAGAGGTTTGAAACTAGCGGTTTTCTCGTATCGCAAACCTAATCCCTAGCCACTAATCCCTAGCTACCAGTCACAAGTCACCAGTCACTAGCCACTCATACCTGCTTTCAAACTTCAGGGTTAGCCACGGGGCGGAGCGCCCCTTGATTGTAGATGAAAGCTCTGCTCAAATGAGGAATGAAGGTGGCGGCTTCGCCGAGATCGAGGGCTCAGGTCGCAGCTGTTCTGGCATTCGTTATCTCACATACGACGTTTCTCGCCGCTCAGGATGACGAAACGGGGCGATGCCGCCACCTTCATTTCCGGTTTCTAATTTCTATTTCTCACCCAATACATACTTTTCCACTGCTTTCGCGACGCCGTCTTCATTATTGGAAAGCGTCTCGTGGCCGGCCGCTTCCTTCGCGCTCTTCGATGCATTCGCCACGGCAAATCCCCAAGGCGTCATGGACAGCATCGACACATCATTATTGCCATTCCCGAAGGTCATGATCTCCTCCATCGCGATCCCCCACGCTTTCGCAAGAGACGCGACGGCTTTTCCCTTCGAGCACTCTTTATTGTTCATTTCAAAGAAATACGGCTTCGACTTCACCTGACCGATCACGTCGCTGTACAGACCGCGGAGCGTGGTCTCGATGTCTTTCATCTTCTCCTCATCATGCTCACAGAGGAGGATCTTCGTCGGTGCCTTTTCCGGATGGTAGAAATCGTCTCCGACCTCATGCGCCTTCACACCGCACTGACGCTCATACTCATCCGTTCGTTCATCGCGATGCGCCACATAGATCTCATCATCGATATACGTCTGCGCGTACCAGCCATGCTCCCGGATGGTCTCAAGAATGGCAAGCGCCGTCTGCCGCTCGATCCGTACATCACGGATGAGCCGCCCGCTCTCGCAGAGACCCGTAAGCGAACCCGTGTAGCAGATCATCGGCACATCGCCGAGGCCGATCGCCTGCCCCCAGGGCCGCGCCGCCTGAAACATGCGGCCTGTCGCGATCACGATGCGGACACCCTTCTGCATCGCCTTTCGCAGGGTATCCCGGGTGTATGCGGAAAGGGAAATGTCATCATGTAAAAGTGTATCATCGAGGTCGATGGCAATGAGTTTGATAAGATTCATAGGAAGTACTCCTTTATATAATTTAAGGGTTCAGGTTGGCGGGCTCAGGGTTGTGGTGCGGCGCATAAAAATATAGAAGCGCCGCGGAGTATAGATAGTGGCGATGCCAGAAGGTGGCATTTAAGTCACTAGTCACTAATCACTAATCACCAGCCGCTGCATACCCTCATTATACCACAGCTGTGAAACGCCCGAGGACGTGGGAATAAAAAAGCTCCCGCCGATGAGTAATGCTATTAAGTTAAGGAAATCGTTAGCTACGTAACGTCTTGCTTCCCCCTTCGGGGGAAGTGCCGAAGGCAATAGGGGCATGCTAGCAGTATATCGTGCTATGTTGAATAGTCCGATGCTATCGATATTCCAACACTTTCATGCAATACCGCTACGTAGCCCCCCTCATCTCACTTCGCTCGAAATGGCGTCTCACTGGATTTTCACGTCGCTTCACTCCTAAAAATCCAGTTCGCTTGCACAAGCCCTTCGGGCAGCTCCCCCGATGGGGAGCCAAGAACGTTCTGCCGCTTAACTTAATAGCATTCCCTAGAGGGGAAGGCTGCGTACGAGAATACCATCTTCTAAGAAACGGCGGCGAAGCCGCCACGAGAGCCCTGAACCTTGAACCCTGAACCAAATGAAAGCAAAGTAAAAAGGGGCTGTGAAGAAATGAGGATTCATTTCTTCACAGCTCCATCTTATCCTAAGCCATCAATTCTTTTTGCCCGGATACTGAGAGAGACCCTTGCCGAGGAGCTCGATGGCTCTCTTGAGGTCGCTGCAGTTCAGGACATAGGCGAGGCGGGCTTCATCGATGCCCTTGCCTTCGGTCGCGTAGAAACCATTGCCGGGAGCGATCATGACGGTTTCCCCATTGTCAGAGAAATCCTTCAGCATCCAAATGGCAAATTTCTCCGCATCATCGACAGGAAGCTTCACCATGACGTAGAAAGCCCCCTTCGGGTCAGAGGAAATGACGCCCGGGATGGCTGCCAGACCGGCAGCGATGGTATCACGGCGTTTCTTATATTCTTCATTGACCGCTTCGAGGTAAGACTTCGGTGTATCATAGAGAGCAGCTGCGCCGATCTGCTCCACTTCCGGTACACAGAGGCGTGCCTGACAAAACTTATTGATCTGGCTGGTGAATTCATCATTCTTGGAGATAAGGCAGCCGATACGCGCTCCGCAGGCACTGTAACGCTTCGATACAGAGTCGATGATGATGACGTTGTCAGCGAGGTCTTCGTAGGTGCCAAAGCTGGTATACGCACCGTCGTAGACGAATTCGCGGTATACTTCATCCGCAATGAGAGCAAGGCCGTGTTTCTTCACGATGCCTGCCACCATATCCATTTCTTCTTTCGTGTAGACGACACCAGTCGGGTTGCCCGGGTTCGTCAGAAGGATGGCGCGGGTCTTGGCAGATACATACTGCTCGACAGTCGCTGCATCCGGCAGGCGGTAGCCATTTTCTGCATGAGTCGGTACCGCTTTTACGTGTGCGCCGGAGATCTTGGCAAACGAATTGTAGTTCGCATAGAACGGTTCAAAGACCAATATCTCATCCCCCGGATCGCAGAGAGCGAGAGCTGCAAGCTCCAGAGCCTCACTGCCACCATTGGTGATGTAGATGTTCTTCGCTTCGTAGTGCATTCCCCATGCTTCATAGTACTTCTGTACCTGAGCAATCAGCTTCGGATCCCCCTGCGAAGGACCATAAGCGACCACTTTTTTGTCAAAGCTGCGGATGGCATCCATAAACTGCGCCGGCGTCTCGATATCAGGCTGTCCGATATTCAGATGATAGACTTTCTTCCCTGCCTTCTCTGCTTCGAGAGCATAGGGGCCCAATCTGCGGATCGGGGATGTGGTCAAACTTAATGCGCGCTGAGAAATTTTCATACTGGCACCTTCCTTTGGCTTTCTGTAGGGAAGCACTGATTCGATCTTCATCAGACTGCATTCGTGAATTTTATACATAGCAGGGGCGTCCGCTGACAGAGACAGCCAGCTGCCGACGCAAAATCATGATGATGCCATGGATAAAAAGCCGGATGCCCTCTGACCCTCCGATGTGATCAGTTTTCCGTAATTTCATGCATGATAGCATAAAATTATTATATACCTTTTTCAGGCGTGCGTCATTAGGTAATTGTAACGAAGCCAAGTGAGGAAAAGAAGCCAGCCGTCATCCCCCCCCAAGAGCAGTGCGAAACGGCATAGCTATGCCGTATTTCTCATGATGCGGAAATGATTCTCTCGTACAAAAATGCATAGCAAAAGAGCCCGCCTTCTTCGACGAGCTCTTACTTTGTGGCGGAGAGAGGGGGATTCGAACCCCCGTGACGGTATTCGCCGTCAACATGATTTCCAATCATGCACCTTCAACCGCTCGGACACCTCTCCACGTTTGTTCCCTGACCTATCGGTCAGCGCCTTATTGATTTGTATCAGTGGTTGACTGACTTATGTAGTATACCAATCGAAGGCGCATATGTCAAGCATTTTTTTGAAAACTTTTTTGCTGAACATTTTGGTAACAGATTCCGAAGATTCAAAAGGAGCAAGGGGGGAAGCGCGGCGCATAAAAAATAGAAGCGCCGCGTATCTTGAATCAGGGTAAGCACGTATCGCAATCTGAAACCTCTTGCGGCAAATCCCCCCAGAAACTGGCAAAATCTAGGGGCACTGATTTTAACATGTATTCCCCCTAATCCCTAGTCACAAGTCACTAGCTACTAGTCACCAGTCACTAGCCGCCAGCCACGCATCAATGCGCCAACTTCTCGAAAATCGCCCGGATTTCTTCCCGATCCTTGGTCACACCGAGTGCGATGGCAAGAAGCAGGCGCGCTTTCCATGCGGAAAGGCGGCCTCCCAGGATGAGTCCGCTCTTTTTCATGGAGAAAGCGCTGCCATCGTAGCTGTATTCCTCCATGACGCTGCCTGAAGGCACGCGGGTCGTCAGCACCATCGGAAGACCGGCTTCGCCGAGCTTCATCATCTCCGCCTTGCACTTGGGCGGGACATTCCCGCAGCCAAGGGCATCGACGATCAGGCCATCCACCTGCGCCTCACCGGCCGCGCGGATGATATCGCCCTCCATACCGGACCAGCAGGTCACCATCCAGACCTTGGCTGACAGGGAGGACGGGTGAAGGCGCAGGTGTCCGATCGGACGGCGGCCATAGATGATCTCATGGCTGTAGACCGTGCCAAGAGGACCGTAATGCAGGTCGCGGAAGGTGTCGGGATTCGTCGTGTGGAATTTCGTCACGTCGAAGGCCGCATAGATGCGGTCCTGCAGGCAAACGAGGACGCCCATGCCGCGAGAGCGATCACTCGCCGCGACGCGGACCGCGGAGAGAATATTCTCGGGGGCCGTCCGCAGAGAGATCCGAGGCACCGCGCATCGCCCCTGTCACGCAGACCGGCTTCTCGGTGTGAAGCGTCATGTCGAGGAAGAAGGCGGTCTCTTCCAGACTGTCCGTGCCGTGCGTCACGACGAAGCCATCCGCCTTGTCTGCGAGCCCGTCGATGGTGCGGGCAAGGGACAGCATCTTCTCGGTATCCATCCATCCGCTCGGGACATTGGAAAATTCGACGACATCCACGTCTGCCCAGGAGGAGAGCCCAGGTACGGCTGCTGCCAGGTCCTCGCCGGAGACGGCAGGTACGAGCCCGCCGGTCACGGGATCCGTTTTCATAGCGATGGTGCCGCCGGTGGTGATGACGATGATATGTTTTTTCATAGGAAATCCTTCTTTCTGTGAGATAGTTCTTGTAATAGTTCTATTGTAGCATAGAGAGGGAAGATGGAGTGTAGGGTTCAGGGTTCGGGGTTCAGGGTTGTGATGGCGGCTCCGCCGCAAGTACATATGACGCAATGCCCGAAAGTCTACGAATAGCGGTACTCTCGTATCGTCATCCTGAGCGGGCAGAAACGACGTATCTGCGACAACCTCTGCCAGAACGAGTGAGGACTGCGTCGAAGGATCTATTCGTCCCCCGATTCCTCGCGAAAGAGGTTCAGCAGGTTCTATAGGTAGGACGGGAGTGGTGCGGCGCATAAAATCATGGAAGCGCCGTGGAGGTTTGAAACTAGCGGTTTTCTCGTATCGCAAACCTAATCCCTAGCTACTAATCCCTAGTCACCAGTCACTCATCCCTGCTTTCAAACTTCGGGAATCAAGGTTGTGGTGGCTGCTTCGTCGCAAGTATATATGAGGCGATGCCCGTTTGAGACTTAGAGACTTTAGACGTCTGACGTCTGACGTCTGAGGTCTGAAATCTAATGTCTCCCATTCATTTTCATACCGCCTTGGGGGGATCCATCCTGCGCCTTTGGCGCAGTCCTTCTCCAAGAGCCAGCCGCCAACTCCCCCAAAAGGAAAAGAGCCAGCTTTCGCTGACTCTTTTCCGAGATCGTGTTTCCAGCCGTGAGGCTGATATTGGTCACTGTTTCTTCTTACCGCCCAGATAGGCCGCCATGACATCCGGGTTTGCAGCCACTTCCTGCGCGGGGCCTTCCATGACGATCTTGCCGGTTTCCATGACATAGGCATAGTCGGCGATCTGGAGAGCTTTGCGCGCATTCTGTTCTACCAGAAGAACAGTAGTCCCCATTTTGTTGATATCCTTGACAACATCAAAGATCTGCTGTACCACGAGCGGAGCAAGGCCCATGGATGGTTCATCGAGCAGCATGACCTGCGGACGTGCCATCATGGCGCGGCCGATCGCAAGCATCTGCTGTTCGCCGCCGGAAAGGGTACCGGCGAATTGGCTCTGTCTTTCAAAGAGGCGCGGGAAGCGCTCAAAGACCTGGGCCATGTCTTCCGCGATCTCCTTCTTATCATTTCTGTGATAAGCGCCGAGCTCGATATTTTCGCGGACGGTCATGCCCTGAAGGATCTGACGCCCCTCTGGGACGAGGACGACGCCGCTGTTGACGATATCATAGGTCTTCTTCCCTGCGATGGATTCGCCCTTGAAGAGGACGTCGCCGGCGATGGGCTTCATGACGCCCATGATGGTCTTCATGGTGGTGGACTTGCCGGCGCCGTTCGCCCCGATCAGGGTGACGATCTTGCCTTCCGGGACAGCGAGGTTGATGCCCTTCAGGGCTTTGATATTGCCATACGCAGCTTCGATATTTTTAAGTTCAAGCAGCATCAGTCTTCCTCCTTACCCAAGTATGCTTCGATGACCTGCGGATTGTTCTGTACCTCTTCCGGCACGCCTTCTGCCAATTTTTTACCGAAATTGACGACCATGACGCGGTCGCAAAGGCTCATGACGAGCTGCATGTCGTGTTCGATGAGGACGATGGTGATGCCGTACTTTTCGCGGATCCCGCGGATGAGCTCTGTGAGCGCGGCGGTTTCCGAATCGTTCATGCCGGCAGCCGGTTCATCGAGGAGAATGAGCTGCGGCTTCGTCGCCATCGCACGGGCGATCTCCAGCTTTCTCTGCTTGCCGTAGGGAAGCTCGGTCGCCAGGCGGTCTGCATCTTCCTCAAGACCGACGAATTTCAGAAGCTCCATCGCATCCTCTCTGGCTTCTGCTTCTTCTTTTTTCTGGGAAGCGGTGTGGAGGATGCTGGCAAGGAAGCTGGATTTCAGGCGGTCATGATGACCGACGAGAATGTTTTCCAGAACGGTCATGCCGGTGAAGAGGCGGATATTCTGGAAAGTACGTGCGACGCCGAGATTGATGATCTCATACGGCTTCTTTCCTTCGATGGAGGTGCCGTTCAGGACGACATCCCCTTCCGTCACCTGATATACGCCGGTGATCAGGTTGAAAATGGTGGTCTTGCCGGCGCCGTTTGGCCCGATGACGCCGAAGATCTCCCCTTTGTCTACATGGAAGGACATATTGGAAACAGCGGTGAGGCCGCCGAACTGTTTCACTACATTTTTCATTTCGAGCAGCATCAGTTTTTCCCTCCTTCTACAGCTTTCTTGCTGAATTTCTTGGAGATCCATTTCACCGCATCATAGGAGAGGATGCCGTCCGGACGGAAGGCCATGAGTGCGACCAGCATGACGCCATAGATGATGTCGCGGTATTCCGCCATGGAGCGGAGCGACTCCGGTACGATGGTCAGGATGGAAGCGCCGAGGACAGAGCCCCACATGACATTGCTGCCGCCGAAGACGGTGTAGAGCAGGATGTCTACGACCTTGTGCCAGGAGAAATCGGTCGGACTGATGAAGAATGTCGCATGGGCATAGAGCGCGCCAGCGACGCCTGCGAAGAACGCAGAGAAGAGGAAGGTCATCATTTTGTAGCGGACTACATTGATGCCGGTCAGGGATGCTGCATATTCGTCAGCCTTGACCGCTGCCATGGCGCGGCCATAGCGGGAATGTTCGAGGCGGTACCAGAAGGTGACGATGAGTACGACGAGGATCAGAAGGACGAGGCACATGAGGAGCTGTCCTGCGGTCTGAGAGTCGATCTCCAGCGCATCGATGAGGCCGATGTCACTCGCATAGTCAGAAAGAACGCTTGCCATAGACGGGATGCCGGAGTAGCCAAGCGCGCCGTGGGTGATGTCCAGATTCAGCGCGATGACGCGGACGACTTCGCCGAAGCCCAGCGTCGCGATAGCAAGGTAAAGCCCGCGCAGACGGATGGTCGGCAGACCGATGATGAGTGCGACGATCGTCGCGGTGCAGCCGCCCAGGAGGATGCCTAACGGCATCGGGAAATTATATTCTGCGGTCAGGATCGCAGAGGTGTAAGCGCCGAAGCTCATGAGCCCTGCATTGCCCAGCGACAGGATGCCGGTGCAAAGCGTCATGTAAATGGTCATGGCCAGAATGATATTGATGCATACAAAGGTCAGGACCTGCAGGAAATAACCGTTCAGTAATTCTTCCATTACGGTCTGCCTCCTTTCCCGGCCTTGGAGAATAAGCCTTCCGGACGAATGAAGAGAATCAGGATGATGATGCCGAATGCGACAGCGTCACGATACGAAGAGCTGCCGTAAGCGACGGAGAATACTTCTGCGATGCCGAGGATGAAGCCGCCGGCCATGGCGCCTTCGACATTGCCAAGGCCGCCCATGATGAGGACTGCAAGCCCTTTAAGGCCCATCGCGGTACCCATGGTCGGTTCGATCGCATTGAAGGAAAGACCGATGAGGACGCCGGCTGCCGCACCCAGTGCCGATGCCATCATGACAGTGAAAGTGATGATGCGTCCGGTATTGATCCCGAGCAGGCTCGCTGTTTCCGCGCTTTCCGAAGTCGCACGGACAGCCTTGCCGATCTTTGTCTTATTGAGGAGGATGGTGAGGAGCACCATCAGGACGACAGCGGTCCCCAGTGAAATGATCTGGATCCCGGAGATCTTGAAAGCACCGAAGTCCATCAGTTCGTTACCGAAGGATGTCGGGAACGAACGGGTCTGCGGTCCCCATACCATCAGTGCGACACTTTCAAGGAAGGTCGAGACACCGATGGTGGAGATCAGCGGAGCAAGGTGCGTCACCTTGCGGCGACGCAGCGGGCGCAGTGCGAAGATCTCCAATGCATAGCCTAGGACGGCACCGCCGACCATGGCTCCAATCAAAGCTGGGAAAATCCCAAAGCCTGCCTCTGTGACGAGGAGCAGCCCGATGTAAGCGCCGACCATGAAGATCCCGCCATGCGCCATGTTGACGATGTTCAATACACCGAAAACCAGCGTGTAGCCGATGGCGATGACCGCATAGGCGCTTCCCAGCGTTAAACCGTTGACAAGCTGTTGTAAAAACACGATCTTTTCTCCTTTCAAAATACGAGGGCAAGCCCTCAAAGTGGGGATGGGGTATAAGGTGCAAGGTTCAGGGTTAGCCCCTTGATTGTGGATGAAAGCTTTACTCTCTAGTTAGAAGTGAGGAGTGGTGGTGCCCGAAAGTGGTATTCAAGTCACCAGTCACTCAAGGATCCTAATCCCTAAGCTACTAATCCCTAATCCCCAGTCACTAGCCACTAGCTATTAGAAACTAGTCACTTAAAAATCCCATCCCAGAACGAATAGCAATAAAAACGCCCCTGCTGCAATCTGGCGTCATTGCAGCAGGGGCGAAAGATTTCCGCGGTACCACCCTGGTTTTATCACTCAAAAGAGCGCTTTCTAATGAGATGTCACCATATAAAAACGCCCCTATTTCCATTCCGGAAATAGGGGCGACATGCGCGGTACCACCCTACATTATACTCAAGCTCACATCCGTAACGCGGATAGACGCCTTCATTTACTACGTTCGAAGAAGGAGCTCACAGGTGATATCAATCAGTGGAATGTTCCGGCTTGCACCATACGCCGGCTCTCTATGCCATGGACCACAGAATGCTTTGTCCCGATCATCGCTTTTCAGGTGCCTGTAACGCAGGCGGCGTCAGAAACTACTTTTTTCATCTCTGAAACTCCCGGGTGAGCGTGCATCCCTTCCCTGCTGGCTCGCACCGATCGCCGGCTCTCTGAAAGTTCTACGGAATGCTTTTCCCGTTCCTAGCTATTCGTTCTTTCGTTGTGAAATTTATTATACTATGTTATTGATGAATGTCAATAGTTTTTTGTGATTAGTAATTAGTAATTAGGGATTAGGGGTTAGGGATTAGGAGTGACTAGTGACTGGTGACTAAATACCACGTTCGGGCATCGCCATTATTTACACTCCGCGGCGCATTTCGTCATCCTGAGCGGAGTGAAATGTCGGATGTTCGATAATGTAAAAGCGGAACAGTGAGAACTGAGTCGAAGGATCTGGCGCCGCACCACCATTTCGCATTTCTCATTTCTAATTTCTCATTCAAGCAGAGTTTTCATCCGCAATCAAAGGGCGACACGCCCCACGGGCTCCCTCTCCCCCTAAACAAAAAAGCAGCAGACCTTCGTCTGCCGCTTCCTGCAAATTATTTCACGATGCGGATCGAGAAATAATTTTTCTTTCCTTTTTTGATGATGATGAACTGGCCATTCGTATTCGGATGCGCGGAGATCGCTGCTTCCGTATCCTTCACTTGGATGCCATTCACGCGGATCGCGCCATTCTTCACATCTTCTCTGGCCTGCCGCTTGGACTTCTCTACGCCGCCTTCGACGAGTGCTTCGACGATATTGATGCTCTCTTCATGCACTTCGCCGCCCTTGGTATTGCGGAAAGCGCCTTCGATCTCCTCGCCGGAGAGTTCCTCGATATGACCGGAGAAGAGGGCCTGCGTGACCTTCTCTGCCTGCAAAAGACCTGCCTCGCCGTGAACGAAGCGGGTGACCTCCTCTGCGAGCTTCCTCTGCGCGTTTCTATGCTCCGGATGCTCTGCGACTTCGGTCTCGAGCGCGTCGATCTCCTCCTTCGAAAGGAAGGTGAAATACTTCAGGTACTTCACGACATCGCGGTCATCCTGGTTGAACCAGAACTGATAGAATTCATAGGGCGAGGTCTTCTTCGGATCCAGCCATACGGCGCCGCCCGCCGTCTTGCCGAATTTCGTGCCGTCTGCCTTCAGCATCAGCGGGATGGTGAGGCCGTAGGCATCGTGCTTGTCCTCCATCTTACGGATAAGATCGACACCGTTCGTGATATTGCCCCACTGGTCCGAACCGCCGATCTGCAGCTGCACATCGTATTTGTCATAGAGCATCTTGAAATCGATGGACTGCAGGATCTGATACGAGAATTCCGTGAAAGAGATCCCCGTATCGAGGCGAGATGCCACGACATCCTTGGCGAGCATCGTATTGATATTGAAAAGCTTGCCATAGTCACGAAGGAAATCCAAAAGGGAGATCTGCGACAGCCAGTCATAGTTATTCACCATCGTGAAACCGTCCTCTCCAAAGAGCCGCTTCATCTGGTTCGTCAGACATTCCGCATTGTGCTTGACCTGCTCCGCCGACTGGAGCACACGCTCCGTCTTGCGGCCGGACGGATCGCCGATGGAGCCCGTGCCGCCGCCGATGACGATGACCGGATGATGCCCCGCCAGCTGGAAACGCTTCAGGATCATGAATGGGATCAGATGCCCGATGTGCATGCTGTCCCCCGTCGGATCGATCCCGCAGTAGAGAGAGATCGATTTCTCTCCCACCAGCTTGTATAAACCCTCTTCGTCAGTCTGCTGATTCACAGCCCCGCGCCATTTCAGTTCGTCGATGATATTCATTCCTGCACCTCATTATAAATATAGTCTATGGCTACCATATTACCATAAATAAGGGGAAAAGGGAATGGAAAGAGGGAGCAGGTTCAGGGTTTAGGGTTCGGGGTTCAGGGTTAGCCCGTGGGGCGGGGCGCCCTTTGACTCCGTATGAAAGCTTCGCTTGAATGAGAAATTAGAAATGCGAAATGGTGGTGCGGCGCCAGATCCTTCGACTCAGTTCTCACTGTTTTGCCTTTACATGATCGAACATCCGACATTTCACTCCGCTCAGGATGACGAAATGCGCCGCGAAGCATAAATAATGGCGATGCCATGAGCTGGCATGCCAGTCACTAGTCACCAGTCACTTGCGACACCTAATCCCTAGCCACTCATCCCTGCTTTCAAACTTCGGGGGTCGGGATTATGGTGGCGGCTTCGCCGCATTATATATGTGTGGCGAAGCCGCCACCACAACCTTGAACCCTGAACCTTGAACCCGAATCCCATTTCTAATTCCCCCTATCTATGCTACAATGTAAAAATACATTCACCCATCCAAGGAGGTCCATCATGTTACAACAGGTATCCATCTTTACGGCGAACCGTCAGGGCGCCCTCTCCCGCATGACATCCATTCTTGCGAAGGAGAACATCAATATTTACACCATGCTCGCCAACGACAGCGCGGAATTCGGCATCGTCCGCCTCATCGTAGATAAACCGAAAGAAGCCGTCTTGATCCTTGAAAAGGAAGGCTACCAGTGCCGTGTCGACCTCGTCATCGCCGTCGATATGGGCTCGGACAAGCCGGGCGCCCTCGACCGCATCTTAGGCGACCTTCAGGCAGCCAATGTCATGATCCGCTACCTCTACATTTCCTTCGACCGTGCGACCAGCTCCCCGATCGCCGTCTTCAGCACCACCGAGTCCGAGACCGAAGCCTTTCTCAAAGGCAAAGGCTACAAGCTGGTGGAAGAATTCTGATAGACTGGGGATTAGACGTCAGACATTAGATGTCAGACTTCAGACTTCAGACTTCAAGCACAAAAAGACCCGTGATTCCCTCGTTTGAGAATCACGGGTCTTTTTGTGCTCCTTGTCTGATATCTGATTTCTGACGACCAGTCACCAGTCACTAGTCACTAACCACCAGTCTCTACTTCCCCAGCACGGCTTCGACAGCTTCCTTGCAGAGGGAGACACCCCGATCCAGGTCTTCTCTTGTGATATTGAGCGGCGGATTGAAATAAATGATATCCCCCATCGGGCGAAGCACAAGCCCCAGATCCATGGCCTTTCTGAAAATATGCCAGCCGATACGGCGCGAAGGATCGAAAGCCTTCTTCGTCTTCGGATCCTCGACCAGCTCGATCGCATGGATGAGCCCGATATGACGGATCTCTCCGACATTCTTGTGACTGCCGAGAGCCTGCATCAGCTGCTCATGCAGGTACTTCCCATTCTCATTCACCTTCGTGAGGATATGGTCACGTTTCATGATCTTGAGGACAGTGAGCGCAATGGCGCAGCCCATCGGATTTCCTGCATAGGTATGGCTGTGGACAAAGGCCTTGTGCGTGCCGAAATCATCATAGAAGGCATCATACACTTTGTCTGTCGTGATGGTGATGGACATCGGCATATAGCCTGCCGTCAGTCCCTTCGACGTGCAGAGGATATCCGGGGACACGCCCGCATGCTCGATCGCAAAGAGCTTGCCCGTGCGGCCAAAGCCCGCTGCGATCTCATCATCGATCAGGAGCACGCCGTACTCATCGCAGAGCTTTCGAAGCTTTCGGAGATACTCCGCCGGATAGATACGCATGCCGGCCGCGCCCTGCAGGATCGGCTCCACGATGCACGCCACAGTTTCCTTTCCATATTTCTTAAAGGCCGCCTCTGCGTCCTCGAAGCACTCCACGCCGCACGTCTCTCTCGTCTTGCCGTATGGACAGCGGTAACAGTCCAGCCCTTTGAAATGAATATTATTCATCAGCATTGGATGGAAGATCTTCGCATACAGATCCATCGAGCCGACCGAGAGCGCCCCGATCGTCTCCCCGTGATACGACTCCGGCAGACACATGAAGCGCGTCCTCTCCGGATGTCCCGTCTGATACTGATACTGGAATGCCATCTTCAGTGCCGCCTCGACCGCAGACGACCCATTATCATGGAAAGTGAACTTCGTGAGCCCCGCCGGTAAAAGCTCCGACAGCTCACGAGCCAGCTCGATCGCCGGCTTGTGCGTGAAATTTGTGAAAATGACATGCTCCAGTTCATCCACCTGCTGCTTCAGCGCCGCATTGATCTCCGGATTCGCATGCCCCAGAAGATTGCACCACCATGAAGAAATGATATCCAGGTACGCCTTGCCATGCGTGTCATACAGATAGCACCCCTTCGCATGGTCGATCACCACCGGCGGAAATACCTCATTATCCTTCATCTGCATGGCCGGATGCCAGATATACTTCGCATCCTCCGCTTCCCAGTTGATTTCACTCATCAGACTTCTCTCCTTTTACTTTGTTGTAGGTTGTTTGGAAATCATGTGTACGATTTATGGTTTTTGGGTTTTGGGTTTTCCTCCATCTGAACAGGCCCTTAGAGAAGGGCCGCGCCAAAGGCGCAGGATGGATCCCACGAGCGGTATAAAACCCATGTTGGACAATGCCACCTTTGCCACTGTCTGCCGCAAACTATCCATCACACCTCTTGATACAATCCTTCCAGTACCTTCGGATCGCAATGGAGAATCTCATCCCCCTTCGCGACCTTCGCGATGACAGAGGCCCCCGTGATCTCCTCGATCATCTTCACATTATCCTCTTCCATCACGCCGCCCTTCCAGTTGTTCAGGATGATGCCCCGGATCGGAATATTTCTATGGGTGATATATTCGCACGTCGTTACCACATGATTGATCGTCCCCAGCCCCGCATCCGCGATGACAAGCACCGGCAAATGCAGCCAAGAAATGATATCCGACAGATAGTACACCGCCTTCTCATCGTGGCGGATCGGACACACGATGCCGCCGGACCCTTCCATCGTTACATACGGATACGCCTCCGTCACCCGCTTCCACGCCGCAAGGATCACATCCTTCTCCAGCGGATGCCCCTCAAGGCGCGCCGCCAGATGGGGAGACACCGCATGCTGATAGAGATACGACAAGAGCATCTCCTCCGGTTCATGGATCCCCGCGAACTCATTCACAAAGCCCGCATCCGATGCAGCGACCGTCGGCGCCCCGCTGACCGCCGCCTTGTAATAGCCCGTATCATACCCATTCTGACGCATCGTCTTTACCAGAAGCGCCGTCACATAGGTCTTCCCGATATCCGTATCCGTCCCCGTGATAAAAAGTCCCTTGCTCATTGCTATGCCTTCCTTCGTATAAAACGTGACGGGTTTATCCCTTCACCATTGACCATGTACCCAAACGCCATTCATCATCCTGCGCGAAAGAAAATATCATGTGCGGCATCGGACGAGAGCCATGCAGCCTGCACCGAGCCCTTTCCATGCGCCTCACCTTCACACGTCGTCTGAAAATGCAGAAGAGATCCCTCCGCTATTTCCCTAGCGCCCTCTTCAGCCGCGATGCCAGCATCGCTGCCAGAATGCACAGACAGATATCCCCTGGCACCGCCAGCACGAAACAGTACAGCACCACCGGCCAGACCCCGATCGGCGTCCCCAGATAGAAATTATTGATGATGTACACATACACCATCCCGAAAAGATACACCACCAGAAGCCCCGCCAGATTTGCAAAAAGAGTCTTGCCGAAAGAGAAGTCTCCGCTCCTCTCTGAGATCCAACCCGTCAGCCATGCACCCGCGATGAACCCGATGAGGTATCCAAATGTCGGTTGAAAAATATACGAAGGCCCACCGCCCTCTGTAAAGACCGGCACCCCAGCGAGCCCCAGAAGCACATACAGCCCCACCGAGCAAGCCCCGTTTCGGCTCCCCAGGATAAGCCCTGCCAGCGTCGTAAACAAAAGCTGCAGCGTAAACGGACACACCGGCACCGGGATCTTGATAAACGCCCCGATCGCGATCAGTGCTGTAAACAAACCAAAGAGCACCATCTCCTTCGTCCGGCTTCCGCCGGCCAGTGCAGCCTCTCCTCTGATCATCTTCATCGCCTCGATTGTTATACCTATGAGTCTGTAAAGTTAACATACATATCATATAACAACTCTCGACTTTATTCAACGTTGACAATTCGGTTGGTTTTAGGTTTGGAAATTCACACGTAGCAATATGAGAGCTAATATGAGCCACTCCAAATCCCGTAGGCCCTTAGAGGGGAGCCACACCATCGGCGCAGGATGGGTCCTCGTAGCCGTATGAAAGAAATGTTTGACAATCCCACTCTCGCCAACTGCCAACAGCCAGCAAAAAGGCCCAGCCCGCAAATCTGCAGGATGAGCCTTTTGAGTAATGAGCCGATTGCCAAGACCACGTTTTGAAATTTTAGGCACGCTTCACGACTCCACAACAGCTCTTCCTCCGGTGTAATAACTATTCATCAGGTGGAGGCGGCAGGTAGCAGAGCCCGAGCGATCCCCCCAATAACTCTCATCGCCATTGTACCGATAGATCCCCCCCTAAATCATACTCTGAGAAACTTGGGCCTCCCCACCAATTCGGCGAAAGCCCCCCAAGGGAAAACATCTGATCAAGTAGGCCACCTTTCTCCCCCCATTTTCTCTCCAAAATCTGAGTCAAATGCTCGAAGGGCATGCTGCAAGAGTTCTTGCTTCCACTTGCGCACTATACTGGAGGACAGATGAAAGTCAGCGCAGATGGCGCGCCCTGACTTATTCTCACCCTCAAGGAAACGCTGGTCTGCATCTGTGAGAGCATTGTAAAATGCCATCCTGTCTAGCTCTATCAAAAAAGATATTAAAATTGCTGCAGCGCTTCAAGGAGTTATCCGCAGTTTCTATAAAATTCCAACTTTCTTGATAGTCCGCCCCGCCCAAGGCTATGTGAGGAGAATCAAAAAAACGTACAAGGCTTTGCGGATCCCCCATGAGCTCCTCTACCTTTTCATCCGCCCACTTTACTTTTTCCTCTCGGGAAGCATTTGGCTGGTCGTAGAAGACATGTTCCAAATTCATTGACATATAATATATCTCATAGGGAACCGAGCGGTAGACTTTGGAAAGAGTTCTGAGTTTATTCACCTTTGCCTGCTTTAATTGATTTCTTCGAATCATATCATCCGTATTTCTCGTCCAGATGCCTTGCTCAGAATCATAAAAAATACGACGATCCGCCCCCAAAAGCGTCGAACTCAAGCTCATATCCAAAATCTGCGAGTCAGGGATGAAAGCTGCGTCTGAATCGATGATATGCACCACTTTATAGAAGTCTTTCGCCTGAAAGTGCTGCCTTCCTGCAAAACATCTCACCCGATTTCCTACTTCCTTTGCAATAGCCGAAGAAGCGATCCGGTAGTCTGCTGTCACATCCCCATCCATGATTTCAAATTGGATGTTATTCTTGCTGATGAGTCGCGTCATCGCCATAGCCAGAGATGTCTTATCCGTAATCCCTTCCACCAGAAAAAGCAGTACCTTTAGTCTTGCTGGCATACACCCTCCTTGCTGACGGGTCGAGCCATCCGTTTCAACGCATACTCAATGGCGATATTATTTGTCCTCTCGTACAAAGGCTCCAGCGTCCCGCCTAATTGAATATCTCCATAATAAACAGAGCGGAGATTATTATTGGGCTTAATATTTTTCAAGCGAACATAGCGATTTTTCGGATTCACCGTCGTGAAAATGATAGATTCCTTCGACAGCGTCTCCAGCGGACGCAGATTGTGCGAGGTAAAAATCAGCTGCCCCTTCCCGGAACTCTCAAAAATAGCCAGAAGCTCTCCCAAGAGATACTCGAAAATCCCCGCATCCAGTTCATCTACCACAAGAGTGATAGAGAAATCCGCATACGCAGCAATAAGCATACTCAGTATCGCCACGATTTTCTTGATTCCCTCGGATTCATACCGGAGCGGCACCTTGCTTTTACTGCGAATAGACATCGCTTCCAGTGCCAAACCTTCTTTCCCATCCGGCAGTACCTGCTCCCCCATATCTTTTAACTCCAGCTGCAGATGAGGTATCATCTCGCCCAATACCGGATTCATCATCGCGATCACTTTTTTTAGCGGCTCATACAGCTCTTTCGGCATGACCGTTGGCCTATCCAGTAAGAATAAAACCACGCCAGCGTCCAGCCTGTGCTGCATCTTATTTTCTACACGGAAATACAACGGGATTCCCGCATTCATATTGATCGGCCCCCAGCCGCGCGTATCGATCACATACAAATATTTCTGCCCATACGTCCGAAGCGCCCGGCAGACACTCCCAAGCTCCCCGCCTTCATCAACGAACAAGGAGAATGCATCATGAGAGAACAGAAAAGAAGTACACTGCTTCCGAGCCAGACTTTTCGCGACCAGCAGATCAATCAGTTTCTCCTTCTTATCCCCTGTCATTTTCTTTATCAGACTTTGTGGAGAAAAAAGGACTTCTACATCCTGATCCTGCACGATCAGCGTATGCTTTCTCCCCCATCTTCCCCCATCAAAAGAAGAAATCTTCAATTCTTCCCGGCTGACATACACCCCCAGCCTTTTTTCATTTCCGCCCCTATGGTCTTCGTCAAATTTCTCTTTACGAAGCGTCACCTTGTACTCAACATAGTACATTCTCCCATCACAACGCAACTGAAAAGCCGCCATCATCCCAGCTTCCATTTTCCCCTCCGTGATATAGGGCAACGCTTCATACTGCAGAGACTCTCCCTGTAAAATCATCTTCAAAAGCTTCATGGCGTGGACAAATGTCGTTTTCCCTGAACCATTCTGCCCATAAATTCCCAACACATCCGCTTTGCAGTCTGACATCCACTTCCCTTCTTTAGAAGAAAGCGTGATCGTCCCGTATTCGACATTCTGCAAGTTTATAATGTCTACCCTTTTCAACCTGATCCATTCGGTCATTTCCCTTGCACCTCCTTCGAATAGATTACTACCTTAACGCATTCCGGTCAACAAAATAGTAACAAAATGTTACCGTTTTGTTGATTTCATTCATCGAATGACCGTTTCATCAAAGAAGTGCTTATTTGTCGAAAGCACCACTTGAAAGGAACCACACGCCAATGTGAACTGCCAGATGAATGAGCATCTGACCATTCTTTCTCTTTAGGCTTACCCGCTTTCATCTCAGAATCTGAGTCAAATGCGCAAAAACGCATGCTACAGGAATTCTTGAATCCACTTACGCACCACGCGAGCTGCCATAAAGTCGGCACAGATGGTATTCTCCTCCTTGTCCTTGGATAATGGTCAGAATCATCTTGGTTTTGAACTCTGCGTCGTACTTTTTCTTAGGCTTGATAGTGATTTGATCTAAGAAAACACGGATTATGCCACAAGAACGCACTTATAATTCATGGAGCTGGTTTGAATCTATGGGGCCATTATATATTCATTATCATTTACAACTACAAATGCAATTTCTGTAATCAAATCAATATCAATCCTACTCTTCATTTTCCTGCTTTTCTTGCTCTATCTTCAAAGAATCAACATAATTAAACTTTAATGTATTATAGTAAGTGCCGCCGCTCCAGCCAAAAGTATAACACGTTAGAATATTAGGTCTCTCACTGTACATATTTTTATACCAAAATGTTACATTGGTATCTTTAAACTCAACCATCACTTTACATATCTTTTCCGGTGGAATAGTGCTTCTAAGTACCAATTCACAGTAGTCCTTATCCTTGTAAAACCTCTTCCATTCATCTACCTTAATTTTAAACGTTCTATCTTCCCAATCGATATCTTTGCAGTTGCATTGAACAGTTATCGTCAAATCAACATTCATTTTCATTAAAGCAGGAACATAAAAATTGACATACGATTGAATTCCATATTTTTCCACATCATCCAATGCCCCTATGCAATACTTTGTCATTCGCGGCTGTGGATCCCCAGCAAGTCTTTCAGAATTTTCGTGAATCTCCATAAATGAAGCCACGGAAAAAGACCGCATGGACAAAATATCCAACTTCTCACCGATTGATGGCAATTGGCTTTTTAATTCTGCATTTTCTAAAAAACATGGATGAAATATACTTGGCGGTTGAGGATATTGTATTCGATTACGTTCTATAAATATGCTTTTCAAGAATTCCCTTCGTTTATGTGTAATTTTATCAAAAAGAGAATCTCCAATACGTGTCCTGTTTACTTTAATTCCAATACCCACTAAAAAGAAAACTATTAATCCCCATAACCATATAGAAACCACTTGCCACAAGGCTAATAGTGGAACAACTAACGTAAAAAATATGAAAGTCGTCATCAAAAAAAATTGTATGGACGCACTGATAAATTCAACATGGTTTACCAACTTCACATATTGGCTTTTAAATGCTCTCCTTCCTCAAAGTTTTGTTTATAAGATTTCACCACATTCATTAAATGTAGTCGTCTCATCATGAATTCATCTAAAGTAATAACATTTTGACTTGCAATTGATACCATTTCATTTAGTCGCTGACATAACATAGATTCCCTATTATCTATTTTCTGTATAGGAAAAACAGACATCAATGCCAACATCGCGCCAAGAATCGCAGCAGCACCTATAACAAAAGCAGCCAGTGCATACAAGAAATTGAATATATCAAAATTCCCCATATTGGATTCTCTCCCTATTTATATCATAAAATATTTATGATAAGTCTTGATGTTAGTAAACAATATCGTAAGCAACTATCTAGATAAAATTCTACTTCTATAAAAATTATACCATAATAACAAAAGTCCGGAATATAATGGCCGCTACTACAGCCTCCCGGACTTTTAACTCATATCAATTTTTTCTTACGCTACCAGCAACTATCCACCGTTAACCAACTCAATCTCGCTCAAACAGATCTCTGGTATACACCTTCCCTCTCACATCATCCAGCGAGTGATCATAGCGATTTGCAATGATGCCATGGCTCTGCGCTTTGAACCTTGCCAGGTCATTCACCACAAGACTGCCAAAGAACGTCGTACCATCCTCTAGCGTCGGTTCATAGATGATGACCTGCGCGCCCTTCGCCCTGATGCGTTTCATGACGCCTTGGATGCTGCTCTGGCGGAAATTATCCGAATTCGACTTCATCGTCAGGCGATACACGCCAATCGTCATCGACTCTTCCTGACTCGGATCATACTCACTGTTGTCATGGTAGTAGCCAGCAATTTCCAGCACCTTATCGGCGATATAGTCCTTTCTCGTCCGATTCGACTTCACGATCGCTTCGATCAGATTTTCCGGCACGTTCTCATAATTCGCCAGAAGCTGCTTTGTATCTTTTGGCAGGCAATAACCACCATAACCAAAGGAAGGATTATTGTAGAATTCCCTGATTCTGGGATCCAGGCAGACACCATTGATAATTTCTTCTGTCTGAAGTCCTTTCATTTCTGCATAGGTATCCAGTTCATTGAAATAGGAAACCCGCATGGCCAGATAGGTATTGGCAAAGAGTTTCACCGCTTCCGCTTCCGTGAATCCCATGAAGCGGGTAGGAATGTTTTCTTTGATGGCTCCTTCCTGAAGAAGAGAAGCAAAGTCATGAGCTTCCTTCACCAGCCTTTCGTCCTTCAAATCCGTACCCACGATGATGCGGCTGGGATACAGGTTATCGTAGAGAGCCTTGCTTTCGCGGAGAAACTCCGGACTGAAGATGATACTCTTCTTTCACGGATGGCTTTCGTATAGCCTACCGGAATGGTAGACTTAATCACCATGATAGCATGGGGATTGTACTTCATTATCAGCTTAATCACTGCTTCTACGGAAGAAGTATCAAAGACATTCTTCTGGGAATCATAGTTGGTAGGTGTCGCGATGATGACGAAATCGGCATCCCTGTAAGCAGCTTCTGCATCCAGCGTGGCAGTCAGATCCAAATCCTTCTCTGCCAGATACTTTTCAATATAATCATCCTAGATGGGAGACTTACGATGGTTTACCATGTCTACCTTTTCAGGGATAATATCCACCGCTGTCACATGATTGTGCTGTGACAAAAGGGTGGCTAAAGAAAGACCTACATAGCCGGTACCGGCAACTGCAATATTCATTTTTATTCTCCTTTTCTGTTAAACTTTTTACTTTTAATTTGATATTTGGATTATATTAAGATTGTAGATACAAAATTACTTTCCTGAATTAAAAGCAGAAGAAAAAAGGAAAGAACGCTAGGCTCAGCCTTGCATATACTGGAATCTCATATGCCTGATTCACAGGAATATAAAGATCCGGATAAATGTAATCCCCATTTTCTGCGCTTACCTTTTTCTCTAACTCTTCAAGATTATCTAAACGTTTTTTCAAAGTCACCATTTCTGACGAATAATAAGAATAATCTTGATTTGGAGTTGGATTTTCTAATTTAAAATTCGTACTAGGATCCCCTTTTATTCCTATAGTATCTCCCGGTTTCACACCAAGCTTATCCTCATTCTCTAGTAAGCCAATTTCACCTTGACAAATCTTATAGATACTCTTCGCTATATCTAAATATGATTTACAAGTATTTAATGAATTTACATCGGTGTTAAATACGGAAAAATCACCCCCAGTATCAGTATATCCTAAATCATAATAAATATAGCCCAGCCTATAGAGGACTGACAAAAGTTCATACTTATACTGATTAGCTTCATCATCATGGATGGATTGACTTATATAATGGCACAAATAACTAAGCAATAAATAGTTCCTGTCCTTATCCAATTCTTCTATTTTCACTTCATCTACCGCATCAATAAAAAGATTCGACTTTCGAACAGACTGCCCCATTTCAACCCCAAACGGTAATAATGCAATCCCAACCATTATAATCATTGCCAAAGCGAAATTCCTGACAGAATTTTTTAAGGCAAGTGCCAGATATACTGCTCTTCCCCAGCCTAAGACACATCCAATCCAAATAGCCAAAGATAAAAATGCTCCAATTAGCACCATTAAATAATCCTGCAGCGCCATTTTCCCCAAAATCCGCACTACATCTAATAACTCGGTATTTTGTAATGAGGCTTTGGCATTTCCAAAAAAGATATTAAGTACTAACAGTCCTCTGGAACTGAAAAAAGTAAAAACAAGATTAATTATATTAGCTAATATTATATAGGGTAAATAAAATACACTAGCATATTGGACACAACCAAGAATCCTTAAAAAATATGACTCTTCGCTCTTTTTCTGAAGTTTCCACGTCAGGATCAAAGAGAAGATGATTGTTCCTAAAAATAAAGACAGAAAGCTATAGATAGGCCAATACAAATGGTTTTCAATATCATGTTTGAAAACCACATTTGCAATATCGCTACCACCGACATTGTAGGAAAACAATTCCAAAAGAAGCAAATTGATAAGCCAAAACAAAGAAGGTGTAAGGCATCTATCATTTTGGACTCCATTAGGATAAATGGCCTGTGGAGTTTTCCACATCATTATAACAGTATAACAATATCGGTAGATACATAGACTGATATAATCAAATAATTTTTCTAGAAAGTTAGCAACCCCCATTTCAAATGGGGGTTTATTTGGAACCCCTCCGGGGTTTTGTACTGACACCTGCCTATGGCAGGTCTAGCAAATCGTCTTTGTACTTACAGCCGCCTATGGCGGCTCTTTCGCTTATTCGTCTTACTTACTTCTCGAACTTATCGCTTTCTTCTTGCTCTGAAATGTAACGCTTGATAACTTCTTCGTTGATATTCCCGACGGTTTCTACATAATAGCCTCGTGCCCAGAGATGCCGTTCTCCCCATCTGGCTTTTATCTCGGGATGCCGGTCGTATATCATTAACGCACTTTTCCCTTTGATATAGGCTACTACGTCTGATATATTCAACTTCGGCGGTATCCCGAGATACAGATGCACATGATCCACGCATGCAGCTCCCTTGATCAGTTCCACTTTCTTCATCTCGCACAATTTTCGGATGATTTCAACCAAATCTTTCCTCATTTGCCCGTAGAATACTTTCTTGCGATATTTTGGGATGAATACGATATGATATGTGCAATTCCATTTGGTATGAGCTATACTATTGTTGTCCATTTGGACTCCTCCTTTGTTAGCTAAAGTGGTTTGCTAGACCCTCTTTATTCTAACACTGGAGGATTTTTTATACTCTAGGCAAAGCTACGGCTCCACCGGGTCCCCCATCTCAGATGGGGGCTTAATATACGAATACAGTTACCAGGATCTGGCTTTTTGAACTGATTTATCGACATCCTTAGCCTCCCTGTTTCGTAATGCCCACACATATCGTAAAATATTCATCCAAAATGGCATTTGATAGTACAATGTACTTTATAATTCAGAACAATCAATTAATTTCCCGTCAAATATCTGAGAACCTTCACTCCCAAAACGACTTCTGAAAGAGCAAGAGTAATAATCATGGTTCCTATAAAATTAATAACTCCATGTGCAATCGGTGGAACAGCACCATTCAGCCAGGTAATAAAGAAATAAATGACCTGCTGGTGCAGCAAATAAACGATCATGGTTCTGTGAGACAAATATTTGAAAATCGGCATCCGTCCACATTTACAGCGGCTGGACCACTGAACCAGTATGGAAAAAGCACTGAATGCGCCGAATAAATTAAGTAAAAATCTGAAAGCAAAATCCCCTGCCTTATATATGCCGGTCATCTGCCCATGGATAATGAACAAAAAGGAAAACAGGAGAAGATCTACGTAAGTGTCAAGTTTTCCTCGGTAATTCATTTGACTGTCGATAATTACTATCTCCGTGGCTTTGGTTTAATCAGTATTTCTGTATAGCTCTGGCAAGTCTTCCCATGGGGGAAGAAGAAGCTCCATAAACGCCTATACGCCCTTCCGGGCATTCTGGCCTATAGTTTCTCATTCTGCGCTCTGCCTGCACCACGGCTTTGTGCATGGCTCTATCCATCTTTTTGTAGCTCTTCCCATTAGCATGGTATAAGAGGGCTTGCGTAAGCGTCTTATTCTTCCGGGCGGTCAGTACCCAGACCATGTACTCCTCCTTCGCTGGACCAGCTCCGCCCTTGCCGTTTCATGCGATAGCTGTAGAACCGGTGATTCGTTTCTGCAGTACCCAAGTGGATTTCTGTATGGATGCCGCGCTGGCTCAGGCTTGGGATATACGGAGCATTTCTTTCCAGATAGCTCTGCTGTTTGTCTACCTCCTCCTAATCCGCCTCTGTTCGGGCGCAGCTCCAGCCAGTCCTTATCCGAACACGTGCAGTTTGCCGTCGATGTAAGCCTCGACTAACAGCAAGATTCCCTCCGGCATCTTTTCGCCATAGCAGTCGATCAGCTTGATGCCGTTATCGTAGTAGGGGTTGTGGCAGGCGGAGATCATGATGCCACAGTCGAGTCGTCCACGCGGGCGATGTAGGCCACAGACAGCGTAGTGGTAACGTGCAGCAGGTAGGCATCTGCGCCGAAGGCGGTCAGGCCTGCGACCAGGCTGTACTCGAACATACAAGAGCTGCGGCGGGTGTCCTTGCCAACAACGATGCGTGCAGGCTCGTTGTTGCCGTTGCGCTCACGCAAAGCGTTATAGTAGCAGCCCAGCAAACGACCAACCTTGTAGGCGTGGTCAGCGGTCAGAGTTATTCCAGCCTCACCACGGAAGTCATCAGTCCCAAAATACTTTCCCATTATAGTTTTTCCTCATCCAAAGATTGAAGTGACGAATATATGCTTTAGCCGAGAGAGAATCTCGTTGCCTGCCATCCGCCACGTAGAGACAACATATCTGGATGGCGTAGCCATGTTTTGAGTATGGCCAAGTTTTCATATCAACTCAAATGTATGTTCCTCAAAATCAGTTGGACTTTTGCTCTTAATTTCCTCCTTAATATCTGAATTCACTTTTCAAAAATGATACTCCTTGATTTTTCATAGCAGCCCAATCTCCAACTAAATTTCGTTGGTCTAAGGCCTCATATATGAATAACCAGTTCCTATCCATGTCAGTTTGCGCTAGACTCTTAGCATCATTCTGTAGGCAAATAATGCTGGAAGAATCCCCATTCTTCTTAAAGTAAAGAAAAGACAATGATTTATAAACGCAATCATTTGTTGCTGCCACTTTAAACGATTCGATGCACTTTACTTCCATATCATACTTCAGTGCAAAATAGATAGCATAGCTACATTCTTCATAGTTTTGCTTTTCTAATCCGTCCTCATAAGCCAAATCAATAAACTTTTGAATCTCATCTTTTGGAGCACCAAAGGCTTAAAAAACATACTCATCCATTATGGATAGCAAATACGGATATAGTATACAAAGATGCATACTCATCTTCCAACTATATCCCTTTGCATTGTCCGTAAGGTTCTGTTTTGATAAAACCTTGATTGCGTAATTTAGTACCGAAGCATTTCCACCGCTTATTTTCATAAGTTCAATTGCTAAATCGAAGTAGGCTCTTGCCTGTTTATAGTCCACCTTCCCATATGAGGTTAGTAAACTGAATCCATTTAGCTTCCTAACCCAGTCCTCAAGCACCGTATCTGGAAGTTCCTCTATTTTCGTCTTTTTGTTATTCAATTGTAAGTCAAATTCTTCTAACGCAACACCAAGGTCTACTATAAAGGAATTCGCCCGATCTCTTGTTTCCACATAGCAGGTGTAATCATCAATATTGCGAACGAATTTCCAACCTTTATCGTATAATTTTTGATCCACTACTGTGAGTATCATTTCAGATATAAGGTTTGACGCATGAGGTCCAATTAAAAGTCCATGTGTCTCGCCATATTTTACGCATTGACACCTTTTATCAATTTTGTTAAACCACTTGGATTTGCTTCGATTCTGCTTCGCGACTGCTTTTCCCACCAATGCCCACGGAATTGAATGCGTATAAATACTAGGAAAAAAAGTTGAAATATCTGCTTTTACAACAAATCGCTTCCCAATCAACAGGTCGTCCTTCGGTGAACCAGCATTTCTCCAGTCATCGTAATTCATTTCAAAGAGTTCATCTTTATTCTTTCTCTTTTGAATATGAATTCTACTGATAACGTGTGTTTGCGAGTCTGTATAGGTGTGAAAATGCGATTGGATATCACTCCAATTGCTTTTTAGCACAGAACACATTTTTTCATATGCCATTGGTACAGGAATTCCTAATTGTCTGGGTACATTAATGTTGCGGAGTGTCTTATAACGGACATAGTCATGATCACTATTGGAAAATGTCGGATGATTTTTTTCACAGTAATCAAAAAAAGAAGTGCTGCTGAATACAGGTGGAATCTTGTTCGAGAACAGCCCAAACGCTAGTAAACCTTTATATAAGTCATCCGCTGAAATCTCATCCATAAAATCCGCATATTTTTTCCCCATATGTAGGCTCCTTATGCTTTACATCACAATGTCATATCGTTCTAGCCAGAGAATATTTTTCATTTGCTCCGTTGCCTGCCATTCTCCACGTAGATGCAGCATTTTTAAACGGCGGAGTCACGCCTTCGCATGGTTATTTTTTGACCAAAGGGCTTTCCGTTCGCCCTTTGGTATCCTTCGGCTCCCCTTTTTCACTTATTCAAAGAACTTATCTTCCAGCATCAGGCATAGGCAATGATAGATGGGCAAATGTAGCTCCTGAATCATGTAAGTCTCCGTCTGCGGGGCTTTGATGCACACATCGCTCATATCCTTCAGTTTGCTATCCTTTGCCCCCGTCAGTCCAATGACCTTCATTCCCTTAGCGTGTGCGGTTGTCGCCGCAAACAGCCCATTTTTGCTATTGCCGCTGGTGGAAATGCCAAGGAATACATCCCCGGATTTACCGTATCCATTGACCTGCTGTGCAAAGCAAAGCAGCGGTTCGCAGTCATTCATATAAGCTGTGGACAGGGCAGGATGCCCATCCAATGCAATTGCGGGAAGCGCCCCCTGCAGGTTTTCTGCTAGGACAGCTCCGAGTTCCTGATTCTCGGAAATCAGCTTTTCTGCGAAATCTGTTTCAGGCTTACGGGGTAGCTTAAAGCCCTTCATCAGCTCACCAACGATATGCTCCGCATCTGCTGCAGAACCACCATTGCCAGCCACAAGAAGCTTTCCACCGTTCTTATAGGACTCCTCCAGCAAAAGGTATGCGGCAACAATATCATTCTTCGCAGATTCTGTCGATGACGCGCTTCCCGAAGAGGTACTCAGGTGATGGGGAGTATCGACAGACGCGCAGGATTTGCAGGTAAAAAAGGTGGATCTTCTCGGCGCTGCTCATGATGACGTCGCCGACGCGAGGCAGGACGAAGGAGTCGATGCCGCGGGCAACGCAGTATTTCACGATAATATTTCTCTCATGGCTGTGGATGCCACAGAGGAAGATGGACTCGGCGTCCTGAAGTGCTTAGTCCAAATTGCTAAGGCATTCTTCGGAGGCGAGGGTGCGGATGACTTCGAAATGGATATCCATACCGCAGCGCTTGATGAGAGGGTTCACCTCACGCCCTTCGCCCAAAATAATGACGGTCTTTTTCGGTGGAAATTTTCGGAAATACCAGTGGTGTGCGAAGGTGCACCAGCCAATAATGAGGGCAAACTGGACAAGGAAGGCGAGACCAAGAGGAATGGGATTAATGAGGTGACGATTGATAAGGACAGTGATGACGTACATCATCGCATCGGCAAAGAAGACTGCCAGGGTCTGGCTATAAACAAGGTCTGAGATGCGGCTGATGGAAACTCGGTATCCATGATAGAGGTGCGAGATGAAGTAGTAGCGGATCGCAAAGAGTGCCACCATGATCTCATTCCCCAGATTATAGAAAGGAGTAGATATCTCGTCTCCGTAGTAGGCGTACCAGCAGATCCCATATGTCATTGTCAGTAGTAGCAGGTCGATCGCATTCAGAATTTCGAGCTGCAGTTTATGGAATACATTTTGATCCATGGGGTTTTGATACGCTCCTTTATTTTGTAAAAATGGTGGCTGTTTTTGCTTTAATGGTTGTCGAGAGTTTGCGTTTTTTGTCTATGCGAAGGAGCTTCCCGCGGAGGACTGCCCTACATTGACTTTCTTTCCACTTCGTGGATCCATCCTCCGCCTTTGGCGCGCCCCTTCTCTAAGGGGCTACTCGCTTCGGTCTATCTCACTTTCGCTTTCGCACCGCTTCGAGGATCCATCCTTCGCCTTCGGCGCGCCCCTTCTCTAAGGGGCTACTCGCTTCGGTCTATCTCACTTTCGCTTTCGCACCGCTTCGAGGATCCATCCTCCGCCTTCGGCGCGCCCCTTCTCTAAGGGGCTACCCACTTCGGGACTAGCTCACTTTCCCTTTCACACCGCTTCGGGGATCCATCCTCCGCCTTTGACGCGCCCCTTCTCTAAGGGGCTACCCACTTCGGACTATCTCTCTTTCGCTTTCATTCGGCTACGACGGATTGGTTTCAAGCAATCGCAAACGTTCCCGAATGATATTTTCTATGTACTGCCCCACATTTTTGAGGTTGTGCTCGATGTCGAAGTTTGAGAAGCGGATGACGAGAATGTCGTATTTCTCTATGCGGCTGCTGCGCTTTTCGTCGTATTTCATACCTTCCAAAGAGCGATGCTGCGCGCCGTCGACTTCGATGACGAGCCGTGCTTTCCTGCAGAAGAAATCGACGATGTAGCTTTCTATGACGTATTGGCGGTAGATCTGCACAGGAAGGTGCTTCAGACAATAATTCCAGAGGAGCGTCTCCTGCGGCGTCATGTGGCCACGCAGTTCGCCAGCTCGCTCTTTCATGGCAGGGTTTTTATAGATGCGCATGAAGAAAAACCTCCTTGCATGACATTTTGGATTACGGGTAAACGTGTTCGCCCTTCTCCAAGGGCCTACTCAGTTAGCATGCTGGACGTTTTCTTGCCCTATGAGACAGTTCTTAAACGCGTTCCCCCTTGGAGAAGGGCGCGGCCAAAGGCCGGGATGGATGTGCCTCATAGAGGCACAAATCTGCACAGCAGATTCTTCTTTCTCTTTTTATGGCCTTCTCATAAGTCGCCCTACCGCTTCGAGGATCCATCCTGCGACTTTGGCGCGGCCCTTCTCCAAGGGCCTACTCAGTTAGCACGCTGGACGTTTTCTCACCATATGAGACAGTTCTTAAACGCGTTCCCCCTTGGAGAAGGGCGCGGCCAAAGGCCGGGATAGACGAAAGCGTCAGCTTTCGAATTTCTGCGTGGCGGGAGAAGAAAATTGTTGGAAAATCGGTATTCTGCAAATGGCGGTGATATGAGATGACGATTATCTCATATAGGCTTTCATACCGCCGACGACTTACTATTGGCCTTCTCTTTTCGCAAAGTCTTCGTAGGTGCGCCGGAGTCCTTCTTCGAGGGAGATCTTGGGCTCCCATTGGAGATTGCATTTCGCTTTGGCATTGTTCAAGGAGGAACGGTAGATGTCGCCCTCTCTGGGTTTATCGTAGGCGGGGACGATCTCTTTGCCGGAGACTTTGGAGAGGATGGCTACCAGTTCTTTCAGGCTGGTTTCCTCAGAAGTGCTGAGGTTGTAGGCGGTATTGGCCGCTTCGGTCGTGAGCGCATCAAGGATGCCGTCTGCGATATCACCGGCATAGACGAAGTCGCGGGTCTGATTTCCATCGCCGAAAATGGTGATGCCATTCCCCTCAGCCATGCGTTTCGCAAAGATGCTGATGACACCGCCTTCTCCACCGTCGCCTTGCCGTTCGCCGTAGACATTGGCAAAGCGGAGGATGACATAGTCTATGCCATAGGCGAGGCGGTAAAGCTCGAGATAATTCTCGGCTGTCTTTTTAGTGAGGCCGTAAAAGGAAAGCGGCTGCTGCGGCAGGGTCTCGGAAATCGGGAGCGCGCTATCGGCCACATCCCCATAGGTCGCTGCGGAGGAGGAGAAGATGATACGCTTGACGCCGTATTTCCGGCAGCACTCGAGGATACGGACCGTGCCGGCGATGTTCTCATGCATGTCGTGCTCGGGATCGGTCATGGAGTCGGAGACGAGGGTCTGCGCCGCGAGATGCACGACGGCATCGAAGTGTTCCTTTTTGAAAACGTCTTCGACGACTTTGTCATGGATGTCCATGACGATGAGATTCATATGCGGGAGCAGGTTCTCACGAAGGCCGGTGGAGAGATTGTCCAGCGCGATGGCTTCATGGCCTGCTGCTTCGAGTGTCCGCATCAAGTGGGAACCGATGAATCCGGCTCCGCCGGTAACAAGTATTTTCATGTATTATTTGCTCCTTTGGTATTTGAGATGTTAGACGTCAGATGTCAGACTGAGAGACTAAATGGCACTAGACGGGGAAGCTTCAGATACCTCATGTCTCCTGCTCTCTCAGTCTCCGCCATTTAGATCGCTTTTTACTGATACTCATTACTATTATAACACTCCACCCCCCTTGTCTGCCATTTGCAAGAACTCATTCTGTTACACGCAGTATAAACATTGGCTGCTCAGTAAGACTTGAAGACTTTAGACTACGCACCAACGTGTCCTCTCTCAGCCTGACCTCTGATTTCTCTATACAAAAAGCCTACTGAAGAAAACATCCTCAGTAGGCTCTTTTTTACTTTTCAATGATTGCCGGCGCATCCGCTCTTTCTTTAGAAGGAGTAGCGCACCCCTGCATTCCACTGCCACGGCGTATCGACATCGCCGCCTGCGGTGGTTTCTACATCCAGATAGAAATGGGTATCATGACCGAGGTCAAGGTTCGTGCCGACACCGAATTCCCACCAGCCGCCGCCGAGGTCGGTCTTGAAGGAGGTCGCTGCTCCGTTCTTAGACATCGTCACGGAGGTGTCGCCCTGGAAATCATAGAGGTAGGACGCACGGACGTATACATTGCCCTGCTTGATATCCTTGCCGAGCGAGAAGCCGAGACGTCCGACGAGGCTGTCCATGCTGTCCTGATGGACGGATGCCCCATTCTTCGTCATGAAGTCTGCCGAGGAGACTCTGCCGTAGGTCAGTTCCGCCTGCGGTTCGATCCAGTAGCTTTCCTGATGGAAACGCTTGCCGTATTCCGCGGAGAAGGAGAGACCATTCGTGCTGTAGTCGCCGCTGCCTACACCGCCATTCACGTCGAAGTCATTCTTCATGTGTGCATACTTCGCAATGAGGTCGATGAAGCTGCCGTCATCTCGAAGGTTGCTGCCGTATACGGCAAAGCCGGTGTGCTTATTCGTACCGCTGCCATTGGTATAGCTGCTGTCCCCGTCGGTATAGGTGAAGGCGCCGCCCACGATCCAGTCATCGGAAATCTTGCTGTCGTAACCGAGCTGGTAGTAGTTGTACTGGTTCTTGATGCCCTGCTGTCCATACTTAGACTGACCGCGCGCCATACGAGCCCAGATGCCCTGATTGCCTTCGCTTGCGCGTACTTCACCGAGACGTTTATTCATATCGTTGTTTTCCTGACGCCAGGTCATGAGGGAGAGGTTCGCCATGCTGCTGACCGCCTGGTTATGCTGCTGAATGGCTCTCTTGACCGTCGAGGCATCGATCTTGCCATCAGTAACCTTGGCAAACATTTTGCCGGCGATGATGCCATCCTGTGTCTCCACTTCATCGGAAGCTGTTTTATCCCCCACTTTAGCCGTGGCAGCAAGATCTTCTAGTGTGGCTTTGCCCGCTAGGATCTTGTCGCCGATCTCGCCCGAGCCTTCGACTTTGAGCTTAGCACCTTCTGCTTTGTCACCGATCGTCAGCTTATTCTGTAACGATGCTGTTGTTACTGTACCATTGCCTTCGTATGTATTGACCTTTACGTTTTGCTTGCTGCCCTGCAGGTTAACTGTACTATCTGCCAATTTAATGGTGTCAATATTGACTTTATTGGCATCTTTGGTCACATTGACCGCAGCCCCATTTTCTGCAACGACATGATTGGCAAAGCTATCTCCCGTCACATTCCACTGCGCCCCATCAGAGAAGTTCAAAGTCAGACCTGTAGCATTACCATAATACGTTGGTGCATCAGATAATTCTATCGATGTAGTTTTCCCAAACTCCTGATACGCTCTCCCTGTCCACTGAGAGCCTTCACCAGCGAAATTGATATTCAATGTAGCATCAATCTTATTGCCGCTGTTATGACCGTTTCCTCCCTCTTCATTGGGCGTACCGAAGTTAATGTCCCCATTGATTACCGTTTTATGCTTACCACCCGCATTGATATTCGTTGTAGAAAAACCACGAACACCCAATGCATCTGTTGGCGCATCAATAGTGACATCCCCATTCATAGTCAATTGACCATTAGAAAATATCCCTAATCCTGTATCATTACTGGATATGTGAATGCGATCTGCATTGATCGTCATCTTTGCTGCATCAGATGGAATCGGCTGAGTGACTCCATCATACTGTGTATTATTTCCTACATTGATAGCTATGGCACGTTCACCGGATACCGAAATGTCAAGATCTTTAGCGGTTACTGTAACTGTACTTCCTTGACCATTAGACATTAATCCGATGACCTGCCCCTTCAATCCTTTATAGGAATTATCCCCTTTGAGAGTAATTGACTTCGTTTCACTATCTCCAAGAATCAATTCATTTCCGTTATAAGCATCAGCCACCCACACGTTCTGATTCTTGTTGGAAGTCGACTCAATATCAATAGTTTTAGTTGTAATTGAAATTGTTCGGCTTTCGCCAACGCTATCAGTATCCACCGCATATGGTTCATTCACATTTTTCCAAACAAAAGACTCCCCCGTATGCTCTCCTGCAGAAATAACGCCGTTTCCTGCTGCCGACACGCTTCCCCACGCGCCACAGCTGAGAGCCATCACGATACCAGCGGCAATGAGTTTCTTTGTTTCTTTCTTCATACCTATCCCTCCCGAATATGACCATGATAAAAGTAAAAATAAACTCCTTTTCATGTTATTAGGATAGCATTACCCCCCCCGTTAGTAAAGTGTTAAAGCATATTTTTACAAATTTCTATAGAAATCGATGCATCCATGACAATAACGCATGTTTGAGAGCTTGGAGACCGTAAGACAAAGAGACATGAGACTTAAAGACATCAGACATCAGATATCTGATGTCTCTCATCCGCTCCCCACAGTCTCTAAATCTAATGTCTTCCAGTCTCTCAGTCTCTTAGTCTCCCACAACAAAAAAGAGCCGCCCGCAAGGGGCTGCTCTTACTGATTCTGATTCAGTTGATCCAGCGTCTTCTCGAAGCTCTTGGCGAAACGCGCGAGAAACCAGTCGACCTCTTTCATATGAAGGTCTTCGAGTTTTTTTCGTGTCGTGCGATAGGCTTCTTGAAATTCCGGATTTCCATCGCGGACTTCTTCGGCGCATTTAAGGAAGGCGGAGAGGGTATCGGCGGCTTTGGCAAGGGGCCAGAGGGGATCCTGCTCAAGGGTGACGAGATAGGATGCGTAGCTTTCCTGCAGTTCTTCGGGGAGTGTCGCGAGGAGTTTCTTCCTGGCTTCTATCTCGATCTCCTCATACTTTTCGTGGAGGCCGGGGGTGAAGTATTTCACAGGTGTCGGGAGGTCGCCGGTGAAGACTTCGCTGGCATCATGGTAGAGGGCGAGCATGGCGCAGTGCTCGGGATCTGTCGGCTCATGGAAGATGTCTTGCCGGATGAGGGCGAGGGCGTGGGCGATCATGGCAGTCTGGAGAGTGTGCTCGGCGTCATTTTCGGGGATGGTGCTGCGCATGAGACCCCAGCGGGCGATGTATTTCAGGCGCGACATGTAGGCAAAGAAGGGATAGCTCATTTCATCCTCCCCCATGTATCTCCATAAAACCAGAAATGATGGACGGGGCCATGGCCGTGACCGACGGAGTCTGTCTTCGCACGCGCGATGGCGCCGGTGAGGTAATCCTTGGCGGCCTCTATGGCGCCTTCGAGAGGAAGGCCTTTGGCAAGGCTTGCCGCGATGGCGCTTGAAAGTGTGCAGCCTGTACCGTGGGTATTTTTCGTGTCAATGCGCTCTCCGGGGTAGGTGATGAAGTCTTTGCCGTCATAAAGAAGGTCATCGGCGTCCATGATGTGATGGCCACCCTTGATGAGGACGGCTTCGCAGCCGAAGGTCATGAGTATTTCAGCCGCTTTTCGGCGGTCCGACTCGCTCGTGATGGATATGCCGGAGAGGACCTCGGCTTCGGGGATGTTCGGCGTGATGAGCGCCGCCAGGGGGATGAGCTTTTCTTTATAGAGTGCGATGGCATCATCTTCGAGCAGTTTGTCTCCGCTGGTGGCGACCATGACAGGGTCGACGATGAGAGGTGCGCTTCGGTGATTTCCAAGGAAATCAGAAACCGTATCCACGATGGCTGCTGTCCCGAGCATGCCTGTCTTGACGGCGTCAGGTGCTATGTCATCGTAGATGGCTTCGAGCTGGGCTTTGACCAAGGAGATCGGAGTATTCACGACCATGCTGACCCCCTTCGTATTCTGCGCTGTCAGGGCGCAGATGCAGCTCATGCCGTAGGTGCCGAGGGCGGCAAAGGTCTTCAGGTCTGCTTGGATACCGGCTCCGCCGGAGGAGTCAGAGCCTGCGATGGTGAGTAGTTTTTTCATAGGTACCTCCTTGGAAATAGTTAACTGCTTACAGTGGGCGATCAGCAGTCAGTGGATCAGCTCACATCGTTTTTCATGCCGCTACATGGGATATATCCTGCTCCGTTATCATGCCAATCCGCTTACCTGCAATATGCGACTATCATCAGACGCGTTCGCCCTTGGAGAAGAGGGAACGAGTTTAAGAACTGTCTCATATGGCAAGAAAACGTCCAGTATGCTAACTGAGTAGACCCTTGGAGAAGGGCCGCGCCAAAGGCGCAGGATGGATCCTCGAAGCGGTAGGGTGACTTATGAGAAGGTCTAAAAAAAGAGAAAGAAGAATCTGCTACGCAGATTTGTGCCTCGATGAGGCACATCCATCCCGGCCTTTGGCCGCCCCCTTCTCTAAGGGGGAACGCGTTTAAGAACTGTCTCTTATGGCAAAAAAACGTCCAGTATGCTAACTGAGTAGACCCTTAGAGAAGGGCCGCACCAAAGGCGCAGGATGGATTCTCGGTGCGGTAGGGTGACTTATGAGTCGGATCCCCAATTATTCTTTCTTCATCAGTTTCAGCGACGGTGTAAAGTAGCCGACGAGTTTCCCCTGCCGCCAGCGGAGGTCGTAATCGATGACAGCGATACCGGCGAGATCAAATTTCACTGCCGCACTACAGGAGGAGAGCAGGTAGGACTGCAGGAAAGGATGGTGGGATACGAGCGCGATGGGACTACCGTCGGAGATCAGATGATTCAGCACCATCTGCCAGTTCGAGGAGAGAAGCTCTTCGGCGGTATGGATCTCCTCGGCAAAGCACTCTTCGGCGAGGATCCCCGCCGTCTGGCGCGTGCGCTGGTAGGGGCTGGTAAAGATACGGATGGGATTGTCCTTCAGAAATTTGCTGAGGATGCGCGCACTTTTTCGTGCCTGACGCATGCCTTTCGGCGTCAGGGAACGATTTTTATTGGCGATATCTTCTGTCTCCGGCTCTGCTTCGCCGTGACGCATAAGGATGATGTACATAGATGGCCTCCTTGGTAATGATCATAAATGAGACTCGAAGACGAGAAGACGATAGACCGAGCGCCCGCCAAGTCCGAAAGCATGAATCTAAGGTCTGAAGTCTGATATCTCCCAGTCTCTTAGTCTCGCTGCGTTTTCTCTTCTTTATTGATCCTCGTACTATACTGATCTCTTTCTTTAGCGCTTTTCGCATAGGTCACATTGATATTTTTTCCGACCGTGGTGAAGGTCTGCTCGACGGGCGAACCATTGGCGAGGACCTTCGCAATGACTGCGCGGCCATCCTTGATATGGATCAGTGCCGAGAGCTCATTTTTCCTATGAGTCTCCGTGGTCTTTTTTTGTTCATTCTTCACCTGTACACGTTCGGAGAGCTCGACGATCGAGAGCTTGGCGAGTTGCTCAGGCGACATGTACATCCTGTCGGCAGGGAAATGGAAATGCACCATGCCGTCGATGTACGACAGTACGCGAGTGATGAGGTAGTCCCCACCGGGACGGGTATCCTGCGCCCCGGTGATCTCCATCATACCATCGGCATTCCTGGTGAGCGCGAGATAAATCTCCTCTCCTTTCTCCGGTACCTGCTGCCCGTGCCACGGAGCTTCGGTGAGAGGCACTGTCACGGGAAGATAATTTCTTTCATAGAAATCCCCCTTGAAATCGATTGCCGCAGGGACCTGATACTCTGCCCCATCGATCATCGTACTGCGATATTCGCCGCGGATCCAGACAAGGCTCGTAAGCTCTACGACTGCCGCCGCCGCAAGGAGAATGAGAGACAGCTTCTTATTCAGCATGGTCGTCCTCCTTTTCTTCCTCTGCGGGAACCACTTTTCGTTTCCTCTTCGCAGGCAGGTACAGCAGGAAACAGACTGCGCCGGAGAGCAATCCGACCATCAGGAAAAAAAGCCCGCGCTCAGAGAGCGACAGCGCGGAATCCATCACACGGATCACGCCGTCCGCTGCCAGAAGCGCGACACCGCCCCAACGCTGCATCGGACGATCCATCTGCACGCCGCGGGCAATGACGGCAACCGAAAGGATCGCGCAGAAAATAGAGACCACCGTCGCAGAGAACGCCCCGGAGGATTCGAAGATCGCGATCATCGCCGAGACCGCCATGATGAAAGGCGTAAGCCCCGCAAGGATCGAGAGCCACTCCTTCTTGACCGCCATACGCACGATAAGCACCGCATCCGCAGCAAGGAAGAGCAGGAAAAGGAACCACAGTGCGTAGCTCCCCGACACATCTGCCCAGACTGCCCCATACGAGCCTTCGAGCAGCACCGCAAAGACCGCGATCCCACCGAAGAAGCGGAGCGCTGCCGCGCCTACGCCATAGGAGCGGAAAGCTCCTCCCGCCATCCATGTAAGCGACGCCGCAAGCGAAAAGAAAAGCGTCTGCCACAGCATATTTCCCGCCGACCAGAAGATCAAAAGGAGAATGCCGACCGCCCAGACCCAGGAGAAGCACACGACAGCGCGGTCACGATGCTCCCGCAGCAAATGCACCAGCATCACGAGCGCCGTCAGCATGTAGATCCATGAAAGGAACTCCGGCCAGCCGCGCACCGGCGCCGTATAGAAGACCCCCACGGACACGATCATATACAAGATGCCGGACGCCGCCGAGCTTGTCACGAGCGTCAGCACCAAAAGCAGCAAACCGCAAAGCGAAAGACCCACGTAGAGATCATCCGTCAGCTTGAAAGAATCCGCCACCATCCAGAAAGCAGCGAGAATGCTCACACCGTGGAATGCAGCAGCCGATTCGCGCAGGAAGACAGGCATACGGTGATGCCACGTCTTCGCCGGCTCCAGATGCTCCTCCTCCATGAGCGCTCCCCATAGCTCAGCCTTTTTGCCGATGCGCTGCGCTCTTTCCAGACTCCCTGCCGAGTCTGACACCTCATCGAGCACCCCCGACGCGCCAAAGGGCATCGCTGTCCCTTTCACTGCGACCGGATCATCAGGGATCCTCCGATCCAACAGCACCATGGTTGCCACGAAGAGAAGCGAGACCAGCAAAGGAACGAGCGCCAGCAGAAACCGCTCATCCTGCGTGAGCCCACTCCACAGACCTGCTCCCAGAAATCCCAGCCCGCCCAAAAGGCAGACCAGCGCCATCACAAAGAAGGCCTCCTTGTACGGCCCCGGTTTCCCCTTCCGGTACCGGGCCAGCAGCACCTTCCCCTCTTCTTCACTGATGAGCTTCTCTTTCACCCATGCGGGCACCTCGCGCTTCAGCCAGTGCCTGTTTGTCATACTATCACTCCTACGATCGGACTTTTTATCATAAAATCAAAACGCCGCGCCTAGGGAAACACTGATTAAATCGTTGTCAGATTTTATTCTTGAATTTTTATACATGACGAGGAATAGCCTGACGCGAATAGCGAGCTATTTAAGGAAGGCTATGACGAAGTCATGTATAAAAATTCTTGTAGAATCTGACTCTGCGATTGAATCAGCGTTTCCCTAGAAATGCAGTGGCATTCACTGCTTTTATTGTATACAACAATGGATGAAAAAGCTAGAGAAACACAGATGAAATCCCACGGCAAGAACAAAACGGGAGGGCATCGCCCGATCGCAGAAAAAGCACCAGCCATAAAGGCTGATGCTTTTTTAGAAAGATCATGATCACATGCAAGGCATGGAGAGAGACCTCCATACCATCACCTATTTCATTAGAAAGAAAGACGCACACCCGCATTCCACTGCCACGGGGTATCGACCTTTCCGCCTTCCGTTCTTTCCACATCGAAGTAGAAATGCATATCCTTACCGAAATTCAGATTCGTACCGACACCGAATTCCCACCAGCTGCCACCGAGATCCTGATCATAGGTATCAGAAGCCACGCCATTGCTCATGCGCATAGCCACATCACCCTTGAAATCGTAGAGGTAGGACGCGCGGACATAGACATTGCCCGCTTTGACATCCTTGCCCAGCGAGAATCCGAGGCGGCCGACAAGGCTGTCCAGACTGTCCTGATGAACCTTCGCCCCTTCCGAGGTGGTGAAATCTGCCGAAGAGACCTTGCCATAGGTCAGCTCAGCCTGCGGTTCGATCCAGAAGCCATCCTGCTGGAAACGCTTGCCATATTCCGCAGACAGCGCATACCCATTCGTGCTGTACTCGCCGATACCGACGCCACCGATGGTATCGAAATCATTCTTCATGTGAGCATACTTGGCGATGAGATCGATGAAGCTGCCATCATCGCGCAGGTTGCTGCCATACACAGCAAAACCCGTATTCTTATTTGTACCGCTGCCGCCGACCAGATTGTTTTCACCATCGGTATAGGTGAAGGCGCCGCCCAAGATCCAGTCATCCGCGATCTTGTGGTCATAGCCCAGCTGATAGTAATTGTACTGGTTCTTCACGCCCTGCGAGCCGTACTTCGCTTCGCCGCGGCTCATGCGCGCCCAGATGCCCTGCTCGCCCTGGCTGTCACGGATCTCGCCAAGACGCTTGTTCATATCATTGTTTTCCTGACGCCAGGTCATGAGAGAAAGTGCACCGAGCTTGCTGATGGAAAGGTTCGTCTGGTTCTGGGATTTCACTTCATTGACGACATGGCCGTTTGCGTCCACCTGTGCGTAATACTCCCCTGCGATCACTCCGGCATCCGCCTTGAGGCTCTTTGCGATAGATTTGCCATCTTTATTGACAGCTACACCAGCCAGCTTCTGCGCAAGCGTGCTGTCGCCGGCGATCAGATCCGCAATATTGCCGGCTCCTTTGATGGTGATATTTGCATCCGTCGCATTCTCTGCCTTGAGCTTATTATTGAGGCTGTTCGTCGCGATCGTACCGTTGCCGGAGAGCTTCTTTGTGACATTGACCGTCTGCTGATCACCCGCAAGGTCAATCGTAGCGTCATTCAGTGTCACGTTCTGCATATTCGCCGTCTTGACATCGCGTCCGACATGGATCACGCTGTCACTCGAAGCATTGACATCATTGACAAAGCTGTCGTCCGTCATGTTCCACGAAGCACCGTCAGCCATAGTGAGCTTAAAGCCTGTGACATTACCCGGTGTCCCATCCTTACCGGCATTCGTTGTCATATCTGTTACATGCTGCCATTCCGTATCCGATGCATGATCTTTATATTGCTGATAGGCACTGCCCGTCCAGGATGAATCCTTCCCTGTCAGATTTACATTGACATTGGCATCAATAAGTTTGCCACTATTAGCTCCATTCCCTGGACCTGGAGTCCATGGCGTTTCAAAAACGATGTCCCCGTTCAATACGGTGGAGTGGTTTCCCTCTGTATTGATGTTCGTCGTGGAGTGACCGCGTACATCCAGTGCATTCTTCGCATTGACTGTGAGATTGCCCTTGATATTCATCTGTCCGTTTGACCAGGAAGCGATCCCGACACCGTTACTTGTAACAGTTATCTTGTCTGCATCAATAGCAACACGCGAAGCATTGTCAGGTGCTTTATCCTTCTCTGTATTATTCTGTACCTGCAGAGCAGCAGCCTCCTCTCCCGTCGCTGTCACAGACACAGAGTCCCCCTTAATATGGATGCTGCTGCCTGGAGCACGCGAGAATACGCCAATAGCATCCTTACTGCTTGCACTGATGGAAACGTCCTTCGCCGTGATATCGATTTTACTGCCAGGATTCTCGTCCGCAACGACAGCTACCGCCTTCTTCATTCCGGTATTGACAGCTTTGATGCTGATCTTTTCGGCATTATCATTCCCCAGAGTCACCTGACCACCATCCCACGCAGTGACAGCATATATACTGTAGTCATCATCTTTACCTTGGGAGACGATATCAATGTTATCCCCCGTCACTTTAATGTTTGTACCTGGGTCATAAGTAACGATACCAAAGCCTTTATCATTATTTTTAAGGATAAAGCTTTCATCTGTTATCGTAGCTGTTTGGCTAAATACTTTATCTGTATATTCCAGCGCCCATACGCTTTGGCTTGCCCCCAAAGCACACGCAGCCAATAAACCGCACATCACATTTCTTGCCAAGACAGTTTTCTTCATCATGAGACTCGTCCTTTCTTTCTAAAACAGAAATGATAAAACAACTCTCTATCGCAACCATTAGATACTCCTAGCGACAGTGTACCCCCCCCCCCCCCGGCTATATTGTCAAATTTCGATATATCTATACCAATTCCGCATCCAGGTCTGCCCTATCCGCTCCCCAAGCACCGTCATCCCGAGCGCAGCCGAGGGATCTTTATTGCACTGCCGCCATATACACACATGCGCCCTCACTCAAACGATACCTTGGTGCTTCCTTTTTCGCCTTTCCCTCACCCACGGTTTACCGGTCTGCAGGAAGGATCCCTCCACTTCGGTCGGGATGACGTTTAAGGGAAACGGGTAATCTCACATAGTTTTTTACACCGCTACGTGGATCCATCCTGCGCCTTTGGCGCGCCCCTTCTCTAAGGGGCTACTCGTATCGTAATATAACACCGCTAGTTCCAAAACACGCAACATATCTCCCAGATAAGAGCCCATCCGCTCCCCCGTATCGTCATCCTGAGCGGACGAAATCGCTCTAAGTGTGAAAACCCCCAGCCAAAACAGGTAAGGACTGAGTCGAAGGATCTCATACCACGCATGTGAAACGATTCCTTCCCTCGTATCGTAGGAGTGACTAGTGACTGGTGACTTAAATGCCACTTCCGGGCATCACCCCAATAAAGAAAAGGCGGCGAAGTCGCTACCATACAAGCCTTCCCCGCGTGGGGAAGGGGGACCGCGTCAGCGGCGCTCGAGTGCTTTCGTTAGCTGCACAAATGCGCCTCTCCTTCCCCTATACTACCATCTGCCTTTCATACCATAGTCATCCTATCCGCCCCTGCGGGGCACCTTCCCCTAGAGGGGAAGGCTACGATACGAGAATACCACCCTAAAAAAAAGGCGGCACACCCCCCTTATGAACCTATCCGCTCCCCAAGCACCGTCATCCCGAGCGAAGCCGAGGGATCTTTATTGCACTGCCGCCATATGCACACATGTGCCCTCACTCAAACGACACCTTGGTGCTTCCTTTTTCGCCTTTCCCTCGCTCACGATTTACCGCTCTGCAAGAAGGATCCCTCCACTTCGGTCGGGATGACGTTTAAGGAAAACGGATAGCCTTACATAGTCTTTCACACCGCTTCGTGGATCCATCCTGCGCCTTTGGCGCGGCCCTTCTCCAAGAGCCTACTCGTATCGTTGTTATAACTGGTAACCCGTGACTTGACTGCTACTTTCGGGCATCGCCCAATAAAAAAAGGCGGCGAAGCCGCCACCCCGTGAGACTACCCGCTCCCCCCGTATCGTCATCCTGAGCGGAGGAAAACGCCCTATGCGTGAAAAGCCCCAGCCAAAACAGGTGAGGACTGAGCCGAAGGATCTCATGCCACACATGTGAGACGATCCACTCCCTCGTATCGTAGGAGTGACTAGTGACTGGTGACTTAAATACCACTTTCGAGCATCGCCCAATAAAAAAGGCGGCGAAGCCGCTACCTCAACCTTGAACCTTGAACCAAATGAAGGCAAGCAAAAAGCACATCTTTGCAGATGTGCTTTCATGTTAATCAGCGGCTTGTTCCTCCCGGCGATTCCAGCCAACCAAGAATGTAAGACAAAGCAAAAAGGACCAACCATTTACATGATTGATCCTTTTTAGTTAATCAGCAGCTTCCTATCCTCCCGGGCCGCTTCCAGCCAAGTACTTTCGGCGTTTGTGAGCTTAACTACCGTGTTCGGCATGGGTACGGGTGTATCCTCACAGCTATCGCCACTGAATCGTTGAGAGTGTCTGTTCTCTCAAAACTATATAGAAGAAAAGTTTTCCGAAGGGCTCTCGCCACTTGGTCGCGCTTGTGAAATTCAAGTTAAGACCTCGACCTATTAGTACTGCGTCGCTCCAACCCTTACGGGCCTTCCACTCACAGCCTATCAACCTCATCGTCTTTAAGGGGTCTTACTCATTGCTGATGAGAAGTCTCATCTCGGGACGGGCTTCACGCTTAGATGCTTTCAGCGTTTATCCTTTCCGGATGCGGCTTTCCAGCCGTGCCACTGGCGTGACAACTGGTACACCGTTGATCCGTCCACTCCGGTCCTCTCGTACTAGGAGCAGCCTCCCTCAAACTTCTTGCGCCCGCGATGGATATGAACCAAACTGTCTCACGACGTTTTGAACCCAGCTCGCGTACCACTTTAATGGGCGAACAGCCCAACCCTTGGAACCTACTCCAGCTCCAGGATGTGATGAGCCGACATCGAGGTGCCAAACCTCCCCGTCGATATGAACTCTTGGGAGAGATTAGCCTGTTATCCCCAGGGTAGCTTTTATCCGTTGAGCGATGGCCTTTCCACACAGTACCACCGGATCACTAAGCCCGACTTTCGTCTCTGCTCGACTTGTCTGTCTCGCAGTCAAGCTCCCTTCTGCCTTTGCACTCTTCGGTCGGTTTCTGTCCGACCTGAGGGAACCTTTGGGCGCCTCCGTTACTCTTTCGGAGGCGACCGCCCCAGTCAAACCGCCTACCTGAGATGGTCCACGAGGTTGTTAGCCTCCGTGTTAGAATCTCAGCAATACAAGGGTGGTATCCCAACATCGACTCAGTATAAGCCAAAGCCCATACTTCAAAGTCTCCCACCTATCCTGTGCATGCATCACCGAGATTCAATCTCAAGCTGCAGTGAAGCTCCATGGGGTCTTTCTGTCCAGTCGCGGGTAACCTGCATCTTCACAGGTATTTCAATTTCACCGGGCCCCTCGTTGAGACAGTGCCCAAATCATTACGCCTTTCATGCGGGTCGGAACTTACCCGACAAGGAATTTCGCTACCTTAGGACCGTTATAGTTACGGCCGCCGTTCACTGGGGCTTCAGTTCAATGCTTCGATTGCTCTGACATCTCTCCTTAACCTTCCAGCACCGGGCAGGCGTCAGCACCTATACTTCAGCTTTCGCTTTCGCAGGCACCTGTGTTTTTGGTAAACAGTTGCTTGGGCCTCTTTTCTGCCACCTTGTTCTGTTCCAGGGGTTTCTCCCTTTCGCTTACTTAAGGTCATCCTTCTCCCTAAGTTACGGATGCAATTTGCCGAGTTCCTTAACGAGGGTTTTCCCGCGCACCTTAGGATTCTCTCCCCGCCTACCTGTGTCGGTTTACGGTACGGGCGGATACTTTCTCACTAGAAGTTTTTCTTGGCAGTGTAGGATCTATGAGTTCGTCATACTTTCGTATAACTCCCCATCGTGTCTCTGCTTTTAGAATCAGGGATTTGCCTCCGATTCAACATACGCACTTGGACGCGCTCTTCCAGTCGCGCGATCATATGCCTTTCTGCGTCGCTCCATCGCTCAAACGATTGTATCCG
>NZ_BAABYQ010000001.1:2185000-2442500 GCF_042846925.1 Dialister sp. i34-0019-2H8
TTCGGCGCGCCCCTTCTCCAAGGGGCTACTCGTATGGCATCTAATACCGTGCTTTCGTTTCTCTGCCTACGCATTTACTCGCATACGAGTGAGGCAAAGAGCCCACGGCTTCGCTTCCGATGACGATACGGAGTAGCGCTTTGCACAGTTGGCATACTGGTCGCTACGTAGAAGGGGTGCCTCTTCGTGCCACTCTATCCTGCGCCGTCTCCGAGGGCCTCTCAGTTGGCGTGTCATACCGTAACGTTCTTTTATACGCTCCCATTAAAAAATCCCGCCGGAGCTGGTGCTTCAGCGGGATCTTACAAACAACTCTCTTTCTACTGTTCAGTCTTCCCCATTTCACAGATTTTTCTTGCGGTATCGAGCCATTCCTGGCGGATGCTTTCCGGAGCGAGGACGTTGACGTTAGCGCCTTGGGAGAGGAGCCACATGAGGATGCCTTCGCCAAGGACGTCAGCGCTGATGCTCCAGCTGCCGTCGTCGCGCTTTCTTGCTTTCGCGGTGGGCAGCCGGTCGAGGACAGCTTCCAGGGAGAGGCCTTTGTAAATGAATTCGAGGTGGATCTTTTTCCCCGAGTACATGAACTGGACGCGGTTCTTGAATTCTCCTTCGCGGAAGCGGTCGATATAGGGCTCTTCGAAGGTCTTCTCTGTGTCGATGACGCTTGTCATGCGGTCCAAGCGATAGATCTTGAGCGGGCTGGTGGCACCGGTCTTGATGCCTCTGTCGGGACGGGCGGCGACGTAGAAATAGAATTCGGAGAACAGGATGCCGAGCGGACGGGCGGCGTGCGGGCTGCTGGTCTCTGCGCTGATTTTTTTATAATCGAATGCAATGACGTGGTGCTGGTGGATGGCACGCGTGATCTTCCAGAGAAGGTCCATGTCCGGATTCTTGTGATTGGGCTCTGCGTATTCGAAGAGTTCGTTCTTGATGTACTCATCGATCTCTGTCCGTTCTTCGGAGGAGGCCAGATTCTGCAGAAGGCGCTCAAGAAGTGCTTTCATTTCTACTTTATGGAAGGCTTTGCTCGAAAGGAGGATCTTGCAGACGGCGAAGAGCTCTCCGCTCGTGAGGTATTCTCCGCCTTCATTGATCATCTTGTAGACACCTTCCTCGCGGCTGTGAATGAGCCGGCGATGGATGCCGTCGCTTTCTTCCAAAGCGGCAAGGCAGCCGCGGATATCTGCGAAGTAGCGGCTGACGGTCCTCTCATTGACCTTGAGCTTGGCGGCAATCTCTTCTCTCGTGACGCCGCGGCCACGCATCAGTATATTCCATAAGCAGAGGATACGCTCTACTTTTCTGTCTTCCTTTAACAGGTTATTTCCTCTTCTAGGCATAAGTTACCACCTTTCTTTGAAGCCTATCTGCTTCCTATCAACTCTCATTTTATTTATTATACCGCAAGAAATCCAATTCTCCTACTTTTTTACTATCTGCTTTTCTCTTTTCTATGATATAGTAGGTGTATGTGTTAAAGGCAGGATGAGCGGATCGTGCGATCTCCGCTGCTGCCTGTTCAAAAAATGAGGAGGCGCATTTATGGATGCGATCAAATGTCTGATTTCCAGAAGAAGTATCAGGGAATATACGGATCAACCGGTCACGGAAAGAGATATAGAGGATATCGTCACGATGTCTCAGATGGCTTCGTGCTGGGAGAATACGCAGCCGATCCGCTATGTGGCGGTGCTGGATCAGGAGCTGAAGGATCGCCTGGCCAAGGAATGTACGGTGGATTTCCCCTGGAACACGGAGAATATCCATGCGGCACCGGCGCTCATCGTGCTCTGCATCGTGAAGGGGCTGTCGGGCTATGAGCCGGATGGATCGTTCTCTACGAAGAAGGGGACGCACTGGCAGTCTTTTGATGCGGGCGTCGCGGCTGCTCATTTCTGTCTGGCAGCGAATGCGCTGAAGTTCGGCACGCTCATCATGGGGCGCTATGAGGAGGATAAGGTGAAGGAGATCCTTTCTCTGCCGGAGGATTATGATGTGTCTGCGCTGATCGCGATCGGCCATCCGGCTGTCATTCCGGCGGCCAGTGAACGCAAGCCGTTGTCGGATGTATTGAGTGTAAGAAGCTAGGGAAACGCTGATTAAATCGCAGAGTCAGATTTAATCAGTGTTTCCCTAGTCAGCATTCCCTAAACCAAAGGAGTTTTTTATGGCTATTTTGACATTGACCTGTCCTGCCTGCCAGAAGCTGTTTTCCTTCACGACGCATCCTGCTTTTGATACCGGAGAGGATGCCTCGATCGCAGAGAAAGTGCGGACAGGCGAGGCATTCGTAGGCGCGTGTCCGCACTGTGGTCACGCGGAGCATTATTCTTATTCTTTCTTATATAAGGAAAGGGAAAGTCACGCGCTTCTCTACTACGCGGATAACGAGGAGGATTTCCGGAAGGCCTGCGCCATCATGACGGGACGCGATCCATCCGTACCGTGGGCAGGCATCGCTGACTGGAGCCGCCGTGTGGTGGCAAACCGTCAGGTGCTGCTGGAAAAGCTGCTGCTGCTTGACCTTCATCTGAATGACAGGGTCATAGAGATCATGAAGGTGCTGGCCCATTCCTTCCTGCAGAAGCAGAAGCCGGGTCTCTTGGTCGATGCCATCTGGTTCGAGCGCGGCGCGGACGGCCGCACGGGCTACTGCCTGTATCAGGATGGCAAGATCGTCTGCGCGTATGCGTTCGATGCTGCGATGTATGAGCAGGTGAAGCAGCAGCTCTCGCCTGCTTTTGCGGAAACGGAGCGTGAGGACATCCTGATCGATGCGTCCTGGGCAGCAAAGCTCTTAAAAAAGGCCGGCGTGGGAATGTAAGAGTGACTGGTATTGCGTTTTCTAAATAACTGGCATTTAAGTCAAATTCCGAATCAAGTGAGGAATTAGGAGTAAGGAGTGAGGAGTGAGGAGTGAAGGTACGGCGCATAAAATGAGGAAGCGCCGCGAAGTTTTATATAAAATAATGTACAAACTGTTTTATATAATGAGGGGTATTGGGGCACTCTATGAATTGTGTATTGTGTGTCCCTTCCAGCACTTTGCACTTCTCACTAAGTCCAGAAGTTAAAAAATCGCAATACCAGGGAAACACTGATTAAATCACAGAATCAGTGTTTCCCTAGTGACTGGCACACAAAAAGCCGAACGAAAATGATATGATCCCCCTAAAGCAGACAAGGTAAATAACCAAACTGCTTTAGGGGGATTTTTTTAATGGCCAAAAGGAAACATTCAGCAGATTGGATGCTTGCCAGAGTGAGAGAATATCTTTCCGGCAAAGGATCTTACCGACAAATCGCCAGAGCGAATGGGATATCCGAGCAGAGTCTTCGTGACTGGGTAAGGAAATACGAGAAACAGGGCGAGGCCTCTTTCATAGAAAGAGCTGGGAACGCAAGCTACAGCAAGGAATTCAAGGCAAGCTGCGTCCTTGCCGTGCTACGTGGCGAGGGCAGCGTTGACGACATCGTAGCCAAATACAACATTTCAAGCCGTTCCGTTCTCCGGCACTGGATGAAGCAGTATAATGACCATATAGAACTTAAGGACTACGATCCAAAACGGGAGGTCTATATGGCAGAAGCAAGAAAGAAAACATCGCTTTCGGAGCGCAAGGAGATTGTGGAGTATTGTCTATTGCATGGCAAGAACTACAAGGACACCGCCGCGCGCTATGACGTCTCCTACAGTCAAGTATACGATTGGGTGAGGAAATACGCTGCTAACGGGGAGGATGGCCTTATCGACCGGCGCGGACATCATAAAACCGACGAAGAAGTTGACGAGATGGAACGCCTCCGGCGTGAGAACCAGCGCTTGAAACGGCAGCTTGAGGAACAGAAGAGGCTGGTCTATTTCTTAAAAAAATTGAAAGCCCTAGAAGGGAGGTGAAACTCGGCAGGCTGCGCCATGCCACAATCTATGAAGCAATCCAACAGTGCCACGCAGAAAAGGACTGGGGCATTTGCTGGCTGTGTGGTCAGGTCGGTATTACGAGAGCATCCTATTATCAATGGCTGAAGCGAGATGTCCCAAAAGCGGAAAAAGAAAACGAGATCATCGCTCAACTGATCCAAGAGTATGATGAACGATTCCACCACATCCTGGGCTATCGGCGCATGACTGATTGGATCAATCGCCTGAACCACACGCATTACAGCAGGAACCGCATCCACCGGCTTATGAAGGAGCTCAATATCCATTCCGTGATCCGGTGCAAGAAGGCAAAATACAGAAGGGCCACACCAGAAGCCACATCAGAGAACATCCTTCACAGGGGTTTTCAGGCAGAACGACCGAACCAGAAGTGGGCAACGGACGTGACAGAATTCAAATGGTACGAAGGATCAGTCGTTAAGAAGCTCTATTTGAGCGCCATCCTCGATCTCTATGATCGGTCGATTGTCGCCTACGTCATAAGCGGACGCAATGACAATAAGCTGGTGTTTGACACATTTGAGCAGGCGATTCACAAAAATCCGGAAGCACACCCGCTGTTCCACAGTGACAGGGGGTTCCAGTATACCAGTAAAGCATTCCAGTTCAAGCTCTCGAAGCAGGGTATGGAGCAATCCATGTCCCGCGTTGGGCATTGCATCGACAATTGCCCAGTGGAAGGTTTCTGGGGAATTGTGAAGACAGAGATGTATTCCCTGAATAAGTTCAGCAGCGGCGGCGAGCTGCGTTCGGCCATCGACCAATACGTCCATTTTTACAATTACGAACGTTTTCAGGAACGATTTGGAGTAAGGACGCCAATGGAAGTTCGCATGGCAGCTCTGCACACGAAGAACCCGGAACAGTTCCCGATTACCGAGAACAAACGTATTCAGAAATACAAAGCGAAATTCGCGGCATAACAAAATGCCGCAAGTCCCATGCTGATGCTAAAACACCAACATGGAATTTGCGGCTATAATTTTTTAGATATTTGCCATGTCTACATTGACAGGGGCTGATCAAAATCGTTCGGCTTTTTGTGTGCTTATATTACTGGATGCGTGCGAGAATGGCGTCGGTCATGCCGCGGCCATTGACTTTCTTCATGCCTTCTTTGTAGATGTCACCGGTGCGGTAGCCGTCATCGAGGGCCTGATTGACAGCAGCTTCAATGGCATCAGCGGCTTTATCTTCATTGAGGGAGTAGCGAAGGAGCATGGCAGCGGAAAGGATGGTCGCGATCGGATTCGCAATGCCTTTGCCTGCAATGTCCGGAGCCGAGCCATGGATCGGTTCATAGAGGCTGGTCTCATTGCCGATAGAGGCAGAGGGGAGCATGCCGATAGAGCCGGAGAGGACAGCGGCTTCATCAGAGAGGATGTCGCCGAAGAGATTTCCTGTGACGACGACGTCGAAGAAGGACGGATGGATGGCGAACTGCTGCGCGCAGTTGTCGACATACATATGGTCGAGCTGAACATCCGGATAGTCCTCGTCATGGATCTTGATGACGGTGCGTCTCCAGAGGCGGGAGGTCGCAAGAACATTGGATTTGTCGACGCTGGTCACGTGACCATGACGCTTGCGGGCCGCTTCCATGGCGAAGCGGGTGATGCGGTCGACTTCCGGCACAGAGTAGTTTTCCAGATCCCAGGCTCTTTCTGCGCCGTTATGGATCTCGGATTCGCAGCGGTCGCCGAAGTAAATGCCGCCAACGAGCTCACGGACGATCATGATATCGGTGCCTTTGGCAATTTCCGGTTTCAGCGGAGAATACTCGATCATGGAGTCCTGGATCTTCACGGGACGGAGGTTTACATAAAGACCAAGCGCTTTTCTCAGGCCGAGGATGGCTTTTTCCGGACGGAGCGACGGCTCCAAGTGATCCCACTGGTCACCGCCGACAGCACCGAAGAGGATGGCGTCTGCCTTCTTGCAGGCATCAATGGTATCCTGCGGCAGCGGTTCACCGAATTTGTCGTAGGCTGCGCCGCCTGCATCTTTCCATTCATAGGTAAGGCCGATCTTGTAAATGTCATCGATCTTCTTCAGGACTTCGACAGCCGCATCGGTGATCTCTGTACCGATGCCGTCACCAGGGATGACAACGATGTGTTTGGGCATAATATATTTCTCCTTATCAAACAATGAGGGTAGTGGTCAGGGATTAGAAGTGACTGGTGACTTAAATACCACCTTCGGGCATCGCCCATTATATTTGCGGCGAAGCCGCCACCTTCACTCCTCACTCCTAATTCCTCACTCCTCACTTTACAATACAGAATTACTGCATTTCCCCTTTACGTAGTTTTGGTGCAACACATAAAAATCAGAAGCGCCTCGAAATCATCGTGCTTCGCGCGGGCCAACCCCTTGCCCTTCTGGCGTTCCCCTTCCAAGAGCAATGCTATTAAGTTAAGGAAAATGTTAGCGCCGTAACGACTTGCTTCCCCCCCTTCGGGGGAAGTGCCGAAGGCAATATGTGCAAGCGAACTGGATTTTTAGGAGCGTAGCGACGCTAAAATCCAGTGAGACGCCATTTCGAGCGCAGCGAGATGGGGCATGCTAACGGCATAACGCTCCATGTTGAATAGTCCTATGCTATCGATATTCCAACATTTTCAGGCAATACCGCTACGTAGCCCCCTCAGCCCTCTGGGCAGCTCCCCCGATGGGGAGCCAAGAATGATCTGCCGCTTAACTTAATAGCATTACTTCCAATGGAAGGGGATAGGAACCTGAAGTTTGAAGTTTGAAAGCAGGGATGAGCAGCTAGGGATTAGGAGCCTCAAGTGACTGGTGACTTAAATACCATCTTCGGGCATCGCCCATTATATTTGCGGCGAAGCCGCCACCTTCACTCCTCACTCCTAATTCCTCACTTATTACAATGCAGAATTACTGCATTTCCCCTTTACGTAGTTTTGGTGCAGCACATAAAAATCAGAAGCGCCTCGAAATCATCGTGCTTCGCGCGGGCCAACCCCTTGCCCTTCGGGCGTTCCCCTTCCAAGGGAAGGGGGATGGGAACCTGAACCTCTAAGTTTGAAAACAGAAAATAGCCATCTTCCCTTTATATGCATCCTCATAGGTTAAACAGGTTCTGAAGGTTCAAAAGGTTCACAGGTTTCTCATCTTTCGTAAATACCGTATATTCTAAAACTCCGCGGCGCTTCCCTATGATGATGCGCCGCACCACCCCCGTTGAACCCATAGAACCTGCTCCCCCTCTTTCATTCCCAATCAAGGAACAGGACGTCCCCGAGGCTAACCTTGAACCCGACAACCCTTCTTATTTCTTTTTCGCTTTGACGTAGTTGATGAGTCCGCCCGCTTTGGCGATATCCTGGATGAAGCCCGGAAGCGGCGGCGCCTGAAAGGTATCCCCGGTGGTGAGGTTTTCGATCTTGCCGGTGGAGATATCGATGCGGAGCGTATCGCCTGCGTGGATCTTCTCGACGTCATCTCCGATTTCCAGAAGCGGCAGACCTACATTGATACCGTTTCTGTAGAAGATACGGGCAAAAGACGATGCAATGACGACGGGTACACCGCTTGCTTTGATGGCGACAGGCGCATGTTCGCGCGAGGAGCCGCAGCCGAAGTTTTTGCCGCCGACCATGATGTCGCCGGCTTTGACATTCTCCGCGAAGGTAGGGTCGATATCCACCATGCAGTGCTTGGATAGTTCCTTCGGATCGAAGGTATTCAGGTAACGGGCCGGAATGATGACGTCCGTGTCGATGTTGTCGCCGTAGCGCCAAACCTTTCCTTCTAATACTGCCATGTTATTTGACCTCCTTCGGTACCGCAATACGTCCTAAGATAGCGCTGGCCGCTGCCACCTGAGGGCCTGCCAGATAAATTTCAGAATCGGTCGGTCCCATGCGGCCGATAAAGTTTCTATTCGTGGTGGATACGCATTTCTCTCCATTCGAGAGGATCCCCATGTAACCGCCAAGGCACGGGCCGCAGGTCGGTGTAGACACGGCACATCCGGCATCGATGAAGGTCTCGATGAAGCCGGCATGCATGGCCTGCAGGTAAATAGTCGGTGTCGCCGGGATGACGATGCAGCGGACATTCGGATGGACTTTATGCCCCTTGAAGATGCGGGCTGCGATAGCCAGATCTTCGAGACGGCCGTTCGTGCAGGATCCGATGACCACCTGATCGATCTTGATCTCTCCGAAGGTGCCGATGACCTTCGTATTTTCCGGCAGGTGCGGGAAGGAAACGACCGGCTTCATAGAGGAAAGATCGATCTCTACGACGCGGGAATAGTGCGCGTCTTCATCTGCCTCGACGACGTCGAACGGCTTATGGTAGCGCCCCTCGATGTAAGCGATGGTCTTTTCATCGACAGGGAAAATGCCGTTCTTTCCGCCGGCTTCGATCGCCATATTCGCAATGGTGAAACGGTCGGTCATGGAAAGGGAATGGACGCCCGGGCCGGTGAATTCCAGCGACTGGTACAGCGCGCCATCGACGCCGATCATGCCGATCAATGTCAGGATGACATCCTTACCGGTGATGTCCCCCGGCTTCGTGCCGGTCAGAACGACCTTGATCGCATCCGGCACTTTGAACCATGCTTCGCCGGTCGCCATGGCAACACCAAGATCGGTAGAACCGACGCCGGTAGAGAAGCCGCCCAGCGCGCCGTAGGTGCAGGTATGAGAGTCCGCACCGATAGTGACCATGCCGGGCCCTACGAGGCCTTTTTCCGGAAGCAGCGCATGCTCGATACCGACACGCCCCTGCTCGAAATAATTGACAATGCCGTTTTCATGCGCAAAGTCACGGACGATCTTCGCAAGTCCGGCAGACTTGATATCCTTTGCCGGCTGGAAATGATCCGGAACGAGAACGATCTTCTCCTTGTCGAATACCGGGACACCGATGCGCTTGAATTCCGCAATGGACGGCGGCGCGGTGATATCATTCGCCATGACCAGGTCAAGGCGGCAGTTGATCAGATCCCCTGCTTTCACAGAATCGACACCGGCATGCTTGGCCAGGATCTTCTGTGTCATTGTCATACCCATACTATTTCCTCCTCTGCAATCTCCCACTTTTGCTGCAATAAAAAAATCTTCCGTCTCGCAAGAGACGAAAGATTCGCGGTACCACTCTTATTCATATTTCTGCAGAAATATGCACTCTGTCTGATAACGGTCAGGTTCCGGCGAGGCCTACTCTCTTCAGCCTGCGACTCGAGGATGAGTTCGATGAAATGCTCCTGCCATTTCCCACCTTCCAATGGCTCTCTATAAGCGAGCAGTCTCTCTACTACTTCCTGTCCCTGTCTTTCTGGGATATGGTGATACTGTAGCATAGAACGCGGGAAAATGCAAATAAAAAATGAGGGGCTCAGGGGTATCCTATGGAAGGCTCGTCCACTGATTATGGATGAAAGCTCTGCTCGAATGAGAAATGTAGGTGGCGGCTTCGCCGCAAGTGTATATGGGCGATGCCCGAAAGGCTCTTGATAACAGGCTTCCCGTTTGGAATTCCCTATCATCGACCGCCGGACCGCAAACGAAAAAGATTTCTCGCTTTCGCTCGAAATGACGATACGAGAGAGTCTGCTGTCTCCCAGTCACCAGTCACTAGCCACTAAAGAAACGGCGCATGCGCGCCGTTTCTTTATTTCTCATCTGCCTTTTTCATGGCTTCGATCAGTGCATGAGCAAGCTGATCGGCACAAGAGGTCTGCTTGTCACGGCAGGTATTGCCGAGCAGGATATCCGCCGCTTCCTTTGCGCTGCGGCCTTCGAGGAGCTTGCCGATCGCTGCCAGATTGCCCGGGCAGCCGCCCTCAAAATGAAGGTGGTGAATGAGACCCTCTTCAAGGTCAAAGGTAATTTTTCTTGCACATACGCCCTGCGGGGTGAATTCGAAGCTCTGCATAATGATTTCTCCTTTCAAGATCGCTCTCACGATTCCTCTCTATTGTACTGGAGAATGGGGATCCGTGCAAGAAAAAAGAAGCCGAGTGAACATAGGAAAGCCTGTCATCAACAGAAAGTACCTCTTCACGCAAAGATCTGACACGTTGAGGATGATAAAGGGAACGCTTACTAAGCCCTCCTATACGTTAGCAAGACCTTGACTGTAGCGGGAAGCAATGCTATCATAAATTTTAATTTTTAAAATGTTATCAGAAAATACCATTACATATGAATAAATTTATTTTTAAATCGTGCAATGAGACCACCTTTAGATCGTTTTTTGGTCTAAAAGTGGCCTTTTAAGGAGGTGGTAGGTCTTTTGGCAGCAATCATGTGGCTATTGCTGTATCCGTGAAGCAAAACCCAAAATTCCATCATTCTGGTTTTGCTTTTACACCCCAACAAAAGATATATGATACATTGGCTTATATCTTGGGAAACGCTGATTAAATAGCAGAGCCGGATTTCATATGGATTTTTATACATAGCTTCGTCATCATCTTCCTTAAATAGCTCGCTATTCGCGTCAGATGATTCCTTGCTCTGTATAAAAATCCAAGAATGAAATCAGTCAACAATTTAATCAGTGTTTCCCTTGCATGTATCTCTAGTTTTTGGTATCGAAAATAAAGGTTAAAGGTGAATTGTATGAAACAAGATAGTAACAACAAAAATGGTACACCACAAATTCACGTCCCCTGGTATGGTTATGTCGCTTTTTTGATGGCCGTTTTAATGTTTTCGGGGATCTTCTCTTCTGCAGACGGCCCGCTAAAGGTATTAGACTTTAATGTTTTGGCCGGAAGCTTTGGCAATATAACCGGGGAGCAGGCCACCAACTTCCGCGGAATTGGCGGTAATGGCGCAAAAGATGGATTCATGTTCGCATTGACTTTGATTCCAGCCGTTATTTTGGCGCTGGGATTGGTAAATGTCATTGATGGACTCGGCGGACTGCGTGCTGCAGAAAAATTAATGACTCCTATCTTAGAGCCATTGCTGGGTGTACCAGGCGTTACAGCTCTTGCAAATATTGCTAATTTGCAGAGCACAGATGCTGCAGCAGGCATGATCAAGGAATTAGTGGATAACGGAAAACTCACCGACAAGGAAAGAAGCATCGTTATCACTTATCAAACAAGCGGCAGCGCCGGATTAACCAATTATTTCTCTTCTGGCGCAGCTACATTCGCTATTTTGGGAACGCCGATCATTGTACCTTTGCTCGTTATTTTAGTTTTTAAAATTGTTGGTGCAAATTTGATGCGTCTGTACTTAAAAATGTTCTGTAAAGATTAAAGAAGGAATATAATGGAAAATATGACCGAAGAACACAAGAAAAATGTCCTGGACCTTTTCGTAGAAGGCGCTCGCAAGGGATTCACTATTGGCACCACCAGTTTGTTACCCAATGTAATTATGGCATTTGTCATTATTCGAATTTTGGACGTAACAGGACTGCTCCATTTGATTGGCGTGGCCTTTCAGCCTATAATGGGACTGTGGGGACTTCCCGGCGAAGCAGCCACTGTGATTATAGGTTCTCTCATGAGCATGGGCGGAGCCATTGGTATCTTAATGAGCTTATTCACGCAGGGCATTATGGATCCTATCCAGGTCACTGTGATGGTTCCCGGTATTTATCTGATGGGAAACCCTGTTCAAAATGTGGGACGTTGCCTCGGCATTTCCGGTGTGAACAGTCGCCACTATTTTGCGATCATTATGATCTGCTTAATAAACACCTTGTTGTCCATTTGGGCTATGCGTTTAATCATGCTCTTCTTCTAAATGTGGTTGAGCAAAATTGTAATAGGAGGACTGATCTGCTATGGAAAATTCAAAACCATTTTTTAAGCTTCTGAAAAATGTTCATGTATTTGCACCAGAGGATAAAGGCATACAAGACATTCTGATCGCTGGCGAAAAAATCGCTGCTATGGGTAAAGATTTATTTTTACCGGCTGTTTATCAGTGTCAAGTCATTGAGGGGAATGGCCTCATCGCTGTTCCTGGATTTATGGATGCCCATGTTCACATTATCGGCGGTGGCGGAGAAGGCGGTTTTCAGACCCGTACACCAGAGATTCAATTAAGCAAGATCACAACCGCTGGTGTTACTACGGTATTTGGACTTCTTGGTACAGACGGAATCACGCGCCATGTAGAAAGCTTACTGGCAAAGGCTCGCGGTTTGGAAAATGAAGGTATCAGTACATACATCTATTCCGGTTCTTATGAGATGCCCACTCCTACGATCACAGGGAGCGTGCGACGCGATATCGTTTTAATTGATAAAGTCATCGGCACCGGTGAGATCGCCATGAGCGATCATCGTTCTTCTCAGTCCCCCGTATCGGCATATCGCGAGATTACGGCAGAAGCGCGAGTAGGTGGTATGCTAAGCGGTAAAGCCGGCGTTGTAAATATGCACATCGGTGATGGTACAGATGGCCTCAAGTATTTGAGAGAAATCACTGCCAATGGAGAATTGCCTAAGACGCAGGTGATTCCAACTCATGTAAACAGAAATAAACATCTCTTTGCGGATGCCATTAATTGGGCAAAAAGTGGCGGTCTGATGGACTTTACCAGCAGTATTGCTCCTAAAGATGACGATGATCCGGTCGTCAAAACAAGTAAGGGGATTCGCCAAGCCTTAGATGCAGGGGTACCATTGCGTCAGATTTCTGTCAGCTCTGACGGTAACGGAAGCATGCCAATTTTTGATGATAGCGGCAATAACATTGGTGTTGGCGTGGCAAATGAAGATTCCCTGTTAAAAGAATTCAGAGATCTGGTGCAAGAAGAAGGATTATCTTTATCCGATGCCCTGACTGTATTTACCAGCAATGTAGCTCAAAACACGAAATTGTATCCCAAGAAAGGATGCTTAGCTGAAGGAAGTGATGCAGATATTCTACTTCTTGACGACAAATTGCAATTGAATGCTACATTTGCACGCGGGCAGCAGATGGTCAAAGATGGTAAAGCCATCGTATTTGGCACCTTCGAAGAGCATTAAAAGCTATCTAATAAGCCAGTGACTCACCTAGTGACGCATCAATGGTATACCATTGAGTGTCACTAGGTTTTTATATGGAGGAAACGCTCGCCCGCAGCCGTCTCCTCCGCCGGACCCGGTTGATGTGCCTTTCAAAATGGCCCTGACTGATGAATTCAGCGAGTACGAGCTGGTCAAAGACGGGGACGGTACAGGAGTAGAAGCCCACGCGCATCTGATAGAGAGGGACCATCTGCGGCGGGAGGACCAGGTAGCCCGTGCGGATGGAGGGCGCGATGGTTTTCGAGAAGCTATTCATATAGATGACGTGTCCCTCCGACTCCATAGAGAAGAGCGTATCCTCCGGCTTGGAGAGAAGGGTAAACTCGGAATCGAAATCATCTTCGATGATCATGGCATGACGCTCACGGGCAAAGCGCAGATACTCGGCCCTCTTCGAGGCCGTCGCCGTGATGCCGGAGGGATAGCTGTTGAAGGGCGTCACATGGAGTACCCTCGCGCGGGTGCGGATGAGCTCGCTCGTTTCTATACCGTTCTTCCCCATCCTGAGCTTATCGATAGAGATCCCGTTCGCCCGATATACCTGCTCGATCTTCTGGTAGGACGGGTCTTCCAGTGCATAGATCTGTCCCTGTCCAAGCACCTGTATATTCAATCCATAGAGGTACTCCGCGCCCGACCCGATCAGGATCTGCTCGGGAGAGACGCGCATATGGCGGCTTCTTGCGAGATAGGAGGCGATCGCACGCCGCAGCTCTTCGCAGCCATGGTTCGGCGAAGGATCCAGGATCTTTTCTCCATACGCGGAAAGTACGCTGCGCATCGTGCGTGCAAAGATGGAAAAAGGAAAAAGGTCTCTTTCTCCGGCCTCGCGCTGTTCTGTCTTCGTGCGGGCGATATCCATCGAGCGGCTCATCGGACGGGGATCTGCCGCTCCATAGTTATCCATCTCGCGGAAGACGACGAAGTATCCGCTTCGTTCCCGCGGCTCCACGTAGCCTTCCTCGACAAGAAGATCATAGGCGTGCGCCACCGTGATGAGGCTGACACCCTGCGCCTCTGCGGTCTGCCGCTTCGAAGGAAGCTTGGCTCCGTAGCCATAGACGCCATTCGTGATAGCATCTCGAATGGAAAGATAAAGAGTCATGTAGGCGGTCATGAGGAGGATCCTTTCGTAAAATAGTGACTAGTGACTGGTGACTAGTAGCTAGGGATTAGGGAATAGGGATGATGGTCAGCTCCATCTGGTCCTACTTTTTTGTATCATTTTGGTGATTTTTATATATCCAGTTTCATAGTATAATGCAAACATCCAGATACAGCAAGGAGAATTCTCATGACAAACGAAGAAACACTGACCACACATTCCCTTTCCGTCCACACGAAGCACAATACGCGCTGGCTCACCATCTGCGGTCTTTTGATGGCGATCAATGTCGGACTTTCGTCTTTCGGTCTGCCCGTCCCGGGCGGTCACCTGTACCTGAACGACATCGTGATCGTCGCAGCGGCGCTCATGCTCGACCCGCTGGGAGCCTTCCTCGTCGGCGGCGTCGGCGCATTTTTGGGAGACTTCTTCTTCTACCCACTCCCGATGTTCGTCTCACTCGTCACTCACGGTCTGCAGGCCATGGCGATTTCCTACATCGCGCACCACGCTTTTCCGGCAAAGCCGAAGCTCTCTACGGTGATCGCTGTCCTCGTCGGCGCCGTCATCATGGTCGTCGGCTATTCCCTTGGCCGCGCCTATGTCTACAGTACGCCTGCCTATGCATGGATCAAGCTGCCGTATGAGATCCTGCAGGCACTCTTCGGCGTCATCGTCGGCCCCTTCCTCGTATGGAAATGGAAGCTGAACGAGCATGCCAAAAAGCTGATCGACGGGAAATGGTAACGAGCCTCCCCCACAATTTCACATAAAAAGAAGACGCGAGATCCGCCGGATCCCCTGCTCTTCTTTTTAATTGACCCTTTTTCAGGATGACTCGCCATCAAGGGGCTAGGGATGAGTGGCTAGGGATGAGGGATTAGGGATGAGAAGCAAGCGGTGATTGAAGTAGCGCAGTCAGCATGCTAACCGTTCTGCAAGGTGGATCGAGGGCTACGCTCGAGATGACGACGGCGCGAAGCGCTATCAAAACTCCGCGGCGCTTCATTATTTTTTGCGCCGCACCTTCCCCGCTGAACCTCTTTCGCACGCAATCAAAGGGCAGCGGCTACCCCTGACCCCTGACTCCTGAACTTTGAACCCATCAACCTTCCCCCATTATTTTGAAAGGACTCTCTATCATGAAAAACAATGAACGCTATGAACTGAACAAAGAACTCGCCCAGATGCTGAAAGGCGGCGTCATCATGGACGTCACCACACCGGAGCAGGCAAAGATCGCGGAAGCAGCCGGCGCTGCAGCCGTCATGGCACTGGAACGCATCCCTGCCGACATCCGCAAAGCGGGCGGCGTATCCCGCATGAGCGATCCGAAAATGATCAAGGGCATTCAGGAAGCCGTCTCCATCCCTGTCATGGCGAAATGCCGCATCGGTCACTTTGTCGAAGCGCAGATCCTCGAGGCCATCGAGATCGACTACATTGATGAAAGTGAAGTCCTCTCTCCGGCTGACGATGTTTACCACATCGACAAGCACCAGTTCAAGGTGCCATTCGTCTGCGGCGCACGTGATCTCGGTGAAGCCCTTCGCCGTATCGCAGAGGGCGCTTCCATGATCCGTACCAAGGGTGAACCGGGTACCGGCGATATCATTCAGGCGGTACGCCACATGAGAAAGATCAATACCCAGATCGCTTCCATCGCCTCGCTGCGCACGGATGAGCTCTTCGAAGCAGCCAAGCAGCTGGGCGTCCCCTATGACCTCGTCGTCTATGTCCATGACCACCAGAAGCTCCCGGTCGTCAACTTTGCGGCCGGCGGCGTAGCTACTCCGGCGGATGCCGCACTCATGATGCAGCTCGGCGCAGAAGGCGTCTTCGTCGGCAGCGGCATCTTCAAGTCCGGCGATCCGGCGAAACGTGCTGCCGCTATCGTGAAGGCAGTCACCAACTACCAGGATCCGGAGATCCTGGCGGAGCTCTCCACCGACCTCGGCGAAGCTATGGTCGGCATCAATGAAGATGAGATCCAGCTCCTCATGGCCGAACGCGGAAAATAATTTTTTAGTGGTCACTGAGTGACTGGTGACTAGGGACTGGTGACTTACAAGCTACTTTCGGTCATCATCCTATTTATACTCCGCGGCGCTTCTGTTTTTTATGCGCCGCACCACCACTCCTCATTTCTCACTCCTCACTCCTCACTCCTCACTTCTCTGTTAGCTACGTGTTAGAAAGGCCAAAGCATGAAACATATCGCCATCCTCGCCCTTCAGGGCGCATTCATCGAGCATGAACGAATGCTCACAAAGCTCGGAGCTTCCTGCTTTGAGATACGAAACCGGAAGGATCTCGAGCGCCCTATGGACGGGCTCGTCCTTCCCGGCGGGGAAAGCACCGTGCAGGGAAAGCTTCTCAAGGATGAGGGACTTTTCGCACCGCTCCAAGACAAGATCAGAGCAGGGCTTCCTGTCCTTGCCACCTGCGCCGGCATGATCCTCCTCGCGGAGCATCTGGAAAATGATGCGAATACCTGGTTCGCTACGCTTCCTGTGACGGTTCGCAGAAATGCCTATGGCCGCCAGCTCGGAAGCTTCATCACCACAGCGCCGGTCAAAGGCGCGGGCGACGTGAAGATGAATTTCATTCGCGCCCCCTACATCGCCTCTGCATCGCCTGACGTGGACATCCTCTCGACCGTGGATGACCACATCGTCGCTGTCCGCTATGGAAAGCAGCTCGCACTTTCCTTCCATCCCGAGGTCGGACATGATGACCGCATGCACCGGCTGTTTCTTGATATGATCGGTGACTAGTGACTGGGCTTATGGCTAGGAGCCTTACGTGAATAGGGAAGAGAAACCGCGCCAAAGGCGCTCGGATGCTCTCATAAATCGCCTGCTTGAGACGCTCCTTCCCACTCTCTTTTATATCGCCAGTGCCCTATCCGCCCCTTCGGGGCACCTTCCCCTCGAGGGGAAGGCTGACGATACGAGAATACCGTCATCCAAAATACGGCGAAGCCGCCACCTTCATTCCTCACTCCTCACTCCTCATTCGGGCCGAGCTTTCAAACGTAATCAAAGGACGGCACACCCCATGGGGCTGACCACTAAAAAAGACGTCATGACGCTTTCGCATCGTGACGTCTTTTTTAGGAAACACTGATTAAATCATTGTCAGATTTCATTCTTGGATTTTATACAGAGCAAGGAATCATCTGACGCGAATAGCGAGCTATGTAAGGAAGATGATGACGAAGCTATGTATAAAAATCCATATGAAATCAGACTCTGCGATTGAATCAGCGTTTCCTTTATTTCATGGATCTCAATATCTCATAGCTGGCCTGATCGAGTGCATCCTTCTGGCTCTGGAAGCCGAGGAAGAGAAGGCTTCGGTAGCCTTCGCCCGTCTTGGCAAGGAAGCCACGCATATAGAGAGGGATCGCCCATCCGTCCGCGACCAGATAGGGTGAAAGGGCAAAGCCGTAGGTCTTGGGTTGGCTGAGTACCTTGTGCAGCTGCTCCACATGCATCATACTGACGCCCATGAGGTCATAGGGGATGGGCTCGCCGGTCGCCTCGCGCGTCCCTTTGGCGGTCTGCAGAAAGATGTTGTTCAGCATCGTTTCCGCCTCCATCAGACCGATATTGAAGTGGAGCATGCGCTGCCCCGCCGCCGGAGTAAAGCCCTCTGGCAGGAACATGTCGTGGAAATAGGCCTCTGCCGCTTCCCCTTTCATTTCCATCCCGAAAGCGATGACGGACGCATCCTGCTTCTTCCCGGGAAGGAAGAGCAGCCCCGCAGAGGGATGTGGATCTGCGGAGAGGTGAAAGGGCGTAAAGGTCATCCCTTTGGGAAGATTTCCATCTCCCAGAAATCCCCGGCTCTCGGGCATGAGTGCGAGAAGCTCTTCCATCGGCAGCGGCTCCATGACTTTGGCAGCCGCCGTGCTGACGCTCTCTCCCTGTGCGAGAGGAGACGCCGCCGAGATGCCGTCCATACCGTCTGCGTGAGACAGTCCGCCCGTCAGAAGGAGGGCGACGCCCAGGCAGAGCGAAAGCATGCGTTTCATTTTTCAGCTCCTGCCAGCGCCTTGTCGACGATGGGTTCTAAATACGCGCCAGACGCCTGATCCGCCGCGAGAAGGGTATAGGTCGTCATGCCCTTATCCTTGTGAATGATCGCTTTCAAATAGACCGGAAGCGTGAAGCCGTCACGGATGATGGAGATCTGTGCGCTGCCCGTGCTGTAGGCGAGCCCCTTCTTCGACGTCTTGTCCGCCCAGTCCGAGTGCGCCTTCACTGTGAGCTGTCCATGCGTCATCGCCAGAAGAGGAGCGAGCTCTTTGGCTTCCGCCTGATTGTCCTTTACCGCCTTCTTCGACTGGGTATCGAGCGCCGCGCTATAGAGGGCGAGCTTCATCTCATCGGCATCTGAGAGCGCGATCGAGACGACCATCCCCTGATAGCAGATGCCTTTGTCCTCGCTTCTCACCTGATAGAGCTTGCCGCGGCGCAGTACATCGACCGCCATCTGTGCCACGTCATGAGAGTAGGCTTCGTTCTTTGGGAAAAGATTCTCCTTCTTGATCGCCTCTTCCACAGTCGTCACCGCTTTGTCCTCCATGAGCCAGTCATGCAGCTGGCTGCCGAAGAAAGAGCGCTTTCCGTCAAAGACGCTGACCTTCTCGCCAAGGTCGAGCTTTTCGCCGCCGGACAGAACCATCGAGTCTGCGTCCGCTGTCAGGACACCGCCTGCCAGCGCCAGAGATGTCATGGAAATCGTCATCCATTTCGAAAGTTTCATCTATGTCACCTTTCTTTCAGGAAATATGTGGGAGTTCGTGCCTCTATTATAGCATAGTTGGGGGTTCGGGGTTCAAGGTTCGGGGTTAGCCATAAGTGTCAAGTTTTCCTCGGTAATTCATTTGACTGTCGATAATTACTATCTCCGTGGCTTCGGTTTAATCAGTATTTCTGTATTGCTCTGGCAAGTCTTCCCATGGGGGAAGAAGAAGCTCCATAAATGCCTATACGCCCTTCCAGGCATCCTGGCCTATAGTTTCTCATTCTGCGCTCTGCCTGCACCACGGCTTTGTGCATGGCTCTATCCATCTTTTTGTAGCTCTTCCCATTAGCATGGTACAAGAGGGCTTGCGTAAGCGTCTTATTCTTCCGGGCGGTCAGTACCCAGACCATGCACTCCATTCCTTCGCTGGACCAGCTCCGCCCCTGCCGTTTCATGCGATAGCTGTAGAACCGGTGATTCGTTTCTGCAGTACCCAAGTGGATTTCTGTATGGATGCCGCGCTGGCTCAGGCTTGGGATATAGGGAGCATTTCTTTCCAGATAGCTTTGCAGTTTGTTTACCTCCTCCAAATCCGCCTCTGTTCGGGCGCAGCTCCGGGCAGTGTCCATCCATACGGGAATCCGTTTCATAATATCGTCGGTCTGGTGAAACTCTCGGATCATACGGTCTACCAGTTCCCTCTTGCAGAAGCTGAGCCGGGTCCGGATCTTTTCATGTACATGATAGCAGTCACGGAAGTGCTGGTGATCCAGGCAGCCTTCTACCATTTGCTCAAAGTCCTGAAACTGGTACCCGGACCCTCCATCCCCATTCGATAGCACCGTGGTCTTAGACAGGTCATAGTGCCCATGCAGATAGCTTGCTGCCATTGCAAAAAGTTCTTTCCTGCTGGTGGACGCAAAACAGCGAAGTCCTACCAGTTCTGTCCTGTTGCCATTTTTCCTGACTCCTTCGTATACCTGGAGGCGATGCACCTCCGAGACCTCGCCTTTCTTCTTGTTTTTGAGGATGATTCCATCCCCTTCAATCGCTATAATCTCCGGCTGTACTGGCTTTTTATCCTTCTTCTCTTCTACGAATGCTTTTTCGTAAGCCTTTGCCTTCTTACCGGCATAATTCTTAAGTGAGATAACGGACTGATGGGAGATGGTAATCCCTGCCAGGTTTTGCAGGAGTTCACTGGCACTGCGGGATGTCGTAATTGCGACAGACTCGACAATCCGCTCAATCATTCCCAGGCTGTAGTGCTTTCTGGACTCAAAGCCCATTTTGCAGTCCAGGGGATAGAAGCTCTTCCCTTCTTTCTGCAGAAGTCTTCGGGTATAGGTCAGCTCTCCATAGCGGCAGCAAATCGTCCTAGGGTCCCGGCGTGCCACACGCCACCCCTGTACCTTGTAAATCTGATACAGCTCAGTGTCAATACGCGCCAGAGCCATAGCTATAAGCTGACAGTTCATTTCAGTGAGCCAATGAGTTAGCTTCCTTTCAGCCTCGATAGAGTCATCAGATTTCTTAATGAGAGAAATGACTGCACCAATTGCATTTTCACTCCAAATTTCTCCAGTTTTTGTTATAATATCCATGAGGAAAGCCCTTTCTTTGTTTTATTTGTGCACGGAAATTATAACATTTCCACTCAAAGGGAGGCTTTCCTCTTTTATTGTTTCTGGAAAAATTCCCCTACCGAGTAAAATTTTACACTAAGGGGTTAGCCCGGGGGGCGTGCTGCCCTTTGATTACGTTTGAAAGCTTCGCTTGAATGAGAAATTAGAAATGCGAAATGCGAAATGGTGGAGCGGCGCATAAAAATCAGAAGCGCCGCGGAGGTTTGAAATTAGCGATTTTCTCGTATCGCAAACCTAATCCCCAGCTACTAATCCCTAGTCACCAGTCACTCCTAATCCCTGCTTTCGAACTTAGCCCTAAACCAACAAAAGAGCCAGCTTCCGCTGGCTCTTTCTTATTTCTTGAGATCCTTTTCAATGATCTCACTCTTCAGCTGCTGCAGGGCATCGGAGAGATTCACTTCCATGATATTTGGATTCAGAAGGCGGGTATATTCTGGCCAAAGGGTCTCCATCTGCTCATTCGCATATGCGATGGTTTCCGGAAGCGTCGGGAGCTTGACGGCTTCCCCCTTCTGCATGACGGGCTTCAGCATTTCCACACAGGTGTACGTGCCAGCTTTCAGCTCCTTACGGCGCCACTTGGCCGACTCGGTGACGAGTGTGTAATCGCCGCCGTCCGGCATCGGTTCGCTGGTGAGGCAGACGAGATCCGTGATCATCTTGCCATTCGATTTCTTGTAGAAACGACGTACCTCCTTGATGCCCGGATTCGTCATCTTGGCGACATCGTTGGAGATCTTCATCACCGGCTCGAAGATGCCGTCTTTTTCTCTGGCGCTCATCTTGAAGACGCCGCCCAGGGATGGAGAGCCGTCCGCCGTGATAATCTTCGTGCCGACGCCCCAGCTGGTGACGGTGCAGCCCTGCTCCTTCAGGGACTGGATGAGGTATTCGTCAAGATCATTCGAACCGGAAATGATGGCATCCGGGAATCCGGCCTCCGTGAACATGCGCTTGGCTTCCTTGGAAAGGTAGCCGAGGTCACCGCTGTCGATACGGATGCCGTAGACCTTCGGTAGCTCGCCCTTGGCTTTCAGCTCTTTGAAGATCTGGATCGCATCCGGCACGCCCATCTCCAGCACATTGTAGGTATCGGCCAGCAGGATGAGATTGCTGTGATACTGCTTCACATATTCTTCGAAGGCTTCGATCTCGGTGTCAAAGCTCATGATCCAGCTGTGAGCCATCGTGCCGAGGACCGGGATGCCGAAGAGCTTTCCTGCTTCGACATTCGAGGTGCCGTTAAATCCGCCGATCATAGCCGCTCTCGCGCCCCACAGTCCGGCAGAATGGCCCTGCGCGCGGCGCAGGCCAAATTCCATCAGCGCATCCTTGCCCGCAACGGTGCGCACACGGCGCGCCTTCGTCGCGATGAGGCTTTCATGGTTCATGATCATGGAGAGGCCTGTCTCCATCAGCATCGCCTCTGTCGTGGTGCCATGGAAACGGAGCAGGAGCTCGCCGGGGAATGCGACCGTGCCTTCCGGCATGGCATAGATGTCTCCCGTGAAGCGGAAATCGGCCAGGTAGTCCAAAAATTCCGGATAGAAGATCCCAAGGCTCTTGAGGTAGGCGATGTCATCGGCATCGAAACGGAAATTTTCAGCAAATTCCTGCAGGTGCGTGAGCCCTGCGACCACGGTATAGCCGCCATTGAAAGGATTCTTGCGATAGAAACGGTCAAAGACCACGCGGCGTTCATGCATGCCCTTTTTGAAGAGCGCATTCGCCATGGTCAGCTGGTATAAGTCTGTAATAAGTCCATTGGCAGCCATTATTTGTATCTCCTTTATATGAAAGTGGATCATCGAGATCATCATGAAACGGAGAAGAGACGCCGATCCTCTCTTCATTGTCAAGACAATATGTCTTTAGCAGTCAAGTATAGCACCTATGGGAAAAGTGTCAAGGGAAACAGGGTGAGCCCGTGGGATGGCTCGCCCTTTGATTCCGTTTGTAAGCATCGCTTGAATAAGAAATTAGAAATGAGAAATGCGAAATGCGAAATGGTGGTGCAGCGCATTTCGTCATCCTGAGCGGAGAAAAACGTCGTATGTTAAAAAATGGCTTATCTGAAACAGGAGAACTGAGTCGAAGGATCTAAGCGCCGCAAAATTTTGATAGCGCTTCGCGCCATCGTCATCTCGAGCGCAGCCCTCGCTCTTCCTTGCAGAACGGTCAGCTCGCTAATTGCGCTATTTCAATCACCGTTTGCTTTTAATCCCCAGCCACTAGTCACTCGAGGCTCCCAATCCCTAATCCCTAGTCACCAGTCACTCATTTTACTTTTTCACGGCTTCTTCCCTGCTCCCTAAGATCTTCACATCCACATCCGTAAGATGCGTCAGGACATCGATGACGATGTTTCTCGTGTCAGCGGTCGAATTGATCTGGCAGGTGGCGCGCTTCGGATCAAGCGTCGTCAAAATGCCAAGGTACTCGTAGCCCTCGATGATGCGGTTGATATAATTCACCGCTTCCGGCGGGATCTCTATATACACTCTGGTATCATCCATGTTTCGCACGTCTCCTTAAAATGGTATAGGCAGGGAGCTCCATCTCCGTCTGCATGGTGAGGACTTCGAGCGGATGCGGCGCACGGTCGACTGCCTCGCCCTCTCCATTGGTGAGTGGTCCGACCGTGAAGAGGCCGACATCCCCTTTCGGCGTCAGGTACTCCAAAGTCTCGCCCACCTTGAAATGATTTCTCTGCTGCACCCGGGTCGTCCCCTCTTCCGATGGCAGGATGAGTCCGACGAAATCATACGGCTGCTCCGGCTGTGACTTGACATACTCCTGCGCGGTATGATCCGCCTCCTGAAAAGCAAACGCCGTGGTGTAGGGGCGGTGCGATACCTTTTCCAGCTCCTCGCGCCACTCCTCCCGCACGCGGTAAGCTCCGCGCTCTGCGTAGTAGGTATCGATCGCCTTGCGGTAGGCAGCGACGACCGCAGCCACATAGTACACGCTCTTCATGCGGCCCTCGATCTTGAGGGAAGAAGCGCCGCCCTCGATGAGCTCGGGGATGTGATCGATCATGCAGAGGTCTTTGCTGTTGAAAATGTATGTCCCGTGGTCATCCTCTTCGATGGGCCAGTACTGTCCGGGACGGGACTCTTCCATGACCGAATACTTGAAGCGGCAGGCCTGGATACATTCGCCGCGGTTCGACTGGCGTTTACCATGCGTGAAGAAATTCGAAAGCAGGCAGCGGCCGGACCAGGAAATGCACATCGCGCCATGGCCGAAGACCTCCAGCTCGATATCCACCTTTTTGCGAATGTCCGCCATTTCCTTCACGGACACTTCACGGGCAAGCACCACGCGCTCTGCCCCCATCTCCTTCCAGACCTTGACCGTCCGCCAGTTCGCTGCGCTCGCCTGCGTGGATACATGGATCGGAAGAGTCGGTGCCACCTCGCGAGCCAGTGAAAAGACCCCAAGATCGGAGATCAGCGCCGCATCCACGTGGATCTCCTCCAGATACCGCAGGTAGTCGTCCAGCCCCTCCAGGTCTTCATTGCGCGGGATGATATTCACGGTCACGTAGACCTTCTTCCCCATCCCGTGCGCATATCGGACGGCTTCTTTCATTTCTTCCTTCGTGAAATTGCCGCCGTATGCGCGAAGGCCGAAGACCTTCCCTGCAAGATAGACGGCGTCCGCTCCGTAGAGAAGAGCCATTTTCATTTTTTCCATCGTCCCCGCCGGTGCTAATAATTCGATTTTGTTCATTATCTAAAACCTTTCCGTTAAACGCTATTTTAAATAAGTTAGCAACCCCCATTTCAAATGGGGGTTTATTTGGAACCCCTCCGGGGTTTTGTACTGACACCTGCCTATGGCAGGTCTAGCAAATCGTCTTTGTACTTACAGCCGCCTATGGCGGCTCTTTCGCTTATTCGTCTTACTTACTTCTCGAACTTATCGCTTTCTTCTTGCTCTGAAATGTAACGCTTGATAACTTCTTCGTTGATATTCCCGACGGTTTCTACATAATAGCCTCGTGCCCAGAGATGCCGTTCTCCCCATCTGGCTTTTATCTCGGGATGCCGGTCGTATATCATTAACGCACTTTTCCCTTTGATATAGGCTACTACGTCTGATATATTCAACTTCGGCGGTATCCCGAGATACAGATGCACATGATCCACGCATGCAGCTCCCTTGATCAGTTCCACTTTCTTCATCTCGCACAATTTTCGGATGATTTCAACCAAATCTTTCCTCATTTGCCCGTAGAATACTTTCTTGCGATATTTTGGGATGAATACGATATGATATGTGCAATTCCATTTGGTATGAGCTATACTATTGTTGTCCATTTGGACTCCTCCTTTGTTAGCTAAAGTGGTTTGCTAGACCCTCTTTATTCTAACACTGGAGGATTTTTTATACTCTAGGCAAAGCTACGGCTCCACCGGGTCCCCCATCTCAGATGGGGGCTTAATATACGAATACAGTTAGAAGTGAGGAGTTAGGAGTGAGGAGTGATGGTGCGGCGCAAAAATTATAAAGCGCCGCTTCTTTTTATTTTTTCTGCCATCGTTTTGGTAATCGCAGACAGCATTTTTTCTATTTCATTACACTCCGTATATAGTCTTTGATAACCTTCTGGAGCGACATAACCACTCTCAAACAACAGTTCCAGCCAGTACAACGTTTCATTGGACTCTTTATAGGCGATGTACATTTTCTGCAAAAACTCCTTCTGTGTGATAGCATGCTCTGCTTCCATTACATTGGCACCAATGCTGGTTCCCGAACGCCCCACTTGGTCTATGATAAAGTACGGACGCTTATTTTTCCGCAAATGCTCCACCAATTTCATGACATGAATCGCAAACTGCTTGCTTTTCTTTGCTACTGTTTGATTGGTATCCATCACGCAACCTCATTATATAAACTTCGCGGCGCTTTATAAATTTGATGCGCCGCACCGCCACTCCTCACTCCTCACTTCTAACTCCTCACTGACTGCCAGTCCATCTCCATCCTTATAAATGACCGTAGCGTAGTGCGTCCTCACATACGCTATATATTCTCTCAGGCGCACGACCAGCGTCCGATACCGATGCGGCACAGGGGCATCACTTTCTACCATGCCGCGGAAAAGCACATTATCCGCCGCGATCACCGCATGCGGCGATAGCTTTTGCTCAATGGCCTTCAGCTGCCGGAGGTACTGGCCCTTCGGGCCATCCAGGTACAGGAAATCATAGGGCCCTTCCAGCGTTTTCAAAAGCTCTGCCGCATCACCCAGATGGCAGTGAACACGCTGCGAGAAGCCGGCCGCTCGCATGACCTCCTCCGCGCGGGCATGGCGCGCAGGATCGATCTCGAGCGTATCGATCTCTGCGAGCGGGAAACGCTCTGCCAAAAGCAACGAGGAGTAGCCGATGGCTGTCCCGATCTCAAGGATACGCTTCGGCGAAGCCTTCTCGGCGGCCGAAAGGAGGAGCGAGCGCTCCGGACCTCGGATGATGGGGACCTGGTCACGGCCGGCTTCGATTTCTAACTCTTTCTTCAGTGCTTCAAGAACTGGATCCATAAATATTCTCCGTCTCCTGCTGGTGTTCTTCGTAGGATCTCGTAAATACATGATGCCCATCAGCCTGCGCGACGTAGTAGAGGTAGTCACCCGGCTCAGCAGCCAGCACCGCCTCTATGGCAGGAAGTCCCGGGCTGCCGATCGGCCCCGGCGGAAGGCCGGGGTGCGTATACGTATTGTACGGCGAGTCGATGCGCGTATCCGCGATGGTCAGCTCCGCCTTCTGCTCGCCCAAGGCATACTGGATCGTCGCATCGATCTGGAGCGGCATGCCGATAGAAAGTCTCTTCAGCATGACAGAGGCGATCGGCACCTGATCCTCCGGGAAACGCGCCTCGCGCTCTACCATCGAGGCGATCGTGAAAAGATCATGCAGTGTCATGTGCTTCGCCTCCGCCCTCTTTCGGATGTCCGGCGTCAGCATGTCATCGGTATGACGATACATGAGATCCAAGATCTGACGCGCCGTGTATTCCTTGGGAATGCTGTACGTATCTGCGAAGAGAAATCCTTCTGCCTTGATCGGTACCGCGACGGGGCCGTACTGGTATTTCAAGGGGCCATAGGTCGCCGCTTCGGCCTCAAAGTCTGCTGCCCCTTCGATGCCCGCCTGCGCGAGCAACTGAGCGATCTGATGCACCGTAGAGCCTTCCGGTACCGTGACCAAGTATGCCTCCGTCTTCCCATGCTTTAAGGCATCAATGGCGTCCCTGATCGTCAGCCCCTTTTCGAGCACATAGTCCCCGCTTTGCAGCTGATTTCCTTCCCCCAGAAGGCGGACATAGAGGCGGAAGCGCACAGCACTTCGTATGACGCCCTGCTTTTCCAGAAGGGATGCGATATCGCCTCCCGTCGCATTCTTTTCGATCCTGACCTGCGCCTTCCCGCTGCGCGCCCCGTGGTCTGCCGCATAGAAATACCAGCCGCCCAGGAGGGCGATGGCCAGCCCCGCCGCCATACCGAGCGCGATGCGCACGCCTTTCTTCTTCGCTTCTTTTTGAGAAAGCTCTGTGTCGTTGTCTTCCACACAGCACCCCTATCCGAGACAGATGTCTCTATTTTTTACTCTACCCATTATATCATATGTAAATATATAATAGTCCGTGGTACAATGAAGTAGCTAGGGAAACGCTGATTCAATCACAGAATCAGTGTTTCCCTAACAATCCCAACAGGTCAATCGATATCTATGATAAAAAGGAGAACTCCCATGTCCATCACCATCGGAATGAAAGGCACTGCCACCAAGATCGTCACAGAAAATGATACCGCGAAAGTGGTAAAAAGCGGCTCGCTCCCCGTCCTCGCCACCCCCGTCCTCTCGGCTCTCATGGAAGAAGCCGCCTGCGATGCGGTGAAGGAAGGTCTCGCCGCAGGCGAAACCACCGTCGGCGGCTTCATCGGTCTTGCCCACAAGCAGCCCACCCTCGTCGGACATACCGTCCGCGCCGAAGCCACCGTCACCGTCGTCAAAGGAAAGAAAATCACCCTCCACTGCCTCGCCTATGACGAAGGTGGAGAAATCGGCGAGGCCGAACACATCCGCTTCGTCGTAGAAGCAAAGCCTTTTATGGAAAAAGCCGGAACGCGGTAGATCGTCCGAAGTCCGCAGTTCGACTTCAGACTTTAGACTTCTGACTTCTGACCTCTGGCATCTCCCAGTCTCCCAGTCCCTCAGTCTCTCAGTCACCAGTCACTAGTCACTTAAAAAAGGAGCCTCCACATCCATGACCCACTCTCCCCTCACCATCCGCACCGCGACCCCCGATGACGCAGCACCGCTGCTTGCGATCTATGCCCCCTACGTCACAAAGACCGCCATCACCTTTGAATACGAAGTCCCCAACGAAGAAGAATTCCGACGCCGGATCCAAACCACCCTTGAAGCCTATCCATACCTCGTCGCAGAGCGGGGAGGAAAGATCATAGGCTACGTCTATGCCAGCGCCTTCCATACCCGCCCCGCCTATGACTGGAATGTCGAGACATCCATCTACATCGCTGAAGAGGCCCGTCACACCGGCGCGGGACGCAAGCTCTACGAAGCCCTTGAGACCTATCTTCGCGCACAGGGCATCGTCACACTCTACGCCTGCATCACCTATCCCGCCACGCCCGATCCCTATGTGGATACGAACAGCGTCGATTTCCACAGCCATATGGGCTACGACCTTGTCGCCAACTTCAAAAAGAGCGGATATAAATTCGACCGCTGGTACGACGTCGTATGGATGGAAAAAGAGATCGGCGCGCACTGGGCGCCCATGGCCCCTGTGAAGCGCTTTCCGGAAATTTTGGATCAGTGACTGGTGACTAGTGGCTAGTATTGCGTTTTCTAAATAACTGACATGTAAGTCAAATTCCGAGTCAAGTTAGGAGTGAGGAGTGAAGGTACGGCGCATAAAATGAGGAAGCGCCGCAAAGTTTTATATAATGAGGTGGTATTGGGCACTATATGAACTGTGTGCCCCTTCCAGCACTTCTTACTTCTCACTCCTCACTAAGTCCAGAATTTAACAAATCGCTATACTATTGACTGGTGGCTAGGGACTAGGGATTAGCAGTCTCAAGTGACTGGTGACTAGGGACTAGTGACTTCAATGCTACCTTCGGGCATCGCCCTATTTATACTCCGCGGCGCATTTCGTCATCCTGAGCGGAGTGAAATGCCGGATGCTCGAAAATGTAAAGGTGGAACCGTGAGAACTGAGCCGAAGGATCTGGCGCCGCACCACCACTCCTCACTCCTCACTCCTCACTAGAGAGCGCGAAGCTTTCAAAAGTAATCAAAAAGCGCCCCGCCCCACGGGCTACCCCCCGAACCTAAAAACCAGACCCCACGTATGTGAGATCTGGTTTTTTTACTGATTTATGATTTCAAAACGCCCGTCCCGTCAAAAGCAGGGATGAAGGCCGCTTCCGCGCTCTCCTTCTGCTGCACGTAGCCATCAATGATGCCGAGCTCCTCCATATAGGACTCGCACGCCTCGTATTCTTCATCCGTGATCCTGCGATCGATCTCCGGAAATTCCGCCGCGCGGCCGCAGGGCGTGTACTGACGCATGAGGCTGAAAAGGACGTCTCCCGGCTCGAACGTCTCCGCCACATACTCGAGGATCCGTTTCGTGTCCTCCACCTGGCCGGGAAGGATCAGATGGCGGATGAGGACGCCCCTCTGCAAGATGCCATCCGCCCCGATCACATAGGGCCCTGTCTCTTTGAACATCTGCTCGATGGCTGCGCTCGCCCTTTCGAAGTAGTCCGGTGCATCACTGTATTTCCCGGAGATCTCCGCATCATAATACTTGAGATCCGGCAGCCAGCACTGTACCTTCTTGCGCAGAAAGGCCACGGTATGCACGCTCTCATAGCCGCCGCAGTTATAAACGACCGGCACCGGCAGCGGCTCGCGAAGACTCTGGAAGATCGCATGGGTGTAATGCGTCGGCGTCACAAGATCGATATTGTGCGCCCCTTTAGCAATGAGCTCGAAGTAGATCTCCCGCAGCCGCTCGACGGAGACCTCGATGCCCTTTCTTCTTTCGGAGATCTCATAATTCTGACAGTACACGCAGGACAGATTGCACCCGGCGAAAAAGACCGTCCCCGCCCCGCGCGTCCCTGCGATGCACGGCTCCTCCCAGTGATGAAGAGCCGCGCGGGAGATCACCGGCAGCATCCCGCTCTGGCAATAGCCAAGCTGACCCTCACCCGTGATGCTCTCCCTGCGCACCACCTTGCACGCACGCGGACACAGATTGCATACGCTCATTTCGATTGACCTTCTTTCATTTGATGGATTATGTCTATTGTAGCATATGGGGTAAGGGTTAGCCCACGGGGCGTGCTGTTTCTTGGTCGGAGAGGAAAGCTTTTCTCAAATTAGGAATTAGGAATGAATGTGGCGGCTTCGCCGCGAGTATGAATAGCCTTCCCCTCGAGGGGAAGGTGCCCCGAAGGGGCGGATAGGGCACTGGCGGCATGAAAGAGAGTGGGAAAATGCGTCTCAAGTCGACGATTTACGAAAGCACCCTATCCACCGCTGACGCGGTCCCCCTTCCCCGATGGGGAAGGCAAATTAGTAGCGGCTACGCCGCAAATATTTATAGGGCGATGCCCGAAAGTCTCTCGATATCAGGTTTCCCGTTTTGGACTTTCCAAACATTGCCCACCTGACCGCGAATAACAAAGATTTCTCGACTTCGCTCGAAATGACGGTGCGAGAGAGCCACTAGTCATCAGTCACTTGAGGCTCCTAATCCCTAGCTACTAGTCACCAGTCACTAGCTACTAATCAGCCCAATTCCCTATTGCCACTGATTTCCAAAAATCATATAATAAGTACGAATTTCCATAATGGATTTAAGGAAACGCTGATTCAATCGCAGAATCAGATTTCATATGGATTTTTATACATAGCGTCGTCGACATTCTCCTTAAATAGCTCGCTATTCGCGTCCTCTGTCTCCTCGCTCTGTATAAAACTCCAAGAATGAAATCTGACAACGATTGAATCAGTGTTTCCCTAGGAAGGAGCATACCCATGCAGAAAGAAACGGGCCTTTTGGAGCGAGTTTTCCACCTGAGTGAAAACGGTACATCCGTCAAGACGGAGATCATGGCGGGTATCACCACCTTTATGACCATGGCTTACATCCTGGCTGTCAATCCGGCCATCATGAGCGCAGCCGGCATGGACAAGGGCGCTGTCCTGACAGCGACCGCCATCGCCGGTTTTCTGGGGACTGTCCTCATGGCCGCTTTTTCGAATTACCCCTTCGCCCTGGCACCGGGCATGGGGCTGAATGCCTTCTTCGCCTTCACCGTCGTAAAGCAGATGGGCTACACTTGGGAAATGGCACTGGCTGCCGTCTTCGTCGAGGGTGTCATCTTCATCGTGCTCTCTCTCACGAATGTCCGTGAAGCGATCTTCAATGCGATCCCGCTCAATCTGAAGAAAGCCGTCTCTGCCGGTATCGGCCTCTTCATCTGCTTCATCGGCCTCACCGGTGCGCAGATCATCGTCGGCAACCCGGCCACCAAGATCTCCCTCTTTTCCTTCAAGCAGGCCATGCTGGCCGGTACCTTCCATACCACCGGCATCACCGTCGTACTCGCCATCCTGGGCGTCCTCTTCACCGCCTTCCTCATGGTCGCAAAGGTGAGAGGCAATATCCTCTGGGGCATCCTCTTCACATGGATCCTTGGCATTCTTTGCGAAGTCACCGGTCTCTATGTGCCGGATCCGGCGCACGGCGCTTTCAGCACCCTGCCCAATCTCTCCGCCGGCCTTGCCTCCTTTGCTCCGGCCAGCATCTCTCCCCTCATCGGTGAGCTCGACTTCTCGCAAGTCGCGACCTTCAACTTCGTCGTCGTCCTTCTCGCCTTCCTCTTCGTCGATGTCTTCGATACCTTAGGCACACTGATCGGCGTTTCCTCCAAAGCCAATATGCTCGATGATGAGGGCCGTCTGCCGCGCATCAAGGGCGCGCTCATGGCAGACGCCGTAGCCACCACCGCAGGCGCTGTCCTCGGCGTCTCCACCACCACGACCTATGTCGAAAGTGCAGCAGGTGTCTCGGAGGGTGGACGCACCGGTCTCACTGCGATGACCGTCGCCGTCCTCTTCATCCTCTCCCTCTTCCTCTCCCCCTTCTTCATGGCCATCCCCGCCTTTGCGACCGCACCGGCACTCATCACCGTCGGCTTCCTGATGTTCACCGCCGTAGCCGGCATCGACTTTACGGACATGACAGAAGCCATCCCATGCTACCTCGCCATCATCGCGATGCCATTCGCTTACTCCATCGCAGAAGGCATCTCCTTCGGCGTCATCTCTTACGTCATCATCAATACCCTCGCCGGCAAGACAGAAAAGATCAGCCCGCTCATGTACATCCTGGCCGTGCTTTTCATCCTGAAATATATCCTGCTGTAAGGGAAAAGGAACACGGGCCGATGCCCGCCTGTCAAACCATGTAAAAAACAACGCAGTGACCCTGTCACTGCGTTGTTTTTTCTAGGGGCCGCGGATCCGACCCTAGCCCGCGCGGATCCGCGGCCCCAGTTCTTACCGAAAGGAGCCCAAATGAAACTGCTCTTCCGCCTTCTCACTCTCCTCTTTTTCACCCTCACCACGCTTTCCGCGAATGCGCAAGCGCCCATCCTCACGGCCGACGCCGCGATCCTGATCGATGCCCGGACGGGACAAGTCCTCTATGAAAAAAATGCGGACAAGCGGGAATCCCCTGCCAGCATGACGAAGATGATGACCTGCATCCTCGCTCTGGAAAGGGGGAATCCTCTCAAAACCATCGCTGTCAGTGCCAATGCCGCCAACGTCGAGTCCACCGAGCTTTGCGGCGGCGAATGGATCCGTCTCGGAGACCTCACCTATCAGATGATGCTGATCTCTGATAACGGGGCGGCCACCGCCATCGCAGAAGCCATCGGCGGAAATGTGAATCATTTCGCTTCCATGATGAATGAAAAAGCCCGCGCCATCGGTGCCGTCGGTACCCACTTCGTCAATGCAAACGGCATGCCGGATGAAGACCACTACTCGACAGCCCGCGACATGGCGAAGATCGCGCAGTATGGCCTTCGAAACAAAGAATTTCGGCAGATCGTTTCTACCAAAAGCAAGCAGGTCCACTACGAACGCCCGAGCAAAAATCTCCCCTGCACGAATACCAATCATCTCCTCTTCACCTATGACGGTGCCATCGGCGTCAAGACAGGCTACACCCGCGCCGCGCAAGGCTGCCTTGCCGCAGCCGCCACAAGGAATGGCAGGACCCTCATCGCCGTCATCATGCACGCCGGCTGGGGCAGCCGCTTCACGGAAGCCGCTGCGCTTTTGGATCACGGATTTGAAATGAAGAAGTGACTAGTGACTGGGGACTCGGGACTTGAATACGACTTTTGAGCATCGCTCTATTTATACTTCACGGCGCTTCCATAGTATTATGCGCCGCACCAACCCCGTTGAACCTTCTGAACCCATCCCCGCCCCCCTTGCAGAAATTCTCCATATTCATTAGAATAAATGAAAGAAACATAAAACTTCCATTTACTGTTCAAAGGAGTACTCTGATGAAAAAATTGATCCTCACAAGCCTGCTCACCCTCGCTCTCGCGGCTTCCGCATCGGCTGCCGTTCCCTCCGGCGGTGTATACCTAGATAAGGACGGCACCCCGCTCACGGAAGCGCAGCAGGTCCCGCCGTCGCTTAGATCTCACAAAATGGCGCCGCAGAACGCCGCCATTCAGGAAGCGATGGCAGCGCTTCCACACAGCACGAGTACGCTCATCGCCCTTACCGTCACCGAAGACGGGACAGCGGCCAATGCTTCCGTGGCACAAAGCTCCGGTTCCATCATTCTGGACCAATACGCCATAGATTCCGTGAACCTCTGGCAGTTCCGGCCGGCGAAACGCGGTGACAGATCTGTCTCAACGAGCGTGACCATTCCGCTCCGCTTCATCTCCACCATGATCTCCGTCCCCGCCGCCCCCACCAGCCAGGTCCTGAAAGACATGCCGGAAGAAGTCCGCGAGGCCGCTGAGAGAAACGCTCACCCCGTCCTCACCGTGAAGGTGTATGTGAATAGCGATGGGAAGATGGACGGCGCACCTGAGGTCATGAAGGATGAGAAACTGTCCGGTGCTGATTTCAAAGCTCTTTCGAAATACGTGACCGCTTCCGTAAAGACCTGGACCTTCACCGCTGCGAAGAACCCTGACGGTGAAGCCATCGGCTCTGAAATCCTGATCCCCGTGCAGGTGTAAAAGGGGGCACGGTTAGCCCCGTGGGGCAACTCGCCCTTTGATTGGGGATGAAAGTTTCTCTTGAATGAGAAATTAGAAATGAGAAATGGTGGTGCGGCGCATAAAAATCAGAAGCGCCGCGGAGGTTTGACGTTTCCCACAAAACGCTCAGGCTCCCACCCGAACAACCAATAACAAGCAATAAAAAAGACTCTTTTAACAGAGTCTTTTTCATTGCTATGGATTTACGTTTAAGCGTCGGAATGGAGCAAACCACCCCCGAACCGTGAAGTTTGAAGTTTGAAAGTAGGGATGAATAGCCTCGAGTGACTCGTGACTGGTGACTTGCATGCCATCTTCGGGCATCGCTTCATATATATTCGCGGCAAAGCCGCCACCTTCATTCCTCATTCCTAATTCCTCATTCCTAATTCGCGCAAGCTTTCATCCGCGCTCAAGGGGGCGGCACGCCCACGGGGCTAACCCTGCACCCGTTTTAATTCAGCGTCACATACTTTCCGCCTTCGACCTTGAGGAGGACGAGGTCGACATCCGGATCCCCGGAATTATTGAAGGTCATCGGACCGACAGCGGACTCGAAATTCTTCACATTCGCGAGGGCCTCTCTGACCTTCTTCGAATCCGTCGTGGTGCCTGCGTCTTCCATCGCTTTCGCTGCGAGCTTCACAGAAACATACGCACATGCTGCGAAGTTGTCCGGATCGTGATTGTACTTCGCCTTGAAGTTCTTCACGAAGTCCTTGGTCGCCTGGCTGTTGCGGTCAGCCGACCACATAGAGGAGACATACACATTGTCAGCGGCCGCTCCTGCGATTTTGAGGAGCTCGGGCGAAACGAAACCGTTATCCCCGAGGACAGGCTGATTCATTCCCATTTCTCTCATCTTCTTCAGGATGAGTCCGCCTTCCTGATAGTAACCGGCAACGACGACCGCATCCGGATTCACATTGTGGATCTTCGTCAGCTGTGCGGAGAAGTCCGTATCCTTATCCGCGAAGGTTTCCGTCGCGACGATGTTCACGCCCTCCGCTTCGAGCGCCTTCACAAAGGTCTTGTAGGCAGATACCTGATGCTCGTTGTTGTTCGAGTAGAGGACAGCCACATTCTTATAGCCGAGGAGCTTGTGCGTTTTCTGCACGGTCTGCGGGATATTCTTCGACTCCGGCACGCAGTTTCTGAACATGTAGTCGCCGATCTCGATGAGGCCTTCTGCGGTGGTCGCTGCGCCGAGGAGCGGGATCTGCGCCTTCTGGAAGAGCGGGCCGACCGCTTTGTATTCGCCGGAAATCAAGGGGCCGACGACAAGCACCTTCTTGGCAGCGATCATCTTCTGCGCCGCGCTCACGCACTGCTGCACATTGCCCTTCGTATCCGCCATTTCGACATCGAAGTGGATCTTGCCTTCCTTATTCACTTCCTCGACCGCCAGGTCAAAGCCTTCCTTCTCCGCAAGACCATACGAAGCGACACCGCCCGACACGCCATTCAGGAAGCCCACCTTTGCGACCTTCGCGCCTGCTGCCGGCTTCGAAGCGCTTTCCTTATTGCCATTGCCGCCGCATCCTGCCAGGCCTGCCATCGCAGCTGCCAGCATCAGTCCAAGTCCTGCTCTTTTCATCATTTTTTTCATTTCCATTTTTAGTTCTCCTTTAGTTGTCAATAGCAAATCGTTCTTGATCGTGTTGCTTGGGAAATCCAAAGTGAAAGGCTTGAGGTTTGCGATACGAGCAAATTGACAAGACTCGCGGCGCTTTTTACCATTCCTCATTCCTGATAAAAAAAGCCCCCGATGAGAACACTCTCATCGGAGGCGCTTTGGCGCGGTACCACTCCGGCTTATCACTCACCATCCGCAGATGATCCAAGAAAAAAGTCCCTGCCCCGAAAGGGCAAGGACGCTTTTGCGTGGTACCACCTTGCATTTATACTCTGCCAAGGGGCGTACCGGAAATCAAAAAGCCCCTGTCCACTCTGGGACAGGGGCGAGATCGCGGTACCACCCTGCATTATACTTTAATGGCTATTCCGTAACGGGGACATCCGTCCAAGCCTACTACCTTCGGCCGGGAAGCTCACGAGTGATAGATCACGGATACGTTGCACCGGTTTTCACCATCCACCGGCTCTCTGAGGCTCCGAACTTCCGATTTCCTCTCGTTCACAGCATGTACTTGTTTGAACTTGACTGCAAGTATACAGGATGAAAATGCATTTGTCAAATGGAATTTTTATTGAAAGTTCGTTTAATGAAAGAGCGTTCGATGGCTGCGGGAGTGATGGCGGCTTCGCCGAGATCCTTCGACGCAAACCTCGTCTGTTCTGGCGTAGGCTATCGAACAAGCATCGTTTCCCTCCGCTCAGGATGACGAAATGCGCCGCGCCATCCCCTTTGAACCTGCTGAACCTATAGAACCCGCTGAACCTCTTCCATGCCATCAAGAGACACCCCGCCCGCGGCCGATCCTTTCATCGTTTAGTACCTTGCATTACAAAGTACCTTGTGATATAGTATTAGCAGATGAGAACCAAGGTCGCCTATGCGATCAGCATTTCCCTAAAGAAAGGAGCGATCATGAACGTCCAACTCAAGAAGGGAGTGATGGAGATCGTCGTGCTCTCCATGCTCCGCCGGAAAGACTTCTACGGTTACGAGCTGGTGACAGAGATTTCCAAATACATTGAAATGTCCGAAGGCACCATTTACCCGCTCCTCAACCGTTTCAAGAAGGATGGGCTCGTCGATACCTATCTCGCCGAGTCACACAATGGTCCGCCCAGAAAGTACTACCGCATCACGGACAGCGGACGCACGGAATTCAAAGAGTCTGTCAAAGAATGGCAGGAATTTAACAAAGCAGTACAGAAGCTCATGCAAGAAGGAGGCGAGCCTCAATGAATAAAACAGAATTTTTAGACCTTCTCCGCTACTATTTCAGAAATGCAAAGAAGAGCGAGGTGGAAGAGATCCTCGCTGATTACGAAGCCCACTTTGAAGAAGGAAAGAAGCGCGGGCTCACCGAAGAGGCCATCGCAAAGGAGCTCGGAAGTCCGAAGGACATCTATGAGTCCTACGCTTCTGAGGGCGTCGTCGATGAGAAATCCAAAAGCGTGCGCTTCACCGATGACGCGAAGGAAGCCGCGACCGCAGCGGCCCGCAAAGCGGGAAAAGCCTGGGACGAGGTCAGTCCGAAGCTGCCTGCGGCTGCCGAAAGGGCGGCGCTTCTCACCTCGCGCCTGCTCTACGGCACCAGCCTTCTCCTCGCTATCATTCTTATCTGCGCGACCCTGCTGATCCTCGCTCTCATCTCCATCGAGTTTGCTCCGCTGCCCGGCGTCATGCCTCTGCCCGGCCTTCACCTCATGACGAAGCTCTCCATCGGCGTCGCAGGAGTCTCCTCCGCACTCGCCGTCTTCCTCATCGGCCGCGAAGGCAGTAGGGCCCTGCAGGGCTCCTTTTCCAAGGAAGAGAAGGGCGGTGAAGAAAAATGAAAAAGATCGTCGTCTGCATCGCACTCGCGATCATCTCCATGATGAGCGCCGCCGCCTCCTTCCTCGTCAATGACGCCCCGGCGTACAGAAGCTGGGCGCAGGTGAACCGCCCGAAGATCATGGAGACCTTTGGCCGGGATAAAAAAGAAAAGCCGGGCAAAATGCCCCCGCCCGTTGCCCGTCCCAGAAAAGAAGAACAGCGCGCGCCCATGATGAATCCGTCCCATCCCAAAATGGAAGACAAAGACCATCACCAGAGTGCGCGCGACAAAGCAGGCCCGCCGACAGCTCCGCAGGAAGAGGGAAATCAGTGACTAGGGACTAGGGACTAAATACCACGTTCGGGCATCGCCATTATTTACACTCCGCGGCGCTTCCATATTTTGATGCGCCGCACCACCACTCCTCACTCCTCACTCCTCATTCCTCACTCCTCATTTTTCTCCCCTTCCCTTTCCCTGCGTTTTTATATATACTGAGTACAACAGATTTTTATGCGACCCTCGCCGTCATAAAAGAAAGGATGAATCATCATGAAAAAACTGAATGTACTCCTCACCGCTTCTCTCTTAGGTCTTGCCCTCACGGGCACTGCCCTCCTCACTGACACGGCGAGCGCCAAGGATCCGACGCCGCAGAATGCCGGACAGGCAGAGGCTAAGAAGCCCGCCCAGCGCGAGCTGAAAGACTGGGAAAAGAAGTATTACGAACTTCATCCTGACCAGCTGAAGCAGGATCAGGAAAAAGCCCATCCCGAAAAGAGACGTCATACCGATGAGGATGACGTAGAGTGGCATCGGCTCTGAGACGATGTCAAGAAAACACTGCCTTCGTCGGCCAGTCCGATGGAAGCAGTGCTTCTCGGAGTCGTTGCTCCTCATCCCCAATGAAAGGAGCCTGTCATGACTACGATAAAAAAACGTTTCCTGATCGCCGCTTGTGCGCTTGCCTTCTTATCCGCCGGTGCCTTTGCTCTGAATACGGCCTCGGCCGCAGACATGGAAGAAAGGGGCCATGACTACCACATCGCTCTTCATGAAGCCCGCCATCCGGGCGATCCCCTTCCGCCGCCGGAATACCGCCACCATAAGAAGCATAGGAGAGCCCATGCGCACCATGTCAAGGCGGAGCGGAGATACCACCACAAGCCCCCGATCTGCGTCACTCGATGACACCTATCTCTCAAGCCCCAGGAAAAGAGGCCCAAGAAAAACGCACAGCCGTATGGCTGTGCGTTTTAGCATGACCGCGCGGCAGCCGTGAATCCGGACTTTGAAAGCACGGATCTGATCGTTATCCGGTCTCACTCTTGCATCCATCTCTGCACCTACGCAGTATTTCCCGCCACCCCTGCAAAGTTTCTTTTACAGGGGAACAAATATACAGAAGAGGAGTACGACATGAGTTCCAAAGAAGAATCATCGACCATGGAAAACGTGCAGAAGGACATACAGTGTCTGCGGAAGTTTTTTTCCATAGTACGTCTTGTCAAGGCTGCGCCTCCCGAAGGCCGGGATACAGCGGATGGTTCCACGCTTTCCGCAGGTGATGATGACAGCCGCCGAAGCACTTGTGAATTCTGCGCCCCGCAGAACCATCAGAGCACCCTTACCGATAAGGGCATGCATCTCCACTTCAAGGTCATCGACGGCAAAATGTACCAGATCTTTGCGAAGCCGCTCACGATCGAAGGAGTGCCCTACGTTCTGGAAATGCTAAAGCACATCGATAATACAGACCTCTTCCTTGCGCAAGGCTATGACCAGCTGATGTCCTTCAGCCAGCAGCTCTACATCGATGCCCTGACCGGCGCGTACAACCGCCGTTTCTGGGAAGACAAAATGAAGAGCTTTTCCGGCGTTGCCGGTACCGCTCTGATCGACCTCGATGACCTGAAGCTCTACAACGACACCTTCGGCCACAGCGCAGGCGATGCCGCCCTGAAGGCGCTGGTACAGATCACAAAGAAAAGCATCCGCCGGACAGACAAGCTGATCCGCTATGGCGGAGATGAATTTCTCCTCATCATGCCGAACGTCTCCTCCTCCATCTTCGCAGAGAAGCTCCGCACCATCCAAGAGCACATCCATGAGGCAGACTTCCCCGAATTCCCCGGACTTAAGATCTCTGCCAGCATCGGCGGCGCTATGCTCTACAGCGGCAGCATCGAAGAAGTCGTCTCCCGTGCGGACAAGCTCATGTACTATGCCAAGTCCTATAAAAATACCGTGGCCATGGACGAAGAGGTGGAATATGAAAAGGCGCTGCTCGATACCTCTGCTGCGAAGCCGAAGGTACTGATCGTCGATGATTCGGAGCTGAACCGGGATCTCCTGAAAGAAATGCTACGCGATCGTTATGAGGTCCTCGAAGCCGCAGACGGTGAAAAAGGGCTCGCTCTCCTCTATGAGCTCGGAACGAAGATCTCCCTCGTACTTCTCGACGTCGTCATGCCGAAGCTCGGAGGCTTCGATGTACTCGCCGTCATGCAGAAGGAACGCTGGCTCGATGACATCCCCGTCATGATGATCTCCGCCGAAGACTCCCCTGCCTTCATTCAAAGAGCCTATGACATGGGCGCGTCCGACTATATCACCCGCACCTTTAATATGAACGTCGTCCGCCAACGCTCGGACAATATCACAAAGCTGTATGCCAAGCAGCGCCGTCTCTTGAGCCTGGTGTCAAGCCAGATCCAGGAAAAAGAACGAAATAACCACATCATCATCAGCATCCTTTCCGAAGTCGTCGGTCTCAAAAACGGGGAAAGCCGCAAGCACATCCTGAGTGTCAGCCGCATCACCGAGCTTCTCTTATCACGTGTCATGCAGCGCACCAGCCGCTACCATCTCACCTGGCAGGATGAAGCCCTCATCACGAATGCCGCCGCTCTCCATGACATCGGCAAGATCGGTATCGATGAGAAGATCCTGAACAAGCCCGGCAAGCTGACCAAGGAAGAATTCGAGATCATGAAAACGCACACCCTGATCGGCGCGAAGATGGTCGAACATCTGGAAGCCTTTCGGGAAGAGCCCCTTGTCAAGGTGACTTACGCCATCTGCCGCTGGCATCACGAGCGCTGGGACGGTCGCGGATACCCCGACGGCCTCAAGGGCGATGCCATCCCGATCTCTGCGCAGATCGTATCCATCGCTGACGTCTACGATGCCTTGACAAGCAAGCGCGTCTACAAGGACGCCTTCGCTCACGAAAAAGCCATCCGGATGATCCTCGACGGGGAATGCGGCCTCTTCAACCCGCTCCTCTTGAACTGTCTGCTGGACATCAAAGACAGCCTGAAGGAGGAACTAGAGAAAAACAGCACCGGCCTTGCCATCCATCGGAAGATCCCCGACGGGATCATCCGGGATCTGTGACCGATGATCTCTCCTCCCCTCTCATCTTTTCCGTGGCGCGCCACGCCACAAATCCATTGAATGTAAGGAGTTTCCTATGAATATCGAAGCATGCTACAACAAAATGGGCGCTGACTACGCCGAAGTGAAGAGCCGTCTCCCAAGCGACGCCTTTATCAAGCGTTTTGCGCTGAAATTCTTAGACGCCCCCACCTTCGCGCTGCTCGAAAAGAGCCTCGCTGAGGAAAACGTGGATGAAGCCTTCCGCGCCGCACACACGCTGAAGGGCATCACGCAGAACCTCGGCTTCAGCCAGCTCTCACCGCTGGCGATCGAGATCACAGAAATCCTCCGCGCCGGTACCATGGACGGCACAGACACCCTCTTCCCGCAGCTGAAGAAAAAATATGACATGACCGTCGCCTGCATCAAAGAGGTCGACGAATAGGACGTGATAAAAGCGTTTTGGATCGTGAATGATTCAAAGCGTTTTTTATTTGCGACTTTCGTGACTGGTGACAGGGAAACAGCAGACTCTCACATCGTCATTTCGAGCGCATGCGAGAAATCTTTGTCATTCGCAGTCAGGAATTCTCACTTTCCCCACATGTGCCGCGCACCTCTCTGCATGCCTCATCTGTCGTTCATACCGCCAGTGCCCTATCCGCCCCTACGGGGCACCTTCCCCTCGAGGGGAAGGCTTACGATACGGGGGAAACCTGTTATCACGAGGCCTTCGGGCATCGCCCCATATATACTTTGCGGCGAAGCCGCCACCACCATTCCTAATTCCTAATTCCTCATTCAAGCAGAGCTTTCGCACGCAATCAAAGGACAGCACGCCCAAGGGGCTAACCCTGAACCCTCATCGATTTTATGATTTCTTTAACTCCCCGCGATCCGCCATACACACATTCTATTTATACTACATATATATATCTGATTATATATATGTCTGAGTGTGCTATAATATAGCGTAGGCTTATGTGCCTTAACGGAGGAATCATGATATCGATCGTAACACCTGTATATAATGAAGATGGCAATGTCGTCTATTTCCATGACGAAGTGACGAAAGTCATGCAGACGCTGGATATGGACTACGAGATCATCTACGTCAATGATGGCTCAAAGGATCGCACCGACGAGCTGATCCACCAGCTGGCAGCCGGCGACCCGCATGTACGGGCGCTGACCTTTGCACGCAATTTCGGCCATCAGATCGCAATCACCTGCGGCATGGACTTTGCCGTCGGAGACGCCGTCATCACGATGGATGGCGACATGCAGCACCCACCGGCGCTCATCCCGAAGCTCATCCAAAAGTGGCAGGAAGGCTATGACATCGTACAAACCATCCGCACCGCGACAGAAGATGCCGGCCCCATCAAGAAGCTGACCTCGGCAGGCTACTACGCAGTGATCAATTCCATTTCAAACTCACCCGTCGTCCCGGGCGGCTCCGACTTCCGCCTGATGGATCGCAAAGCGCTCGATGCCTTTCTGCGTTTCCGTGAGCATTCCCGCTTCATCCGCGGCATCGTAGGCGGCCTTGGCTTCAAGCAGTGTACCATCGAATTTGAAGCGCCTGCCCGCCACGCCGGTGTCTCGAAATTTTCCATGAAAAAAATGCTGCACTTCGCGATGGACGGCATCATCACGAATTCCACCCTGCCGCTGCGTGTGGCATTCTATCTAGGTGTCTTCGCGGCCGTCGCAGGCATCCTTCTCATCCTTCATGTCCTCTACTGCGTCATGATGGACAAAGCCGTCCCCGGCTGGGCGACCATGACCATCCTCATCGCCATCTTCGGCAGCTTGAATCTCATGGGCCTCGGCATCATCGGCGAATACCTCGGGCGTATGTTTGAAGAGACCAGAAACCGCCCCCTCTACTGGCTCTCCGACGACACCGCCGCCCATCTCGATAATCCCTATCGCATGAGCCATAAGAAAGAGTGACTGGGGATTAGTAGCTAGGGATTAGGGTCTAGGGATTAGACGTTACGTCAGACGTCAGACGTCAGACATCAGACGTCTGCCCTTCGGGCATCGCGACTATTTATACTCTGCGGCGCTTAGATCCTTCGACTCAGTTCTCATACTTCAGATAAGCCATTCTCTATTTTTCTCCGCTCAGGATGACGAAATGCGCCGCACCAACCCCTTTGAACCTCTTGAACCTCTTGAACCTATAGAACCCGCTCCCCCTCTTTCATACGAGATCAAGGGGCAGCACGCTCCGCGAGCTACCCCTTCCCATTCCATTTTTCCGAAAGGAGACCTCCTCTTGTCCAATACATCCTTTTTTGAAAGTGAATTGTTTTCCGAACTGACAGAAGACCTGCACCAGTCTTCGCGTTTTACTGCGACGTACCGCATCGCAGCTCCCACCTATGAAGAGGCGAAGAAGATCGCCTTCGCTGTCGCCGTCGAGCAGACGATCGAGTGTCCTTACGAACTGGTAGACGGCACTCCGATCGCTGACACCATCGTCGGCCAGATCGAAGATCTGAAAAAGGCGGAAGCCGGCGCATACTATGCGACGATCTCCTATGAGCCGGAGGCTGTCGGTGATGAAATGGCCGAGCTCCTCAATATGCTTTTCGGAAATACGAGCCTGCAGCCCGGCGTCCGCCTCATGTCCTTCGAATTGCCCGAGACCATGTACAACAATTACCCGGGCCCGCGTTTCGGCAGAAGCGGTCTTCGTGACCTCTGCGGTGTGCCGCACGGTCCGATCCTCATGTCAGCCATCAAGCCGCTCGGCAGATCTCCGAAGGAGCTCGCGCAAATGGTCTATGACCTCGCACTCGGCGGCTGCCCCATCATCAAGGATGACCACAGCCTCATGGACCAGCACTATGCGCCTTTCAAAGAACGTGTCCTCCAGTGCGTCATGGCACTTGCGGATGCCAAAGAAAAAACCGGCAGGAAAAGCATGTACATCGCCAACTGTACCACAGATGGTCTGGGCTTCCTGGAGCGTGCCTATCAGGCCAAGGAGATCGGGGCTGACGGCATCATGGCCGCCCCTGCCATCACCGGCTTCACCATGATCCGTGATCTCGCACGGGATCCGGACTTCGGCCTGCCGATCTTCCTGCACCCCTGCTTCTCCGGTCCGCAGGTCCTCTCGCAGGATGCGGGCATTTCCCCCTTCTGCTACTATGGCCAGCTCTCCCGACTCGCCGGTGCAGATGCGGTCATCTTCACCAGCTTCGGCGGCCGCTTCTCCTTCTCGCAGGATACCTGCCAGAAGATCGCGGAAGGCACCGAGTCGAAGATGGCAGACCTTCGGACAATCTTCCCTGTCCCCTCCGGCGGCATGCGCTGGCAGCTCTTCAAGGAAATGATCCGCATCTACGGTCCCGATACCATCTTCCTCGTAGGCGGCGCTCTTCAGACAGAAGGCCCTGACCTCACCGCGAATACGAAATTCTTCCTCGAAAAGCTCGCGGAAGCGGCGGGAGAGAAGTGACTGGTGACTGGTGACTAGTGACTGGTAGCTAGGGATTAGGGATTAGGGATTCTCCCCCAACTGAGCAGCCCCTTGAAGAAGGGGCGCGCCGAAGGCGCAGGATAGAGTGCCCCGCAGGGGCACAATTCACCGTAGCGGTATATCGCTCATTTGCACTGACCCTGTTACCTGCCATCCCACATCTTCATTTACCGTTTTGCCCTTTCGGGGTAGCCTATCCCAGCCTTTGTGCCGCACCAACATTTCTAATTCCTCATTTCTAATTTCCTCACTGAAAAAGCCCCGCACTCATGCTGATATGATCCACTTAAAGCAGTTTGGTTATTTACCTTGTCTGCTTCAGGTGGATCATATCAGCATGCAGAGTGCGGAGCTTTTTTATTTCCGTCCCTTCCACGCAAGGACCCAGGATAAGGCAAAAGCCACAGCGAGCATGGCAGAAAAGAGATGGAGCGTCGCTGCATAGCCCCCCGTCGTTTCCTTCATGAAAGAAAGGAGAAGCGGGCCGGCGACACCTGCCATGCCCCAAGCAGTCAGGATGGAGCCGTGAATGGAGGCGAGCTGCTTCACGCCGAAGAGATCGGATAGGAAGGCAGGCATGCAGGAGAAGCCGCCGCCGTAGCAGGAGATCACGGCGAGTACCAGCATCTCGAAGAGAAGCGCATCACTGACATGGGCAAGTGCATAAAAAGCGAAGACCTCGAACGCAAAGAAGATCATGTAGGTCACGCCGCGTCCGATCCAGTCGGAGACGGATGCCCAAAGGATACGGCCGGCGCCATTCACGATACCGATGATACCGACAAGGGAGGCTGCCTCGGCCGCACTCATGCCGATGATCTCCTGCGCCATGGGCGAAGCCACGGCAAGAAGGCCGATGCCGCAGGTGATATTCGTGAAGAAGATCCACCACAGCACATACCATTTCCATGTGTGCATGGCCTCCTTGCGCGTGAGACCTTTGGCCTGAGCTGTCTTTTCCCCATCCTTTCGGATCTCTTCCTCAAGCACCTCTTCCAAAAGCATCGGGATCTCACCCTTCCTCGGCGGCCGGATGTAGGAGGCGGAAAGGATCATGACCAGCGCATAGGCAGCGGCAAGGATGAGGAAATTCTCCGTGAGCCCGAAGCGATCGACAAGATAGCGCATGGCAGGGCCTGCGATGAGCGCTGCGAAGCCGAACCCCATGATGGCCAGCCCCGTCGCAAAGCCGCGATGCCGGGGAAACCATTTCACAAGCGTAGAGACAGGCGTGATATAGCCCGTGCCAAGACCAATGCCCCCGATGGCTCCGTAGAAGAGATAGAGCAGGAAAGCGGACTGACAGTGAACCGCCGCCGCTGTCCCAAGGAGACCCGTACTGAAAAAGACGGCAGAGACCATCCCGCTCCGAGACGGTCCCAGCCGCTCGACCAGAGGGCCTAAGAAGCCTGCCGAAAGCCCCAGAAACAGGATCGCGATCGAGAAGGCCCATGTGGCCCAAGAAAGCGAGAGCCCCATCGTCTCCATCACAGGGCGCGTCAGGACGCTCCATGCATACACACTTCCGATAGACATGTGGATCCCCACGGCCGCCAGAGCAGTGAGCCAGCGATTTCTTTTCATCAAAAAATCCCTCCATTTTTGAAATGAAGGGAAATCTGCACGCTCCCGTCTCTGCGATGCCATTTAGCAGGCATCGCAGGGAAACGAAAACCGCCTGAGCAGATTTCCCTGCCCAGACGGTCGGCTTTTTCATGAGGCCCGCAGTCCACGTGGTTCATTCCACCTATTTCCGTCAGTTCCGCGGCTCATCTATATTGTATATCTAGCCTAGCATGGATACGAGAGATTGTCAATGGGAAGCGTCCCTCCAAAAAACATCTTCCCCCTCCGCTCAAGAGGCGCGCACGGGACATGCCTTGCCAATGCCATTTGCCAGTTTCTTATTTTTTAATGAAAACCGCCCTCCAGATCTTCATCATCATTCATGCAACATATGCATAGGATACCGGCTTCCCCCCCCATTTTATTTGCTGATTACGCAATACAAATTGTACGGTATGATATTATTTATATGTCATAATGCCTAATTTTATCGGAAAATTCACAGATTCTCCGTATCCCCATACCCCCTATAGGTATCTTCACATGTTTCATTCAATATTTATTGTCATGTATAAATATTTGCGCTAATTATTTGTTTACCCGTTATAATTTATATGATATAATTTGTAAGAAGTTGTAAGGAACTGCTAAACAATAAGAATACGATCTCATGTTCTGCCGCTTCTGCCTTATTCTTTTTAAAGAGTAACCTGGGAAACCACTCTTCATCTGTTATCATTAAGCCAACAAGGTCCCCTTCCCGACCTTGTTTTTTGGTGCCTTTTTTCAAGAGTCATCGAAAGTGACGGGTTTGTAAGAGCCGGCGAAGAGCTCTCTCCTCGCCGCCGCGCCAGACAGCGAAAAAACGGCTCTCCCGTCGCATCGGCAGGGGAAAAACACAGATGATAAAATCCCAGTCTTTATACCATTTTATATTATCAAGAAATTGGAGATGATGAGTTTGTCAATGAAGCAGCTTGGGATGCGATTGGGCGAGATGGTTCTCGTCTTGATCGGCATCAGCTTCATTACCTTCTGTCTGATCATGCTCTCTCCGGGTGACCCCGTTAGGCAGATGATCGCCGGTAATGAAGATATTATTGTTAGTCAGGTAGAGATCGACGCACTCCGCCATGAACTGGGTCTGGATAAGCCGTTCCTTCTGCAGTACCTGGACTGGCTCGGCAGAGTCGTACAGGGTAATTTTGGTTTCTCCTTCATGATGAAGAAGCCGGTCATTGATGCAATCATGGAAGCCCTCCCGGCATCCGTCATTCTGGCGCTGGCCTCCTCCCTCTTCATGCTTGTCTTCTCCATTCCGCTCGGCATTTATACCGCTGTCAAGCAGAATACCTGGTTTGACTACCTCGTCCGCGGCTGCACCTTTGCCGGTGTCTCCGTCCCGAACTTCTGGATGGGCCTCATGCTCCTTTGGGTCTTCGCACTGAAGCTCTCCCTCTTCCCGATCGTCGGTGGTTCGATTTCCCTCGAAAATCTGATCCTGCCGATGTGCACCCTGGGCATCGTCATGGCATCGAAATACACCCGTCAGGTACGTGCCACGGTGCTCGAAGAACTGCATCAGGACTACGTCATGGGCGCACGTGCCCGCGGCCTTTCGGAAAGCCACATCCTCTGGCGTGAAGTCCTGCCGAATGCCCTCCTCCCGCTGGTCACCCTCTTCGGTCTGGCCTTCGGTTCTCTTTTGGGCGGCGCCGCTGTCGTAGAAATCGTATTTTCCTGGCCGGGTCTGGGCTACATGGTCGTACAGGCCATCACCTACCGTGACTTCCAGACCGTACAGGCCATCGTTCTCTGGATCGCTTTCATGTACATGATGATCAACCTCATCGTCGACCTGTCCTACAACCGTCTCGATCCAAGACTCAGAAAGGGAGGTCACTGATATGGAAAGCTTAGTCAAAGGCTTCAAAGAAAATAAAGCCTTCCGCTTCACCTCTCTTCTGGTCGTCCTTCTTCTGGCGATCACACTCCTTGCTCCTGTCATCGCTCCTCATGACCCGCTCACCGCTGTCATGAAGGATGCGAACCAGGCACCGTCTGCGGCGCATCTCTTCGGCACAGACAAGCTCGGACGTGACGTGCTCTCCCGTATCCTCTACGGCGCGAGCTACTCCCTGACCTCCGTCATCGCCCTCGTAGTCTGCATCTTCGTCGTAGGCACCACGATGGGCATCATTTCCGGATACTTCGGCGGCATCGTCGATATCGTCATCATGCGTATCGCTGATATGATGATCTCCTTCCCGGGCGTCATCCTTGCGATCGCCATCGCCGGTATCATGGGCGGCTCGCTCATCAATGCGATGATCGCACTGACTGCGGTCACATGGACCAAGTATGCCCGCCTCTCCCGTTCCATGGTCCTCAAGATCAAGCGTCGTGAATTCGTCGATGCGGCTGTCGTATCCGGCGGTTCCGCAGCGCATATCCTCTGGGTCCACATCCTTCCAAACATTCTCCCGCTCATGGTCATCACCGCGGCTGCTGATATCGGCGCCATGATGATGGAGCTTGCCGGACTCTCCTTCCTCGGCTTCGGCAGCCAGCCGCCGGCTCCGGAATGGGGCCTCATGCTGAATGAAGGCCGTCAGCAGCTCCAGACAGCTCCATGGCTAATGTTCTTCCCGGGTCTCTCCATCTTCATCACCGTCGTCGTCTTCAACCTTTGGGGCGACTCCCTCCGCGATGTCCTTGACCCGAGAAATGAAGGATAAGGTTCAGGGTGGCGGCATCGCCGCGAATACATATGAGACGATGCCCGAAAGTGGTATTTAAATGACTAGTGACTAGTCACTAGTCACTAGTCACCAATCCCTAATCCCTAGCCACAAGACACTTGTCACTAACTCATGTTTATTCCCATTATTTTTTATATCATTTAACCGAAAGGAAGCGTACACGATGAAATCTATTTACAAAAAAGGTGCCCTCTTTGCAGCAGCTGCTCTCATGGCTTTTGGTCTTTCCGGCTGCGGCGGTGACTCCGGCAATGCCTCCAAAGGTCCGAAGGACACCCTGACTGTCGGCGTTACGAACTTCGCAGACAGCCTCGAACCGGCCGACAACTACTTCGGCTGGCAGGTCATGCGTTACGGCATCGGCGAATGTCTCGTTCACTTCGATGACAAGATGAATGCAGAACCATGGATCGCTGAAAGCTGGAAAGTCTCTGACGACAAGATGTCCTGGACCTTCAAGATCAAAGACATTAAATTCTCCAACGGCACCCCGGTCACCGGCGAAGCTGTCAAGAAATCCATTGAACGTACCTTCGCAAAATCACCGCGTGCGAAAGCCATGTTCGAACTCGACCACATCACCGCTGACGGCCAGAACGTCACCATTTACACCAAGAAGCCGATCGCTACCCTCCCGGGCATGCTGGGCGATCCGCTCTTCATCATCGTCGATGTCGCTTCCGACGGCAAAGTAGACTTTGCAAAACAGGGTCCGGTCTGCACCGGTCCATACATGGTCAAGTCCTTCTCCAAAGCGAAGACCGAACTCGATGCAAACCCGAACTATTACGCAGCTGTTCCATTCAAGCACGCCGTCGTCAACACCATCGACGATCCGAATACCCGTGCTATGGCTCTGCAGAAGGGTGAAATCGATGTGGCTGTCAACGTAGCACCTGGCGACATGCAGCTCTTCTCCGACCAGAAGAAATTCACCACCTCCACCATCTCCTCCATCCGCGACGTACTCGCCCGCCTCTCCGTGAAAGAAGGCAAACCGCTCGCTGACAAGAAAGTCCGTCAGGCACTGCTCCAGTCCCTCGACCGCGACACCTACTGCAAGGTCCTCCTGAAAGACACCTTCACCCCAGGCGGCCCGCTCCTTCCGCCGTCCCTTGACTTCGGCTTCGATGAACTCAACAAATCCTATCCGGATAAGACCAATGTAGAAAATGCAAAGAAACTCCTCGAAGAAGCAGGCTGGAAAGATACCGACGGCGATGGCTATGTCGACAAAGACGGCAAGCCGCTCGAACTCGACTTCATCTTCTACTCCGGTCGTGCAGAACTCCCGCTCTTCGCAGAAGCTACCCAGTCTGACGCTAAGAAAGTCGGCATCAAAATCAACCTGAAGAACGTCGACTACAACGTCCTCGACGGCATCGGCACCCGCGGTGAATATGACCTCCTGATCTCCAACGTCCTCTCCGAACAGGCAGGCGATCCGGAAGTCTTCATCAACATGTACTGGAAGACCAACACCAACGGCTCCAACCCGCAGAACGGCTCCGGCTACTCCAACCCGGAATACGATGCACTCTCCGATCAGCTGGCTTCCGAATTCGATCCGGCTAAGCGTAGAGACATCATCATCAAGATGCAGAAGATCCTCCAGGATGACGCTGCGACCCTCATCTTCGGCTACCCGCAGACCAATATGATTTCCAGCAAAGCCGTAGAACATGCGGACATCAAACCGTGCGACTACTACTGGATCACCAAGGACATCACTCCGGCAAAATAATTTGTTTAGCCAGCAGTTTGCTCTAAGCAGTAGGCGGCCAGCCATTTGCGGTTTGCTGCCTACTGCTTACTGCTTACTATTTTTACAAGGAGACTTTCATGCTATTAGAAGTCAAAAACCTGGGAATTGCCTACGGCGACAAGCCCCCCATCGTTCAGGGCGTCACATTCAACCTGGATGAGGGCGAGATCCTTGCCATCGTCGGCGAATCCGGCTCAGGGAAAACCACCGTCATCCGTGCTATCCAGCACGTCCTGCCCGGCGGCGGTCATATAGCGGAAGGTCAGGTCATTCTTGAAGGCGAAGATACCCAGAAGCAGACTCTTGAAATGCATCGCGCACTCTGTGGCACAGACGTCTCCATGATTTTCCAGGACAGCGGCGCTATGATGAATCCGATCCGCACCATCGGCACCGAATTCCGTGAATTCCTCGCCGTCCATGGCATCAAGGACGACAAGGAAGCCCATGACCTGATGATTTCCATGATCGAAATGGTGCGCCTTCCGAACCCAGAGCACATCCTGAAATGCTATCCCTACGAGCTTTCCGGCGGTATGCGCCAGCGCGTCGGCATCGCTATGGCGATGGCCATGAAGCCTAAGCTCCTCTTGGCTGATGAACCGACCTCCGCTCTGGACGTCACAAACCAGGCCATCATCGTCAAAGAAATGATGAATGTCCGTGACAAAATGAATACCGCCATCATCATCGTCACCCACAACATGGGCGTATCCTGCTACATGGCGGACTACATCATGGTCATGAAGAAAGGCCGCGTCGTCGAATACGGCAAAGCAGAAGATGTCATTTATCACCCGAAGGAAGAATACACCCGTATGCTCCTTGCGGCTGTTCCGAAGATGGGAGGCAAAGACGCATGAAAAACTACGGAGAAGAAATCCTCCAGATGGTCGACATCTGCAAGGTCTTCGACCTCGGTGACGGCAAGAAGCTCCATGCAGCCGAAAATGTCAATGTCACCATCCACAAAGGGGAGACCGTCGGTATCGTCGGGGAATCCGGCTCCGGCAAGTCCACCCTTGCCAAGATGCTGACCCGTCTTTACTCCATGACCAGCGGGAAAATCATTTTCCACGGCAAAGACATCACCGATCTCAAAGGCGAAGCCCTCCGTCAGCACCGCAAATCCATCCAGATGGTCTTTCAGGACCCCTCCACCGCTTTCAATCCGAAGCAGCGCGTCAAGGAGATCATCTGCGAACCACTCGAAAACTTCGGCATGATCGATAAGAAGGATGTCGAAGCCAAGGCGAAGGAAATGCTCCGTCTGGTCGACCTTCCCGAAGATTTCGCCGATCGCTATCCGAACAACATGTCCGGCGGCCAGCGCCAGCGTATCGCGATCGCACGTGCTCTGGTCCTCGAGCCGGAGATCATCGTCTGCGACGAAGCTACCTCTGCTCTCGACGTATCCGTTCAAAAGACCGTCCTCGATCTGCTTGTTCGTCTGCAGAAAGAGACCCACGTGGCCTACATGTTCATCTGCCATGACCTTGCTCTCGCAAACAGCTTCTGCGACAACATCGTCATCATGCAGCATGGCAAGGTCGTAGAAAAGATCCATGACCTCAGAGAAGCGAAGGATCCATACTCCAAGAAGCTCCTTGCTTCCGTCTTCACCATCGAAGAAGGAAAGAACAAGGTCCTTCCAGACGAGCTCTTCAACTAATCTCTGCATCATAAAACCGCCAGCCTTTCGGCTGGCGGTTTTTGATTGATGGGCTGGGGACTAGTAACTGGTGACTAGTGACTGGGGACTAGTATTGCAATTTGTCAACTTTGGGACTTAGTGAGAAGTATGAATCCTTATCTTTTCGCTATTTCACTGTCCCGCTCGCCAGACGCATTCCTTCTTCATCATTGGCAAAGAGATGATTCCTATCAGAAGAAATCCGGATCTTCACCCTCTGATTCATCTGGAAATCCACATCGCCAAAGACGACGGAGGTCAAAAGGAAGCCGCCCACATCCAGCTTCACAACGGTTTCCATACCGCTCGGAAGGGCAGAGTAGACTTTCGCCTCAATAGTGCCCGACGGATCGATGGTGACATGCTCAGGTCGGATGCCTAGGAGCAGCTTATCTCCTGTTTTCGTCTGGACAGCCTCACGCGCCGCGAAAGTCAGGGTGTGTGCGCCCAGCGCGAGCACGAGCTCTTTCTCTCCTGCCTCGCGCACGTTGACGGGTACGAGGTTGATATTCGGATTTCCAATAAAGTCTGCAACGAACGCATTGGCCGGCTCTTTATAAATGGTAAGCGGCGGCGCGTACTGCTGAAGGACGCCCTTCTTCATGAGGGAAATCTTCGTCGCAAGCGTCATCGCTTCGAGCTGGTCATGGGTGACATAGACGAAGGTCGAGTCTGTTTCCATATGAAGGCGCTTCAGCTCGGAGCGCATCTCCATACGGAGCTTCGCATCCAGATTCGAGAGCGGTTCATCCATGAGGAGGATGCGCGGACCGGTCGAAAGCGTGCGTGCGATGGCGACGCGCTGCTGCTGCCCGCCAGATAGCTCAGCTGGGTAGCGGTCGCTGTATTCCTTGATTTTCAACATATCCATCAGCTCATCCGCTCGAGCTTTGATTTTCGACTTATCCCACTTCAGATTTTCCAGACCAAAGGTGATATTCTGATACACTGTCATGTGCGGCCAGAGGGCGTAGTTCTGAAAAAGGAAACCGACGCCGCGCTTTTCCGGTGCGACATTGATCCCTTTCTCTGATGAGAAGACCACTCTTCCATCAATGGAAATTTCGCCACTCGTCGGCGTCTCGAGACCCGCGATCATGCGGAGCGTGGTCGTCTTTCCGCAGCCGGATGGTCCAAGTAGTGTGATAAACGCACGGTCATCGATGGACAGATTCAGATGGTCCACCGCAGCGGAAGATCCGTACATTTTTGTGATATCTTTTAATATAATTTCAGGCATAGAAGTACCTCATGTGATTTGTTAGTGAATGTGCGACTCGCGCTCCGTGACGTAAGGGAGCGCTGATTATATATCAGTTTCGGGCATCGCCGCTATCTATACTCCGCAGCGAAGCCGTTACCAACCTTCCTCATCGATTCATCCGATCCCCTTATCGATCGAGGCGCCGGTGAGTTTGTTAATGACCCAGTTCGAGAGAAGGACGACGAGGACGATCAGGAGGTTGATCGCATTCGCGTACTGATTCCAGCCTTTTTCGTTATACTGGAAGAGCATGGTCGTCAGGACAGCAGTCGATGGGGAAATCAGCAGGATGAAGAGCGAAAGTTCTCGCATGCAGGAAATATAGGGCAGGAGATAGCCGGAGAGGATGCTGGTCTTCTGGATCGGGATGATAATGCGGATCATGCGTTTCCACCAGCTGATTCCCATGATGATACCGGCTTCTTCGATTTCATTTCCGAGCTGCAGCATAGAATTCACGCCAGCCCGGGACGCGAAGGGCAGGTATTTCACCGTACCGATGAGAGCGAGGATCGCGAAGGTGCCATACAGCGCCGGAATCGGGCCGTGGCGGGTGCTGAACATGGAAAGGTAAATCGCACCAAAAGCCATGCTCGGGATAAGGTACGGGAAGAAGGTCAGATGATTCACAGCCGCCGAGAGCCAGCTGCCTTTCTTCCGTACAATAGCATAGCCCGCAAGAAGCCCGATGGTTCCTGTCAGGAATGCACAAACGACGGACAGCAGGAAGCTGTTCAGAAGGCCATTGTAAATGCTGTGATTCTTCAGGATACCCGGCTCGCCATTTGCGATGTCAGTCGCTCCGTCTCCGATCCAAAAGACAGTGCTGAAGTTGCTCAGCGAATAATTCCCAGGCTCAACGATGAAAGACTCTACCGCAAAGGTGATGAGCGGGACGACAGTCACGCACACGAGGAGAAGGGCAAGCAGGAGAGAAATCGGCAGGCGCAGACCGCGAAGCGGGATGAGCGAGACATTGGCGCTCTTGCCGGTGATGGTGGTATAGGATTTCCTTCCACTCAACACTTTCTGGTTCACCATCATGATAGCGACACCGATCAGGATGAGAATCAGCGCCATCACATAGCCATAGCCAGGATTCAGCCCCTGCAGTGTGCGATAGAGCTGCGTCGTCAGCACGTGGTAGCGCACGGGCGCTCCCAGGAAGGCGGGCACTGCGAAAGCACTCATCGAGCTGGAAAAGGCCAGCAGGAAGGTCGAGAGCAGCGCCGGCTTCACCATCGGAAGCGTGATGCGTTTCATGATCTGCCAGCGGGATGCGTGCAGGAGCTGCGCCGCTTCTTCGAGGCTCGCATCCATGTGTTTCAGGATGCCGCCGATCAGGATGTAGGCGAAGGGCGCATAGTGGAGGCCCTGCACAATGGAAATCGGGAAAAAGCCATAGGCGAACCAGTTCGGTGTCGGGATACCGGTCAAAACCGTAAAGAGCCCAGGCACACCACCCACGAGAGAATTTCTGAAAAAGTTCAGCCACGCGAGCGCCAGCGTCCACGATGGCATGATGTAAGGCACGACGAAGAGCGCCGAGAGGAAGGGCTTATACTTGATATCTGTCCGCGTGATGAGCCATGCCATGCCGCCGCCGAAGAAAATGGCGATTGCGCAGGTCGAAAGCGAGATGAGCACGGTATTCCAGAGCGGTTTGTAGAAAATGCTCATGCTCGTCGTGCCGTCCAGAAGCACTTTCGTCCAGTGATAGTCCGTGAAATCCCCGGCATGCGAGCCGCGGATACGCATCACTTCCGAGGAGTGCACCGTCACCGTGTCGAGCACGATGGAGAGCAGCGGCAGAAACGTCAAAAGGATCAGCGCTGCAAACAGCAGCACCAGGATGACGTTGTACGGTTTGCGGAAAAACATCCGCAGTTTCATAGAAAAAGTCATAACATGTTTCCTTGGTTGATAGTTATAGGGAGTGGCTAGGAATTTAGGAAACGCCGATTCAATCGCAGAATCTCATCCACAATCAAGGGATGATGCGCCCCATAGACGACCCCTGCCTCCCCAAAAAGCAAATCAGCAGACAGCACGCTGCCGTCTGCTGATTGTAAAAAGCTACATCAGTTTGCTCAGGAATTCTTCGACCTCAGCGCGATGTTCGAAGATGTACTGCGGATCATCGCCGACCATGATCTTCTTCCATTCAGCGAGCGGCTTGTCACCCTTAGCGACCGGGATCGAAGTATTGCCGGAGTAGGTCCCCATATCATGCGACCAGCTCTGGAAGCCTTCCTCGGTCAAAAGGAACTGGGTGAAGAGTTTCGCCGCTGCCGGGTGCTTGGCATCCTTCACAAGCAGCACGTATTCTGGATAGTAGAAGCCACAGAACGGCACCACATTATCCGCTGCTGCTGCTGCGAGGTTCTTCTTTTCCGCGTAGCGGAGCTTCGAGTAGTTGAGAAGACCGACGCCATTCATATCCTGCCCTTTGACGCCGATGGATTCCGTCATGGACGTATCGGAGGAACCCATGACAAGACCATTCGAGAAGGCCATCTTGATCCATTCGTAGCCTGCATTCGGCGTGGTGAGCTCCAGTTTCTTCTTGTACTGCTCTTCATAGGATTTTGCCAGCTGATCCGCCACTTCCGGCTTCGTCAGCATGGTGAGGAAATTCGCATTGATGCCTTCCTGCATCGGACTCTTGAAGAAGAATTTGCCCTTCATGGACGGTTCAGTGAGCTGCCAGATATTCGTGATCGGAGCCGCTTTTCCATTTTCGTTGTTGTAGACCAGGACTTTGTTCATATAGGCGAAGACGAGCGGTGTCTGGTTCTCCGCCGGGATCTTGTCTTTGAGGTCGGCCGGAATGTAGTTCTGGAGATAACCCTGCGCGATGAGCTCTCCGTATACACGGCCGGAGTCCTGCGCGATGACCATATCTGCGCCATTCGCATTCGCTTTTGCTTCGGTGGAAATCTTGTCAATCAGCTCGAAGTCTTTCATGTTGCTGGCTTCCACCTTGATCCCGTATTTCTTTTCAAATGCAGCCCCTGCCTTGGATACGCGGCTGGTGATGGAGTAAACCTTCACCACGCCTTCCTTCTTCGCTGCTTCGATGAGATCGGCTTCCTTCTCGCTCTTCACCTGGACGATCTGTGCGCCGGGCTTCGCTGCCGTGCTGCCTGCGTCCTTCTTATCACTGCCGCAACCGGTCAGCATAGCTAAAGACAGCCCGAGAGCCGCTGCTGCGATCAAGCCTTTCTTCCAAGCTTTCATCATGTTCCTCCTTACAAAAAAAGATCGCCGTGTGCTCATAGGCCGCGGCGATGGGTTTGGCTTCTCTGCCTGTGAGTATGTTTCTTCCCTGATTTTACCACAATCAGACATCCTTTTCTGCAGGGAATTTACAATTTCTTTACACGGGAGTAGGAACTAGTGACTAGGGAAACACTGATTAAATCGTTGTCAGATTTTACTCTTGAATTTTTATGCATAGCAAGGAATAACCTGACGCGAATAGCGAGCTATTTAAGGAAGGTTATGACGAAGCTATGTATAAAAATTCTTGTAAAATCTGACTCTGCGATTTAATCAGCGTTTCCCTAGGGACTGCAAACCAATTCGAGTATTACGTCAAAACGCCGTATCACTACATGTGATACGGCGTTTATTTATTCCAAGAGAAATCCGCCAAACCCGATTTCCTTATCCTAAGAATCCTCTGGTCTTCTCCGCTTCTACGACGCGGGAGAGCGCGAGCATGTAGGAGGCGAGACGATAGGTCACATGGTATTTCTCCTTCAATGCGTACACATCCTCATAGGCTTCGCGCATCTTTTTGGCAAGACGCTCATTGTACTCTTCTTCCGTCCAGTAATAGCCGGTGCGGTTCTGTACCCATTCGAAATAGGAGCCCACGACGCCGCCGACATTGCTCATGACGTCTGCGAGGACTTCGATGCCCTTCTCTTCGAAGTAGGCATCGGCCTCCTCCGTGGTCGGGCCATTCGCCCCTTCCAGGATGAGACGGGCTTTCACCTTGCCCATGGTCTTTTCATTCAGCTGGTTCTCCATCGCAGCGACGAAGATGACATCGACGTCCTGCGCGAAAAGTTCGCTGTCAGGAATCATGACCGCCCCTTCCTCCGTATAGCCTTTGAGCGAGCGGCCATGGCTGTTTGCATAGGTGTACATCGCTTCGATGTCAAGGCCGCTGTCCTTGTGCCATGTACCATTGATATCGCCGATGGTGGTGATCCTGACGCCCTTCCTGTGCATGAGGAGAGAGCCGACGGAACCGACATTGCCGAAGCCCTGTACGACCATGGTGAGATCCTTCATGTCCTTATGATTCTTTTCACACCATGTTTCCAGCGTAAAGAGCAGACCGCGGCCCGTCGCTTCATTTCTGCCGAGAGAGCCGCCCACGGAAAGAGGCTTGCCGGTGACGACACCGGGCTGCCACTTGCCGGAGAGTGCTGTGTATTCATCGGCGATCCACGCCATGATCTGGCCATTCGTATTCACATCCGGTGCCGGTACGTCCTGATCCGGTCCGATGATGGGATAGATCTTTCTGATATAGCCGCGTGTCAGACGGGCGAGTTCGCGTGTAGAGAGCTTGTGCGGATCGACCTTGATCCCGCCCTTTGCGCCCCCATAAGGGATATTGCCGATGGCATTCTTGATGGTCATCCACGCTGCGAGGGCTTTGACTTCGTTTTCATCGGATGCGGGATGGAAACGGATGCCGCCCTTTGCTGCGCCTCGTGCGGTGGAGTGCTGTACGCGGTAGCCGGAGAAGACTTCGACATGCCCGTCATCCATCTGTATCGGGATGCTCACGGTGAGCTCGCGCTCCGGATAGCGGACAAATGCGTAGTCGCTCTCCCCGTAGCCCAGCACCTTCGCTGCCTTGTCGAGGATATGAAGCATGTTTTCATAAGGATTGTAGCTTGCCATTTTTGCCTCCAAAAGGAAATTGGTACCTTGTGCATTCTTAAATGCCCATGAAAATCCATAGCTCTACTATATCACGTTTCTCGCGCTTTGAGAACATGAGCGCATGCATGAATGAGTATTTAGCATAGCAATGCATTCATTATGATAAATTCATCATACAGAAATAAAAGCTGCCAGTTCGCCTCGACCATGGATACAGGGCGAAAGAAATTCTGCAGGTTCCATGGGTTCAGGGTTCAGGGTTCAGGGTTCAGGGTTCAGGGTTCAGGGTTCAGGGTTCAGGGTTCAGGGTTCAAGGTTCAGGGTTCAGGGTTGTGGTGGCGGCTTCGCCGCAAATATATATGAGGCGATGCCCGAAGATCTTTTGAGATGCTGCTATGCTCGTATCGCCAGCCTTCCCCTCGAGGGGAAGGTGCCCCGAAGTGGCGGATAGGGCACCGGCGGTATGAAAGAGAGTGGGGAAATGCGTTTCAAGCAGGCGATTTACGAGAGTACCCAAGCGCCGCTGGCGCGGCCCCTCTTTCCCCATGAGGGTAATGCTATTAAGTTAAGGAAAATGTTAGCGCCGTAACGACTTGCTTCCCCCTTCGGGGGAAGTACCGAAGGCAATATGTGCAAGCGAACTGGATTTTTAGGAGCGTAGCGACGCTAAAATCCAGTGAGACGCCATTTCGAGCGTAGCGAGATGGGGCTTGCTAGCGGTATAACGCTCCATGTTGAATAGTCCGATGCTATCGATATTCCAACATTTTCAGGCAATACCGCTATGTAGCCCCCTCAGCCCTCCGGGCAGCTCCCCCGATGGGGAGCCAAGAATGATCTGCCGCTTAACTTAATAGCATTGCCCATGCGGGTGATGCTCAAAAACAACCTTCAAGTCACCAGCCACCAGTCACTAGCCGCTAACCATCAAAAAAGGAACCGCTTTCGCGATTCCCTTTTTTTATTTCTTGAGTCCGCCGTGAAGTTTCATTTTCCTTTCGCGGCAGGCGGGGCAGTCTCCGCCCCCGCCGCAGCATCCACTGCCGCCGATGGTGGCATGGTAAATATGACGGCAGGCAAGAACGAAGAGGATGGCGATCACCGCCACCACAGCATAGACAGCGGGATTCATAGTTGTCTCCTTTTTCTGTATTCGAGAGAAGTCAAAAATAAGAACAAGGGAAACACTGATTAAATCGTTGTCAGATTTCATTCTTGGATTTTTATACAGAGCAAGGAATCATCTGACGCGAATAGCGAGCTATTTAAGGAAGATGATGACGAAGCTATGTATAAAAATCCATATGAAATCTGACTCTGCGATTGAATCAGCGTTTCCCTAGATTCAGGGTTAGACCACGGGGCATGCTGCCCCGTGATCGTTTGCGAAAGAGGGAGCGCGGGTTCTACAGGTTTAGAGGATGATGCAGGGTAGTGCTGTCTCGATTCATAGACTTTCCCTTCTGCCTCTTCGAGGCAGTCTATCCTGCGCCTTTGGCGCGCCCCTTCTTCAAGGGGCTGCTCAGCTGTCATGCCATAGCGGAGATGTCCCCAGCTGCCAGTCCCCCTTACGCTTTCGCAGCAGCGGCTTCGGAGATTTCTTTCTCCTTCGGAGCCGGACGGCAGATGAAGTAGAGAGCAAGGAGGCAGAGGACGATGGCGATGCCCTGAGAGAGACCGAAGGTAGCGCCGTAGAAGAGCCAGCTGCCCAGATTGTAAGCTACGAAAGCCATGCCATAGCCGAGCACGACCTGGAAGCCGATGGCGATAGCCGCCCATTTGCGGTCGCCCATTTCTCTGGCGATGGTCGCGATCGCAACGACGCATGGCGGGTCAAAGAGGTTCAGGATCATGTAGGAGAAGGCAGCGATCGGGGTGAACATAGTCGCAATACCGGCCATGATTTCTTCGTCTTCGGCTTCGGCTGCTACGCCATTCAGGACAGCCAGGGTACTCATTGCATTTTCCTTCGCCATTTCTGCGGAGATGACAGCGACAGCGCCCTTCCAGTCACCGAGGCCGAGCGGAGCAAAGATCCAGGAGATCGCATGACCGAAGGCAGCCATCATGGAGTCTTCGATGTCTTCTACCATTTCAAGACCTGCATTGAATGCGGAGAAGAACCAGATGACGACGCAGACCGCGAAGATAATGGTGCCGGCTTTGATGATGAAGCCGCGCGCTCTTTCCCACATATGGATGAGGACACCCTTCATGGACGGGAAGTGGTAAGCCGGAAGCTCCATGACGAAGGGAGCCGGATCACCCGCAAAAGCACCTGTCTTTTTGAGAGCGATGCCTGCGAGGATGATGACCGCAATGCCGAGGAAGTACATGGCCGGCGCCATCAGGATGGAGTCTGGGAAGAATACGGAAGTGATCATGGAAATGATGACCGCCTTTGCCGAGCATGGGATGAAGGTACAGAGCATGATGGTCATGCGGCGGTCACGCACGTCTTCGATGGTGCGGGTCGCCATGACAGCCGGTACACCGCAGCCGCTGCCGACAAGGATCGGGATGAAGGACTTGCCGGAGAGACCGAATTTACGGAAAATGCGGTCCATGATGAAGGCCACGCGCGCCATGTAGCCGGAGTCTTCCAGAAGGGAGAGGAAGAAGAAAATGAGGAGGATCTGCGGCACAAAGCCGAGAACGGTACCGACACCGCCGATGATGCCGTCTACGACGAGGCTAGACATCCAGTCCGGCGCTTCGATGGACTCCATGAAGCCAGTCGCTGCGTCATTCACGATCTCCCCGAAGAAGGTATCATTCACCCAGTCTGTCGCCCAGCCGCCGACGGTGGTAACAGAGATGAAATAGACAAGCGTCATTATGAGGAAGAAGATCGGAAGCGCAAGGATGCGGTTCGTGACGATATGGTCGATCTTATCCGAGGTCGTCATGGAGACGCCCTGTTTCTTTTTCTTCATGACACTGTCTATGATCTTGGAAATGTAGCCATAGCGCTGGTTGATGATGATGGACTCGGCATCATCATCGAGCTCGTCTTCGCAGTCCTTGATATGGCCTTCCAGATGGGACATCAGCTTCGGCTCCAGCTGCAGAGCTCCCGTCGCATCCTGGTCTCTTTCGAATACTTTGATGGCGTACCAGCGAACGAACTGGTTTTCGACTTTATCGGAGATCGATTCTTCGATGTGTGCGATGGCATGCTCGACGCTGCCGGTGAATACAGACGGCAGGCGAAGCGGTTTCTTATTCATAGCAAGCTCCATCGCCTTTTCAGCCGCTTCCCGGCAGCCCTTCCCCTGCAGCGCAGAGATCTCTACGACCGGGCAGCCCAGCTCGGAGGAGAGTTTGTCGAAATCAATGATGTCGCCATTCTTTTTGACAAGATCCATCATATTGATGGCGACGATCATCGGCAGACCGATCTCCACGAGCTGTGTCGTAAGGTACAGGTTGCGTTCCAGATTCGTGCCATCGATGATATTCAGGATGACGTCCGGCTGTTCGTTCACCAGATAGTTTCTGGCGACTTTTTCTTCGAGTGTGTACGGAGAAAGGGAATAGATCCCCGGCAGATCCTGGATGATGACGTTCTTGTGTCCTTTGAGGATACCGTCCTTCTTTTCGACTGTGACACCGGGCCAATTCCCTACGTACTGGGAGCTGCCGGTCAGTTCATTGAATAATGTCGTCTTCCCGCAGTTCGGGTTGCCCGCAAGGGCGATTCGTATAGACATATCTTTGTAATTCTCCTTCTTCTATATTTGGGTGGGATTGGTTCTTGTTAGTGGTTTCAGGGTTCGGGGTTATGGTGGCGGCGCGGAAATTTAGAAAGCGCCGCGAGTTTTTGGAAATGCGTCAGCACTCACCTTGAACCCTGAAGTTTGAAAGCAGGGGTGAGTAGCTAGGGATTAGGAGTGACTGGTGACTTGGAATCTCCGGCATTGTCATCCCGAGCGCAGCCGAGGGATCTCTACTGCCCTGCTGGAATCAGTGTGTATGTGCCGAGGTAAAACGATGTATTGGTGCTGTCTCACATCAGGCAATGCGCGTTGTGCCATAGAGATTTCTCGACTACGCTCGAAATGACAAAGGCGCAAAGCGCTATCAAAACTCCGCGGCGCTTCAATTTTTTATGCGCCGCACCACCATTCCTAATTTCTCATTTTATTCTACTTCGATCGCTTCGGCTTCATCCTTACGGATGGAGAGCTCATAGCCGCGGACGGTGAGCTCGATGGGATCTCCCAGAGGAGCGACCTTGCGGACATAGACATCGACGCCCTTCGTGATGCCCATATCCATGATGCGGCGACGCAGCGGGCCTGCGCCGGTGATTTTCTTGACTTTGGCTGTGCTTCCGACAGCCACTTCTTTGAGTGTCATTGTATTCGTCCTTTCGTTTTGATACGGGATAAGTGATCCGCTGTGACCGGCGGATGGTAAGAAAGACTCACCGTTAAAAGAATATCCGCTCTGCCATGGAGCGATCGAGCGCGACACGGCTGCCTTTCACCTGTACGATCAAGTTGCCTCCCATCTGGCTGATAATGAGTACCTTCGCCGCAACGACGAATCCCAGATCTGCCAGATGCTGGCGAATCTCATCTTTCCCGGAGATCCGCGTGATCGTCACGGTGTCTCCTGCCTTGGCAAATACCAGAGGCATCATAGGCATCCTCCTTTCTGAAATGCAACTCTTCATTTCTTCACTTTTGCAAATATTATATTCCCCTATTTTAAAATTAGTCAATAGTCCGAAATATTTTTATTAGATGAGCAATATGATTATTTGTTATATTGTCTAATGTAGGTTAGGCTGATGGCAAAAATCATATGCGCTTAGTCTTAAATTTAGGCATGCAAAAAGCGTCATGCTCTTGCATGACGCTTTCGTTGATGGTTGTTTGTTATTGGGACGCTCTCCTTCTGCCGGAAAGAGAGGATGCAAAGCGCCGGAGATTGGCAGACTGGCAATGTTCGCACGTCCGCGCCCCAACTTCGACTCGCTTCGCTCGTCTGCCCCTTCCAAAGGAAGAGGCAGAGCCGGCAGAACAAGGGAATCCCTAATTCCTAATTCCTAATTCCTAATTCCTAATCCCTAATCCCTAATCCCTAATCCCTAGTCACCAGTCACTAGTCACTAGCTGCCAGTCACCTTGCGATATGTACAGAAGCGATGCGGGAGCTTTCCCTCCCCCTCTATGCTCTCTTCCAGCTTCCAGCGGAAAGGATCGAAATCCGGGAAGTACGCATCGCCCTCAAAATCTTCCTCGATCTCTGTGATGTACATCGTATCTGCATAGGGCAAAAGCTCGCGGTACATATGCTCGCCGCCGATCACGAAGCTCTCTCCTGCGGGCAGCGCCGCAAGCAGCTTCTTGACATCGTAGAAGAGAAGGACGCCCTCCGGCGCTTTGTAGTCCGGATTTCCTGTCAGCACATAATGGACACGGCCGGGCAGGACTTTGGGCAGGCTCTCGAAGGTCTTTCGCCCCATGACGATGGGATGACCCATGGTGAGAGTCTTGAACCGCTTCAGGTCATCGGAAAGGTGCCAGATGAGACGGTTATCCTTGCCGATGACACCGTTTCTGGCACGGGCAACAATGATAGAAAGGCTCATACGGACACCTCCATCGCGATCTTGTCATGGTGACGGTAATTTTCCAGCCGGATGTCTTCAGGCTTGAAGTCATAGAAATCCTTCACATCCGGATTCAGGACGAGCCTCGGCGCTGCGTAAGCCTCCGGCAGGCGGGAGAGCTGGAGCTTCAGCTGTTCCACATGGTTTTCGTAAATGTGCGCGTTATTGATGACATGCGTGAAGAGCCCCGGCCGAAGACCGCTCACCTGCGCGATCATGCAGATGAGCGCCGCGTACTGGGTCATGTTGAAAGGCACGCCGAGCCCCATATCTCCGCTGCGCTGGACGAGCATGCAGTTCAGGCGGCCGTCATTCGAAACATCCCACATGGTGAGGAAGGCGCAAGGATAGAGTGCCATGTCCGGAAGGTCCTTCACATTCCAGAGATCGACCACCATGCGGCGGCTCTCCGGGTCTTTTTTCAGCATGTCAAGGAGGGTGTCGACCTGATGGTACTTGCCGAGCTGATAGCCGTAGGCTTTCCCGATGGTGCCGTCCTCGCGCATCCACTCATCCCACACATGGCAGTTCCACTTCTGCAACTCACGCACATCATTCGACTGCTTCTGCCAGATCCAGAGGATCTCTTTCACGGCTGTCTTGAAGGCGACGAATTTTGTGGTGAGGATGGGAAATTCCTTTTCCAGATCAAACTGCATGATCTGATGCGGCAGTTTGTAGGCAGGCATACCCGTGCGGTTCTCGCCGAGTGCGCCTTTGTCCAATATGTTTTTCACGATGCTGAGATATTCCTGATCAGCAAGACTCATGGTAGTGACTCCTTTTTGTTGTGTTGTTTGTAAATAGTGACTAGGGACTGGTGACTGGGGACTAGTAGCTAGGGACTAGTGACTTGTAGCTAGGGATTAGTGGCTAGGGATTAGGTTTGCGATACGAGAAAACCGCTAGTTTCAAACCTCCGCGGCGCTTCCATATTTTTATGCGCCGCACCACCACCGTTGAACCTTCTGAACCTGTTGAACCCGCTGAACCTCTTTCGCACGTAATCAAAGGACGGCACGCCCGAGGGGCTAACCCTGAACCTTGAACCCTAAATCCTGTCTCCCCAGATGCATTTCACGATCGCTTCTCCGTAGCGATCGACCTTTTTCGGGCCGATACCGCGGATGCGCTTCAGCTCCAGCTTCGTCTTGGGACGCCAGAAGGCCATTTCCTGCAGCTGCTCATCCGTGAAGATGCGATTCCGAGCCAGTCCTTCCTTAGCTGCGATCGCATTGCGGACAGAGAAAAGCTGCTGCAGGAGCTGGGCATCGGGATCCTTTTCTTCGATGACAGGCTCTTCTGCGCCGGTCCGGATGATCTCCAGAAAACGCTCGCCGTATTTCTGCAGCTTGAATGCGCCGACGCCATGCACCGCACCCATGGCTTCCATGGACTCGGGGCGCTCGCGTGCCATCGCTTCCAGTGTCGCATCCGAGAAGATGACAAAGGGCGGCACATGCTCTTCGGCCGCCAGTGTCCGCCGAAGCTCGCGCAGGGCTTCGAAAAGACCGTCCCGGCTTTCGCGGCGGGGATCGAGATCCCGCTCGACCGCAGCCTCTTTCATCGCATCCTCTGCGCCGAAGGCAAGGCCGTAGACCTCTGCCTTCCCCGCAAGGACCTCTTTCGCTTTGTCCGTCAGCTTGAGTACGGGATAGGGCTGTCCGTCACGGAAGAGGTAGCCATCCGCGACGAAGCCGTTCAGCGCACTCTTGATATGGCCCAGCTTCTCAAAAGAGAGCTTGCCGAAGGTCGGCACCGTGAGGAGATCCTTCTCGATGAGCTCCTTGGTTTTCTTTCCTTTAAGGACAGCGGCGATGATGCTCGCTCCGTATCGCTCGCGAAGGGATAGGACGGTACGGAAAATGAGGACTGCCGCATCCGTGATCCTGACCTTAGCCGTCCGGTTCTCGCAGTTGCTGCAGTGCCCGCAGGGCTCCTTCACCCTTTCCCCAAAGTAGGCGAGGACATAATTTCTAAGACACGAAGACGTCTGGCAATAGTCGATCATCGCATTCAGGCGCTGGTAATCCATCCGCTTCTGCTCCTCGCTCTGATTGCCATTCTCGATGAAGTATGTCTGGATATGTACATCCTTCCCGCTGTAGAGCAGGATGCACTCCGCCTTTGCTCCATCGCGTCCCGCGCGCCCCGCCTCCTGATAGTATGACTCAAGACTCTTTGGCATCTGGTAATGGATGACATAGCGCACATTGCTCTTGTCGATCCCCATGCCGAACGCATTCGTCGCCACCATGACTGTCGTCCTGTCGTAGGAGAAATCATCCTGCGCCTGCCTGCGTTCCTCGTCTGTCATGCCTGCATGGTAGCGCCCTGCCGTGATCCCCGCCTGAGAGAGCCTGTCATACATCTCATCCACCGCTTTTCGGGTCGCGCAGTAGATGATGCCGCTCTCCTTCCGGTGCGACTTCACATAGCGCAGGATGAAATACTCACGATCCTTGCCCTGCATCACGCGGAAGGAGAGATTCGGCCGGTCAAGCCCAGTGCGGAAAACAGCCGCCCCGGAAAGCCCCAGGCTTTCCTTCATATCCTGCTCGACGAGCGGCGTCGCCGTCGCGGTGAAGGCCGTCACGATGGGACGCTGCGGCAGGCTGTCGATGAAGCTTTTGATCTTCCGATACGAGGGACGGAAATCATGCCCCCACTGCGACACACAGTGCGCCTCATCGACCACGATCATCGAGAGCGGCACCATGGAGAGACAATGCGTGAAATACGACGGCTCGAGCTTCTCCGGCGCCATGTAGAGCAGCTTGATCCGTCCGCGATACATGTCACGCAGCCGCTCGATCGACTCCTCGTAGGGGACCGTGCTGTTCACATAGGAGGCAGGGATCCCCTGCTCCGTCAGCGCCTCCACCTGATCCTTCATGAGGGAGATCAGAGGAGAAATGATGACCGTCCCCTTCGGGAGCAGCATCGCCGGGATCTGGAAGCAGATCGACTTCCCCGCACCTGTCGGCATGATGGCCATCACATCCTTCCCGGAAAGGATGGCAGAGATCACATCCTCCTGTACCGTGCGGAATGTGTCGTAGCCAAAATATTCCTTCAGCACGTCTCTGGGTCCCATAGCGCGCCTCCTTTCGATTCGAACATATTCATATTATTATAGCATAGATAAAGGATTCAGGGTTCAGGGTTCGGGGTTCGGGGGTGTGGTGGCGGTTTCTCCGCAAGTATGTATGAGGCAATGACCGATTAAGAATCATTCTCGCCCCTTCCTCTGGAAGGGGCAGACGAGCGAAGCGAGGCGGGGTTGGCATCCTCGCCTGTGAAAATACCGCTTCGAGAGCCAACCTCCGCCCCTTCGGGGCACCTCCTTCCAAAGGAAGGAGGAAGAAAAGTGGAGTGCGTTGACTGGTACCTAGGGCTCATGGCTCTCGTGGCGGCTTCGCCGCGATTGAGGGCTCAGATCGCAGCTGTTCTGGCATTCGTTATCTCACATACGACGTTTCTCGCCGCTCAGGATGACGAAACGGGGCGATGCCCGAAAGTGGCATGTAAGCCACTAGTCACTTGAGCCCCTAATCCCTAATCTCTAGCCACTCCTCCCTGCTTTCAAACTTCAGGATTCAGGGTTCAGGGTTCAGGGGTGGCGGTTTCTTCGCAAGTATGTATGAGGCAATGACCGATTAAGAATCATTCTCGCCCCTTCCTCTGGAAGGGGCAGACGAGCGAAGCGAGGCGGGGTTGGCATCCTCGCATGTGAAAATACCGCTTCGAGAGCCAACCTCCGCCCCTTCGGGGCACCTCCTTCCAAAGGAAGGAGGGAGGGAGAAAAGTGGAGTGCGTTGACTGGTACCTAAGGTTGAGGTGGCGGCTTCGCCGCGATCGAGGGCTCAGGTCGCAGCTGTTCTGGCATTCATTGTCTCACATACAACGTTTCTCGTCGCTCAGGATGACGAAACGGGGCGATGCCCGAAGATCGAAGGATAGAAGTCAGATGTCTGATGTCTCCTAGTCTTATCCCTAGTCTCCAGCCACTCCTCCCTGCTTTCAAACTTCAGGGTTCAGGGGTGGCGGTTTCTCCGCAAGTATGTATGAGGCAATGACCGATTAAGAATCATTCTCGCCCCTTCCTCTGGAAGGGCAGACGAGCGAAGCGAGGCGGGGTTGGCATCCTCGCATGTGAAAATACCGCTTCACGCAGCCAACCTCCGCCCCTGCGGGGCACCTTCCCCTAGAGGGGAAGGCTGCGATACGAGAATACCATCTTCTAAAAAAAGGCGGCGAAGCCGCCACTTGAACCTTGAACCCTGAACCAAATGAAAGCAAAGTAAAACGGACCGTGAAGAAACGAGGATTCATTTCTTCACAGCTCTTTTCTTACCCCTTAATAAATCATTTTTATAATGGCGCATTTGCTCAATATATAATAAAATAGATATATAGACATGTATTCTATAATGTGTATGATATGGAAGGAGACTTTTATGAACCTGCTATTTACTGCACTCATTGTCGTATGGGCGGCTTGGCTCATTTTGAAAAAGTACAAGCCGCAGACCGTCCTTTTCGTAGCAGGCGGTCTTCTTCTCGCAGGCTCGATGATTATGAGCTGGGGCACGATCCTTCCCGCCGGAAAGAGCACCGGCATGTGGAGCTTCGATATTTTTGAACTCATCCGCACTCTTTTTGCGAACCGACTCTCCGGCCTCGGCCTCAACATCATGGCTGTCGGCGGCTTTGCACGTTACATGGATAAGATCGGCGCGAGCAATGCGCTGGTCGCCCTCACCATCCGCCCGCTGATGCTGCTGAAATCGCCCTACATCGTCATGAGCGCCTGCTGGGTACTCGGCATGTTCCTTGGGCTGGCCATCAATAGTGCCTCCGGCCTCGCCATGCTCCTCATGGTGACCATGTTCCCGATCCTTGTCGCACTCGGCGTCTCCCGCATCTCTGCGACCGCAGCCATCGCGACCACGCTCTGCCTTGACTGGAGCCCGTCAGATACCGGCACCATCTTTGCCGCTGAGATCGCAGGCTTCGATCCCGTCATCTACTGGCACACCTTCCAGATCCCGATCGCCTGCGCCGTCATCCCCTGTGTCGCCATCGCCCACTACCTCACGCAGAAGATCATGGATAAGCGCGACGGGCACATCGTGCGCGCTCTGGATCCGGCGGAAGTCTCTGTCAATATCGAGACTGAGGATGAAAAGAAAGCCGCGCTTTCCCATCCGCCGAAGATCTATGCTCTTCTTCCGATCATTCCTCTCGCTCTGATCCTCATCTTCTCGCCGCTCTGCATCCCCGGCATCAAGATGAACATCATCATGGCGATGCTCATGGGGACCGCCATCGGCATGATCGCTCAGTTCTTCCGTACAAGAGACCTCAAGGAGACCTTCTCTGAGATCCAGATCTTCTTCGACGGCATGGGCAAGCAGCTCGCCAATGTCATCACCATCGTCATCGCCGGCGAATTCTTCGCGAAAGGCCTCACTTCCACAGGCTCCATTGATGCCATGATCCAGGGCGCCCAGACCACCGGCTTCGGCGCATCCGGCCTGACGCTTGTCATGATCGCCATCATCGCAGTCTGCGCCATCCTCATGGGCAGCGGCAATGCTCCCTTCTTTGCCTTTGCCAATCTCGTCCCGGCGATCGCTGCCAAGACAGGTGTCGCAGCCTCCTTCATGGTCCTCCCGATGCACCTCATCGCGAGCTCTGCGCGCGCCATTTCTCCGATCACCGGTGTCATTATCGTGGCCTCCGGCATGGCTGGCATCAGCCCCTTTGACCTTGTGAAACGCACCGCCATCCCGATGGCTGTCTCCTGCATCCTCATCGTCGTCGCGAACTTCGTGATCTTTGGATAAATAGTTGCTAGTGACTAGTGACTAGGGACTAGGGACTAGGGATTAGGGATTAGGGATTAGGGATTAGGAAATGGGAAATAGGAAATACCAGTCACTAAAAAGCAAAAGCGTAAGTGATATCGCATCCGATATCACTTACGCTTTTATTATTGGCTGTCATTAGCGTCCGACTACTCCCTTCCGGAGGAAAAAATGAGGGCAGGCATCCCCCTTTTCGTCATCCTGAGCGGAGTAAAATGTCGTTTGTTGAGAAATCGTATTCAGAAAGCGGGGGGGACTGAGCCGAAGGATCTTGGCGAAACCGCCACCACCATTCCTAATTTTTACCCGCTGCGAGCTTCACGATCTCCACCGCCTGCTTGGCGCATTTGACGAGGTCATCGATCACCTGATATTCCTCGTTGGTGTGACATTTGAAATTCCCTGTACCGATCCCGACAGCGGCGATGCCGTGTTCATTGAAATGGTTCGCATCCATGCCGCCGCCCCCTTCCTTGAAGAAGGGTACTGCACGGGCTGCCTCTGCCGCCTCTTTGGCCAGCACGCAGGGGCGCGCGGTCTCTTCGAGCTTGAAGGCATGGTAAAGCGTATGCAGCTCGACCTCGATCTTCGTATGGTATTTCTCCGAGATCCTGTCTGCCGCCGCCTGAATATCGGCAGAGATCTGCTGATACTCCTTCGCATCGCGGCTTCTCTGCTCGCCGGTGATCGTCACGAGATCGCAGACGACATTGGTCGCGCTCCCCGCCTCGATGATGGAAAAATTCGCCGTCGATACCGGCGAGAGGCGGCCATCGGGAAGCTGCATGATGAGATCCGCTGCCACCTTCAGCGCATTCAGTCCCTTTTCCGGTTCATTGCCCGCATGCGCCGTCACGCCATGCACACGGATCGTGACACGCCCCTTGCTCGGAGCGGCAAGGACGATGGTCCCCGCCTTGCCGGAGGCATCATATACGAAAGCACTCTTTGCGTTGAACTTGGAAAAATCATACTGGCGCGAGCCTTCGACGCCCGTTTCCTCACAGACAGAGAAGGCCACTTCGATGGGGCCATGCGGGATCTGCTTCTCCTTCACTTCGCGAAGCATCGCAAGGATCGCCGCGACGCCGCCGATGTCATCGCCTGCCAGGATCGATGTCCCGTCCGAGACGATCTTCCCTTCCTCCTCCTTCACGAGAGGAACGATATGCCCGTGATTTCCCACACGGTCCATATGCGCGGAGAAAAGGACCGGTTCGCCGTCCGTGCTTCCGGGAAGCTGTGCATAGAGATTGCCCGTATTGCCGCCGAGCGCCTCGCCTGCCTTGTCTTCCGTCACGGTGAGGCCGAGCGTCGTGAGCTTTTCCTTCAGTACGTCAGCGATCGCCCGCTCGTCACGCGAGTGGACCTCGATAGAAACCAGTTCTTTGAATTCATCGATGATACGTTTCTGATCCATGGGAGGACTCCTTTCTTAAATGAGAAATTAGAAATGCGAAATGCGAAATGCTGGAGCGGCGCATAAATAATGGCGATGCCCCAAAGTAGCATTCAAATCACCAGTCACTTTGCGTCCCTAATCCCTAGCTACTCATTCTTGGTTCAAGGTTCAAGGTTCAAGGTTGTGGTGGCGGCTTCGTCGCGAATATTATATAGGGGGAGATACCCAAAGGTCTCTTGATAGCCGGCTTCCTTCGTATCGTCAGCCTTCCCCTCGAGGAGAAAGTGCCCCGTAGGGGCGGATAGGACACAGGCAGTATGAAAGACAGATGAGGAAAGCGGAGATGCGGAGGGAATCTGATATCTCCTAGTCTCTTAGTCCCCAGCCACTAGCTACTAGTCACTAGCTACTAGTCACTAGTCACCAGTCACTAGTCACTGCCTTCTCCTCTTTCTATGCGGATGATAGAGCTGCCAGTGGAAGTGGATCGCACAGAAGCGAAGAAGTGTCACGCAGGCAAAAGCGATCCATGAGGAAACGGAAAGCTCCAGCGCCGTGAAATGACGCAGACAGCACAGGACAAGGCCGCCGGCGATGGATGCGATGGCGTACACATCCATGTACAGCACGACGGGCATGCGCCGCGCCATCATATCTCGCAGCATACCGCCGCCGACCGCAGTGATAAGCCCCAGCATGGTCGGCAGAAGAAAACGATACGAGTCGGGGTACTGATAAAATGCCGTCAGCGCTCCCGTCACTGTGAAGGCCGCAAGACCCACCGTATCCGAGATATTGTACATGAACGTGATGTAGCGCTCATTCTCCTTCGATACGCGATAGACCGGGTAGAGAAAAGAAATGATGAGTGCCGTGATGATGGAAACGAAGAGCCCGTCGGGGCTGCGAAGTACCGACGGCGGCGTGATGCCGCAGAGAACGTCACGCACCATCCCGCCGCCTACGCCGGTCATGACAGCGAGCACGGTGATGCCGAAAATATCCATACGCCGCGACAGTCCCACCACAGCGCCGGAAAAGGCAAAGGCGATGGTGCCGAGCGTTTCAAAAATGAGCCAGGTAATGGTCATGGGAGATCCTTTGAAAAAATGGAAAAAGGGTTCAGGGGGAACACTAGGCAATATGTCGGATATAGTTAGGAGTTAGGAATGAGGAGTTAGGAGTGTAGGTACGGCGCACAAAATTTGGAAGCGCCGTGAAATTTTATATAAGTAGCGCATAAATGGAAATATAAAAAGGGGTATTGGGGCGCCATAAAATTTGTGCGCCCCTTCCGCCACTCCTCACTCCTAATTCCTCACTCCTCACTTTTAGCGCAAATGTTTCACCGCTCTATTGACCCATATTCAGAAATACCAAGCGCTATTCAAAATACCACACGCAACGCCGCATAGCAGAGATTCACATAGCCCTGTGCAAGCGGGCCGATGATGCGGTTCACCCATCCGGAGAATACGATGAGCATCAGGATGACGAAGCCGTAGCGCGCATTGAAGTTTTCAAATTTCCAGGCAAGCTCTCCGGGCAGCACGGTGGAGACGATCTTCGAGCCATCGAGCGGCGGTATCGGGATCAGATTGAAGAAAGCGAACCATACATTGTACATCATGATCCACTGCAGGAAATAGAAGCCGCCGTCACCGAGCATGCCGATACGCCCCAAGATCGTGATGAGAAGCAGCGAAAGGAAGGCGAGGAAAAGATTCATGCCCGGGCCTGCGAAGGATACCTTCAGCATCCCCATGCGATAATTTTTATAATAGCGTGGATCGATGTCTACCGGCTTCGCCCAGCCGAATCCGCAAAGTACGAGAAGGAGAGTCCCCATCATGTCGAGATGCGCCATCGGATTGATGGTCAGCCGCCCCATCCGAGACGGGGTGGGATCACCCATGGCATCCGACACGGCCGCATGCGCGTACTCGTGCATCGAGAGTGCGATCAAAAGCGCCGGAGCGCGGTAGATCAGGGAAGACAAATCAAGAAAATCAAACATAAAAGCTCCTTGAAAAAACAGGTTCAGGGGTAGTCCGTGGGGCGGCTCCGTCCACTGATTATGAATGAAAGCTTTGCGCGAATTAGAAATTAGAAATGAGAAATGGTGGTGCGACGCCAGATCCTTCGACTCAGTTCTCACTGTTCCGCCTTTACATTATCGAACATCCGACATTTCACTCCGCTCAGGATGACGAAATGCGCCGCGGAGTATAAATAGGGCGATGCCATGAGCTGATATCTCAGTCACCAGTCACTAGTCACTAGCCACTAGTCACCAGCCACTCTCATTCATCCGCCGGATGATTGCTGTGGATCTCTGCCGTCACGGGATGGAGCTGGCAGCTGCCGTAGGCACTGAGCGCGGTGAGCAGCGCGGCGCGAGAGGACTCGCTGTCGAAATGTGCGTCGATGAAGATCTTCCTTCCATCATCCACCGCATAGCAGTGAAGGATGTGGTACTCGGTCGTCTTTACAAAGGCGAGGAAATCGGATCTCTTATCTTCGGACAATGTGAGCTCGAAAATACCATGTACGGCGTAGCCAAAGACCGGACAATTCACATTGACTGTATAGCGCTCGACGATGCCCAGATCCTGCAGACGCTCCAGCCGGTTCTTCACCGCCTGACTCGTGAGGTACACCTGCCGCCCCAGATCTGTCATGGAAATACGGCCATTCTTTTTAAGTGCATTGATGATCTTGATATCGGTTTCATCTAATTCTTTCGGAATCATACGGACGCCTCTTTTCTGTCAGTAGTCTATGGGTATTTCTATAATTCTATTATAACCGAAATCGAATTTCTGAGAAAGAGTGAGGGGAAAATAGGGGGGCAAGGTTTAGCCCATGAGGCGTGCTATTCCTTAATTGCACGAGAAAGAGGTTCAGCAGGTTCTATAGGTTCAAAAGGGTTGGTGCAGCGCATAAAAAGTCAGAAGCACCGCGGAGTATAAATCATGGCGATGCCCGAAGAAAGGCGGAATAACAGGTTTCCCGTTTGGGATTTCCTGCCATCGTCCGCATGACCGCGAATGACAAAGATTTCTCGCCTCGCTCAAAATGACGATACGGGAGTCTGATGTCTTCTAGTCTTCTAGTCTCCAGTCACAAGTCACTAGTCACCAGCCTCTCCTTTCCTAAATTGACATGGCTCTCAAAATCAATTATAATTTTCGAGTAATATATAAGGAAACGCTGATGCAATCGCGGAATCTGATCTCATCCGTGTTTTCATAAATGGGAGCAAAGAATGACTATCACACTCAATATGTATCAAACGCTGGCTGCCGCTGTGGCAGTCTTTTTTCTTGGCGGATTTTTGAAGGGGAAGATCCCCCTCTTTCGCAAGTACTGCATCCCCGCGCCGGTCATCGGCGGGACGATCTTCTCCATCGTGAACTGTATCCTCTACACCGAGGGGATATGGAACTACAGCCAGGACACCGTCATGCAGAACTGGTGCATGATGCTCTTCTTCACGAGCATCGGCTACATGGCGAGCCTGCGGCTGATCCTGCGGGGCGGCTATCTCGTCTTCAAAATGGGCATCATGGTCGCGATCCTCATCCTCCTGCAAAACCTCATCGGGATCTCCATGGCGCATGTATTCGGCCTGCCCTCGTTGATGGGGCTCGCGGACGGCTCGATCCCACTGGTCGGAGGGCATGGGACAGCCGGCTCCTTCGGCCCGGTACTGGAAGAGATGGGGCTCATGAATGGCACCACCATCGCCTTTGCGGCTGCCACCTTCGGTCTTGTCTCCGGCAGCTTCATCGGCGGCCCGATCGGCGAGCTGCTGGTGCGCCGCTTCTCACTGATCTCCCATGAAACAGACAATGCGGCAGAAGAGACCGGCGAGAGACCGGCGCTGCATCCCAAGGACGCCGCGGCGGCTTACCTCAATATGGATCACTTCATGTACGCTTTCGGGCAGCTGCTCCTTGCCATGGGTATCGGTACCTATGTGAGCGCCTTTTTCAGCAGCATCGGCCTTGTCTTCCCCGGATACATCGGCGGCATGATCGTCGCTGCCATCATCCGCAATGTATCGGAGATCACGGAGTGGTACGGCTCTTACCAGCAGGAATGTGAAGTCTTGGGCGGCATGTGCCTCAATATCTTTCTCTCCTGCGCCTTGATGAGTCTCAAGCTCTGGCAGCTCGCCTCGCTCGCTGTACCGCTCACGCTGACGCTTCTCATCCAGGTCGCCTTGATCGGTGCTTTCGCCTACTTCATCATCTTCCGCGTCATGGGAGGCGGCTATGAAGCCGCCGTCATGGCTGCCGGCACCTGCGGCTTCGGCCTCGGCGCAACGCCGAATGCCATCGCAAACATGAATGCGATGTGTGAACGCTACGGCTCTGCGCACACAGCCTACTTCGTCATCCCGCTCATCGGGGCCTTTGTCGTCGATTTCCTCAATGCATCCATTCTGATGGTATTCATGAATTTGCTGAAATAAGTGACTGGTGACTGGTGACTGGTGACTGGTGACTAGGGACTAGGGACTAGGGATTAGGGATTAGGGACTAGGTTTGTAATACGAGAATACAATCCTCGTATCGCGACGAAGCTGACATTTGAATCTATAGAACCTGCCAAGCCTTACATAACAAAAAGGCAGAAACGAAAATGACTACTCATTTCGTTTCTGCCTTTTTTATTTATCTGAATCCGAAGACTTTGGCGAGGATGCTCTGGCGACGTCCTTTTCTGGCTTCGCCAGCCCATTCTGCGCTCTTGGCATCTGCGTGTCTGACTTTGTACGTTTTATAGGCCCGATATTCATCCATATCTACCAAGAATGTACAGATTCGCTTGCCGCTTTCGCGGAGACGAAGCTGCCGTTCGCTGGTTGCGCTCGGAATGGGGAGCGCTTTCTCTTCCAGTTCCAGAAGAGAGGCGGCCAAAGCTTCTCTGGCCTTCTTCGCAGCCTCATTCATGGTGCTGGCTTTCGCTTCACAACCGATGAGGTCTGGAAACATCACGAAGAACATTCCCTTTTTCTGATCGTATGAACAAATGGCGGGGTAGAAGTATTTCATCTCTGTCCCCCTTCCCTCTTCTTACCACTCTCGATGGCAGATCACTGCCATCCCTATTGTATACTATTTGGGCATGGAATGGCAACAAAAAGTAAAGAAAATGTAAGGGAAATGAAGGTTCAGGGTTCAGGTTGGCGAGTCCAGGGTTGCCCGTGGGTTGAGCTGCCCATGGATCGCGGATGAAAGCTTTGTTCGAATGAGAAATTAGGAATGAGAAATGGTGGTGCGGCGCATAAAAATAATGAAGCGCCGCGGAGTTTTGATAGCATTTCGCGCCGTCGTCATTTCGAGCGCAAGCGAGAAATCTCTATTACAGAACGCTCATTGCCTGCTGTGAGACAGCACCAAGACATCGTTTTTCCCAGACACATACGCGCTGATTCCCGCAGAGCAGTAGAGATCCCTCGGCTACGCTCGGGATGACGATGCCGGAGAATCCCAGTCACTAGTCACCAGTCACTAGCTTCTACCACATTACAGGTCCAGATTCGTGACGTCCTTCGCATGCTCTTCGATGAATTTGCGTCTCGGCTCGACCTTGTCACCCATGAGGATGGTGAAGAGGCGGTCTGCTTCGACAGCATCGGTGAGCTCGACCTTCAGCATGACGCGCTGTTCCGGATTCATCGTGGTATCCCAGAGCTGTTCCGGATTCATTTCGCCCAGCCCTTTGTAGCGCTGGATCGCACAGCCATCGCGGCCGATCTCATCGAGGAGCTTATTCTGCTCATCATCATCGTAGGTGTAGTATTTCTGACGCCCCTTGCGTACCTGATACAGCGGCGGCTGGGCGATGAAGACGTGACCTTCGGTGACGAGCGGCTTCATATAGCGATAGAAGAAGGTGAGGAGCAGTGTCCTGATGTGCGCGCCATCGACATCGGCATCCGTCATGATGATGATCTTGTAATAGCGGAGCTTCGTGATGTCGAAGTCTTCACCGACGCCCGTACCGAAAGCGGTGATCATGGTACGGATGGCATCGGAATTCAGGACACGGTCGAGACGGGCTTTTTCTACATTCAAGATCTTGCCGCGCAGCGGGAGGATCGCCTGATAGCGGCGGTCACGGCCGGACTTCGCAGATCCGCCTGCAGAGTCCCCTTCGACGATATAGATCTCTGTCATCTTCGGGTCTTTTTCTGTGCAGTCAGCCAGCTTTCCCGGAAGGCTGGAGACTTCGAGCGCATTCTTGCGCCGGGTCAGCTCACGGGCGCGGCGGGCTGCTTCGCGGGCACGGCTCGCCGTGATGCCTTTCTCGACGATGGCCTTCCCTTCCGCGGGATGCTCTTCGAGGTAGGTACGCAGGCCTTCAGAGACGAGATTATCCACGATGCCCTTGACCTCGAGATTTCCGAGCTTCGTCTTGGTCTGGCCTTCAAACTGCGGATTCGGGACTTTGACGGAAATGACGCAGGTCAGCCCTTCACGGACATCATCGCCGGAAAGGTTCGCTTCATTGTTCTTGAGGATGTTATTCTTACGTGCATATTCATTGAGGACACGGGTGAGCGCGCTGCGGAAGCCGGCAAGGTGCATGCCGCCTTCGATGGTATTGATGTCATTGACGAAGGTATACATGCTTTCGCTGTAGCCTGTCTGGTACTGCATCGCGATATCGACGATGACCTTATCCTTCTCGCCTTCGAATGCAATGACTGCCGGATCGACAAGATCCTTGCCTTCATTCAGGAACTGGACGAATTCCGTGATGCCGCCGGCATAGTGGAATTTCTCCTCGTGGGTCGCACCGTCGCGTAGGTCTGTCAGCGTGATGGTGAGGCCTTTATTCAGAAAAGCCAGCTCGCGCATGCGGATCTTCAGGGTATCATAGTCGAAGTCCACCCCTTCTTTGAAGATCTCGATATCCGGCTTGAAGGTGACAGACGTGCCCGTCTCCTTCGTTTCTCCGTAGGTCTTCATATACTGCGTGACTTCCCCGCGGGACAGTCTCATTTCATGGAAATGTCCTTCACGGCGCACCACGACGCGTGTCCATTCGGAGAGCGCATTCACGACAGAGATGCCGACGCCGTGCAGACCGCCGGAGATCGGATAGCCATCCCCGCCGAATTTGCCGCCTGCATGGAGCACGGTCAGTACGACTTCCATGGCAGGTTTCCCGGTCTCGTGCATCCCCGTCGGAATACCGCGGCCATTATCCGTGACTGTACAGCTGCCGTCATCATTGAGCGTCACTTCGATGTGCGTACAGTAGCCTGCGAGTGCTTCATCTATACTGTTGTCGACGACTTCGTAGACCAGATGGTGCAGACCGCGCGCTGATGTCGAGCCGATGTACATACCCGGACGCAGACGCACCGCTTCGAGCCCTTCGAGGACACGGATGTCATCTGCGCCGTAGTCTTTCTTGCCATTCTCTTCGCTGTGACGAGCCTGGATTTCATGAATATCTTCAGACATGAGATTCTCCTTACAAAAAAATGGCGGCCTGTCATGCATGACCGCCTTTTATTTATTTACATATATATAGCGCACCTTGATTGGTGCGTATTTATTATACCATATTTGAGAGTATTTCGCATGAAGGGGAAATGGCTGAAAACGCGGGGAAACGCCCGCCATGCGAAAGCGCCCCCCGCCTTTTTGCAGCCGCAACATTTCCCCTACCCGTCCCACCTGTGTTACAATGAAGGAAATGCAAACACAGTGAGGCTACTTATGAAAAAATTTCTTTTCCTTTTATTGATCTTAGGCGGCGCGATGTACTGGGGCTTCTCCTCAGGCAGCGAGCTCACGAAGAATGTCGTACATGAACCTGTCAGACCACATGCCGTCCAAAAGAGCCTGCCGAAGGACGCACAGCCCGCCGAAGAGAAAGGCATCCTGACGGAGATCTCAGATACCGTCAAGACACTGATCTCCGGTCTTTCCTCTTCAGAGACCCAAGAGGGCAGCATCGAAGCACGGCCGCCGAAGCCGGACGCAAAAAGCCCCGTCGACGGGACGGAGAAGCTCCTCACCGCCAAGGAAAAAATGGACAATGTGCTCCATTTCAAGGAAGCACTGGAGGCGCGTGTGCATCGAGAAGAATTCGTCCCCTTTGCCGAGATCCCGGACTACCTCAAGAAAGGGATCGTCGCGACCGAAGACCGCCGCTTCTATGAGCACGGCGCGATGGACCTCATCGGCGTCGCGCGCGCTGCTTTCACGAACTATCTCGCCGGAGAAACGCTCCAGGGCGACAGCACCATCACCCAGCAGACCGTGAAAAACATCTTCCTCTCGAATGACCGTACCATGACCCGCAAGATCGAAGAGCTGGCGCTCGCCGTCCAGCTAGAGCGGAATTACAGCAAGGAGGAGATCCTCGAGCTCTATCTGAATACCATTTACTACGGTCACGGTGCCTACGGCCTCAAGGAAGCCAGCCGCACCTACTTTGGCAAAGCACCCAAGGAGCTCGACCTCGCCCAGTGCGCGATGCTCGCCGGTCTCCCGCAGGCGCCGTCCGCCTATGACCCCATCTCGCACCCGAAGGAAGGCGCGAAGCGCATGACCGTCGTCCTCGCCCTCATGGCCGAGCAGGGCGTCATCACGCCGACACAGGCCGCCTCGGCTGCGGCCGAGCTGTGGCTGAAGTGAGAAGGGCTGGAAGGGGCACCTTCCCCTAGAGGGGGAAGGCTGCGATACGAGAATACCATCTTCTAAAAAAAAGGCGGCGAAGCCGCCACGAGAGCCCTGAACCTTGAACCCTGAACCCTGAACCCGTTCCCCTACTTTCCTGCTATTTTCAAAAAATTCTCTATCATACTCCACCGATGCGAGCTTTCATGGCACGCGAAGGAAATCATATATTTCCCTTCCGTGAAAGCGATCTGGTGGAGTTTTTGCATATCCGACGGGGCAAGCATGGCCTCGGCCAGGCTTTTCGGGCAAAAATACGCCCCCAGTCCCCGCAGGCAGAGCCGGAGCATCGTCGCCATATGCTCAGACTCCGCCGCCACGCGCGGAGCGAAGCTGGCCTCACGGAAAAGCTTCCTCGCCAGACGTCCGGCGATATCCCCTTCGCTGTTCAGAAGAAAATCGCACTGCTCTAAAAAAACAGGCAGCTCCTTTTGCGGCGCAGAGAGAACGCGCGATTTCTCTTCCTCTGTCCCCGGCAGGCGCTGATACAGATCGACGGAAAGAAGAAGCACGATCTCCTCTTCCTGATAGGGATAGAGCGAGACACCGGGCAGCTCCTCTTCCCACCGCGCCAACGCCAGATCGATCTCCTCCCGTTCCAACGCTTTCCAGATCATTGCATTCGCCATCTCGCAAAGAACGATGCGCACGCGCGGATACCGACGGTGAAAGGCTTCGAGCAAGGGCGGCAGCAGGACCTCGCCGCGGGCGGGCGCGACACCGATGCGAAGCACTCCGCTCTCACTTCCCGACACATCTGAAAGCGCACGGCGAAATGCCAGTTCATTGCGCTGGAACATACGCGCGTAGCGATAAAATACCTCGCCCCCATCCGTCAGCTCGAGCGGCACATGACGGATGAAGAGCTTCATCCCCACCTCCCTCTCTACCATCGCGATATGCCCCGAAAGCGTCTGCTGCGTCACATGTAGCCGCTCCGCGGCCCGCGTAAAATTTCGCTCTTCGACCAGCGTCAGGAAGTAGTGTATCGTCAAAAAATTCATCGGATCTCCTCCTTCATAGTACAGGCATTCCCCTGTACTTAGTACGTTATATAACAGTTTTTCTTTTATAGTATAGCATCCTATAATAGGAAAAGAAAACGATTCCGAAGGCGCGGCCCATGAAGGCTTCGCACCACCCCGCTTTCCCCAAGGAGGTCTCATGAAAAATATACTCGAAATCCTCGCCGGCCCTGCCAGCTTTGCATTCACCGCCTTTGCACTTACAAGCACCTTCACGCCTGCGCAATCCTTTGCGATCGGCACTGCCGTCTGGATGGCACTATGGTGGATCCTCCGCCCCGTTTCCATTTACGTCACCGCCTTCATCCCCATTCTGGTGGATTCCTTCTTTGATCTGATCCCCGAAGGCCACGTGCTCAGCCAGTACTTCTCCGAGATCGCCGTCCTGCTCTTAGGCTCCGATCTCATCTGCCTTACATGGACGACCACAGGACTTGATCGAAGGATCTCCGTCAAGACGCTCTGCTGCATCGGCACCTCGATGAAGAACCAGATCTTTGTCTGGTTCCTCGCCTCGACCCTGCTCTCCGTCTTCCTGCCGAATGTCGTCGTCGCTGCCATCTTCTGCCCCATCGCCGTCGCCATGCTCCACTTCGTCGGCGAAAAGGACATCACAAAGAGCCGCCTCGCCCTTCCCATCCTTCTTGCCATCGGCTGGGGAAGCGGTATCGGCGGCTTCGGCTCACCGATCGGCTCATCTGCCAATCTCGTCGCTGTCTCCTACATCGAGCAGCTCACGGGACGCGAATTCATGTACTATGACTGGGTCATCCGCTTCCTCCCGCTGCTTGCGATCATTTTCTTCGTGAACCTTCTCTTCCTGTGGGCGATCCCCGTCCCCGTGAAAGAGATGAAGGGTACACGAAGCTACTTTCAGGACATGTACAAGGCCTTCGGCCCGCTGAAGAAAGGCGAATGGATCGGCCTCATCCTCTTCCTTTCCGCGACCATCCTTGCCTTCGCCCGCCCTGCCTTCGCCGACCTGCTCCCCGGCTGGAAGCCTGCCTACATCTTCCTCACACTCGGTCTATTCATGTTTTTCCTGAAGGATGAAACAGGCCATCCGATGCTCACATGGAAATACGCCGAGTCGCACATCATGTGGGGCATGATCTGCCTCTTTGCCTCCGGCCTCGCCCTGGGCCGCCTCGTCATCGAGACCGGCGCGATCGAGCAGCTCGCCTCCCTCATCGCCGCCATGCATCTCTCTGGCAGTCTCTCCATCATGGCGATCTCCTGCGGCTTTGCCACCTTCCTCTCCGAGCTCTCGAGCAATACCGCCGCCGCCTCCATTTCCATCCCCGTCGTCACCGGCCTTACGAAAGCCCTGGGCGTGAATCCCATCCCTTACATCCTTGGCAGCATCGTCGCCGCCAACTGCGCCTACGTCCTTCCGATCTCCACCCGCGCCATCCCCATCGGTCACGGACTCGATGCCGCGCAGCAGATCAAGTATGGCCTCCTCCTCACTCTGATCACACTCGCCACCACGATCACCACCTGTACCCTCTTCATGATGTACTCACCGCTCTTTAGTGAGTTGTGAAATAAAGGTAGCTAGGGACTGGGGACTGGGGATTAGACAGGGAGACATCTGACATCTGACTTCTGACTTCTGAATTTTGAAAGCAGGGATGAGTAGCTAGGGATTAGGGATTAGGGATTAGACATCAGACTTCTGACCTCTGCCGCCAGTCACTAGTCACCAATCACCACACACGCAAAAACGCTCCCGTCGAATGTTCGACGGGAGCGTTTTCTTAGTCTCTCATATATGTCTTAGTACGATCTTAGTACAGCACATGTGCGATGATGAAGCCGGCGATGCAGGCTGTCACGACACCGGTGAGTCCCGGCAGCATGAAGCTGTGGTTCAGAACAAACTTCCCGATCCTTGTCGTACCGGAACGGTCAAAGCCGATGCACGCCAGATCCGACGGGTAGGTCGGCAGGAAGAAGTAACCATAGCAGGCAGGGATGAAAGACAGCACCATGATCGGATCCATGCCCAGATTCAGCGCCATCGGCATGACGATAGCGACGGCCGCGCCCTGAGAATTGACCAGCTTCGAGGTGAAGAAGAGAACGACCGCATACGCCCATGGATATGCCGTAACGACAGAGCCCAGGAAGGTCTTCAGGATCGACATATGATTTGCAAAATAGGTATCCGCCATCCAAGCGACACCGTATACAGAGACCAGCGCGACGACCCCCGCACGGAAGACCTGGCTGTTTCCGACCTCCTTCGCCTTCGTCTTGCAGACGAAGAGAATAATCGCAGAGATCAGGAGCATGATGATCTGGATGACCGTCGTCATAGAGATCGCCTTCATCTTGCCCTTCGCATCAGCAAAGTGCGGCAGAAGATCCGGGAAATTGCCCAGGATCGCGATGAGGATGATACCTACAAGGAAAATGATGGTCGCATGATAATAAGAAGACGGCAGTTCCTTGCCCTGCAGCGATTCATTCTCGCCAAAGACATAGGACTTCTGTTCCGGATCCTTGATCATTTCCTGGAACGCGGGATCATTCTCAAGATCCTTGCCTCTCTTATAGCTGACAAGAGCCGCACAGATGACGCCGATCAAAGTCGCAGGGATGGACACCGCAAGGATCTGCAGCAGGTTGAAGGTGTAGCCCGCCACCGCCATGAAGCCTACGATGGAAACGACAGCGACCGATACAGGAGATGCCGAGATCCCCATCTGGGATGCGATGGACGATACCGCCATCGGACGTTCCGGGCGGATATTCTGCTTGATAGAAATATCATAAATGATCGGGAACATGGTGTACACGACATGACCCGTGCCGCAGAGGACAGTCAGGAACCAGGTCGTCACCGGCGCCAGGATCGTGATATGTTTCGGGTTGTTGCGCAGGAATTTTTCCGCATACTTCAGCATGACCGTCAGCCCGCCGGACGTCTGCAGGAAGCCCGCACAGGTGACGACCGCCAGAATGGTCAGCATGACGCCGATCGGCGGCGTGCCCGGCTTGTAGTGGAAAACAAACGTGTACAGCGTAAGACCGATGCCGCTGATGACCGCAAGCCCGATCCCCCCGTGCTTAATTCCCAGGAAGAGACACCCGAGAAGGACAATAAACCCCAATAGCATTTCCATAAATCATTTCCTCCATTTTATTGTATGCTTATTTTGGATGATTCGATGATTTATAGTATACACCATGCATTGAGTCTATCAAAATACAGGTTATGCATGGGAGATCGGGGTTGCTATGCATTTATGGTATCCAAGCAGCAAAAGGAACATGGAATGGACATTTCTCTTTTTTAGAGTCTCCCTTTTTCGCGAATGTCGGACTGCACTCTGCCCCCGATCCATTCCCAAGGAAGCCCTTCCCTTCTCGCCAATGACCTTTCTTTTTGCCATGGACAAAATAGAAGCCAATGACGCAAAAGGGCGATCTTCAATTTCTCATTTTCCTCAAAAGATGTATAATATAGACACAGACTTCTAAGGAAACACTGATTCAAAAAGGAGGTATCCCCATGGATTACAAAATGATTCACTACACGGTAGAGAGATCCATCGCGACCATCACGCTGGACTACGCACCGACGCTGAATGCCCTCGACATGAACATGTCGCTCGAGGTGGAAAGCGCACTGCATGAAGCGGAAGCGGATCAAGCGGTGAAGGTCGTCGTGCTTGCAGGCGCCGGGCGTGCCTTCAGCGGAGGCGGCGATATCCGCTTCATGAAGGCGCACTGCGATGAGCCGAATTTTGCGAAAGAGTCCATGGGACCTCTGGCAGGCAAGCTGTCGGAGATCGTGCTGTACATAAAGAAGATGTCGAAGATCGTGATCTGTGCGGTCGCCGGTGCGTGCGCGGGCGGGGCGGCAAATCTGGCCTTTGCCTGTGACTTCATCTATGCCGCAGACAATGCGAAGTTCCTGCAGGCCTTTGTCGGCATCGGTCTCTGTCCGGATACGGGCGGCGTGTACACGCTCCCGCGCATGATCGGTACGCACCGCGCCTTCGACATGTTCGTCACGGGACGCATCGTAGCGGCCCAGGAAGCCTATGACATCGGCCTCGTAAAAGCTGTCACGACGAAGGAGGAGCTCCTGCCGACGGTCTATGCGTTTGCAGAAAAGCTGACGAAGGGCCCGACGCTCGCTTATAGAAATATGAAGAAATTGATGTTCGAAAGCATGTACAAGGGCTTTGAGGAATACATGAAGGCAGAGTCTGTCTACCTCGGCGAATGCTCGTCTTCGGAGGATTTCAAGGAAGGCATCACAGCGTTCCTCGAAAAACGCCCCGCGGAATTTAAGGGGAAATAGGAAAGGGTTCAGGGTTCAGGTTGATGGGTTCGGGGTTGCAATGCCAGTTTCGCTGCAAGTTTTAGAAAAGTATTTCGAGCATTTCCCTAGCCCCTTCCTTTGGAAGGGGCAGGCGAGCGCAGCGAGACGGGGTTGGCTCCACGTATGTGAAATGACCGCTTTCCACGCCAACCTCCGCCCCTTCGGGGCACCTCCTTCCAAAGGAAGGAGGGAAAAACAGAGAGCGGGCATTGCCCTATGTATGCTTCGCGGCGCTTAGATCCTTCGACTCAGTTCTCATACTTCAGATAAGCCATTTTCTAGGGAAACACTGATTAAATCGTTGTCCGACTTGGCTCTTGTATTTTCATGCAAGGCGAGGAATAAGCCGCCGCGAATAGCAAGCTATGTAAGGCGGGTTATGACGAAGCATTGTATGAAAATACATGCCAAGTCAGGCTCTGCGATTTAATCAGCGTTTCCCTAACATACGACGTTTTTCTCCACTCAGGATGACGAAATGCGCCGTACCACAACCCTGAACCCTGAACCTTGAACCTTGAACCCTTAAACCCATCAAAAAAACGTTGTACCCATGCCATGAGTACAACGTTTTTTCTATGCTTACAGTCCCCTCACGATCGTTCCTCCGCCGATGAGCCTGTCACCGTCGTAGAAGACGACGGACTGGCCGCTGGTGATGGCGCGCTGGGGTTCTTTGAATTTCACGACAGCGCGGCCGTTTCTTTCGAGCGTCACGGTACAGTCATGGACGCGGATGCCGTAGCGGATCTTGGCCTCACAGGAAAATTCCTCTCCGGGCGCTTCGCCATCGGTGAAGTGAAGCTCGTCCGCGAGAAGGCGGGTGCGGAAGAGCTCGTCATTCGTGCCAACGATGACCTGCGATCTCTCGGGCTTTAACGCGACGACATAGAGCGGAGTCCTCGCTGCGATGCCGAGACCCTTTCGCTGTCCGATGGTGTAGTAAGGGATGCCGCGGTGGCGTCCGAGGACGCGGCCTTTGGTGTCTACAATATCGCCTTCGGAGAAGGCTTCCGGTGCATGGTTCTTGAGAAATTCGACGTAGGATGTCTCACTGGTCAAAAAGCAGATATCCTGTGACTCGGCTTTGTTGTAGGTGGGAAGCCCTTTTTCTTTGGAGATCCGGCGGGTGTCTTTCTTGAAGGTGCGCCCTAGCGGGAAAATGATATGCGCAAGCTGGTCCTGCGTGAGGTGATACATCATGTACGACTGGTCCTTGCCCATGTCGATGCCTTTATGGACTTCGTATTTTTGCCGCTCTGGATGGAAGAGGATCCTCGCATAGTGACCCGTTGCAAAATACGGTGCGTCGAAGTGTTTTCTGACTTCGTCATAGAAGAGGCCAAATTTCACCTTGAAGTCGCACATCATGCAGGGATTCGGCGTCATGCCTTTGGCGTAAGCGTCGATGAAGTAGCGGAGGACGAATTTCTGGTAAGCCTCTCTGACATCGACGACCTGAAAGGGGATGCCGATGAAATCAGCCATGGCTCTCGCGCCTTCGATCTCCTTCTCCTGCCCGTCGAACTGGTGCATGATCGCACCGCAGACTTCGTAGCCCGCTTCCAGAAGGAGCTTGGCGGTGAGTGTGCTGTCGACACCGCCGGACATGGCGACGACGACTTTTTTCTTTTCTGTCATAAAAATAGGTATCCTTTCTGCGGGAAGAGCAGCAACTGCCAGAGATGGAAAGAATATCCATTCCTTTCTGGTCCCTACCATTCCCAAAACCATCATCCCGGGGGTATCCCCAGAAAATCTCATCGGAGTGAAAGTCCGAAGGATTGTTTTATTATAGCAGAAATGAAAGAAAAAAATTAGGGTTTGTTCCTAGGGAAACACTGATTAAATCGTTGTCAAATTTTACTCTTGAATTTTTATGCATAGCGAGGAATAACCTGACGCGAATAGCGAGCTATTTAAGGAAGGCTATGACGAAGCTATGTATAAAAATTCTTGTAGAATTTGACGCTGCGATTTAATCAGCGTTTCCCTAGGGCGGGGCATCCTTTGATTTTGGCTGAACCCCCCCCCGCTTGAATGAGGAATGAAGGTGGCGGCTTCGCCGCAAGTATATGAGGCGATGCCCGATTAAGAATCATTCTTGCCCCTTCCTCTGGAAGGGGCAGACGAGCGAAGCGAGGCGGGGTTGGCATCCTCGCATGTGAAAATACCGTTTCACGCAGCCAACCTCCGCCCCTTCGGGGCACCTCCTTCCAAAGGAAGGAGGGAGAAAAGTGGAGTGCGTTGACTGGTAACTAAGGCTCCGGGCTCTCGTGGCGGCTTCGCCGCGAGTATATATGAGGCGATGCCCGATTAAGAATCATTCTCGCCCCTTTCTCTGGAAGGGGCAAACGAGCGAAGCGAGGCGGGGTTGGCATCCCCGCATGTGAAAATACCGCTTCACGCAGCCAACCTCCGCCCCTTCGGGGCACCTCCTTCCAAAGGAAGGAGGGAGGGAGAAAAGATGCAGGGAAATCTGATGTCTCCTTGTCTCGCAGTCTTTGAGTCTGATTCTTAGTCACCAGTCACTTTACCCCCCCTGATCTCCAATTCCTAATCCATAGCTGCTCATCCCTGCTTTCAAACTTAGGAAACACTGATTAAATCGTTATCGGATTTCATTCTTGGATTTTTATACAGAGCGAGGAGACAGAGGGCGCGAATAGCGAGCTATTTAAGGAGGATGTCGACGACGCTATGTATAAAAATCCATATGAAATCTGATTCTGTGATTTAATCAGCGTTTCCTTAGCCCATGTCCTGTTACCGCCCAAAGAATAGGAACGCCAGTGCGAGCACTATGACCACCACGATCCCCCAGCGGCGATCCCCTTTTTCCATCTTCACGTGAGGGATCTCCGATATGTGGCGCGGTATTTCCAGTCTGTCCTTTTTGGATATCCCCTCTTTCCCGCGGGGGAGCTTCTCTCCGCAGGAAAGGCGCGCCTGATCTTCCCTGATCTCCTTTGCAAAGGCCGGCACGAAGGCAAAGAGCTCTTCCAAGAGGGAGAACCAGCGCTCGCCCGTCTCCCGTCCGAGGCGCTCCGACAGATCGATCGCGCGATTTCGAATGCTGGAAAAGACGGGGCGGAGTACCCAGCAGCCGCTCATCGCATAGAGCGGCATCGACAAAGACAGGTAGCGGCGACTCTTCTCTGCAAGGAGCGATCGTCCCTGCTGCGGATGTTTTTGGCTGATCATGAGCGCGTAGGCGATATCATTTTCCAGCTGCGCGCGTTCCTTTTCCACATCTCTTTCATAGGCAGAAAGAAGCTGGGTGCAGAGCATTCCTCGCCGTCCCTGTTTCACCAAGGCGATGAGCAGGCGTCTGCGCTCTTCTTCAGGCAGACGGCGGGAAGCAGCGACGGCACCGCTTCCGATCTCCAGGATCAGCGCCTGCTGGTATCCTTCGATCACCCATGGTTCTTTGAAGGCAGGAAATCCGGCGATCCGGCGGTCCTTCTGGATGTCCTCCAGCGCCTCCAGCGGGGACAGCGCGAGGAAATCTTCTTCTGCCGCAAGCAACACCTCCAGCCTGAGCGTATCCTCTGAAAGCGTATTCAAAAAACGGAGCAGGCGAAGGCGCGGCGAAAGAGCGCAGTCACATTCGCCGCTTTCTGCGAGAAGAAAGGCATCCCTTCGGGAAAGCCCCGACGGCCAGAAATATTCTGCTTCGCTGCGATTCTCCATCCTGAGAAGCCAGTGCGCCGCCTCGCTAGCCGCACCTTCCGCCTCGAGGGGAAGCAGCTTTCGCTGGTGAGAGAGCGCGGCATTGATCGCCGCTGCCCCGTCCGTGCTATGAACGGAGAGCAGGTAGAAGGGATTTTCTTTGAAAAGCACGAGTGGATACTCCTTAAAAACATGGGAATTAGGGATTAGGGGACAAAGTGATTAGTGACTGGTGACTAGGGATGAGAAGTCTCAAGTGACTGGTGACTGGAATGCCCGCTCATGGCATCACCATTATTTATACTTCGCGGCGCATTTCGTCATCCTGAGCGGAGTGAAATGTCGGATGTTCGATCATGTAAAGGCAAAGCAGTGAGAACTGAGTCGAAGGATCTGGTGCCGCACCACCATTTCTAATTCCTCATTCCTAATTTCTCATTCAAGCAAAGCTTTCATCCGTAATCAAGGGCGCCCCGCCCACGGGCTAACCCTGAACCCCTTTCCTCTCATTATACACTTCTTCATAAAAAGCAAGCCACATTTTCTTGATACTCCCTCATAAAAAGGATTTATACTGCCTCTCATAAATTTCTCATACAGCAGCAAATCCGCTGTTTTCTCACTTTTTGGCGGTTTCTCTCACTTTCTTGCCAAAGAGATCTTGGCTTCGAAAATATTTTCCCTATTCCCTTTTCTCCCGATTTGTTGTATTATAGTTCCGGCACAAGATATTGTGCTTATATTTTTGTTAATTTCATACATTTTGTATTTACTATAAAGCCGATAAAACCTAAGAAAATCGTCGGATTACCAGCGGGAGAGTGCATCAGCTATGGAAAATCGAGAAGAAATGACGGGAATCACAGTCAAAACAAACGTAATAAAGAGAAATGGGCAGGAAGTTGCTTTTGATATTTCAAAAATCGTGAATGCCATCCGCAAAGCCAATAAGGAAGTCGAAGGCATCCATCAGATGAGCAGCTTTCAGATCCAGGCCGTCGCCGACAACATCGCCAAGAAGATCTCGGCGTATTCGCATGCCTGCAATGTAGAAGACATTCAGGACATGGTCGAGACGGGCATCATGGAAATGCGTGGCTACGAGGTGGCGCAGAAGTACGTCCGCTACCGCTACAAACGCGAGATCTCCAGAAAGAGCAATACCACCGATGACGGGATTCTCTCCCTCATCGACCTCAACAATGAAGAGGTGAAGCAGGAAAACTCGAACAAGAACCCCGTCATCAATTCCACGCAGCGTGACTACATGGCCGGCGAGGTATCGAAAGACCTCACCCGCCGCCTGCTGCTCCCCGAGGAGATCGTGAAAGCGCACGAGCAGGGCATCATCCATTTCCACGACGCTGACTATTTCGCCCAGCGCGAGCACAACTGTGACCTCATCAATCTGGAAGACATGCTGCAGAATGGTACCGTCATCAGCCAGACCATGATCGAAAAGCCGCACTCCTTCTTCACCGCGTGCAATGTCACGACGCAGATCGTCGCGCAGGTCGCTTCGAACCAGTACGGCGGACAGTCCTTCACGCTCGCGCACCTCGCTCCCTTCGTAGACATCAGCCGCCAGAAGATCAGAAAAGAAGTCCTCGCAGAGCGCAGGGAAACCGGCGAATCGATGGATGAAGACATCATCTCCAAGATCGTGGAACGCCGCCTGAAGGAAGAGATCAAGTCCGGCATCCAGACCATCCAGTACCAGCTCATCACCCTCATGACCTGCAACGGGCAGGCGCCTTTCGTCACCATGTTCATGTACCTCGATGAAGTCGCAGACGGTCAGACGAGAAAGGACCTTGCCCTCATCATCGAAGAAGTCCTCCGTCAGCGCATGCAGGGCGTCAAGAATGAAAAGGGCGTATGGATCACCCCCGCCTTCCCGAAGCTCATCTACGTCCTCGATGAAGACAATATCCATGAGGATACCCCCTACTACTACCTCACCAAGCTCGCTGCGGAATGTACCGCCAAGCGCATGGTGCCAGACTACATTTCCGCCAAGATCATGCGACAGATGAAAAATGGCGATGTCTACCCATGCATGGGCTGCCGCAGCTTCCTCACCCCGGATACCGAAGGTCTTGGCAAGGATGGCAAGCACAAATACTACGGCCGCTTCAATCAGGGCGTCGTCACCATCAATCTCGTCGACGTCGCCTGCTCCTCCGGCGGTGACATGGACCGCTTCTGGAAGATCCTGGAAGACCGCCTCGAGCTCTGCCACCGCGCCCTCCGCTGCCGCCACGAGAGGCTCCTTGGCACCGTCTCTGACGTCGCGCCGATCCTATGGCAGTACGGCGCACTCGCGCGCCTCAAGAAGGGCGAGACCATCGACAAGCTCCTCTTCAATAACTACAGCACCATTTCCCTCGGCTATGCCGGCCTGTATGAAATGTGCGTCCGCATGCTCGGTGTCTCCCACACCACGGAAGAGGGCCGGAAATTCTCCCTGTCCGTCATGCAGAAGCTGAATGACAAATGCAGCGAATGGAGAGCAAAGGAAAACATCTCCTACTCCGTCTACGGCACCCCGATGGAATCCACCACCTACAAATTCGCCAAATGCCTCCAGAAGCGCTTCGGGCTCATCAAAGGCGTCACAGATAAGAACTACATCACCAACAGCTACCACGTCCACGTCGCGGAAAATATCGACGCCTTCCACAAGCTGAAATTTGAATCCGATTTCCAGAAGCTCTCCCCGGGCGGCGCGATCTCCTACATCGAAGTCCCGAACATGCAGACGAATATCCCTGCCGTTCTCACCGTCATGAAGTACATCTATGAAAATATCATGTACGCAGAGCTGAATACCAAGAGCGACTACTGCATGGTTTGCGGCTATGATGGAGAGATCAAGATCGTCGAAGACGAAAACGGCAAGCTCGTCTGGGAATGCCCGAACTGCGGCAATCGCGACCAGCACAAAATGAGCGTCGCCAGAAGGACCTGCGGCTACATCGGCACCCAGTTCTGGAATCAGGGCCGTACCCAGGAGATCAAAGACCGCGTACTGCATCTGTGATCCCACCGCAGCTCCATAAGCAAAGACGGCTCCTGCCGTCTTTTTGCTTGGCAGGAGCCTTGGGGGCATCAGATTCCCCGCATCGTCATTTCAAGCGAAGCGAGACATCTTTGTCGTTTGCGGTCAAGGACTCACGCATTCCCCGCATGTGCTGCGCCTCTCCGCTTTCCTCATACATACTCGCGGAAAAGCCGCCACGAGAGCCTTGAGCCCTAGTTACCAGTCAACACACTCCACTTGTCTCCCTCCTTCCTTTGGAAGGAGGTGCCCCGAAGGGGCGGAGATTGGCTCTCGAAGCGGTATTTTCACATACGGGGATGCCAACCCCGCCTCGCTTCGCTCGTCTGCCCCTTCCAGAGGAAGGGGCGAGAATGATTCTTAATCGGACATCGCCCCGTTTCGTCATCCTGAGCGGCTAGAAACGTCGTATGTGAGATAACGAATGCCAGAACAGCTGCGACCTGAGTCGAAGGATCTCGGCGAAGCCGCCACCTCAACCCTGAACCTTGAAGTTTGAAAGCAGGTATAAGTGGCTAGAGATTAGGAGTCTCAAGTGACTGGTGACTAGTGACTAGTGACTGGCATGCCAGCTCATGGCATCGCCTCATATATACTTCGCGGCGCTTCCATATTTTTATGCGCCGCACTACCATTTCGCATTTCTCATTTCTAATTTCTCATCCATCGAGGCTTTCATCCCCAATCAAGGGGGCGGCACGTCCACGAGGCTAACCCTAAACCCCGAACCCATTTTATCCATAAGGAACATCTCACTATCATGAATTACTCCAACATCAAAGAATACGATATCGCAAATGGTCCCGGCATCCGCTACACGCTCTTTGTCTCCGGATGCACGCACCACTGCAAGGGCTGCTTCAACCCTGAAACGTGGGACTTCGCCCACGGCAAGCCCTTCACAAAAGACATCGAAGACCATATCTTAGAAGAAGTCGGACAGGAATACTATGAAGGCCTCACCCTTTTGGGCGGCGAACCCATGGAACCCTCCAATCAGAAAGGCCTTCTCTCCCTCGTCACACGCTTCAAGGAGCGCTACCCGCAGAAAACCATCTGGTGCTTCTCCGGCTACCTCTTCGACCGTGATCTTCTCGGCCGCTTTGCCAAAATCATGCCGGAAACGATGGAGCTCTTAAAGCGCATCGATGTCCTTGTCGACGGTGAATTCATGCTCGACAAGAAGGACGTCACCCTCCTCTTCAAAGGCTCTTCCAACCAGCGCACCATTGACGTGCCAAAAAGCCTCTCCGCCGGAAAAATCATTGCCTGGGATCCCAGAGATACCAGCATGTCTCCGAATTCGAAGATCTAGATTGCCGGTGACTAGGGACTAGGGACTGGTGACTGGTGACTGGTGACTAAATGCTACCTTGGGCATCGCCTCATATATGCTCGCGGCGAAGCCGCCACCTTCATTCCTCATTCCTAATTCCCCATTCCTCATTCGTACGAGGCTTTCATCCCCAATCAAGGGGCAGTACACCCCGAACCCTGAACCCTGAACCACAAAACCCCGCCATCCTTTCTGATATGATCCCCCTAAAGCAGACAAGGTAAATAACCAAACTGCTTTAGGGGGATTTTTTTAATGGCCAAAAGGAAACATTCAGCAGATTGGATGCTTGCCAGAGTGAGAGAATATCTTTCCGGCAAAGGATCTTACCGACAAATCGCCAGAGCGAATGGGATATCCGAGCGGAGTCTTCGTGGCTGGGTAAGGAAATACGAGAAACAGGGCGAGGCCTCTTTCATGGATAGAGCTGGGAACGCAAGCTACAGCAAGGAATTCAAGGCAAGCTGCGTCCTTGCCGTGCTACGTGGCGAGGGCAGCATTGACAACATCGTAGCAAAATACAACATTTCAAGCCGTTCCGTTCTCCGGCACTGGATGAAGCAGTATAATGACCATATAGAACTTAAGGACTACGATCCAAAACGGGAGGTCTATATGGCAGGAGCAAGAAAGAAAACATCGCTTTCGGAGCGCAAGGAGATTGTGGAGTATTGTCTATCGCATGGCAAGAACTACAAGGACACCGCTGCGCACTATGACGTTTCCTACAGTCAGGTATACGATTGGGTGAGGAAATACGTCGCTGACGGGGAAGCTGGCCTTACCGACCGGCGCGGACATCATAAAACCGACGAAGAAGTTGACGAGATGGAACGTCTCCGGCGTGAGAACCGGCGCTTGAAACGGCAGCTTGAGGAACAGGAGAGGTTGGTCTATTTCTTAAAAAAATTGAAAGCCCTGGAAGGGAGGTGAAACTTGGCAGGCTGCGCCATGCCATAACCTATGAAGCAATCCAGCAGTGCCACGCAGAAAAGGGCTGGGGCATTTGCTGGCTGTGTGGTCAGGTAGGTATTACGAGAGCATCCTATTATCAATGGCTGAAGCGAGATGTCCCAAAAGCGGAAAAAGAAAACGAGATCATCGCCCAACTGATCCAAGAGTATGATGAACGATTCCACCACATCCTGGGCTATCGGCGCATGACTGATTGGATCAATCGCCTGAACCACACGCATTACAGCAGGAACCGCATTCATCGACTCATGAAGGAGCTCAATATCCATTCCGTGATCCGGTGCAAGAAGGCAAAATACAGAAGGACCACACCAGAAGCCACATCAGAGAACATCCTTCACAGGGGTTTTCAGGCAGAACGACCGAACCAGAAGTGGGCAACGGACGTGACAGAATTCAAATGGTACGAAGGATCAGTCGTCAAAAAGCTCTATTTGAGCGCCATCCTCGATCTCTATGACCGGTCGATTGTCGCCTACGTCATAAGCGGACGCAATGACAATAAGCTGGTGTTTGACACATTTGAGCAGGCGATTCGCAAAAATCCGGAAGCACACCCGTTGTTCCACAGTGACCGGGGGTTCCAGTATACCAGTAAAGCATTCCAGTTCAAGCTCTCGAAGCAGGGGATGGAGCAATCCATGTCCCGTGTTGGGCATTGCATCGACAATTGCCCAGTGGAAGGTTTCTGGGGAATTGTGAAGACAGAGATGTATTCCCTGAATAAGTTCAGCAGCGGCGGCGAGCTGCGTTCGGCCATCGACCAATACGTCCATTTTTACAATTACGAACGTTTTCAGGAACGATTTGGAGTAAGGACGCCAATGGAAGTTCGCATGGCAGCTCTGCACGCGAAGAACCCGGAACAGTTCCCGATTGCCGAGAACAAACGGATTCAGAAATACAAAGCAAAATTCGCGGCATAACAAAATGCCGCAAATCCCATGCTGATACTAAAACACCAACATGGAACTTACGGCTATAATTTTTTAGATATTTGCCATGTCTACCTTGACAGGGGCTGATCATTCGGATAGCGGGGTTTTCATTTGCTTTCTCTAGTCCAGAGCCGGAGCTTCTCCGTCCGGATCCTTTTTCTTGAAGATCGTGCGATAGCCTTCTACCGCAAGCTCCAATGCAAGGACGATAAGGAAGGAACCGATAATGGCCTGTGCATACGGGCCCCAGTCCGCGCCGCCCTTCATGATGATGAGGATCTGATTTCTTACGATCAGAGCCAGCGAGCAAATGGTGACGACCATCATGAAAGACATCGGGAAGAGGAACATCCTATTGTTCTTGCCTGCATTGCCGAGCCATGCTGCGACAGCCAGGAGGCCGATGCCGGCCAGCAGCTGGTTCGCTGCACCAAAGAGCCCCCAGATCTTCATGAAGCCGTTCATACCGAGCATGACACCGAGGAATACCGTGAGAACGGTCGCAAAGTATGGATTGACCATCATTTTCTTGAAGCCGTTCTTGATATCTTTCGGTGTTTCACCCGGTTCGAGCCAGAATTCCTGGAACATGAAACGAGCCAGACGTGTCGCGGTATCCAGAGAGGTCAGGCAGAATGCGGAGTACGTCAAGACGAGCAGGGTGTACATGGAGTTCTCCATGCTTTCGAGTCCCGGGATCGCACCGATCATCGCAGCAATGCCGCCGGCGAAGATATCGGTCGCACCTTTCACATGACCCGTTTCTCTCGCATAAGCGATGGCACAGAGGGTGATGATCGCAAGTACGCATTCCAGCAGCATGCCGCCGTAAGCGATCGGCTTTGCATCCGATTCCTTATCCAGCTGCTTAGACGTCGTGCCGGAGGATACGAGAGAGTGGAAGCCCGAGATCGCGCCGCAGGCTACGGTCGTGAAGAGGATCGGGAACATGTACTGTATGCCATTGCCATTGTCTACCGCAAAGCCGGTGTAAGCCGGGAAAAGATCCGGCTTGATATCCGGATGTGCGCCTACGATGCCTACGACAGCGACAGCCAGCATCGCATAGAGCAGGAAGGAAGACAGGTAGTCACGCGGCTGGAGCAGGATCCAGACCGGAGTGACGGAGGCGATGGTGATGTAGAGACCGATGAGCCACATCCATGTGGTAGTGGAGAAATACAGCGGATGCCAGTTCATGCCGACCGCCATGCAGACTACGATCGCAGCGACGCCCAGGATGGTGGAGGTCACCATGGAGGTGTGACGGCGATATACAGCAAATCCGAATACGATAGCAACAAGGATGAAGAGGAGCGATACCATCGCGACCGAAGCCTGTGTCGCACTCTTGGCTTCATTTAAGACGCCGTTTTCATAGGTCGCCCCGAAGGTAGACGCTACGATCGCAGCGAAAGCTGCTACGACGAGGATCAACGTCAGATACGAGAAAATAATGAAGAGCTGCTTGGCTCTCTTGGACATATTCGCAGAAATGATCTCCCCGATGGACTGCCCTTTGTGACGGACAGAAGCGAAGAGCGCCCCGAAGTCATGGACACCACCGAAGAAGATACCGCCGATCAGCACCCACAGGGTAACCGGCAGCCAGCCAAACATAGCGGCCCCGATCGGTCCGGTGATCGGGCCTGCGCCAGCGATGGAAGAGAAATGATGCCCCATCAGCACCGGTGCCTTTGCCGGCACATAGTCGATGCCATCATTCATGGTATGCGCCGGTGTCGGGATATCCCCCTCACCTACGCCCCATTGCTTGACCAGCCAGCGCCCATAAAATACATAACCACAAAACAAAATCACTAAACAGACAGCCAATAATACCAGTGTATTCATAATCCTTCTCCTTTCTCCTTGACTTCCTTGTCTGCCCCTCACAGCAAACCGCTGCTTGTTGTTGGTCGTTTGAAATTCTTTGAACCTTTTCTCACGCTTCCATCCGCACAGATCCTTCGAAGAGCTTCTTCAGGCCCTTTTCCATGCAGCGTCCTGCCTTATTGAAATAGAACCGATCGTCACGAAGTGCCAGACATCCCGCATGGTACTCCATCCATCCGTGGAAGGAGAAGCGGAAGGTCTTGTAATACTTGCACTTTTCCAAGGCGATCCTGGCTTCCTCATCGACCGTGTCGCACAGAAAAACCGGTGAGATATACGTATACATATGGCCCGATCCAATGTGTGCCATATCCATCCCCGCCTGATACGCGTAGTCCCTGCAGGCATCAAAGACTTTTTTGGATAGATGAGGAACGGAAAAGACGAAGACGAACTCTTCCTGATGCGTCGACCATAGCTCATTCGAATGGAGAATGAAATATCTCTCTGCTCTTTCGTAATATTCACATACCGCAGACAGAGACGCCCCCTCGGGCAGGAAGGGCGCCGTCAGCTCCTTCGCCTCCCGGAGCCCTTCCCCCGGCGCTTCTCTCACGCCGTCAAAACGCGTGATCGTATAATACCTGCGGTACGCCGCGAGCAGACGCTCCACCGCATCCTTCCTAGCCCTCATTGGCCTCCCCCCTCTGAACTTTTCATAACAAAATCTTCTAGAATTATAACAAATCCGAAATTGAGTTTCTCTCATTATACATTGCCTTTCTCGAATAACATAATAAAAGATACTTATAACGGGTATGAAGAATTATTGTATATCAAAAAGACGTATATCTCTTACATGTGTACTCTATTTTGCTAAAAGAGTAAAATATTAGAGGTTCAGGGTTCAGGGGTGGTGCAGCGCATTTCGTCATCCTGAGCGGAGAAAAACATCGTATGTTAAAAAATGGCTTATCTAAAAATATGAGAACTGAGTCGAAGGATCTAAGCGCCGCAGAATTTTGATGACGCTTCGCGTCGTCGTCATCTCGAGCGTAGCCGAGAGATCTCTACTGCAGTACGTGAATCAGCATGTATGCGCCATTTCATCAACGACGTTTTTGTTCTGCGTCTTTCTGCTATCTCGCACTGACTTCTTACCGGGGTGCAAGAAAGATCGAGGGCTTCGCTCGGGCTGACGATACATGGGAAGCGGTACTAATCTCAAAACCAATTCCCAATCCCTGCTTTCAAACTTCAGGTTGCCGGGTTCAAGGTTGTGGCGCGGTGCATTTCGTCATCCTGAGCGGAGAAAAGCGTCGTATGTTAGAAAATGGCTAATATAGAATATGAGAACTGAGTCGAAGGATCTAAGCACCGCAGAGTATAGATGGTGGCGATTCCATGAGCTGCCATTTCAGTCACCAGACACTCCCAATCCCTAATCCCCAATCCCTAGCCACTCATTCCTGCTTTCAAACTTCAAGGTTAGCCCATTGAACCGCTTTGCCCCACATGCTATAATGAGTACATCAAGCATATACATTTTTATCGATATAGTCATATACAAGGAGGATTCCCATGATCACTGAAATCCATACAGAAGAAGCATTCCAGAAAGAGATCGCCACCCGCGAGGGCCTCTCCCTCATCGACTTCTGGGCCACCTGGTGCGGCCCCTGCCGTATGATGGCTCCCGTCATGGAGGCTGCGGATGCAGAGCTGGGCTCTGCCATCCACTTCACCAAGATTGATGTAGACGAGCTCCCTGATATCGCCGCCGACTTCGACATCATGTCAATCCCGACCATCGTCATCCTGGAGAACGGAGAGGAGATCACCCGTCTCACCGGTGCCATGTCTGCGGAAGAATTTATCAGCCAGCTAAAGAGCATCGCAGGATAGCCCAAAGAGGCTCTGCAGCATGTACTTCATGCCGCAGAGCCTCTTTTTTGCTCTTATACAAGGCAATAAAAAGCCCGATCGATGGGGAGATCGACCGGGCTTTTATAGGAGAGAGGGTATTGTTATCAAGAAATAAAATGAATCTATAGGGTGATGCGCCACCTCCTTTATCATAAGGTATGGTATGACAGGGCTTTCGGGGGGAATGGAAGACCTGCCAAATGGAATCTGTTTTCTAAGTTGACTTCCGGTCAACTTATGTATGTATTATACCATGAAAACGATGGATTGCAAGGGACTTTATCATTATATTTTCATAAATTGCTAAGCGTATTTTTTTTATAAAATCTTAATTTTTTCGACCTTGAGTCAATAGGGTATTTGGCTGGATTCTTCGCGAGCGGGATCCCCTCATTCCCCTTGACATCCGTGGTATAATAAATCTTAATATTTCACTTTTGGTGAAAGGAGAGCTCTATGATCATCACCATCGCACGCGAGAGCGGCAGCGGCGGCTACACCGTCGGAAAGCTCCTCTCTGACTACTATCACATCCCCGTCCACGATCAGGACAGTCTCGCCCGCCTTGCCAAAGAAAAAGGCATGTATGATGAAATGCCGGATTTCTTCCAGGAATCCCCCGTGAACTCTATCGTTTACGCACTCTCCATAGATTTCAGAAATAAGAAATTCACTGAACCGGAGCGCGATCGCTTGGAACACCTGCTGCCGGAGAAGGACTTCATCCTCGTCGGTCGCTGCGGAAATTACATTTTCAGAAATCATACGGGCTGCATCTCCGTTTTCATTCACGGTGACATCGACCACCGCATCCGCTACAAAGCGGATATGCTTGGCATCAGCCCCAAAGAGGCAGAGGAGATCATCCACACCAATGATGAGAATCGCCTCGCCTATCACCGCTACTACACCGGAGAGACATGGGGTGCTGCCAAAAACTATGACCTCTCCATCAATACCTCCCGCATCGGCCACGCTTTCGCTGCCGAACTGATCGAAAAATATGTGGAGAAATTGGGATTTCATACGTAGTGCCTAGGGATTAGGGATTAGGAGTGACTAGTGGCTGGTGACTAGTAACTGGGAGACGTCAGCCCCTCATATCGTCATTTCGAGCGAAGCGAGAAATCTTTGTCATTCGCGGTCAGATGGTCAATGTTTAGAACTCCCAAACGGGAAACCTGCTCCCCGCAGACTTTCGGGCATCGCCGCCATCTATACTCCGCGGCGCATTTCGTCATCCTGAGCGGAGTGACATGTCGGATGTTCGAAAATGTAAAGGCGGAACAGTGAAAACTGAGTCGAAGGATCTAGCGCCGTACCACCATTTCTCATTTCTCATTCACACGAGGCTTTCAAATTGATTCAAAGGACGGTACGCCTCACTGGCTAACCCTCCCTCCAATAACAACAATAACGAAAGGACCTTCTATGCCTTATTTATTTCAATTCGGAATGATCTTAGCCATTTCCTTTGTGGGAGAACTTCTCCATGCGCTGCTGCCACTTCCTGTACCGGCCAGCATTTACGGGATACTGATCCTGTTTGCCCTCTTATACTTCAAGGTCATCCGTATCCCGCAGATCCGGCAGGCCTCCATGTTCCTCATCGAGATCATGCCCATCCTCTTCCTTCCGGCCGCCGTCGGCCTCATGGACTCGTGGCACCTGATCTCCTCTACCCTTCTGCAGTACATCGTGATCACCATCCTTGCCATGGTCATCGTCATGGCAGCCGGCGGCCTTTTCACGCAGTTTATCATGAAGAAGGTCACAAGGAAGGAGACCTGCCATGAATGATTTCCTGACACACTCCGCCTACATCTCAGTCTTCATCAGCCTCATCGCCTTTTATCTCGGCTCGAAACTCTTTTTGAAATTTCATTTTCCCTTGTTCAATCCGCTTCTGACCGCGGTCCTCTTGGTCATCGGCTTCCTCAAGGTGACCGGCATGGATTACAAGGACTATAACGAAGGCGCCTCCTACATCAATTACCTGCTGACGCCCTCCACCATCTGTCTCGCCGTGCCGCTCTATGAACAGATCAAGCTTTTGAAGAAAAACTATAAGGCCATCTTCCTCGGTATCCTTTCCGGCGTCGTGACAGGGCTCTTTGCCGTCTACGTCCTCTGCCTGGCCTTCGGCTTTGACCACGCTTCCTACGTGACGCTGCTTCCAAAGTCCATCACCACGGCCATCGGCATGGGACTTTCCGAAGAGCTCGGAGGCTATGTCTCCATCACCGTCGCCGCCATCATCGCGACCGGGATCCTCGGAAATATCATCGGCGAATCCGTCTGCCGTCTCTTCCATATCACCGACCCCATCGCCCGCGGCATCGCTCTTGGCACTGCGGCACACGCGATGGGTACGACCAAAGCCATGGAGCTTGGCCCCATCGAGGGTGCCATGTCCTCTCTCTCCATCGTAGTCGCCGGTGTTTTCACTGTCGTCTTCGCCTCCTTCTTTGCCGTGCTGATTTAGCCTTTCCAGGGATTAGGGATTGCTAGCTAGGCCTTAGGAATAGTTAGCAGTTAGCAGTTGGCGAAGCAATAACCAGCAACAAGTTTCCTGCATCCAACAAACCTGAGAAGCTTGAAAACTTCAAACCTATCCACCAAAAAACGACGCATAATGCGCCGTTTTTTATTGTCGCTATAGCGGGAAATGGATATCTGATTTCCCTACCGTTTTTTATATTTTCCTATCTACTAAGGAAGCACGCCCTGTAACCCACGCCGCGATAAAAAATGATACTACGCTAAAACCTGCCATCTTCCCTAGTATATCCCAAGATAAGGACGCAAATAATACCGTTCGCATCGCCTCTAATTGGTAGGTAAGTGGATTTAGCATGGATAGTTGTTGAATATATACGGGAGCATCGTTATAGGAATAAAAGGAAGGGGCACTAAAAGATAATAAAAGCATCAGAAAATTAACACCCATTTGCCAGGAAGTCTTTTGGCCCAAATAAAATGCCAACGCTGTGCCTAAACAAATCCAAAATACCAACGCAACCAAGCCAACAATTGTCAATAATAAAAATATCCAAGCACTTATAAAAATCTGACATATCGCCATGAGTATATAAAAACATACCATCTGAAGCAAATACCCCCAGATAGACGAGACGCCCATAGCCATAATATAGAGCATCGGATGCAACCCGGCATCCATTTTCAAAGCAAATAATCCGTTCTTTCTATCAGAAGAAATACGATACATGGTCTTTCCCATCTGGCCAATTAGATTCATCGCCATAAGCCCCACCAAGGCATAGGCTTCATAATTGACAGAATGCCCATCAAATCGTACGGTACCTAACATTGGAGATAAAGCATTAATAATGAAGAAAAAGTATAAAAGGGGTGTCAGCATATTCGCCAGAAGAAACCATTTCTGTTTTAGCACCATTCTCTGACTTTCCATTTTTATAATGGTCCATGTACCTATATAATTACAAGTACTTCTATGGCGAAATTCGATTGGTGCCATAGGTCATTCTCCTTTCCCCGCAATCAACGCCGCATGAGATACCACCCATGTGGCCAAAGCAATAGATACCACACTAAACACACATACCAAAAAGAAAGAAGGCTTAGACAAAGTATCAAAAGCCACTTCTCGTAACACTTCCAACTGATATGTCAATGGATTACATATCGCAATATATCTGATAAAAGCAGGCGCTTCTTTCCACACATAAAACGCCGGGGCGCTAAAGGATAAGGGTGTCACTACAAAGGAAACCACTGCATCTCGTGTAGCAAAACTGTCAATCTTCATTGTCACCATAGCGGCTAATCCAGCCCAAAAGAAAAATGCAATCAGTCCAATGGCCCATAAATGAATAAAATTTCCCAAACTCACATGTAAATGAAAGAGAAGAATCAATAGATAAAAGACTATCCCCTGTACTGCATATCCCATAATGGAACTGATACTCATGATACCAATATAGATGACAGGAGAAATTCCACCTATCATCTTCAACGCATAAAATCCATACTGCCGATCCACTGCCATGCGATAAATAACACGAACCATCTGTTGCATCATGTTCATGGCTAGTAGACCAACCAACACATAATCGGGATAAGAAATCAATTGTCCTTGAAAGGAAATACTACCTACTGTATTCGCTAAAGGCAATGCAATAAACAGGAAATACATAAAAGGCATGATAATTTCCGAAAAGAGCATAAACCGCGTATCCCAAAAGGCGCGAGCTTCCACTCGAATCAAAGCCCAGACAGCCACCCAATTATATCTAGCATATCTACGAAATGATGCCGGTTGCATTTTCTATACACCTTTCTTCTGGTTTACAAAAAAGTCACGTAACCCACTTTCCTCCATCACACCAATGGATTGAATCACACAATGGGCAGACAATTCCAGCAAGGCTTCTGAAAGGGTATGCCCCTCTGCCAAAGCAATCACAAAGGTGCATGGTTCTTCACTCTCATCAGGCAAAAAGGTAAAAGCACGATAAGATACTGTCATATCGGGCATATCCTTAGCAGCCTTGACGGTGCCACGATATAAAGCAACTCGATGATGGGTTTGTAAAAACTCTTGTAGGCCACCCCAATATCGTACATTTCCTTTTTCGATATATAATAGCTTGTTGCAATATTTTTCTAGCAAATATAAGTCATGAGAGGATACAATAATGGTTTTTCCTTTTTTATGTTCTTCCCATAGATAGGCAAAAAAATTTTCCGCAATATCGGGGTCTAATCCAGCCGTTGGCTCATCCAATATATATAAATCCGGTTCATGCACAATAGCGCGACCAATTTGTACTCTCTGCTGTTGTCCACCAGAAAGTTCATCCACTCCTTTTTTCGCTTTTTCTGTCAAGGAAACTCGCTGCAGTGCTTTTTCAGTCAATACTTTAGCCCTGTTTCCTCCCATACCAGCTAAACTACATCCTAAATATACATTGTCCCATACATTCAAATACCAATCCATGACCATCTTTTGAGAAGAAAAACCAATGGAGGCCATAGGATTTCTCAAAGATATTTTTTCTTCATTAAAATCTATCGTCCCTTCCTTAGGAGACAAAAAGCCCATCAATGTATTCAAGAATGTACTCTTTCCTGCCCCATTCGATCCCATGAGTGCAATGAAATCGCCCTTTTGTATATCAAAAGTCACATCATGCAACGCACAGAAATCATCATAGTATACAGAAACGTGATTTATTAAAATCAAATATTTTTTATCCACTATTCCCCCCTCCTTGCTTTTTAATTTTTTATAAATTTTTCTCTATACATTGTATCATTTTTGTATTATCATGTACATAGATGCTGCTTGAAAACTTATTCAAACAGGAGGTTTCATATATGAGCACACAACTGTCAAATCTTGTATACGACTTAGAGCACAATGCTTTGCTAGCAAAACAGTTTATGTATTCACATGAGTCTTTAGTAGCCAATTACGAAATTCCCTCAGCAGAAAAACTTCTTCTGTCTGCTCGCAATCTTTCAGACCTTAATACACTGGGCCTATTGCAAAACTCTTCCGAACTCGTTAATCAGTTGGATATTGCAAGTGAATTATGCACTAAAACTTGCACAGTAAAAACATGTCATCATAATCCCAATTGCTAAATAGATACTTAGGCAGCATCTTCTAATATTATGCTATCAATCAGTTACATGATTGATAGCATATAGTTCGTAAGGAAGGTACTTTTATGAATTATGTTGAAATGAAACGGATAAAACGCATAACATTTCATTCCCTTATCAGTGAATTAAAAAAATCTTCTAACCACATCATAACAGATAACAAATTTTGGCTATGCTTTTCTCCTCGAAATATATCTCTCCAACTTCCTTCTGTTGGATTCAAAATTCACTTGAGTGCTACTTTAAATAATGCTACGGATATTTTAGATAAGTTTTGGCACTATATCCAACACAAAAATATTGCCTGGAAAGTTATTCAAGACTTCAGGGATTTAGAACGCCAAAATTTAGGATATAACGGTTATAGTCAAATCGGTAAATTTATTACAATTTATCCATCAACACAAAATGAATTACTTCAATTATTGCAAGACTTGGAAATTATATATAAACCAATGAAAAGTATCTCTATACCTTCAGATTATTCTTATATGAATAGCCAAGTAGTTTACTATCGTTACGGCGATATCCAAAACGAAGGCTCAACAGAAAGTAAGTATGTAGATAAGCGTAATAGAACTATACCGAACAATGTTACCATCCCCATTGACGACTATTTTATTCCTCATTTTCATGAACTCCCCTCACGTTTATACTTATGCGGAATTCATCATATTTCAGGAAAAAGTTCTGTCTACACCGCAATCAATTTAGAAGCAGCCTCTACAGTAATTCTAAAAGAAGCCTCTCCTCTTCATGATTTAGATATACACGGAGTAGATGCAATAAATCGCTTACATCATGAAAAGATAATTTTAAAAAAAATATCAAAATTTTCATTTGCTCCGAAATTTTTATCAGATTTCTATATTGATGATCATTATTTTCTTGTTATGTCAAAGCTTCCTGGAGAATCACTATTTTCTTTATTAAAAAATGGTGGAAAATTATCTATCAAGCAAATACTTTTTATTATTCGTAAAATCATTTGCATTGTTCATACATTACAAAAACAAGGCATACAGTATTCTGATATATCACTAACAAATGTATTATTTGATCAAAAATCTGTTTACCTGGTCGATTATGAATATTGTCAACTCAACTCAGGACTAAATCTTCCGGAAATATTAGCTGGTGCATTGGGCTTTTATCCCATTGAGTACCCTTTTAATGATATAAAACGAACTATTTACGCAATTGCAGCGTTATTGTTAAACATAGAATTTTTCGATGACTATTCAAGAATTCTATATCAAGATTCTGAAAATGATATGTATAAACGAATAGAAGATAGATTTTATAAGAGCAGCTACTTTAATAAAATCTATGATAAAGCTTTTACATTCAACTATACTAATTTATCAGAATTTCTAGCAGAATTGAAATCAACTGTACGCCATTATACCTCAGAATAAATAGTAAGTTGACTTCAAACATATAAAAAATAAAAAACAGCGGTACTCAAAATAGTCTTTTGAATACCGCTGTTTTTTACAAATTCTATTTCACAAACTTTCTTCCTTCGCCCCAAGCTTTGCCTACCGTATCTCCCAGTGTGATATAGGTACCATGGACAGCATCGAAGGTTAGTGGATTCAATTTCTTCGGATCGATTTTCCCATCGGTCAAGATACTTTCATCGGCCAAGATATTGACGATATCGCCTACAAAATGGAAGTCTTCGCCTACTTGGGTAACCTTGCTGACTTTGCATTCAAAGGTCAGTGGATACTCAGTAATGACCGGTGCATTGACCTGTTCACTCTTGACGGCATGATATCCTACTTTTTCAATTTTTCCTGCGGCCTTGGCTTCGCTGACGGTGCCGAAGTAGTCGGACGCTGCCATAGTGTCTACGGTAGCCATGCTGACGGTGAAGGCGCCGCTTTCTTTGATGTTTTCCGTGGTCTGGTGATGATGGTCTAACATGAAACCAATCTGGTTGGTGTCATAGATACCGCCCCAAGCAGCCACCATGGCATCAGCTTTTCCTTCTTTGTCATAAGAAGTAATCACCAGCACAGGCTGGGGGTAAAGAATGGATTGAGGCTTATGATTCGTTTTCATAGCGTCACCTTTTCATCGTACAAAATAGGGAAAAGCGGCTCTCTTCACTTCTCCACTTTCTCTTTCAGATCCTTTGCAAAGCGGTCGACGATGCGCTGATACATCCCCTTCGGATCGTTCTCCGCATTGCGCGTGCGGTCATCCTCGCTCGAAGCGATAAGCTCACCGCTCTCTACATCATACCATTCGAAGGTCATCGTCACCACAGCATATGGGATCTCCCGGGCAGGCACATAGTCGGGGTAGGTTTCTGTGCGGTAAAAATCATGCCAGTTTCCATCCTTGTCCTGATAGGAATCCCGCACCTGAACAGATCTCCACTCCACATGCGCCGGCTCGATGTAGCTCTTCACCTGCCAGCGGGTGAGCCTGGGCAGGATGTATACCTGTGCATTCGCGGCCTTCGCCGCTTCGAAGAGATCCTCCGCCTCTTCCGTCCCGCTCTCAGCCGACGCTTTCTGCACACGGGAGCCGGAAAGGGTCTTCGACGCCGTCGGTGCTTCTATGGTAAGCATCACATCTTTGGGAATTTTTGATTTGTTCATGCGGCTGGCAAATGTCGTTTCCAAGCTCTTCTGTCTCGCACTGCTCAAGGCGACATCACTCATATCCACGCGGCCCACATAAATGCGACTGATCTTCGAAAAATCATAGCTCGGATCCTGCCAGCTCGTGTAGTCCGCATGGACGGGAGTAGCGCAGAAAGCGGCAGCGCAGACCGTCGCGGTGAATAACAGTTTATAGTCCATACGATCACCTCCGGGGTAATAGAGTGTGTGGTTTGCGGTTTAAGGTGTAAGAGCTTCTCCGTTCGTCATCCCCAGGAAAACCACTTCCATGGGGCAGCTGAAAAGCAAAGCAATAAGGCATCGGTTACCGATACGCGCATCGCTACAGATCAACGCAGTGCAAGAGAGATTTCTCGACTTCGCTCGAAATGACGATACGAGAGAAATGCTTGATTCAAGTATCCCGACGAATTCTACGAAAAGGGAGCATTTTCTGATTCCTAATCCCTAGCCACTAGCCACCAGTCACTATCCCCCTCTCCTTCCCCCATTATATCACAGCGCGCGGATACGCAAAAAGCCATGCGCTTCGCGCATGGCTTCCGTTTTTATTTCTTCTTATGATTCCCATACAGATCATAGGAGACAGCATTTTCATCGTAGCGATTCAGTCTCACCGGACGACGGTCTGCATAGCCGACGGCGATGATGCAGAAGGGGTCCTCATCCGTCGAGATGTCTAAGATATGGCACAGATGGATCTTTCTGTCTTGATACGGATACACCTGCATCCACAAGGTGGAAAGACCAAGGTGCTCAGCTTCGATCAGTATGTTCTGCGCAGCCGCCGCACAGTCGAAGCTCCATTCTTCCGGGAAGCTGATGCCATCCTTCTTGCCGACGATGACGATCGCAGCAGACGCCTTGCGCGCCGGGCCGGCGATGATGCTGTTGTGAGAAATGGCTTTCACCAGATCTTCACGCGTGACGATGATGAAGTCACGGGACTTCTGGTTGCCGACAGCACGCGCCTGCATGCCCGCCTTGACGAGCGTCAGCAGCTCTTCATCCGGCACAGGGGTCAGTTCTTTGAAGTAGCGGCAGGTTCCGCGATTGAAAATTTCGTCCATGGTCTCTCCTCCTTGCTAAATGTCCGGTGGTCCCGGCGTGTTATTATGTATTCTTGCTAAAGAATAGCAGCCACACTGCTTTTGTTATCTTTATTATACCATATGGGAGCGGTTTGCGTGGGAAGAAGTGACTGCTGACCGGTATCAGGCGATCCGACCTCTGATATCTATAGATGAAAACAAAAAACCGCAGCCGAAGCTGCGGTTTTTATGGTATCCATATCAGATCGTTCCGGTCGCTTTGAGGCGTGTCAGTGCACGCATGAGAGCGAGTCTTGCGCGGTCCATATCGATGTCTGCGCTGTGAGAAGCCAGTCTGTCTTCTGCACGCTTTTTCGCTGCCTGGGCGCGTGCTACATCGATGGTTTCAGCCAGCTCAGCCAGTGGAGCCACGATGTTTACGTTGTTCTTGGAATTTTCCAAGAACCCGCCGAATACAGCGACCTTCTGTTCTTCAGCTGCTTTTTTAATGCGTACAACGCACATTTCCAAAGCGGCTGCCAGAGGCAGATGGTTTTTCAAGACAGCAAATTCGCCGTCTTCTGCGCGGGCCACCACCATGTCCACATTGTCTTCACTGAAGATCGGACCATCCGGACTGATGACTTCCACGTGCATGGAGTGAGTAAGGGTATCAGCCATGGCTTATTCCCCTTTCTTCATCTTTTCAGCCTTTTCGATTGCTTCATCAATTGTGCCGACCATGTAGAATGCGCCTTCAGGCATATCATCGTGCTGGCCTGCAAGGATTTCCTTGAAGCCTCTGATGGTTTCCTTCAGCGGTACATATCTACCTGGGGAGCCTGTGAACTGTTCAGCTACGAAGAACGGCTGAGACAGGAATCTCTGGATCTTTCTTGCGCGAGCAACGATGACCTTATCGTCATCAGAAAGTTCTTCCATACCGAGGATGGCGATGATATCCTGCAGTTCTTTGTAGCGCTGCAGAATAGCCTGTACGCCGCGGGCTACTTCGTAGTGTTCCTCGCCGAGTACGTTCGGATCAAGAATACGGGAAGTGGAGTCCAGCGGATCGACTGCCGGGTAAATACCCAGTTCGGCGATGGAACGGTTCAGTACCGTGGTAGCATCCAGATGGGTGAATACGCCAGCCGGAGCCGGGTCGGTGAGGTCATCGGCCGGTACATATACAGCCTGAATGGATGTGATGGAACCGGTCTTGGTGGAAGTGATTCGTTCCTGCAGTTCGCCGATATCGGTTGCGAGCGTTGGCTGGTAACCTACGGCAGACGGCATACGGCCGAGCAGTGCGGATACTTCGGAGCCTGCCTGTACGAAACGGAAAATGTTGTCGACGAAGAGCAGTACGTCCTGGCCCTGTTTATCACGGAAGTATTCTGCCATGGTCAGACCTGTCAGGGCGACTCTCATACGAGCTCCCGGAGGTTCGTTCATCTGGCCATAGACCAGTGCTACTTTGTTCAGGACGCCGGAGTCTTTCATTTCGCCCCAGAGGTCGTTGCCTTCACGGGTACGTTCGCCTACGCCGCAGAATACGGAGCAGCCATCATGTTCGGTCGCTACGTTGTGGATCAGTTCCTGAATCAGGACTGTTTTACCTACGCCTGCACCGCCGAACAGACCGATCTTACCGCCTTTTGCGTATGGGCAGATCAGGTCGACGACTTTGATGCCGGTTTCGAAAATTTCAGCTGCCGGGGACTGGTCTTTGAAGGCCGGTGCCGGGCGATGAATCGGCCAGTAGTCGGATGCCGGTACTTTGGCCGGATCGTTATCTACTGTCTGTCCGAGAACGTTGAAAATACGTCCAAGGCAGCCGTCGCCTACCGGTGCTGCAATAGCACGGCCGGTGTCGACTGCTTTCATTCCACGTACCATGCCATCTGTGGAGCTCATAGCTACGGCACGGACGACGCCGTCGCCGAGGTGCTGCATGGTTTCACAGATAACATCAACAGGAACGCCGGATTTATCATCTTTTACATGGATTGCGTTATAGATAGCAGGGAGTTCTTTGTCGTCATCGAATGCAATATCTACGACTGCGCCGATGATCTGGACTACTTTACCTACCTGCATCTCCTTTTCATTTGCCATGAAGAAGCATTCCTCCTTAAATTCTTTATGCGGGTTTATTCAAGCGCAGCTGCGCCGCCGACGATTTCGGAAATTTCGTTGGTGACCTGTGCCTGACGTGCTTTGTTGTACGTAAGGTTGAGGTCGGCGATTCTTTCGGTCGCGTTGTCGGTTGCAGCGGACATAGCTGCCATTCGGCTGCCAAGTTCGGAGGCAGCGGACTGGAGCATGGCGTTGTAAACCTGCACCTGTACATATTCAGGAAGCAGCTTGGAAAGGACTGTGCCTGCATCCGGCAGGAAGATGTATTCATCATCCACGGATGGTTCTTTGTCTGCTTCGCCTGCTTCTGCCTTCGGCGATTCGACAGGAAGTAATTTCTGTACCTTCACCTGCTGGCGGAGAGCAGTGATGAATTTTGTGTAAATAATGTAGACTTCGTCGACTTCTTCTTTGGTGAAGTAGTCCACCATTTCTTTTGCAAGAGCGATGGAGTCCTGTGCCGACGGTTTGTCAGAAAAGCCGAAATGATAGGAATCCAGATCATAGTCGCGGAATTTCAGGTAGTTTCTTCCCTGCTTGCCGCACACGTAGAGTGCATACTCTGACCGATCCTTACCGGAGATTTCACTTAAGGTCTGCTTCATAACATTGGAGTTATAAGCACCGGCGAGGCCTTTATCTGCACTGATGACAAGATAGCCGACCTTCTTCACTTCGCCTGTTCTAAAGAGCGGGCTGGTGAAACCGGGTGTTACCGAAGAAGCACGGCGCAGAAGCTCTCCGATTTTTTCAGCATAGGGACGGGAGCCGTTTGCTTTTTCTTCTGCTTTACGCAGACGGGCTGCGGCGACCATCTTCATTGCTTTTGTGATCTGCTGGATGTTGGTGACAGATTTAATGCGCCCTTTTATATCACGCGTACTTTCCAATCAGATCACCCCTCTACCGTTTCAGACTTTTTTGCGTTGTAGCGTTCTTTGAATTCAACAATAGCAGCTTTGAGTCTTTCTTCGTTTTCATCAGTCAGTTTCTTATTCTTGATGATGTCTTCGCCGATTTCCGGATGGCTGCTGTGGAGGAATGCGAGAATCTGATGTTCGAAATCAACGACTTCATTGACTTCTACATCATCCAGGTATCCGTTGACGGCTACGTAGATCGCCTGTACCTGATCTTCGACCGGGTATGGGGAGTACTGTGGCTGTTTCAGGATCTCTGTGGTTCTCTGGCCGCGGTCGATCTGTGCCTTGGTAGCAGCGTCGAGGTCGGAGCCGAACTGAGCAAATGCTGCAAGTTCGCGATACTGAGCGAGGTCCAGACGCAGGGTACCTGCGACCTGTTTCATCGCTTTGATCTGTGCGGAGCCGCCTACACGGGATACGGAGAGGCCGACATTGATAGCCGGACGGATACCGGAGTAGAAGAGTGCGGTTTCGAGGTAGATCTGACCGTCGGTGATGGAAATAACGTTGGTCGGGATGTATGCACCTACGTCGCCTGCCAGAGTTTCGATGATCGGAAGAGCGGTGATAGAGCCGCCGCCGAGTTCTTTGGAAAGACGGGCAGCACGTTCCAGCAGTCTGGAGTGCAGGTAGAATACGTCGCCTGGGTAAGCTTCACGTCCTGGTGGACGACGCAGCAGCAGGGACATAGCACGGTATGCGACAGCGTGCTTGGAGAGGTCATCATAAATGATGAGGACGTCTTTGCCCTGATGCATGAAGTATTCCGCGATGGAGACACCGGAGTATGGTGCCAGGTACTGCATCGGGGAGCCTTCGGATGCGCCTGCGTGGACGATGATGGAGTAGTCCATAGCGCCAGCCTGCTTCAGTCTTTCGTATACACGAACGACGTTGGAGTTTTTCTGGCCGATGGATACGTAAATACAAATAACGTTCTGACCCTTCTGGTTCAGAATGGTATCGATACCGATAGCGGTTTTACCGGTACCACGGTCACCGATGATAAGTTCACGCTGACCACGGCCGATCGGAACCATGGAGTCGATACTTTTGAGACCAGTCTGCAGCGGTACATTGACTGGCTGTCTGTCAGCAATGCCCGGTGCTTTAATTTCAATGTCGCGGAATTCGGCGGTCTTGATTTCGCCTTTGCCATCGATCGGCTGGCCCAGTGCATTGACAACGCGGCCGATAACAGCGTCCCCTACCGGGACCTGCATCAGACGGCCTGTTCTCTTGACTGTGTCGCCTTCCTTAATGGTTTCGGCGCGACCCAGAAGAACGGCACCTACGTTGCTTTCTTCCAGGTTGAGAGCCATGCCATATACGCCGTTAGGCAGTTCAAGCAGTTCGCCGGCCATGCAGTTTTCGAGCCCATAGATATGAGCGATACCGTCGCCGACTTCAAGAACCGTACCAACTTCATCGACATTGAGGTCTACTTTGTAGTTTTCAATCTGTTTTTTAATGACAGATGTAATTTCATCTGAACTGATTTTCATTTCCTAGAAGTCACCTCAATCTCTTTGCATCATAATAGCTTTCAGTGTCTGCAGCTGTCTGGCTACGGACCCATCGATCAGGCGGTCGCCCACTTGAACGGTGAAGCCGCCAATCAGCGCCGTGTCCACTTTCTGCTTCATGAGAATCTTCTTCCCTGTAATTTCGGAGAGTTTCGCTTTCAATGCTTCCACCTGGGACTTGGTCATCGGGAGTGCGGAGGTCACCACAGCTTCTTCGATGCCCATGCCATGATGCGCAAGAGTCGTATATACGTCTACCATAGCGGGGAAGTCGGTAATGCGGTCTCTGTCGATTACGACATAGCAGAACTGCAGAACGACAGGCTGAACCTTATCTGCAAATAATTTCTTAATCGTATCTTTCTTGACATCCTTTGCAAGCAGAGGATGGAAAAGAAGCTCCTTCAGATCTGCATGTTCCTTGATGGCGTCTGCGATCAGGTGAAGTTCTTCTTCTGTTTTTTCCAAGCTGTTCTGTTCAGCAGCGATTTCATAGATGGCGCGACCGTATTTCTTTGCAAGGATTACGTTCTTATCCATGATTATTTACCTGCTTTTTTAGCATCCAGCTTTGCGATGCTTTCTGCGATGAGCCGGTCGTTGGCGTCCGGCGTCATGTTCTTGCTGATGATCTTTGCTGCAATATCGCAGGAAAGGACTGCCACCTGAGCCTTCAGATCTTCCAGAGCATCCTTGCGTTCTCTTTCGATCTGCTGGCTGGCCTGTTCCTTTGCTTTGGCGATAGATGCATGGGCTTCATCAATCTGTGCCTGCGCCTGCACCTTGGCTTCCTTGACTGCTTTGTCCACAATTTCCTGGGCTTTTGCCTGTGCGTCTTTCAGCTGGGCTTCGTAGCTGACTTTCAGTTCTTCAGCAGCAGCTTTGGACTGGGCAGCACTGTCCAGGTCGTTTTTAATACGAGCTTTGCGGTCGTCGAGTACTTTGAGTACCGGCTTGTAGCAGAAATGGCCAAGAATAGCACAGAGAATGATAAAGTTGACGATCTGCATCAACAAGGTACCATTCAGGTCTACCAATTCGTTCCCTCCTTAGCCTAATATTCCGTAATTATTTTAATTAGGAATAATTATTTCAGGAATGGGTTAGCGAATACGAGTACGAGAGCGATAACGATAGCGATGATCGGAATAGATTCGATAAGGCCGATAGCTACGAGCATGTTGGTGAAGAGTTTGCCTGCCATTTCCGGCTGACGGGTCATACCTTCGAGAGCTTTAGCTGCGGCTTTGGAGTCGGAGAATGCTGCTGCAAGAGCTGCGCAGGCTGCAATGATTGCTGCTGCAATCAGGGAATACTGTGCTACGATTGTCTGATCCATAATGATAATTCCTCCTAGAGAATTGCAAAAAATTTTAGCACTGCCCCGTGATCAGGGAAGGCAGGCTATTGTATTTACCGTTTTTACGGGCGGTGCCGTTCCGTTTATTATGCGGCGTAGCCGCTTCACCGGCTGTGACTCAGTCAACGCTTTCTTTCAGGTATACGGAAGTCAGGGTGGTGAAAATGTATGCCTGAACCAGACCGATAAACAAAGATACGGCGATCCAGATCATAGGTACAAGCCATGGGCAGAGGAAGTACAAAACTTCCAGCAGAATTTCACCCGCGAGAATGTTGCCGAATAGACGCATAGCCAGCGTAATCGGCTTCGCAATTTCTTCGATCAGATTCATGATGGCGAAGATCGGGAATGGTTTGAAGAAATGGGAAAGCCAGTGCCCTACGCCTTTACACTTAATGAAATAGAAGTGTGTAATCAAAGAACATGCGATGGATAAGCCCAATGTAGTATTCACGTCATTGGTCGGAGACGCAGTCAGGTGTTCTGTCGGCAGAAGACCGATCTGATTCGCAGTGAAGATGAAGAGGAACAGCGTCAGAAGAACGGTCGCCACCTTGCGATAATTCGACCCGACATTGCTTTCAAACTGAGAGCAAAGACCTTCGATGACCATTTCGATCACATTCTGCCAGCCTCCCGGGATCAGGGATCTGCCTCTGGTCGCTGCAAATACGGCGATGAAGACGATGATGGCAGTAAGCCATGTGGTATAAAGCGTATCCATATTCACAGACATGCCAAAGAGCTGCTCTACAACATGTGTACCCGTATGAAGATGCATAATCTCACCCCCTTTCTCTTACAAGGATATCAAGAAAACTACTCCTTAATTAAACCGACCAGCCGCTCCCCAAGAGTTGCAGCAGGCAGTGTAAGTAAGCCACCTAAGTAAGCCAATATATTGAGCGGCGTGAAGATCACCGCTGCGCAGCTTGCGATCTCCAAAATAAAGCGGAGCATCGTGAATACCACAAGGCGGCGTCCGATGAAGTCCACTTCTCGCTTGTCTCTCTGCCACTGGTTAAACTTAACCAGCATGAGGCTGAAAAAAAAGATATGAAACAGGCAGCCCAACCCCCAGGCAATCGCATATGCCCAGCCCTGCCAGGCAAGCAGTATGCCTGCGCCGATGACAGCGATGACCAGAATGTACTGATTCATGCGCTTGGCATAGTGAGGAAAAGTCAAGTCGAAGTTCATATCATTTCTTACCTAATATCTGTGTAATTGCAGACCACAAACCGCCGACCGCTCCTATGACAGAAAGCAGAATGAGTCCCCATGGATCGGTGCCCAGCCATTCATCGGCCTTGAGACCCGCCCATACGCCCACAGCGATGGAGGCCAGCATGGTCAAGCCTGCCCCTGATGCGACGGCAGCACTTCTCAGCGGATGCCAGTCATCGTCCTTCGGCATTTTCCCCTTCTTATCCATCTGGTTTCTCGCTATGGTTTCTAAAAAAAGCATGTTAAAAGTAAAACATGCAAATGTACATGTACATTATAGCATAGGATTTTTTACTTGGCTATAAATTTAGTCGGTTTTTTATCACTTAATCCTTCGATGTAGAGAAGGGCATCCGCAATACGTTCTGCCGAATGGCCGTCTCCATATGGATTCACGGCTTCTGCCATGGCTTTGTACGCCTTCTCATCCGTCAAAAGCTCATAGGCCGCATGGAAGATCTTTTCTTCATCGGTGCCGACGAGCTTCACGGTACCTGCTTCGACCGCCTCCGGACGCTCGGTGGTATCACGAAGAACGAGGACGGGCTTGCCAAGGCTCGGGGCTTCTTCCTGAATGCCGCCCGAGTCGGTGAGGACGATGGCGCTTCTGGCCATCAGGTTTGTGAATGGTTCATATTCCATCGGTTCGACAAGATGAATGCCTGGCACGCCTTCGAGCTCTTCGGAAACGGCTTCACGCACGAGCGGATTTCTATGCACCGGGAAGACCACCTCGGTATCCGGCACGGCTTCCACCAGACGGCGGAGCGCACGGTAGACGTGGTGCATCGGAGCGCCCAGATTTTCACGGCGGTGTGTCGTCACGAGGATCACACGCTTGTGCTCTTCGATGGCTTCGATCTCCGCATCCTCGAAATGATAGTCCTTCTTGACGGTCGCAAGAAGAGCATCGATCACGGTATTGCCGACGACGTAGATGTTCTTATCGTCCTTGCTCTCGCGCAGGAGATTCTCTCTGGCCGTTTCCGTCGGAGCAAAATTCACATTCGAGAGGACGCCGGTCAGCTGACGGTTGGCTTCTTCCGGGAAGGGCGAAAGCAGGTTTCCGGTACGCAGGCCTGCTTCGACATGACCGATCTTGATCTGCTGATAGAAAGCGGCCAGTGCTGCGGTGAAGGTGGTCGTGGTATCTCCGTGAACGAGCACGTAGTCGGGCTTCTCCTTCTTCAGCACATCTTCCAGCCCGCGAAGCACGCGGGCGGTGATGTCGTAGAGGGACTGCCCGCTCTTCATGATGTCCAGGTCATAGTCCACCGGCAGATGGAAGAGATCGACCACCTGATCGAGCATCTCGCGGTGCTGCGCGGTGAGGCAGACCTTCGTATCAATGTCCGGCCGCTTCAAAAGCTCTTTTACGACGGGCGCCATCTTGATGGCTTCCGGCCGTGTCCCGAAAATCGTCATTACTTTGATCATGATTCTTGCATTCCTCTCTTTGTGGTTTGGTTCAGGGTTAGCCTGTGGGACGTGCTGCCCACTGATTGTGGATGAAATCTTTGTCGAATGAGAAATGGTGGTGGCGGCGCATAAAAATATGGAAGCGCCGCAGAGTATAAATAGGGCGATGCCCGAAAGTCTGCGGGTAGCAGGTTTCCCGTTTTGAACTTTCCAATCATTGCCCACCTGACCGCAAATGACAAAGATTTCTCGCTTCGCTCGAAATGACAACACGGGAGTCTAATGTCTCCCAGTCTCTTAGTCTCTAGTCACTCGAAGTCCCTAATCCCTAGCTACCAGTCACTAGTCACTATCTTTCTTTTTCTTCTGTTCCATCTGATAGGGCGATGGGACGATCTCCTGCATGACACCGAGCTTTCTTGCCCAAAGGACGAAGAGTACGAGGGCGATGGCTACGATCGCGATGCCGATCCAAAGGGACAGGTGAATGACGATGAGCGCAGTGCAGGAAAAGAAGGCCGTCAGCGCGTACATGACGAGCACGACCTGCTTTTGATTCAGCCCCTTGGCCAGCAAACGGTGATGCAGGTGGTTTTTATCCGGTGAGAAGATCGGCACACCGCTCGACTTTCTGCGGACGATCGCAAGGAGGGTATCGGTGATCGGCACGGTGAGCGCGAGAAGCGGCACGATGAGGACGGCTGTCGCTACGGTCTTCATCGAGCCCATGACGGACACGGCCGAGATGATATAGCCCAGGAACATGGAGCCGGTATCTCCCATGAAGATCTTCGCCGGGTTGAAGTTATACTGCAGAAAGGCAAGGCAGGCCCCTGTCATGGCGATCATGGCTGCTGCAGCCACCCACTGCCCCATCTGAAAAGCAAGGAGGGCGATGGCGATGGATGCGATCGTCGCAATGCCGGCTGCCAGACCGTCCAGGCCGTCGATCAGGTTCACCGTATTCACGAAGCCGATGATCCAGAAAATGGTGAGCGGCAGCGATATGATCTCCGGCAAATAAATAATGCCGAGGCGCGGTACGTCGATCCATTCGATATTGATATTGAAAATGACGACGGGGATGGCCGCAGCGATGATCTGCCCCAAGAGCTTTACCTTCGGCGGCAGGGAGTACACATCGTCAGCGATGCCAACCGCGATCAAAAATGTCGCTCCCACCATGATGCCGACCATCTCATAGGTAAAGCCGATGGTCGCGATCACCGAGACCATGAAGCCGGCGTAAATGGCCAGCCCCCCCAGACGCGGTATCAGTCCATGATGTACCTTGCGCGCATCCGGCTTGTCGACGGCACCGATGCGGATGGCGAAGTTCTTCACCACCGGCGTCAGCACAAAGGTCACAGCCAGTGCCACAAGAAACGTGAACGCATAGGCGAACAACGTAACACCTCCTAATAGACAACATTTCAAACCTATTTTACCACAAAGCACAAGGGAGGGCTAGAATGGAGTGCGTGGCCGCCCATCGACCATACAAAAAGCATAGCCATGACTTGCATGGCTATGCCATAATATAAGCAAATGGTAGGCGTACCTCAGCGTGTGCAAGCGCCCGGCGCCTCCCAGAAAAATAAAGGTGAGAAAGGCCGTCCGCTGACACTGAAACCTGCTTGTGAATCAGGCGGCTTTTTTCATGTCAGGAAAACATTATTTCAACATCATTACAATGAGAGTTGCAAAAGCAATCATCAGGTACAATGTTTCAAAAGTACTCATGACACTCAGCTCCTTCCTGATTGACAGGAAGCTTCGGACCGCCAAAGTACATCTGATGCCATTTTATCACATTCGTTATCCTGCGCACAAGAAAAGGGCGGCCTTCGGGCCGCCCTTTTCCGTGAGAGTGTAAAAATAAAAGGAGATAAAGGAGTGGAGAAGCCGCTCGGGGAAAGCGGCTTATATTGTGAAGGCGGAACGGAATCCGTACATTCTCTTCCGTCTTCCTCATTATTATACCACGCGAATTCAGTTTTGCAAGCATGCTTAAATATGAATTTTAAGCTGCCCTTATGCGCAGAGACCTGTTCAAGCTCCGCGGCACTTCCGCCTGAGATGCCTCGCCATCATGTCTCGTGTTCATACCATCCACCGCTTGACACGTTCGGCAAAGGCTTTGAAGAGCGGATCCATCACCTTTTCCTCCATATTTTCCGGATGCCACTGGACGGTGGTGATGAGGTCATTCTTCACGCTTTCGGTCGCTTCGACGATGCCGTCTCTGCTTCTTGCCGTGACGCGGAGACCGTCAGCGAGCTTCTTGATGGCTTCGCAATGGCGCGAATTCACGTAGAGCCCATCTCCCAAGACATCATGCAAGCGGCTTTCCGGATCGATCTCTATATAATGGGTCGCGATGTTTCCCGGCGCTTTCTGCATATGCTGGATGGTGGCCTTGGGATTCTGTGCCTGCATGTCCTGCCAGAGCTTGCCGCCCAAGGCGACATTCAGGATCTGATGGCCGCGGCAGATGCCGAGGATCGGCTTGTCCGCTTTGAGGCAGGCCTTGATGAGCCCGATCTCGAAAATATCTCTCTTCTCGTAGGTCGGCCCAATGCACCAGAGCGGCTCTTCTCCGTAGAAACGGGGAGCGGGATTGGGCCCGCCGGATAGGACGAGTGCGTCAAAGCTATCCACATATTCCTCTGGGTCGGCGTAGTCGTCATAAGCCAGAATGATGGGGAGCAGGCCGGCGCGCCCCAGCGCATTCAAAAGCGGACGCGGCGCGTAGTCCGCCATTCTCTGATTGATCGGCTTCATATCCGAAAGAAGCGTGTCTGCTGTAACGGCGATGATGGGTTTACGCATAAGAAACTCCTTTAATGAATGAAAAGTGACTAGTGACTAGCGACTAGGGACTGGTATTGCGATTTATCAATTTTGGGGACTTAGTGAGAAGTGCGAAGTGTTTGAAGGGGCACACCATTCATAGAGCACTGCATTTTAGGATGCAGGAAACACGTATCGTCATTTCGAGCGAAGTCGAGAAATCTTTCTTGTAGACCGATAAACGATTCATGTGTGAAAGTAGGAATACATAGCAGCAAGGCGTCGGTTCCCTGCCAGTGCCTATGCGATACTGACCGCAGTGCAAGGGAAACGCTGATTCAATCGCAGAGTCAGATTTTACAAGAATTTTTATACATAGCTTCGTCATACCCTTCCTTAAATAGCTCGCTATTCTCGTCAGGTTATTCCTTGCTATGCATAAAGATTCAAGAGTAAAATCTGACAACGATTGAATCAGTGTTTCCCTAGAAAGATCCCTCGGCTACGCTCGGGATGACGATACGAGAAAGGGATACCCCAAAAAGTTTGAAAGCAGGGATGAGTAGCTAGGGATTAGGTGTCGCAAGTGACTGGTGACTAGTGACTGGCATGCCAGCTCATGGCATCGCCATTATTTATGCTTCGCGGCGCATTTCGTCATCCTGAGCGGAGTGAAATGTCGGATGTTCGATCATGTAAAGGCAAAGCAGTGAGAACTGAGTCGAAGGATCTGGCGCCGCACCACCATTTCGCATTTCGCATTTCTCATTTCTAATTCAAGCGACGCTTTCACACCTAATCAAAAGGCAGCCCACCCCACGGGCTAACCCTCAAACCACTTACGAATATCTCTAAACAACATGTATTATACTAAAAAAGATGCTCCTTTCGAAGCATCTTTACGTTTAGATCATATCCAGATTTCTCATGATCTGCCCTAAGACCCCTTTGAAGATGCGCATATCGCTTTCCGATACGCCTTCGTAGAATGTCTTGTCCAGATCCTTGGCCGCCTGACGGCTCGCCTGTTCGACCTGCTTGGCTTTTTCAGTCAGGAAGAGACGGTACTTCCTCGCATCTTCCGGCACACGCTCCTTACGCACAAGACCCTTGTCGATCATGGACTTCACCATGACTGTAATGGTGGGATTCGTCAGATGCAGATGTTCTTCCAGCGTCTTCTGTGTGACCAGATCCTTCTTGTGAGTAGAAAGATAGGCTATGATCAGAGACTGGCGCGCAGTCAAGCCAAACTTCTGCATGATACCGGACTGCTTGAGGAGCATTCTCTTATGCGCCTGACCCAGATTGTAGGTCAGCCCCAGCTTGTCGCTCTTATTTAAATCTTCCGGTTTTAAATGGATCTGTCTCTTCATACCCCTCACCTTGCCGCTGTCTAAAACAGATAAACGAATACCTGAATTTCACGAACCATATTTTTATATATTATACACTATTTTCAACCCTCAGTCACATTAGAAATTATATATAATATGCTGATTCGGAATGATCACACCGGAAGAGGGCTCTTGTCCTGTGTGACCGTTTTCCTGCACTCGGAGACGCTCCATCGATCATCCCTGTCGATGCCCGCGCGGTACTCCTTCTCTCCGGATGAGATCAGGAAATAGACCTCTCCCATCGACTCCTCACGTACCACGGAAAAGCGGTCAGCCCCGGGAAGGTGTCCCCGCCAGACCACGCAGCCATTCTGACGAATGGAAAGCTCCGTCATCTGGTGTTCCACCGTCAAATGGAACTCGATCAGCCGGCCGAAGCCATCATTGAAATAGAGCGTCGTCTCATCATGCATCCATCGGTCGCCTGTGATATGGGACGAATACTGATACTCTACGGCATTCCCCATCGCAAGATCGTTTCCCCCTGCAGCTGCGAAAACGGCCTCCGGCAGCAGGAGAAGCGCCAGAAGAAAGGCAAGTCGTTTCTTTCTCTCCACGCCAACCCCCTCTAAATATTTCATAAACAAATTTCAAAAGTTTGTATCTATATTATAAACCAATGACCGCTTTTCGGATAGCCCACCGCCTGCCATGTCAAATTCCATAGATACCTACATAGTATCGGAGATATTCCTGTTTTTCATAAGTCGCTATAGAAAAAATCTATCAGGAATATTTCAGAGGATCCCTCTTGCAAAAGTGCAGCCCCTCATCCTCTCACGAAGAGGATGGAAAACTGGACGGTCCTCTTTCCCGGATAAGGAGCTCTCCGGCCATGGGAAGGTGCCACCGGCCATCGGCTGCTCAATTGTTTCTATATCCCCCAATTGATATATGCTATAATAATAACAGGAGTGAATATTCCATCGGATTCCCGATGATCCTATTTTTTGAAAGGAGATTTCCTATGAACTCGTTCAACAACGACATGGCCTGGGAGCGGGAGAAATCCCTCTCCATCAATATGCCCGGCCTCATGAAAGACATCTATCTCTGGGTCGCTATTGCCCTTGCCATCACCGGCTTCACCGCTTACACCGTAGCAGGCAGCCCGATGCTGCTTTCTCTGGTCTTCGCCGGTAAATTCACGATGTGGGCGCTCCTCATCGCGACGGTCGCCCTCGTATGGCACCTTTCTTCTGCGGTTGCCCGCATGTCTCTCAAAAAAGCGGCCGCCATGTACATCATCTATGCCGTCCTGAACGGTGCGATGATGGCCTCCATTTTCCTTGTTTACACCATGACCTCTATCGCGAGCGTCTTCTTCATCACCGCAGGCACCTTCGCTGTCATGTCTGCCTATGGCTACCTCACGAAGACTGACCTTTCGAAGATGGGCAATCTGTGCCTCATGGGGCTTTTCGGACTCATCATCGCTACCGTGGTGAATCTTTTCCTTGATAACTCTTTCCTGGAAATGATCCTCGCCTACGCAGGCATCCTGATCTTCGTCGGCCTCACCGCTTATGATACGAAGCGCATCCGCGAGATCGCTTTTGCCAACAACACGAATACCACCGATGAAGGTGTGAAGCTCGCCATCCTCTGCGCGCTCACCCTCTACCTCGACTTCATCAATCTCTTCATCTACATGCTCCGGATCTTCGGAGAGAAAAAGTAACCGCCTAGGGCATCAGACTTCTCTCAGAGATCATCTTGCAGGATGACAAAAGGGCTGTGAAGAAATGAATCCTCATTTCTTCACAGCTCCTTTTTACTTTGCCCTCATTTTGGTTCAGGGTTCAGGTGGCGGCTTCGCCGCCTTTTTTTTTAGAAGATGGTATTCTCGTATCGCAGCCTTCCCCTCTAGGGGAAGGTGCCCCGAAGGGGCGGATAGGGTGACCATGGCATGAAAGACAGCTGGGATAAGGTTTCCCGGTCACTCCTATGAGAGCTGCAAGTCCCCCGCGGCAGATTAAACGCGAAAATGAGATGATCGTTATTTCACATCGTCTTTTTTATTGCAATTTGTAAAAGTCGATATCACCCGCCTTCGGCTCCAGCGTGCGGCCGCTGCCGCTTTCTTTTCCATCACAAAAAGCCGCCATGAAGATATCACAGCGGCTTCTCTGTCGCATCAAACGCAAAAAGCCATCGGCACAGTGGCGCCAATGGCTTCTTTCTCGTTCCAATGAATATGCATATAGTACAGCGCGAAAAGGGGATATGTAACGGGGAAGGTTGGCACTGCGGTGGAAATCACCGGTCACGCCATCCCCGTCATTTCGCCTCTTTCTCTTCTTCCGGCTTTTCCTCTGTCAAAGCGGCTTCCTCTGCTGCCGGTGCTTCCTCTGCGGAAGGCTCTTCCTTCCCTGCTCCGCTCTCTTCTGCGGCAGGCTCTTCGGATACCGCTTCTTCTGCCACTGTCTCTTCTGCCGCTGTCTCTTCTTGGGCAGCTTCGGAAGACACCTCCTCAGTCTTCGGCGCTTCCTCGGTCTTCAGCGTTTCCTCCTCCGGCTCGACAGCCGGATAGGCATAGCCAGGGACGATGGGAGCCTTCAGATTTTCCAGCGCATCGATGGATGCCAGCGCAAGCTCCAGATCCTTTCGGATCTTGCTCACGTAGTTCTTCATATTTCCTTCCGTATGAATCATGGTCTCAGCCAGGCGGCGGCGATAGTCCTCCGCGTCCTTCACCTGTCTGTCTCCTTCCATCTTGGCATTGGAGATCAGGATATCCGCATTTCTCTTCGCATTCTTCTTGACGTTCTCAGCGGTATCCTTGGCAAGCTGGAGCGTCGCCGTCATGGTATCCGAGATCCTCTCATAGTTGGAGAGCTTCAATTTCATCTGGTCCATTTCTTCTTCCATCTCGCGATGCTCACGATAGATCTGCTCGTAATCAGTGACGATCTGGCGCAGGAAATCATTGACCTCTTCCTCGCTGTAGCCGCGCAGGCCTTTGGAGAAAGTTTTATTATGAATGTCCATTGGTGTAATCATAGCTTTGCCTCCTTGGGGAACTTTCTTCTATTGTACTTGCTTTGCGCTATTTAGGCAAGGAGCGGGGAAAAACGTCGTATGTTAAGGAAACGCCGAACTTAATAGCCTTCCCCTCGAGGGGAAGGTGCCCCGAAGGGGCGGATAGGGCACTGGCGGCATGAAAGACAGATGAGGAAAGCGGAACAGCGCGGCACATGTGGGGAAAGCGTGAGTCCCTAACCGCAAGCAAAAAAGATTTCTCGCTTCACTCGAAATGACGAAGCGGAAGTCTGATGTCTCCCTGTCTCCTAGTCACTAGTCACTAGCTACTAGCTACTAGTCCCTGGTCACGCGCCTGATAAATTCACTCACCGCATCCAGCCCTTTTCTCAGTACGTCCGCCTCATGGCCGTAGCCGACACGGAAAGAGAATGGTTCATCGAAGCAGTCGCCGGGGACGCAGAAGGCGCCTGTCTCCTCATACATGCGACGGCAGAGATCGCGCGAGCCGATGGGAAGATCGTAATGCACAAGTGCCATGGTACCGGCAGTCGGTCTCACGTAAGAGACATGCGGCTCCCCCTTCACCCAGTCATCCAGAATGGGAAGATTGGCTGCCAGAATGGCGCGGTTTCTCGCGAGGATCTTTTCTTTGTGCGCCAAGGCGAGCGCCGCGATCTCCTCATCGAAGAGCCCGCAGCTCACAAGGTCATAGTCCCGCACGCGGCGAAACTGGGCGAGCGCCTGCCGGTCATGGGTTGCAAGCCAGCCGAGACGAAGCCCTGCCAGCGAAAAGGCCTTCGACATTGATCCGGTCGCGATCCCCTTCTCATAAAGGTCGCAAACGGAGGGAGAGAGAGCTCCGTCGATGGAAACGCCGCTGTACACCTCATCGCAGAAAAGGTATGCACCGCTCTGACGCGCGATGGCGACGATGTCCTTCATCATGTCCGATGGGATCAGAGTGCCCGTCGGATTGTTCGGATTGTTGAGGCAGATCATGCGCACGCCGCGCGCCGCTGCCTGCGAAAGCTCATCAAGGTCCGGCAGATAACCGTTCTCTCTTCGAAGGCGCAGCACCGTCACCTCCGCCCCGAGCGCTTCCGGTGCCGAGTAAAACTGCTGATAGCTCGGAGAGAATGCGATCACACGGTCCCCCGGGCGGATAAGGGAGAAGAAGATGTGCTGGTTCCCACCCGTCGCACCATGCTCCGTCAGGATCTCCTCCGGGCAGATACTCGTATAGAGACGGCTGATCTCCTTCTTGACCTTCTCCGAGCCGAAGATGGTGCCGTATGTCTGCTCTCTTTCAAAAAAGCGATCCATAAAATCTGTGCGATCCTCGCCCGCCAGCGAAAAAAGCTCTGCGAGCGAGAGAGGCTTCGCACAGGTGTCCGTGATATTGTACTTGGCGCCTTCTTCGTACTGGTCCATCCAGCTTTCGACGCCGAACTGTGAAACGATCATAGGGATACTCCGTAAAAATATGAGTGAATAGAGATGAGGTTGGGTTCAGGGTTAACCCCGTTCCCCCTCTTCACTCTCCCAATTCTTGCATACATCCACCCAGCCCTGCGAAGCGGATGCCCTTTCCAGCTCCGGAAGGCTGAGCTTCACCGCACTATGGTCCGTGCCTGCCGCCGGATAAACGATATCGAAGCGTTTCAGGGACACATCCAGATAGACAGGCACGCCCTCCGGCAGGCAGAAGGGACACACACCGCCGGGGCGGTGGCCGATGTACTTCTCACAATCGGCGCCGGGGATCATCTTCGCCTTCTTGTGAAAGCTCATCTTGAATTTGTGATTATCCACCCTGGCATCTCCCGCCACGACGATGATGAGCGGCTTGTCATCCAAGAGGAAGGACATCGTTTTCGCGATGCGCGCCTCCTCCGTCCCGAGTGCCTGCGCCGCCAGCGCCACCGTTGCCGATGACTCCTCAAGATCCATACAGCGATCCCCCATGCCGAGGGTCTCAAAATATTCTTTTACTTTTTCAAAGGACATCGTATGCACTTCTTTCGTATCAATGGTAACTAATGACTGGTATTGCGTTTTCTAAATAACTGGCATTTAAGTCAAATTCCGAATCAAGTGAGGAGTTAGGAGTGAGGAGTTAGGAGTGAAGGTACGGCGCATAAAATGAGGAAGCGCCGCAGAGTTTATATAATGGGGTATTGGGGCACTACATGAATGGTGTGCCCCTTCCAGCACTTTTCACATCTCACTAAGTCCAAAAGTTAGCAAATCGCTATACTAGGGACTAGGGACTGGTGGCTCTCTCGCATCGTCATTTCGAGCGAAGCGAGAAATCTTTCTTGCAGTCCGATAAACGACGCACTTGAGACGCATTTCCCGCTCTCTTTCATACCGCCAGTACCCTATCCGCCCCTTCGGGGCACCTTCCCCTCGAGGGGAAGGCTGACGATACGAGGGAAACCTGCTATCAAAAGACCTTCCGGCATCGCCCCATAAATATTCGCGGCGCTTCCCTGTTTTTATGCGCCGCACCACCATTTCTAATTTCTCATTTCTAATTTTTCATTTGAGCAAAGCTTTCACCCCCCAATCAAGGGGCAGCATTACCCCCATGGGCTGACCCTTCCCGCTTCATTTACAACAAAGAGCTGTGCGCTGCACAGCTCCCTTTTTTATTTCTTTCCTTTTTTAACGACCGTCTTCGCTTCCGCCTTGCCGCGGCCGAGACTGCCGGTCTTTGCCAGCTTCTTCGCTGTCATGTACCAGGCCGGAGACTTGTCCAAGCACTTATTCTGCTTCACCGTAGGATCATTCGGATACTGTTTCTTATAGTTTTCCATCGCACGGCGCGCATTTACCTTCTCATCCTTGGAAATGGTCTCGAAGGAGAATCCCACCTTCCATGCAAAGACGAGCATCGCTACAGGGTAGATCGCAAGCGGATGCACTTCGCAGAAGACGCAGGCCGCGATGAGCGCAAGCCCGCCCACGATAGAGAGCACCGAGACGCCGGTCTGCACCATGACAGTCTTTCTGAAGTCCGCATCCATGTGCGCGAGCCAGATATTTCCGCTCGAAAGGAAGTAGTGGACGAACTCCTGATTCCGAAGCATCCTATCCCGCTTGTTATGTGCAAGGATCTGCTGCACGATGTCCGCCACATTTTTCTTGAAGCGCATGGTGCGGTAATTGAATACGACGAGAAGCGTCGTGATGAGAGCGATAAAGATGATACTGCTGGTGGATCCTTCCATGATATGTCTCCTTTGCTGAGTTGTTCTTTCTATTATAAGGGGCAAAGGGGAAATCAGCAAGGGGAGAGAGAGCCCGCAGGTAAGTGTCAAGTTTTCCTCGGTAATTCATTTGACTGTCGATAATTACTATCTTCGTGGCTTCGGTTTAATCAGTATTTCTGTATCGCTCTGGCAAGTCTTCCCATGGGGGAAGAAGAAGCTCCATAAACGCCTATACGCCCTTCCAGGCATCCTGGCCTATAGTTTCTCATTCTGCGCTCTGCCTGCACCACGGCTTTGTGCATGGCTCTATCCATCTTTTTGTAGCTCTTCCCATTAGCATGGTACAAGAGGGCTTGCGTAAGCGTCTTATTCTTCCGGGCGGTCAGTACCCAGACCATGTACTCCATTCCTTCGCTGGACCAGCTCCGCCCCTGCCGTTTCATGCGATAGCTGTAGAACCGGTGATTCGTTTCTGCAGTACCCAAGTGGATTTCTGTATGGATGCCGCGCTGGCTCAGGCTTGGGATATAGGGAGCATTTCTTTCCAGATAGCTCTGCTGTTTGTCTACCTCCTCCAAATCCGCCTCTGTTCGGGCGCAGCTCCGGGCAGTGTCCATCCATACGGGAATCCGTTTCATAATATCGTCGGTCTGGTGAAGCTCTCGGATAATACGGTCTACCAGTTCCCTCTTGCAGAAGCTGAGCCGGGTCCGGATCTTTTCATGTACATGATAGCAGTCGCGGAAGTGCTGGTGATCCAGGTAGCCTTCTACCATTTGCTCAAAGTCCTGAAACTGGTACCCGGCCCCTCCATCCCCATTCGATAGCACCGTGGTCTTAGACAGGTCATAGTGCCCATGCAGATAGCTTGCTGCCATTGCAAAAAGTTCTTTCCTGCTGGTGGACGCAAAACAGCGAAGTCCTACCAGTTCTGTCCTGTTGCCATTTTTCCTGACTCCCTCGTATACCTGGAGGCGATGCACCTCCGAAACGTCGCCTTTTTCTTGTTCTTGAGGATGATTCCATCCCCTTCAATCGCTATAATCTCCGGCTGTAGGGGATAGAAGCTCTTCCCTTCTTTCTGCAGAAGTCTTCGGGTATAGGTCAGCTCTCCATAGCGGCAGCAAATCGTCCTAGAGTCCCGGCGTGCCACACTCCACCCCTGTACCTTGTAAATCTGATACAGCTCAGTGTCAATACGCGCCAGGGCCATAGCTATAAGCTGACAGTTCATTTCAGTGAGCCAATGAGTTAGCTTCCTTTCAGCCTCGATAGAGTCATCAGATTCCTTAATGAGAGAAATGACTGCACCAATTGCATTTTCACTCCAAATTTCTCCAGTTTTTGTTATAATATCCATGAGGAAAGCCCTTTCTTTGTTTTATTTGTGCACGGAAATTATAACATTTCCACTCAAAGGGAGGCTTTCCTCTTTTATTGTTTCTGGAAAAATTTCCCTACCAAGTAAAATTTTACACTAAGAACAGGGGTAAGGGTTCAGGGTTTGCCCCGGGAACGTGCTGACCCTTGATTGTTTACAAAAGAGGTTCAGCGGTTCTACAGGTTCAGAGGGTTCAGGTGGCGGCTTCGCCGCTTGTCATGAATAGTCTTCCCCTCGAGGGGAAGGTGCCCCGAAGGGGCGGATAGGACACTGGCGGTATGAAAGAGAGTGGAAAAGAACGTCTCAAGCGGGCGATTTATGAAAGCACCCGCAGGCGCTCTGCGGTCCCCCTTCTCCATGCGGGGAAGGCTTAGTCGAAGCGACGCTTCGCTTCGATTATTATAAAGGGCAATGCCCGAAGGCTGGAGGATAGAAGTCAGATGTCTGGCGTCTGATGTCTCCTAGTCTAATTCCTCATCCCCAGCTGCTAATTCTTCGTCACTAGCCACTGATCCCCACTTGAATTTTTAAAGTTCGGCGTACCTAAGCAATTTTTCACGCTCTTTTCCTTGCTTTCCGCCGTTTCTTTATATAGAATATAAAAGAATTTTTAATCAAAAAGGTTTTTACTCCAAAAAATCCCACAGGAACTCTCATGCATACCTACGACAGAAACTACTTCAAGATCGCCCTTCCTGCCGCACTGGAAGGGCTCTTCATGATCCTCCTCGCTTCGACCGACCTCATCATGGTCGGCGCACTGGGAGCTTTGTCCATCGCAGCGGTCAGCATCTTCATGCAGCCGCGTCTCATCCTGCTCTGCTTCTCCCGTTCTCTCGCCTCCTCGGTGACACTGCTCGTTTCCCAAAAAGCGGGCGCCGGCGACACGAACGGCACGTCGGATATCATGAAGAAGTCGCTCACGCTCTGCGCGATCTTCATGGGTCTTCTGCACATCCTTTTCTACATTTTTCTGGATGACATCTTCTATCTCATGGGCGCGAATGACGAATACATGGCAGAAGCCATGGCATATGGCCCCATCGCGCTTGCCGCCGTCTACGTGACCTCGCTCACGCTCATCCTGCAGGCGGTGCAGCTGGGCTACGGACGCACAAGCGTCATCATGAAGACGAATGTCTGCGGCAATGTGGTGAACCTTGCGCTGAATGCACTCTTGATCTTCGGATTCGGCCCGATCCCCTCCCTCGGCGTGACGGGCGCAGCCATCGGTACGCTGGTAAGTACGATCTTCACCCTCGCATGGACTACATGGATCCTCAAAAATGAATCGTTCTTCTCCGGCGGGAGCTACCTTCCCGACCGTGCCTATTTCCACCGCATGATGCCGATTATTCTAAGCATCCTTTCGGAGCAGGGCAGTGAGCGCGTGGGCATGGTGCTCTTTAGTCGCATGGCGGCAGGGCTCGGCACGATCCCCTTCGCCGTACACAGCATCTGCATGAACATCTCTGACGTATACTATGACTTCATCATGGGCTTCGGCAAGGCGAGCATGGTCATGGCAGGGCAGTCCTGCGGCAAGGGCAGTGAGGAGGACTGGCGCGGCTACAAGAGATGCGGCATCAAGTGGAGCCTCATCCTCTCGGCCATCGTATGCGCGGCGATCCTCTTCTTCGGCTCTGACATTTTCGCTCTGTTCTCGGATGACGCCGCCTCGCTGGAGATCGCCTCTGTCATCATGCTCTTCGTCGCAGCCGTGAGCTTCCCGGAAGCACACGCGATCCTCTCCGCAGGCATCCTGCGCGGATCGGGCAAGGCTGCACAGGTGGCCGGCTACTCTTTCCTCTCCATCACCTTCTTGCGTCCGCTCATGACCGCCTTCTTCATCTATGTTTTGGACCTTGGTCTCATCGGCTGCTGGTGCGCGCTCCTCCTCGATCAGATCATACGTGCTTCCTGCGCGACCGTCCTGCTCTACCGCCTTGAACGCAAAGGCTGGCGGGCTCTCGTCGCAGGGGCTTAAGGAGTGGGAATGACAAGAGACTAAGAGACTAAGAGACTAAGAGACTAAAAGACTAGGAGACATCAGACTCCCGTATCGTCATTGCGAGCGAAGTGAGAAATCTTCCTTGCACAACGGTCAAGCGACGAGCGCCAGATGAGGAGCAACCGAAGCACCTAGGCGATTTTATCATTACCTCATAAGTACAGAGTACCGCTACGACGTAAAAGACCCTCGGCTACGCTCGGGATGACGATACGAGAGAACGGACGATCTCACATTTCCTTTCATTCCATCACGTAGAAGACTGCCCCTGCGGGGCAGATCTATCCTCCGCCTTCGGCGCGCTCCTTCTTCAAGGGGCTACACAACAGTCATGTAAAAACACTGACCCTTCGCAAGGTCTCCTCTCCCATATCGTCATTTCGAGCGAAGCGAGAAATCTTCCTTGCACAACGGTCAAGCGACGAGCGCCAGATGAGGAGCAACCGAAGCACCTAGGCGATTTTATCATTACCTCATAAGTACAGAGTACCGCTACGACGTAAAAGACCCTCGGCTCCGCACGGGATGACGAAACGAGAGAACGGGCGATCTCACATTCCCTTTCATTCCTTCACGTAGAAGGCTGCCCCTGCGGGGCAGATCTATCCTCCGCCTTCGGCGCGCCCCTTCTTCAAGGGGCTACACAACAGTCATGTAAAAACGCTGACCCTTCGCAAGGTCTCCTCCCCCATATCGTCATTGCGAGCGAAGCGAGAAATCCTTGTCATTCGCGGTTCAGTGGTCGATGTGTGGAGTCCCAAAAACGAGAAACCTGCTATCAAGAGACCTTCGGGCATCGCCCCATAAATAATCGAGGCACTTAGATCCTTCGACTCAGTTCTCCTGTTTCAGATAAGCCATTTTTTAACATACGACGTTTTTCTCCGCTCAGGATGACGAAATGCGCCGCACCTCCCCGCTGAACCTATAGAACCTATAGAACCCTGACCCCTGAACCCTGAACCCTGAACCCTTTCAACGATAGCTCTCCGCTATCGTTTTTTTGTGAAGCATTTGGTGTCCGGGTCGTTTTTTGGTACAATAGACCCGGTATCATTTTGATCTCCGATCCCATCCCTGACCATTTACACCTACGAGGACCCATTATGCTTATCCCTTACACTGCGCCAGCCGAGCTCTATCGGCAGGACATGGAAATCAAGAAATCGATCTTTATCACGCACATCCTGCCTGTCAACTCGGAAGAAGAAGCACAGCAGGCACTCGCTGATCTCAGAAAGAAATACAAGGACGCCACGCACAACTGCTACGCATGGCGCATCAATGCGGAGCGCATCCTTGAGAAATCGGGCGATGACGGCGAGCCGCAGGGCACGGCGGGACACCCCATGCTCCATGTGCTCCAGATGCGAAAGCTCACGAATGTACTCGCGGTCGTCACCCGCTACTTCGGCGGCATCAAGCTCGGTGCGGGCGGCCTCACAAGGGCCTACAGCGGCGCACTCTCCGATGCCGTGAAGGCGGCGCCCATCGTCACCTATACGCCGTATGCCCGCTATACCGTGACCCTCCCCTACACCGCGATCGGCGGCTTTGAAAATTACATCAAAGACAAGGATATCCGCGTCCTGGACCGTGCCTTCACAGACGAGGTGCAGGTGACCTTCCTCACCCTTCCCGAAGAGGCGAAGACGCATCTCAAATTCCTGACAGACCTCACAGGCGGGAAAGCCGTCATCGAAGAGGACGGGGAGGAGTATGTGAAGGTGAGAGTGTGGTGACTGGGGACTGGTAACTAGTGGCTAGGGACTAGTCGCTGGGGAACGGTATGAAAGACGATGTGTGGTGATCCACCTTCTTCGCCTGTCATTTCGAGCGATAGCGAGAAATCTTTTTCATCGGCAGTGAAACGGTGTATATGCACGTGAGGGGGGAAGGGAAAGTCTGTCACTCCGCGAATACCGGTTGTTTCATACCAGGGAAACGCTGATGATACGGAGAAGGGATCGCATCTATGAAAATATTTTGAAAATTTTTCAAAGATTTTTCTACAATGACATCATCTGTCCTGTCCATTTGGTATCCTATATACAGAGAGCTGGATCGCCCCAAACTCCTTTTCTAAACTCTCAACTCTCAACTCATTTTGATTTCCCAAGGCGATTCAGTTCTCGCTTTTTTAGGGAAACGGTATGGCAAAAGACCTCTCCAATAAAAAAGCCCGATGAAAGATCCCCTGTCTTTCATCGAGCTTTTTTGCTTACTCCATGCCGAAAGGCTCGTTTCCGCTGCCAGGGAGCTTGAAGATCCCTGACCCCCATAAGAAGAGTAAAAAATCCGGTGCGTGCTTTTCCCAGTTATCCAGGAATGCTTCATATAATTTTTCCATGATCTCCACCTCTCTATCCTTTACCATACACTCTCTGTATGACCGCACAGGCATCCTGCTATGATACGCTCGTGCAGATAAGATACATTTCGTTCTGCTTGTATCATAGCATGAAAAAAGCGGATGAATCCATCCACAATTCATCCGTCTTGTGCGTTACCATATATTTATTTTAAAGTGTACCGTAAAAGGCAATCAGGAAGAAATGCCCATCACTGTCCCCCGAAGTATTTCTTCACAAATCCCACGTTCCCCACGCTCCACCGGGTGCCGGCGAGGTAGGAGAGGGGCCCGGCCTCTTTCCCGAAGTCGCAGGAGATCTCCGCCGAGCAGAGAAGCTGGCGTTTTTCCTTGTAGCTGCGGTTCGTCGTCTTCACGCCGTACTTGTCATCGCCCAAAAGCGGATGCCCGACATACGCCATCTGACTGCGGATCTGATGGGTACGGCCGGTGATGAGGTGGCACTTCACGAGCGAAAGACCGCTCCTGTACGCGAGACGTTCGTACTCGGTGATGGCCGTCCTCGATCCCTTCACAGGTTCGTCCGTGACGAAGACCTGATTCTTTTTCGCATCCTTGAAGATCTGATGGGTGAGCGTCCCGTGTCCCGGCTCGATCTTTCCAAGGACGATGGCAAGATAAGACTTGCTGATCTTGCGGTCACGGATGAGACGGCCGAGGAGATCACGGATCTCTTCTGTCTTTGCAAAAAGGAGGAGTCCCTCGGTATTGAAATCAATGCGATGCACGGGATAGGCCGCCACGCCGCCCTTCTGCAGGAGGGCGAAAGAGACGCGCGAGAGCATGGTATCCTTTTCCTTTCCCGTGATATCAAGCGTTAAGAGGCCGGCAGGCTTGTAGACGACAAGAAGATTTTCATCCTCGTAAAGAATGCGGACGGGGCGCACCGCATCGCGCTTCTCCAGCACGAAGGAGCGGACTTCGTCGCCGGCAGAGAGACGGAAGGCCGCCTCCTCCTTTCGGCCATTCACTTTGATCTTCTTCGTGCGAAGGGCTTTCATGAAAAAAGCGCGCGGCCAGTGCTTCTGCTCCATCAGAAACTGGTCTAAGCGCTTGCCTTCTTCAGATTTTTTTATCGTAAATATCTCCATAGGTATCTCCAAGAAAATAGGGGGGACTAGTAACTAGTAACTAGTGACTGGGGACTACTTTCGCACATGGCCCCTTCTTTATATTGCGCCGAAATGCCGCCAGCCCCCTTTAGGTTAATGCTATTAAGTTAAGCGGCAAATCATTCTTGGCTCCCCATCGGGGGAGCTGCCCGAAGGGCTTGTGCAAGCGAACTGGATTTTTAGGAGTGAAGCGACGCGAAAATCCAGTGAGACGCCATTTCGAGCGAAGTGAGATGAGGGGGCTACGTAGCGGTATTGCATGAAAGTGTTGGAATATCGATAGCGTCGGACTATTCAACATAGCACGCTATACCGCTAGCATGCCCCTATTGCCTTCGGCACTTCCCCCGAAGGGGGAAGCAAGATGTTACGTAGCTAACGATTTCCTTAACTTAATAGCATTACCCTTTAGGGAGAGCTGGCGAGCAGAAGCGATAGACCCCACAAAGCCGGGGCAGCCATGATTGGCTGTCATAATGATGATACACCGCTTGAGGCATTTTCTGCCATTTCCTTCAGCTCATCCTTGGTGTGTCCGGTCGCGAGCCGCGCCATCGTCTCTATGACTTCTGCTTCATGCTCGCCCGCGATGTCAAAGGCGCCGCAGAGCAGCTGTGAGTATGAGGTGATCACTTCGCGCCGGCGGTCTTCTTCTATCGCCGCGGAGAGGCGGCCGTCTCTGGTCATCTGTATTTTCATGGTGATTGAGATTCTTTTCGGTGTCATAGTCCCTCCTGCATTTCTCTTTATAGTACAGGATGGCAAAGATTTTGGCTAGAGGCACGGGGGAAAAGCAAGCACCATGGCAGCAAAATGACGGGAAAGTCTTCTATTTCTCTCCGCAAGATGCAGCTTATCGCCGGTAAGATGCAAAGGATAGACTGTAAATCATCATAAATATTTTTAATTGGCTATCATTTATAGGTTCTTCTATAATGAAATCATGCAAAGCATTCCCTGTTGTGATAAGGGAGGATCCGCCATGAACAATCTGGACTACTTGGAATATGAAGGCTCACGACTTTTAGACTATGCGATGAAAACATACAGTAAAACTTCCACCGGCTCGCTGGTGAATGATATCGAGCGCGCCGTCCTTGCAGGACAGAAAGAATTGTCTCTGGCAGAACAGGATGCACTACAGTCTCTCTCCTTTGAGTATACCCTGTACCGTCTCTACATTGCTCGCTGCATGATCCGTCACCACAAGAGCGGCTTCGGCTGCACGGATGCGATCCTGAAAGGTCTTTCCGGCACGCTGTCTTCCCTGCCCTCTGCGCTCAAAATGCTCGCCCTCGAGCATGATCTGAACGGGTCCTACCTGCTTCTTGGCTGCTATGTAGAAAAGCTGACGAAAGCGCATGTGGAAACAATGTTCCAGCGCTACGCTGCCATTGAAAAAGCCTGCGTCACGGGGGATCGCGAAGCGCGCCTCACCTCTTCCATCGAAAGCTCTCTTTGGGCGATGGCCAAGGAGATCAACTTCGTCCCAAATCCTTCCCTGCTCCGTCATCTCATGGAAGAGACCCGGGCTTTCATGCGTGCGCTCTCTCTCCGTCTATCTGAAATGACGCCGGAGAGCGTCCATCACAAGGCGCACGGAAAGACGCTCGTCCATACGCACCACTCCGTCTTCTCCCGTGAAAACTATGAACACATCTACCCGTCCCTCACCCTCATCGCCGGCATCATGACCGGATTCCTCATCATGTTCGCCTGACAAGGGATGGGATCCCCATTTCCTCAAAATAAAAAGGGGCTGTGAAGAAATGAATCCTCATTTCTTCACAGCCCCTTTTTACTTTGCTTTCATTCGGTTCAGGGTTCAAGGTTCAGGGTTCAGGTGGCGGCTTCGCCGCCTTTTTTTAGAAGATGGTATTCTCGTATCGCAGCCTTCCCCTCTAGGTAATGCTATTAAGTTAAGGAAATCGTTAGCTACGTAACGTCTTGCTTCCCCCTTCGGGGGAAGTGCCGAAGGCAATAGGGGCATGCTAGCGGTATAGCGTACTATGTTGAATAGTCCGACGCTATCGATATTCCAACACTTTCATGCAATACCGCTACGTAGCCCCCTCAGCCCTTCGGGCAGCTCCCCCGATGGGGAGCCAAGAACGTTCTGCCGCTTAACTTAATAGCCTTCCCCATCGGGGAAGGGGGACCGCAGGGGCGGATAGGGTGACTATGGCATGAAAGACAGCTGGGATAAGGTTTCCCTGTCACTCCTATGAGAGCTGCAAGTCCCCCGCGGCAGATTGAATGCGAAAATGAGATGATCGTTATTTCACATCGCCTTTTCTTGTTTCACTCATCGCCTGTGCTATAATACAGAAAGGTATCTTGCAGCGGCTTGGTGTCCCTCTATTTCATACGGAGGGAGGCTGAGTATCATGAGCAGATTTGAGATCTTGTATCTTCTGATTGCTTTCGCTACCCTTCTGGTCAGCATCTTCAAGTAATCCTGTTTACCTGACATGAAAAAAGCCGCCACCATCGAGTGACTTGCTTCTGTCAGTGACCGGCCTTTCTCATCCTTATACATGGAGAGGCACCAGCGTCACGACACGCTGCATGGTACCTGCCATTTCTTACAGTATAGCACATCTCGGAAGTCAGATTCAAATGAGAAAACAACGACTGGTGACTAGTGACTTGAATGTTACTTCCGGGCATCGCCCTTTACAAAAAATCGACGCGAAGCGTCGCTCCGCCTAAGCCTTCCCCGCATGGGGAAGGGGGACCGCAGAGCGGTGGATAGGGCGCTCTCGTAAACGACGTACTTGAGACGCATTCCCCCACTCTCTTTCATACCGCCAGTGCCCTATCCGCCCCTTCGGGCATCGCCGTTTACAAAAATCGACGCGGAGCGGTGGATAGGGCGCTCTCATAAACGACGTACTTGAGACGCATTCCCCCGCTCTCTTTCATACCGCCGGTGCCCTATCCGCCCCTTCGGGGCACCTTCCCCTCGAGGGGAAGGCTGTCGATACGAGCGAAACCTACCATCGCAAACCTTCGGGCATCGCCCCGTTTCGTCATCCTGAGCGGCGAGAAACGTTGTATGTGAGATAACGAATGCCAGAACAGCTGCGACCTGAGCCATCGATCTCGGCGAAGCCGCCACCTTCATTCCTAATTCCTCATTCGCGCAAAGTTTTCATTCAGAATCAGTGGACGGAGCCGCCCCACGGGCTGACCCACCAAGAAAGGAGCCTCGCCATGGATCATTCACAGTACCTCACCAGTATGGGCATCACTCTCTGCCGGCGGGCGCTTTTTTCCTATACCAGCCAGCCGCAGGGAAGCTACGGACTTCACGTGATCTTCCGAAAATTCGTAAAGGAGAAGAAGATCCTGATGCACGACCGTGATCGGGACAACTGGTGCGCCTTCCTCTCAGACTACATCGTCTTTCGCCTCTACATCGCCAAGTATATCCTGAAGGACTATGCGAAAGACTACACCCCGCTCCTTCATATTTTCGAAGGCATCCATCAGATCGAGGATGCCTTCCCTGCCTTCTTCCGGGAAGAGGCAGACCCGGGGCGTGCGGTCGGCGACCAGTCCTTCCTCCCGCCGGATCTGGATACGCGATACCGGGCAGAGGAAATGGATCATTTCTACAATATCTTCAATGCCGTTTCGACCCAAATGGAAGAAAAGCCGCTGGAACGGAATCAGCGGCTGAAAAGCATCATCACGAGCTGTCTCACCATCCTTTCAGAAAAGAATCATGTACCACTCTACACGCCGATCTTTTATTTCTTCAGTCAGGAAACGCTCCGCTATGCCCAATTCCTTGCGGATTTTTGCAAAGGCCTCATTCCCGATGAGTTCTACGAGGTCATGCACGCCATGCCCTATCAGGCCGTCAAGAAAGAGGAAGATCCCTTCTATACCAGCTACCATCTCCCTGCCTGCATCGCCATCTTCGTCTCACTGCTCCTCTTCTTCGTCCTCTGCGAGGGAGGATGGAACGTGGGGCTGAAGTAAAAAAAGAGAAATGTGAAATTAGAAATGAGAAATGGCGGTGGCGGCTTCGCCGCACATATATAGGAGGCGATGCCCGAAGGCCGGAGGGCAGATGTCTGATGCCTGATGTCTAATCCCCAATCCTTGGCTACCCATCCCTGCTTTCAAACTTCAACAGGGATGGAGGGGCGCAAAATACACCGAGCATCCCAATCCCCTTTTATATAAAAATTTGCAGCGCATGTCGTCATCCTGAGCTGCGGGAAACGTCGTATGCGAGAAATCCGCTTAGAGGAATCCAACAACGACTATCCAACAAAAGCGCAGCCAACCCCGCCTCGCTGCGCTCGGCTGCCCCTTCCAAAGGAAGGGGCGAGATTGATCATCTAATCCCTAGTCACCAGCCACTAGTCACCAGTCACCAAAATTCCAAAATCCCAAACAAAAACGGAACCGTTTCTACGAAACGATTCCGCTTTTTCTATTTCACCATTTCCAAGAATTCTTTTCTGAGCGCGCTGTCCGTCTTAAAAGCGCCGGAGGACGCCAGCGTCCGTGTCTTTGTCCCCGGCTTCTTGATGCCGCGGGCGGTCATGCAGGAGTGTTCCCCTTCAATGAATACGATGACGTCATCGGCATGTGTCACAAGACGCATGATATCGCGGATGTCCGTACCGATGCGTTCTTGCAGCTGAAAACGCTTCGAGACAGCATCTGCGATGCGGGCGATCTTCGAAAGACCGATGACGCGGCCGCGCGGGATATAGCCGACTGCGACCTTCATATTGTACATCAGTGCGATGTGATGCTCGCAGTGGGAAAAGATGTCGATGTCTTTCACCACGACCATATCGCTCTCCGGCGTTTCGAAGGTCTTCTCAAATTCCCGGGCGATATCTTCATTGGATACCGCATTATAAGCAAACTGCTCCGCCATCATGTCAGCAAAGCGCTTCGGGGTCTCGAAGAGGCCTTCGCGTGTGGGATCATCGCCGACAGCCTCGATGATGAGCCGCGCAGCTTCTTCCAATTTCTTTAGATCGACCATTATACGCCTCTCCTCTCTGGATCCCAGATGATCTTATGCAGCTGCACCTGGACCCGGACATCACTCAATCTCTCTCGTCTGACATACTCCACCAGGTCGGCAGGGGCGATGCGTCCCCACACCGGGCTCACATAGAAGGCCGGGTCTTCGCCCTTGTGGAAATGCGCGGCGATGATCGCCTTCATCTCATCCATGTCGGCCTGCGAGCTCACGACGAATTTCAGCACATCCTCTTTCCCAAGGATCCTGAAATTTTCCTCCAGCATCCGTTCCTTCATGCCGCTTCCACCGCATTTGAAGTCCATCGTGTAGAATGTCCCCTGCGGCCGCTCTTGGAAGAGGGCCACCGCGCCATTCGTCTCGATATTCACCTCATAGCCCTCTTTGCCAAGGACTTCGCACAGGTGCCGAACGGGATGGAGCATCGGCTCACCGCCCGTCAGCGTGATCTTCTTCCACGGGAAGGCATGGATGCGGGAAAGAAGCTCTTCTTCCGTCAGCGCTTCAGCCGTGTCCGTGAGCGAGAGCGAATAGGCGGTATCGCAGTAGCTGCAGCGCAGGTTACAGCCCGCAAGGCGCACAAAGATCGCCATGAGGCCCGTGCGTTTCCCTTCGCCGTCGATGCTGTCGAAGATCTCCGTCACGTGGAAGAGCCCGTCATCATAGCGGTACGCTTCAGTCTTTTTCATACGTTGCCACATTCCCTTCCGTCTCCTGCACCGACACGCGGATACAGTGAGGAATGCGGTCGCAAAGCCACTTCGCGATGTTCTCCGCCGTCGGATTCAGTCCCTCCAAGACATCGTTGATGACATGGTGGTCGAACTGGTTCACGATCTCCTTGATCTTGGAGAAATCCACGACCATACCATTGTGGTCGAGCGTGTCATTCTGCACCGTGACCGTAATGATCCAGTTGTGTCCATGGAGATTCGTACACTTGCTTTCATAGTCCAGGTGCAGGAAATGCGCACCGGATATTTCGATTCGTTTCGTTACTGTAAACATAGATTGTCGTCCTTATATGAATGGGTAATAGGATTGGGTGAGTATAGGTTTAAGGGTTCAGGGTTCAGGGTTAGCCCGTGGGGCGTGCCGTCCCTTGATTGCGGGTGAAAGTTTTTCTTTGAGTTAGGAGTTAGGAGTGAGGAGTGAGGAGTGAGGAGTGGTGGTGCGGCGCATAAAAATATGGAAGCGCCGCGGAGTATAAATAGAGCGATGCCTGAAGATGGCATTTAAGTCACCAGTCACTAGTCACTCCTAATCCCCAATCCCTAATCCCTAGCCACCCATCTCTGCTTTCAAACTTATGGTGGCGGCTTCGCCGCAAATATATATGGGGCGATGCCCGAAGGTCTGCAAATGGCAGGTTTCCCATTTTGAACTTTCAAAACATTGACCGTCTGACCGCGAATGACAAAGATTTCTCGCTTGCGCTCGAAATGACGATACGGGAAGTCGGCAGTCTGACGTCTGACAGTCTGACGTCTCCAGTCACTAGTCACCAGTCACTTTTCCCCCAGCGCCGGATCCTTGACGCCATTCGCTGCAAAGGCGGCCGCCCTGTCGATGCATGTGCCGCAAGTGCCGCAGGGCTTCTCCCCGCCCTCATAGCAGCTCCATGTGAGCTCATAGGGCGTATGGAGAGCCAGACCGGTCGCCACGACGCCGGCCTTATTCATTTCCGCAAAGGGGAAAACGAGATGCACCTTGCCATAGGTGCCGATGGAGACGGCATCGCCCATCGCCTTCAGGAAGGGCTCGCTGCAGTCCGCATAGGCATCGCCTGCCGCATCGTCTGCGTGCGCGCCGATGTAGATATCGACTTCATCCTCCTCAAAGAGGCTCGCCGCGAGCGAGGCCGCCGTCGAGAGCATGAGTCCGTTGCGGAAAGGCACATAGGTCGAGACCTTGCCCTCCCCGTTCTTGGCGATCTGCTCCGCATAGCTCTCGTGGGCGATCTCTTCTGTGGAGCCCGCGAGGAGGGAGCAGTTCGAATACTGGAAAATGGCAGAAAGATCAAATTCGTAGTGCCGTACATGGTAATACTCTGCGACCTTGCGTGCCGCAAGGATCTCTTTCTTGTGCTTCTGCCCATAAAAAATAGAAGCAGTCACGACGTTCTCTGCTCCCAGTCTGTCTACTGCCAGCGAGACGCAGGTGGTCGAGTCCACGCCGCCGCTGGAGAGGATAATAGCTTTTTTCATCTTGCCTCCTGTTTTTTATAGTTGGTGTTCAGATGACAACTGAGATGGATATTTTTCGGTGCGCCTTGGCGCACGGATAGGAGAAAGCCGGACGAACCGCTTCGGGGCATGGGGCTTTCCTATAACCAACTTATTATAGCATAGATGGCAAGGCGGATGTTTGGAAAAAATCGATTCTCTCTGCCCGTTTCGTATGCGCTTTTTCATGAAAAACCTTCCATCTAGAAGGGAAAAACTTCATGAGATCAAATTTTTCCCGATCCCGCCCGAAATTTTTTGATTTCATAGAGTTTGACAAGTTATAATAAGGAGGATCATATATTCAAAAAAAGGAGAACCCACTATGCACGGCGGAGACGCAGATGAATTTATCGATTACATGAATGACGGAGAGGCCTCTGTCCGTCACAGGAGCTTTGTCTATCGTTTTTCCGGTCTGAAATACCACGCCGGACGGCATCAGTATCGGATCAGCATCGAGAAGTATCGCTTCACGAAGGAGCCTTTCGAAGACTTCATGGAGCTTGTCTATCACTACGAGTCGGAGGATGCAGAGGATGTCCTGAATCACCTCACCGAAGACATCCTCTGGGATGGAAAGAGCTTCTACGAGCTGGAAAAAGCATTGACATGGATCGACTGGTGACTAGGGACTAGGGACTAGGGACTAGGGATTAGGGATTAGGGATTAGGGATTAGGGATTAGGGTGCTCGTCTGCCCCTTCCTCCGGAAGGAGCAGACGAGCACAGCGAGGCGAGGCTGGTTGCGATAGATTCAATACTCCGCGGCGCTTCTATTTTTATGCGCCGCACCAACATTTCTCATTTCTAATTTCTCATTTTAAGTTCCAGTTTTTCTCCATGATAAGCCAACCCATACTATCGCAAATAAAAAAGCAGCCTCGCGGCTGCTTTTTTATGTTGCTCAGTCCTTCGGACGAATGACAACGTATCTGTACGGTGCTTCGCCTTCGGAATCGGTGGAGACGGCGTGGTCGTCCTGCAGAGCCAGATGGATGATGCGGCGTTCACCGGCAGCCATCGGTTCGAGACGGATCTCTTCGCCCGTGCGTTTCACCTTGCCTGCGAGGCGTCTGGCGAGGGCTTCCAGGGTATCCTGGCGGCGCTCTCTGTAGTTTTCGACGTCAAGCAGAATGAAGTAGTGATGGCGGAAGGATTTCCCTGCGGCCAAGTTCGTCAGGTACTGGAGTGCATCCAGTGTCTGTCCGTGCTTGCCGATCAGGATGCCCAGGCCATCGCCCACGAGATTGATCATGATCCGTTCTTCGGTCATGCGGCATTCCATGGTGACGGCAAGGTGCATACCGGCAAAGACGCCCGTAAGGAAGGTCTTTGCTTCTTCCGCGACCTTCTTCTGTTCTTCCGGATCGAAGGTCGGCTCTTCGCGCTCGGCTTTCTTCTCTTCTGCCGGCACTTCTTCCTTCACTTCTTCGGCAGCTTCTTCTGCCTGTGGTACTTCGGCCGGCGTTTCTTCCTTCGCTTCTTCGGCAGGGATTTCTGCCGCCGGTGCTTCTTCGGCAGGAGATGCTTCTTCGACAGTGTCTTCCGCCGCTTCTTCATCCGGTGCGGAAATGTCTACGACCGCCATCTTCTTGTGGATGAGGCCGAAGAGTCCGCTCGAGGGCTGTTCGACGACATGGACGACAGCTTCTTCGCGGCTGATGCCGAGCTTTTCCAAGCCTTCAGCGACAGCCGCTTCGATGGTTTTTGCTGTGATTCTGACTGTTCTCATTTTTCATCAGCCTCCCCGGTGCTCTTAGCAGGTACTTCTGCCTTAGCCGGCTTTTCATCGCCGGCCGGTTCTTTTACTTCTTCAGGAGCTTCTGCTTTGGAAGGAGAGGCTTCTTTGTTTTCGTCTTTTGGTGCATCCGCAGGCTTCTTCACAACTTTCTTGATGACTTTCTTACGGATGATCTTTTTCTTCTTCACTTCCGCTTTCGGCTGGTTCTCCCCATGGACGGTGAGTGTTCCTTTGGGAGCTTTGCCGCCGATGCGTTCCTTCATTTCGCCCCAGTACATGATGGTCTGCTGGACGAGCTGGTAAAGGTTGCAAACGATCCAGTAAATGACAAGGCCGCTCGGGAAGTTCAGGGACATCCAGCCGATCATGACAGGCATCATGAGCAGCATGGTCTTCTGGTTGCTTGGTGCGTCCTTCGGGGTGGTCTGCCAGGAAATGATGAAGGTGGAGGCAGCAGAGAGGATCGGAAGGATGTAGGTCTCATCCGGTACAGCCAGGCTTTCCAGCCACAGGAAGCTCTCGTGGGCCGGATCATAGGAAAAGCCCTGGAGTGCGTAGTAGATGGAGATCAGGAATGGCATCTGGATGAGGAGCGGCAGGCAGCCGGAGAGCGGAGAGGCTCCGTTTTCCTTGTAGAGCTTGCCCATTTCTTCACGCAGCTTCTGCGGATCATTCTTGTATTTCTTCTGAATCTTCTGCATTTCCGGCTGAATGGCCTGCATGGCCTTCATGGACCGGATCTGTTTCAGGGCGAGCGGGAGCAGCAGCGTCTTGATAATGACGGTCAGGACGATGATGGCGATCCCATAGCTCGGAAATCCCAGGTCTTCTGTCATCTTATAGCAGAATTCCAGGCAGACGCGCATGACCTCTGCGAGGAGTCCGACTAAGCTCGACAGAAACGGAATCTGAAAATCACTCATTGGTTACTCCTTATACGGCCTATATTGCAGCCGTTACATGCCCGGGCCTTCTGAATTTCAAGAGCCCGGTGAGTTTTCGGGAAATCGATCGGCGGTTATGGTGGGATGGATGGCCGGGAATTGGTAGCTAGTGACTAGGGACTAGGGACTAGGGATTAGGGATTAGGGATACGAAATGAGAAATGGCGATGCAGCGCATCAAAGGTAAGAAGCGCTGCCAGTTTTAAAACTCGCGGCGCTTTCATTTTATTTTGCGCCGCACCTTCACTCCTCACTCCTAATTCCTCACTCCTCACTTTTTTCTATGCGAAGCATTGAAAAAAGACAGCCTCTTCACGGGAGCGGGTCGTATCCACCTTTATGAAACGGGTGGCACTTGGAAATCCGCTTGATCGCGAGCCAGCTGCCTTTTAGGGCTCCATATTTTTGAAGCGCCTGCAGTGCATATTCGCTGCAGGTCGGGTAGAAACGACAGCAAGGAGGCTTCAGGGGAGAGATAAACGCTCTATAGAATCGGACAAGACCGATCAGAAGCTCTTTCATCTTATTTCACCAGAATTCCGGCTTTGCGCCACAAGGAAAGGATCGCTTTTTCCGCTTGCTGATAGGTGGCGCCCGTCAGGAAGATGCCTGAGAGCATCACCACTTCATAGTGGGGCGAAAGCTCAGCCATATGAAGGCGGTAGACCTCCTTCATAAGACGTCTTGCACGGTTTCGCGCAAAGGCGTGGCCGATCTTCTTCGTAGTTACGAAGCCCATACGGGTGCCCGGCTTTTTGGTTTTCACCACATAGCAGAGCCCGGCCCGATTGCTGAAACGTTTGCCGGATCTGTAGATCCGACGGTAATCCCTGTTCTGTCTGATACGAGAAGAGCGGGGCAGAGTATACCCCACCCTCTCCTCGCTGATTTCTTGATTAGGCACTTAATACCTTTCTGCCCTTTGCTCTTCTTCTCTTCAGAACAATACGGCCTGCTTTTGTTTTCATACGAGCACGGAAACCGTGGGTCTGTTTTCTCCAATGGTTGTTCGGCTGGAATGTCATTTTTGCCATGTATAAACACCTCCTTACATCGTGTTGTGCCATTTATTTGCACCATAACAGAATAATTATATCTAAGAGAAGAGGGGATGTCAATAAAGTTTGGAAGGAAATCTTGACAAGGGGGTTGGCGGGTTCAGGGTTAACCCGTGGGGCGGGGCGTCCATTGATTGTGAGTGAAAGCCTTGTTCGAATGAGGAATTAGGAGTGAGGAGTGAAGGTGGCGGCGCATAAAATTATGGAAGCGCCGCGGAGGTTTGAAACTAGCGGTTTTCTCGTATCGCAAACCTAATCCCTAGCTACTAATCCCTAGTCACTAGTCATTCGAAGCTACTCATCCCTGCTTTCAAACTTCAGGGCTCAGGGTTTTGGCGGCGGCTTCGCCGAGATCCTTCGGCTCAGGTCGCAGCTGTTCTGGCATCCGTTATCTCACATACGACGTTTCTCGCCGCTCAGGATGACGAAACGGGGCGATGCTCGAAAGTCGTATTCAAGTCACCAGTCACTTGAGGCTCCTAATCCCTAGCCACTAATACCTAATCCCTAGCCACCAGTCACCAGCCACTAGCTCCCCTTCGATTTCCACAATAGCATCCCGCTTCCTGCTACGATGAGCGCGCCGCCGATCCAGGATGCCATGGTCAGGACCTCTCCCCAGAGCGCCCAGCCCGCCACGATATGAAAGAGAACGCCGGTGTACATGACGAAGGTGACGATCATCGGGTGGATGTGCGTCGCCCCCCATGTGAAGCAGACCTGTGCAAAAATAGCAGAGAAGGACAGGGCAAAGAGCCAGAGGCATTCTGCCGCATCAGGTATCTGAAGATCCTCTCCGAGCATCAGCAAAAGACCGCCTGCCATGCTGTAGAACTGAAAATAAAAGACGATCTCTCCGCCGGAGTGGCCGCCCTTTTCATTGAGCCTGCCGATGCAGGTGTAGGCGCACGCCGAGCAGAAGGCCGATACGATGCCGACAAGTGCGTAACCGTTAAAGGAGGAGTAATCCCAGATCCTCAGCACCACCGCCGCGCCGGCAGCGATGATGAAGAGCCAGACACGCACCTGCCCAGACGGCGTGGTCGCAAGGAAGATCGGCGAAAGGATGCACATGAAGAACGCGGCGAGCTGGACAAGGATCTCCGCATCGCCCAGTGTCAGCCCCTTGAGACAGAAGAAAAAGAGCAGGATGCCCATCCCGCCGAAAATGCCGCGCGTATGAAGGAGCAGTCTGTCCTTCCCGGAAAAAAGCGGGAGCGACTCTCTCTTTGCGATGAGCGGCAGGAAGAAGAGCCCCACGAGGCCGCGTACAAACGTCAGCTCGCCGGTCCCCAAGTAGGAGACCGCTTTCGCAGACACGTCCATCAGTGTGAAAAGAAGCGCGGCCAGGATCGAGGCAAGGATGCCGAGTGTCATAGAAGAAGGTTTTGTAGTCATGATTGGGTTCAATAGGTTCAGGGTCAGCCCGTGGGGCGGGACGCCCCTTGACCCTGAATGAAAGCTTTGCTCGAATGAGGAATGAGAAGTGAGGAGTTAGGAGTGAGGAATTAGGAGTGAAGGTGGCGGCTTCGCCGCGAATATATATGGGGGCGATGCCCGATTAAGAATCATTCTCGCCCCTTCCTCTGGAAGAGGCAGACGAGCGAAGCGAGGCGGGGTTGGCATCCCCGTGTGTGAAAATACCGCTTCGAGAGCCAACCTCCGCCCCTTCGGGGCACCTCCTTCCAAAGGAAGGAGGGAGAAAAGCGGAGTGCGTTGACTGGTAACTAGGGTTCAGAATTCAGGGCTCTCGTGGCGGCTTTGCCGAGATCGATGACGAGGTCGCAGCTGTTCTGGCATTCGTACTCTCACATATAGCGTTTCTCGCCGCTCCGGATGACGAAACGGAGCGATGCCCGATTAAGAATCATTCTCGCCCCTTCCTCTGGAAGGGGCAGACGAGCGAAGCGAGGCGGGGTTGGCATCCCCGCATGTGAAAATACCGCTTCACGCAGCCAACCTCCGCCCCTTCGGGGCACCTCCTTCCAAAGGAAGGAGGGAGAAAAGCGGACTCCTTTGACTGGTAACTAGGGTTCAGAGTTCAGGGCTCTCGTGGCGGCTCCGCCGAGATCGATGACGAGGTCGCAGCTGTTCTGACATTCGTACTCTCACATACGACGTTTCTCGCCGCTCAGGATGACGAAACGGGGCAATGCCCAAAGGTCAGCGGACGGCAGGTTTCCCGTTTTGGGTTTCCACACATCAACCGCCACCCGTGAATGACAAAGATTTCTCGCTTGCGCTCGAAATGACGATACGGGAGTCTGATGTCTCTGAGTCTCCAGTCCCTAGTCACCAGCTACCAGTCACCAGTCACTAGTCACTAGTCACTAGTCACCAGATCCGCCATTTCCTTCGCCCATGCCTTGGCGCGGGCGAAGTCCTCTTCATTCGGATGCTTCTCGGCCTCCTCCAGTCGGGCAAGGCGTTCAGGGGTCATTTCATGGGCCGTCTCCTGAGCAAGCCCTGCCAGCTTCTTCTGATGGAAGGAATTCACGCGTCCCTGACAGAGGAAGGTGCCAAGACAGGTGGCATTCTCGGGAAGAAGAGCGGCGGCATTTGCCAGATACATCTTGGCCGCCTCCGAATCAGGCCAGGTACCGGCGGTCGCATAGATCGCCACATGTTTTCCGAAAAGGGAAGAAAGCGTCTTCTGCGCGAGAGGATCTGCGCCCCGGCGGTAGCCCCAGAAGCCGACAAAGACAAGGTCGTAGGAAGAGAGGTCGTTTCCCTCGCGCCCCTCCTCCATGATCTCCTTCTCTCCCGGCAGTGCCTCAAAGATCGCCTCTGCGACCGCCTTCGTATTGCCCGTGCGGGAAGACCAAAGGACTAATGATTTCATAGAAACCTCCTTTTATAACAAGTTAGGAATGAGGAGTGAGAAGTAAAGGTAGCGGCGCACAATTCATATAGCGCCGCATAATAAACTAATTTCTCATGCTCCTGTCTTCCCCATTATCCACAGACTGCACTCGTTTGTCAAAGAATTGACACGCTTCATAAAAATCACTATCATGAAAAATAATGTGACTTTATCCATTTCTATACTCTGCGGCGCTTTTTAATTTTTTCGCGCCACTCCAACACTCCTCACTCCTCACTCCTAATTCCTCACTCAGAAAACTTCAATTCCACATTTTGCTGATACATTTACAAAGGAGGGTTCGTATGCGTCGCTGGATCATGCATGTCGATATGGACGCCTTTTTTGCGTCTGTCGAACAGAGAGACGACCCCGCGCTCCAAGGCAAGCCTGTCATCGTCTGCGGAAAGAGCCGCCGGAGCGTCGTTGCGACCGCCTCCTACGAAGCCCGCGCCTTTGGCGTACATTCGGCGATGCCTCTCTCGCAGGCGAAGCGCCTCTGCCCCCATGGCTGCTTCGTCGCGCCGCGCTTCGAAGCATACCGTGAAGCATCGGATGCGATCCATCAGGTCATGCTCCACTATGCGGACGCCTACGAGCCGATCTCCCTAGACGAAGCCTTCCTCGACATCTCCGGCATGGGAAGCCAGTATCCGACGCTTGGCTCGATCGGACGCGCCATCAAAGAAGAGATCCGCTGCGCCGTGCATCTCACAGCCTCTGTTGGCATCGCGCCAAATAAATTCCTTGCCAAGATGGCGAGTGACATGAATAAGCCGGACGGCCTCTGCATCATCCCCTACGGAAGAGAGCAGGAAGTCCTCGCACCCCTTCCCGTGCGCCGTCTTTGGGGCGTAGGCAGTGTCACGGAGAAAAAACTCCTGGCCGCCGGATTTCGCACCATCGCCGACATCCAAGAGGCAGCGCCGGAAAAACTCTCCGCCCTTCTGGGGAATCAGGGGCCTCTGCTGAAGGCCCTCTCCCTTGGCATCGACGAGCGCCCCATCATCTCTTCCCGGCAGGTGAAATCCATCGGCGATGAATCCACCTATGAATATGACCTGACCGATCGCCCAACGATAGATCGGGAGATCGCGATCCACAGTGACATCGTCGCACAGCGCCTTCGCAGGCACGATCTTGCCGCGCGCACGATCTCTCTCAAGATCCGCTTCGCGTCTTTCAAAACCATCATGCGGAGTCTGTCTCTGGAGGAAGGGACGAATCTGCAGGAGACCATCGACAGTGCCTGCCAGACCCTGCTTTCCCGCATCCCGCTCACCGAAGGCATCCGCCTCATCGGCGTCACCGCGTCGAATCTTGGCGCGCCTCTGTCCATCCCTTCGCTCTTCTCAGACAAAGAAGAGAAGCGCGCCCGTGCCGCCAGAGCCATGGACAGTATCCAGCAAAAATACGGCAGGAAAGCGCTCCGGAAGGGATTCTGGCTGGAAAAATAGAATTCGGGGTCATCCCGCGTAGCGTTCCCTCCCTTGATCGCACGAGAAAGAGGTTCCGCGGGTTCTATAGTTTCAAGAGGTTCAAAGGGGTTGGTGCGGCGCATAAAAATCAGAAGCGCCGCGGAGTTTTGACAGCGCTTCGCTCGAAATGACGATACGGGAGTCTGATGTCTCCTAGTCACTAGTGACTGATTACTTGAATACTACTTTCGGGAATCGCCCCATATATACTCGCGGCGAAGCCGCCACCTTCATTCCTCATTCCTCATTCCTCATTCCTCATTCCTAATTCCTAATTCCTAATTCCTAATTTTCTAGAACCCTGAACCCGACAACACGAACCCTCTTCCCTCTTCCTTCATGCGCTATAATGAAAGTATCCCAAACATTTTCAAGAAAAGAGGTCTTACTATGGTCAATACAGAACGAATGAAACGCACCTTCACGGAGCTTGTCTCCCTCTACGCGCCGAGCAAAGGCGAGCGTGAAGTCTGCGAATATTTGAAAAAGAAGCTGAAAAGCCTCGGCGCCTCGAAGATCATCGAAGACAATGACGGCTCCGTCAATGGCGGAAACTGCGGCAATCTGATCGCCGTCTGGAATGGCAATGCCCCGGGCCTTCCCTCCATCGCGCTCACCGCGCACATGGACTGCGTCGAACACTGCAAGGACATCGAGCCCATCTTGGAGGGCGGCGTCTTCACCTCGAAAGGCGACACCATCCTGGGCGGCGATGACAAGGCCGGCGTGACCGCCATCCTGGAAGGCATCGCCCTCATGAAGGAGATGTACATCCCGCACGGCAAGATCACTGTCATTTTCACCGTACAGGAGGAGATCGGTCTCTTCGGCTCCAAGTACATCGAAGAAAAATACATCCAAGGCATTGACTTCGGCTACGTGCTCGATGCCGACGGCCCTGCCGGCTCTCTCTACAACGCCGGCCCGTCCCAGTACCAGCTTTCCTTCACCTTGAAAGGCGTCGCAGCGCATGCCGGCATGGCGCCGGAAAAGGGAACGAATGCGATCGCCATGGCCGCAGAGGCGATCACACACTGCCCGACAGGACGCATCGATGAGGAGACCACCTGCAACATCGGCATCATCACCGGCGGCACTGCGACGAACATCGTCCCGGACGCCTGCGTCGTACGCGCAGAGGCCAGAAGCCGCGATCCGAAGAAGCTCGAAGCACTCGTCGATACGATGGTCCATGCCTTCGAAACGGCAGCGAAGAAATTCCCCGAAGGCTCTCTTTCCGTCAATACAGAGAAATCGTATGATGCCTTCCTCGTCAAGGAGAGCGACCCCGCGCTGAAGCTCTTCAAAAAAGCTGCCGCCTCCATGGATAAGACCATGACCGTCGCAAAGAGCGGCGGCGGAAGCGATGCGAACTGGTTCACCGCAAAGGGCTTCCCCGCCGTCCTTGTCGGCGTCGGCATGACCGACTTCCACACCAGCCGTGAAAGCCTCAAGGAGCAGGATCTCTACGATGCCGGACTTCTCGTGTACAAGCTCATCGAGGAAGAAAGCCATCTGGGAGAATGAGTGACTGGTGACTAGTGACTGGAATGCCAGTCGCGGGCATCGCCACTATTTATACTCCGCGGCGCTTCTTCTTTTTATGCGCCGCACCACCATTTCGCATTTCTCATTTCTAATTTCTCATTCAAGTGAGGCTTTCCATCGTAATCAAGGAGCGGCACGCCCCACGGGCTAACCCTGAACCCTGAACCCAACAACAAAAGCCCATCCGGCTCTTATAAGCCAGATGGGCTTTTATTATTTTCTTAATATTTATCTCCGTACAGCTCCTTATTTCTCTGTACGATCGACATGATACGGCTGGCCGTCTCTTCGATGGCCTTATTCGACACATCGAGCACCTGGCAGTGGAGCTGGCGCATGATCTCCTTCGCGTAGGACAATTCATCCTCGATGCGGGCAATGTCCGTATAGTTCGCTGTCCCGGAGAAGCCGAGCGCCTTCATGCGTTCGCTTCGGATGGTATTCAGCTTGTACGGATCGATGATGAGCCCAATGATGCGATAGGGCGGCACCTGAAAGATCTCTTCCGGCAGCGGCACTTCCGGCACGAGCGGAAGATTGGCCACCTTGAATTTTTTGTGTGCCATGTACATGGAGAGCGGCGTCTTCGAGGTACGGGATACACCGATCAGGACGACATCTGCCTTCTTGAAGCCGGCCGGATTCTTGCCGTCATCATACTTCACGGCGAATTCAATGGCTTCGACCTTCTTGAAGTATTCTTCGTCAAGCTTGTGGATGATGCCCGGCTTCATACGGGGCTTCGTTTCAGAAATGGTCTGCACCATGTCCATCATCGGTCCAAGGATATCCACATACTTCACATGGTTGGCTTCCGCAATGCGCTCGAAATGCGCACGAAGCTCCGGGCTGACTAAGGTATGGCAGACAACAGCGCCATGCTCTGCCGCCTCTTCGATGACCTTCTGAATCTGTTCTGCATGACGGATGAAGGGCACGCGCACAACGTCGATGTCTTCATCAAACTGGCTGATGGTCGCCTTGGCGACACTTTCCGCAGTTTCCCCCAGAGAGTCGGAAACCACGTACACTTCTGGTATTTTGGACAAAAGGATGACCTCCTTTGGCATTGATTGGAAATGAGATGAGCAGCAAGGGACGGCACGCCCCTTGGGCTAACCCATGAAGCCCCTTATCTCTTCTTCGTTCCGAGATCGAGGAAGAGGCGGGTGATATTGGTCTTGGAAATGCGGCCCATCAGCTTGAATTTCTTCTCGCCCTCGGCATCCTGAAAAATGCCGACAGGCAGACAGTCGATCTCATAGTCAATGAGCTTTTGGGCAACGGATACCATGTCTTCGTCCGGCTCTGCGAAGATCATCTTCGACCGGGAGGTCATGACCATGGAGATCGGCACTTTAGTCAGATTTTCACGGCCCATAGCGGTCTTCAGCAGATCCTTTCTGGATACTACCCCCATGACATCATCGGGCTTGCCCACGAAAAGGGTCCCGATGTCTTCGGTGAAAAGAAGGACAGCGGCATCGTAGGCATTCGACTCTGCACTGACCAGAACAGGTCTGGACATGCAGGACTCTGCGGTGCAGGAACGGATCTCTGCCGCAGCCGGGTCCTCTCCTCCTCCCAGGTAGTAGTAGCCCAGTCTCCTTCTGGCGGCGATCACTTCTCCCGAGAGAAGCACCGCCAGGTCTCCCCGCAGGGCGCTTCGGGTCACATGGAGACGCTCAGCGATCATTTCACCTGTGATCGGCCCATTTTCCCGCACGATGCGGGTAATTTCTTTTTGGCGGCTGGTCAGCTGCATAATTTGCTTCCTTTTTTGTATTGACAGGAAACCGGGACTGCTCGAAAACAGCCCCGGTCACCGGAATTTTTCAGTTCAAAGCTATCGCCGGATCAGTCAAGACGATCTGGGGCCGCATGCGTCCCCACCCAGGCAACAATGTGTCTGGCTCTTCACTTGACCGCACCCGTTCTCACGGGGCAGGCAGGCTCCCTTCGGAGCGCCCGAGATCACCAGGTATAGTCTTCTGTATCTTTGATTCCTCTGCCGGTAGCTGCATCGAGCATCAGTCTCTGTTCGATACGAGCGACATTTCTCTTGGTGGCTTTGACCATGTCCGGGTTGACGGATACGTAGTCGATACCGCTCTTGACGAGGAATTCAGTGAAGTCTGGGTATACGGACGGAGCCTGGCCGCAGATGGAGACAGTCTTGCCGTCTTTGTGTGCGGTCTCGATCAGGTGGCGGACAGCTCTCTTGATCGCGAGGTTTCTTTCATCAAAGAGGGCGGAAACGGTGTCATTGTTTCTGTCGCAGCCGAGTACCAGCATGGTGAGGTCGTTGGAGCCGATGGAGTAGCCATCCACGAATTCATTGAATTTATCTGCCAGAATGATGTTGGCCGGGATCTCTGCCATGAGGAAGAGCTTGAAGTCCGGACCTCTTTCCAGACCTTCTTCCTTCATGATGGAGGTGACCTTGCGTGCTTCATCGACGGTTCTGCAGAACGGGATCATGCAGTTCAGGTTCTTCAGACCGAATTCTTCACGGACCTTCTTGACTGCCTTGAGTTCGAGACGGAAAGCGTCGGTGTAGGTCGGGTCATAGTAACGGGAAGCACCTCTCCAGCCGAGCAGGTCAGCCGGTTCTACCGGTTCATACTTGTCGCCGCCCTTGAGGTTTCTGTATTCGCCGGACTTGAAGTCGGAGAAACGGAGAACGACCGGACGTGGAGCCAGCGCGCGGCAGACCTTGGAAATGCCTTCAGCGAGCATGTCGATGACTTTTTCCGGTTTACCCTGTTCGATGAGGTAGAGCGGATGTTCATGGATGAAGGTGGTCCAGATGAATTCTTCACGCATGAGGCCGATGCCGTCGCATGGGAGGCTTGCATATTTATCAGCGAGATCCGGATCGCCCAGGTTCATCATGACGCCGGTGCCGGTCGGTGCGAAGTATTCAGCGACTACGGTCTGAGCAGCGCCCTGTGCCTGCTGCGGTTCGTCTTTCTTCACAAGGTCAGCGACGATGCCGTCATAAACGACGCCGTTCTGTGCGTCGATGGTGATATCCTGACCAGATTTCAATACTTTGGTCGCTTCTACGCTGCGGCTCTTGGTGCCGACGACGCATGGAATGCCGAGTTCGCGGGAAACGATGGAAGCGTGGCAGGTCATGCCGCCAGCATCGGTGACGATCGCGATGGCTTTCTTCATAGCCGGTACCCAGTCCGGGGAGGTCATCGTGGTGACGAGGACTTCGCCTTCCTGGAATTCATTGATATCCTTCGGGTCGGTGATGACGTGGCATTTGCCTGCTGCCATTCCCGGGCTGGCCGGAAGACCTTTGACGAGTACTTTATGATCGGTGGTCAGTTTCACTTCAGTGCCTGCTTTCTTTTCTTTATTCTTCTTGGACCAAACGGTTTCCGGACGAGCCTGGAGGATCCAGACGCGGTTCTGGTGGTCGACAGCCCATTCCATATCCATGTAGCAGCCATAGTGCTTTTCAATGGCTTTCGCATAGGTAGCGAGCTGGACGACCTGTTCATCAGTGAGAGCCTGCGCCTTGGCAAGTTCTTCCGGTACTTTTCTTTCTTCTACATCGCCGCCCGGTTTGCGAACGAGTTCGATGGCTTTTTCATTGATATGGCGGGAAGCGATGGTGAGGTCTTCCTTGTTGATGATGAAGTTATCCGGGGTGACGGTGCCCTGTACGACATATTCGCCAAGACCCCAGGAGCCTTCGATCATGATGGACTTGTCATCGCCGTTGGCAATGTTCACGGTGAACATGACGCCTGCGACCTTGGAGTCAGCCATCATCTGTACAGCAGCGGAGAGAGCGACGTTTTCATGGTCGAAGTTCTTCTTCGCTCTGTAGTATACAGCACGGTCGGTGAAGGTGGATGCGTAGCATTCCTTGACCTTACGGATGACCATGTCACGGCCGGTGACATTCAGGTAGGTGTCCTGCTGGCCTGCGAAGGAAGCATCCGGCAGGTCTTCTGCGGTAGCAGAGGAACGAACGGCTACATAGGGATTTTCTTCGTTGACTTTCTTGGAGAGTTCTTCGTAAGCATCGCCGATCGCAGTCGCGAGGTCTTCCGGCATTTCAGCGGAAACGATGCTTTCGCGGATCTTAGTGCATACTTCATGGAGTTCGACAGAGTCTTCTACATCGGAAAGCCCCTGCAGCAGTTCGTGGATCTTTTTGTTCTGTCCGGTGACATCCATGAAATAACGGTAAGCATGAGCTGTCGTCGCGTAGCCGTATGGTACCGGCACGCCGGTCGAGGTCGTCAGTTCACCCAGAGAAGAAGATTTCCCTCCGACCAGATTGACATCTTTTCTGTGCAGTTCATCAAACCACAATACATAAGCATTCTCTCTTGCGTCCATCATGTCCTCCTAAACAATGAAGATAAGAATCGTTAGCTTGAAATGTACACTTAATTTCAAATCGCTTCACTTATAGTATACCTATTTGAATAAAATGTCAAATGCATAATGTGCAAGAATGACATATTTTTATGAAATAAGGATAGACTTAAATTGGGTTCAGGGTTCAGGGTTAGCCCATGGGGCGTGCTGCCCCTTGATTGTGGATGAAAGCTTTGCTCTCTAGTTAGAAGTGAGGAGTTAGGAGTGAGGAGTTAGGAGTGAGGAGTGGTGGTGCGGCGCATAAAAATAATGAAGCGCCGCAGAATTGTGATAGCGCTTCGCGCCATCGTCATCTCGAGCAAAGTCGAGAGATCCCTTTTGCAGAACGGTCAGCTTGCTAAGGAAACGCTGATTGGGTGATTAAGAGGCCAGGAGACATCAGTCTCCTGTATCGTCATTTCGAGCGAAGCAAGAAATCTTTGTCATTCGCGGCCTGAGACTCACGCTTTCCCCACATGTGCCGCACACCTCTCCGCTGTCCTCATCTGTCTTTCATACCGCCTGTGCCCTATCCGCCCCTTCGGGGCACCTTCCCCTCGAGGGGAAGGCTGACGATACGAGGGAAACCTGCTATCAAGAGACCTTCAGGCATCGCCCCATAAATATTCGCGGCGCTTCCCTGTTTTTATGCGCCGCACCACCCCCTCTGAACCCTCTGAACCTGTAGAACCCGTTCCCCCCTCTTTCATCCCCAATCAAGGGACAACACGTCCCCGGGGCTAACCTTGCACCCAAAAGGAGCTCTCCCTTTCGGAAGAGCTTCTTCTTAAAATCTGAGCGACGTGATGAAGTAGGCCGCGCAGCTGACGAGGACCGTCAGAATGATCATCATCGGATCGGCGATGGAGGTACGGTAGTTTTCCGGATTGTAATGCGTGCGTTTCCGGAAAGGACGTGCATCCAGGAAGTCCATCGGATTGCTCGTGAGATCCATGAATTTATCATTCGCAATGCCCCAGGCATCGCCAAGGCCTTTGCAGAGTGCGCACATGAGTCCGCTCACGAAGTTCATGATCGCCGCGAAGGGCTTTCTGTAGAACCAGTCGGTATCGAGGCTGAGGGCGGTGTGCGGCTCCATCCTCGGAAGGAACATCATGAACGGCACCATGGTGACGACAAGGATCTCTACATAAGACAGGAGGTGGGCTGCCGTGAAGGGCTCGTAGGTGACGGCGCCGAATGGCAGGAAGCGGTAAAGCAGATCCGGATATACGCCGTAGAGGAAGCAGAGGCAGGCGCCAAGGCCCATCGCGACGTACATATTCTTCGGGAGCTTGTGCTTCATGACAATGTCTTTTTCCTCGTTCCGAAGGAAAATGAAGTAGCCCATCTTCAGTGTGATAGATAAAAAGGTACCGACGCTGGCAAGCTCAAGCAGGGTGTAGACCCAGTCATAGCCGGCTTCTGCCGCTGCCGCGATGGTGATGGTCTTACTGATGAAGCCATTGAAAAGCGGTACGCCGGAGATGGAGAAGGCAGCGACGAAGAAGCAGAGAGCGACGAATGGCATTCTCTTTGCCATGCCGGAGAGCTGATTGATCTTGCGGATGCCTGTCGCATAGATGATCGCGCCCGCGCACATAAAGAGGAGCGACTTATAGAGGATGTGCGAGAAGGCATGCGCCGCCGCACCGTTCAGAGCCATCGCCGTGCCGACGCCGACACCGGCGACCATGAAACCGACCTGACTGATGATGTGGTAGCCGAGAAGGCGGCGCATATCATTTTCCATGATCGCATAGAGCGCCCCATAGAGCGCCATGAAGCAGCCGGCAGCCATGAGGAAGTCAGTCCCCGCAAAGATGCGGATGAGCGCATAGACAGCGACCTTCGTGGTGAAGGAGGAAAGGAAAACGGAGCCGGTGATGGTGCCTTCCGGATATGCATCGACCAGCCATGCATTCACCGGAGGGATGGCCGCATTCACGGCGATGCCGATGAGGATCGCCCAGAAGGGCAGGTTGTGCGCGCCCGCTGAGAGGTTCATGACGAGGCCGTTTCCAGCACCGACCTCGAGGAAGATGCCATAGAGCAGAAGGTTTCCGCCCAGCATGTGGACCATGAGGTAGCGGTAGCCTGCGCGGCGCGAGGCCGGTGTATGATGGCACCAGATCAGGAAGAGGGATGTCACCGCAAGGCCTTCCCAGAAGGCGATGAAAGTCATCCAGTCCTTGGCAAGAGTGACGCCAAGCGCACATCCGGCGTAGGCCAAGGAGGCGAAGGCTTCGATGCGGCTGTCATTGTGGCAGGAGTAGATCCCGCCGATGCAGGCCATCAGAGCAAAGATCATGCAGAAGACATAGCTTAAACCATCCACATGGAAGTAGTCTAGGATGTAGCCGGTGCCAAAGAATTCCATGGAGAGGTCTGTGCCCATCGGCATAGAGAGCGCGGCAGCAAGGGCCGCGAAGGGACCGATGGCAAGGACCACTCTCCGAAGCGCTTTCGGTACAATGGCCGCAATGAGTCCGACGAGAATGAGGATGATGCCAGGATGCCATGCATTACTCAATGTGGCCACCTCCTCCGCGTGTATAGTAGTTCTCACTGCGCTGCAGGAGCGGCGCCATGATGAGCTTGGCAAGGATGATCAGGATCCATCCGGACACAAACCCGAAGAAAATATCATAGCCGAAAGGAAGCGGCCACCATGACGGGCTGTGCAGATGTACGCCTGCGATCTCAGCCGCGCAGGAGACGAGTAGAATGACAGCGGCCAGGATATAAATTCTTTTCTTCGTCATTTCAGCCACCCCCCGTTCCATCCGGCGCAGATGCCGCTTGCGGCCATATCGGCCAGATCATAGAAATGCGGATATACATCCGGCAGTACGCCGAGGATGACGGCAAGCGCTGTCGTGATGCAGATCGGGATCAGCATGGAATAGCTGAATGCCCCGTACTTACGGAATTTTTCCTGCGGATCATGCCGGAAGTAAGCCATGCGGACGACCGGCATTAGATAAGCCGCTGCGAGGAGCGCACTGGCGACCCAGATCAGGATGTAGAGAGGTTTCCCCGCCTGCAGCGCGCCGAGAGCGAGGTTCCACTTACTGACGAAGCCGACCAGGAATGGCGTGCCCGCGATACCGAGGGAAGCGATGGTGAAGCAGGCCATGGTGACCGGGAGCTTCTTCCCGATGCCATAGAGCTCACTGATATTATTGCGGTGCGTTCGCGCAATGATGAGGCCGGCGCACATGAAGAGCGTGATCTTCATGACCGCGTGGGCGACCAAGTGCAGGTACGCGCCCTTAATGGAAAGCGGCGAGAGCAGAGCCGCGCCCAGCACGATGTAGGAGAGCTGTCCGACTGTCGAAAAAGCGAGACGTCGTTTCAGGTGATCCTGCCGCATAGCGATGAGGGAGGAAATAATGATACTGCCGGCAGCGAACCATGCGAGGACGTCCACGACGCCGATCTGGGAGAGGAGCTGCGGCCCGAAAACAAATCCGATGACACGAAGGACAGCGAAGACGCCAGTCTTGACGACAGCCACCGCATGAAGCAGGGCGGAAACCGGAGTCGGCGCGATCATGGCTGCCGGCAGCCAGCCGTGCAACGGCATGACAGCCGCCTTAACGGAGCCTGCCATGATCATCAGGATGAAGATGAACTGGAGCACCCACTTCGGAGCCATGTCCGGGGTGAGGAAGCCGCCCGGCTTGAAGTCGACAGTCCCTGCGATGCAGTAGACGGCGATGATGCCGGCGAGGAAGAGCTGACCGGAGATCAGTGTATAAATGAGGTACTTGCGGCTCGCAGAGAGCGCTTCTGCATTTCTCTTATGAAGCACCAGAGGGTAGCTCGCAAGGGTCAAAAGCTCGTAGAAAATAAAGAAGGTGATGAGGTTCGACGCCATGGCGATGCCCATGACCGCAGAGAGGCAGACCGCGAAGGCCGCGAAATAGCCAGTCTGTTCTTTTTCATTGTTGCATCGCATGTAGCCGATGGAGTAAAAGTTCATCGGTACCCAGAGCATGGAGGCAAGCGTCGCAAAGATCATGCCCGCCGGATCCGTCTTCAGCGTGAGCCCCAGGGTATCGGTGATACGGCAGAGGGTCCACTCGTACTGATTGCCATCCAGGACCCCCGGCACCATGGAAAGGATGATGCCAAACATGATCACGGAAGCGATGGCGCTCCATGCCTCACGTACATTTGGCCATTTCCTGCTGAATGCGATCAGGATCGCAGCGAAGAAGGAAACGCCTACCGCCAGAAATGGTCTGCAGTCTATGATCGTCATCTCAGAAACACCCCCGGCAGTCCCAGTTTAATCACATCAGTCACGATGGTCGCATTGCCAAAGCCCAGCGCGATGATCATGATGCCCATGATGAGGATCGGGATGACCATCGGCAGCGGCAGGCCCAGCTTGCCCTTATGCGGATGCACCTCTGTCAGAGAGGCTTCCCGCTGGACGAACATCTGCTCAATGATGCGGAAGAAGTAGATCGCATTGAGAAGCGAGCTGATAACCAGTACGAAGATATAGAAATACTCTCCGCCGGTGTAAGCCCCCAGCATGAGATACCACTTGCTGAAGAAGCCGCAGGTCGGCGGCAGCCCGATCATGGAAAGCGCTGCCAGCGCCACGGTGATGGAGCTGATAGCCATCTTCTTATTGAGGCCGCCCAAGCGGTACAGATTCACTTCGCCAAAGCGGTACTGGATCCCGCCGATGACGAGGAAGAGAGAGCTCTTCATGAAGGCATGGTTGATGATGTGCATCACGGCGCCGATGAAGCCGTACATATTGCCCATCGCCAGACCGATGGCGATGTAGCCGATCTGTGCGACCGAGGAGTACGCAAGCATGCGGCGGAAGTCGTACTGCGCCATCGCCATGACAGAGCCGATCAGGATACCGCACACGCCTAAGATCCCCAGCACATTCAGCGCACTTTCCACGACTGGATTATCGACCTGGAAAATGTAGTAAATAAAACGGATGAGTGCATATGCCGGTGCCTTGCTCATGAGGCCTGCGATGAAAGCGGCTGCGCCCGGATGTGCGTAGGTGTAAGCATCCGGTTGCCAGCCATGCAGCGGGAAAAGTGCCATCTTGATGCCGAAGCCGATCAAAAAACAGGCGACTGCCATGGCAAAGAGCGGCGAATGCAGATGCGGGATGATGAGCTGCGCGAGGTCTGCCATATTGAGCGTACCGGTCATCGCATAGAGATAGCCGACACCCAGCAGGTAGAGGGACGCGCCGATGGTCCCGATGAGGAGGTAGCGGAAGGCCGCCAGCATGGATTTCCGCCCGCCCAGCGCGATCAGCGCATAGCCGGAAAGCGACATGATCTCCAGATAGACATAGAGGTTGAATACGTCGCCGGTGATGATCATGCCGGAAAGGCCGACCGTCAGAAGACCGAAGAGCGTATAGTAGCCGCCGACGTGGAGCCAGTCCTCATCCTTCACAAAAGGCCGGCTGTAGAGAGAGACGAGCATGGAAATGAAGGTGACCAGCACCGCAAGGATGCTGTTCAACGGGTCCAGCGCAAATTCGATGCCGATCGGCGGGATCCAGCCGCCCATCATGTAGTGCCAAGTCGCTCCGCCATTTTCAAGCACATGCTGGAGCACCAGGCAGGCACTCGCAAAGGCGCCCGCGATGGAAGCCATCACGATGTAGGAGCCCAGATTGCGGCTGATGCGGGAGAAAAGCATGCAGAGAAGCGAGCCGGTCAGCGGCAGAAGTACGATAAATACGGGAGCGTGCTGTGTCATTTACTAGCCCTCCTCAGTACCTCGACCTCTTCCACGGAGCCATAGATCTCCTTGATGCGCATGAGGAGCGCGATCGCGACCCCCGTGGTACCAAGGCTGACGACGATAGCCGTCAGCATCAGGCCGTGCGGCAGCGGGTTGATATACATCGATGGATCCGTCGTGATGCCATTCTGGATCGGGATCATCGCGCCGTCTTTCTGCGCAAAGCACAGGTAGAAATAAATGACAGCGACCTGCATGACATTCATCGCCATCAGCTTTTTCATGTAGTTCTTGCTGAGGACCATGCCATATACGCCAAGGAAGAAAAGGATCATGACCAGGGTGTAAAGACCTTTTGTTTTCAGGAATTCATTCAGTACGTCCATGCTCTTCACCCCTTTTCACGATAGCATCCAGCAGATTGATGATCGTCATCATGACGCAGATGGCGACGCCGATCTCGATGAGGAAGATCCCGGTCGCATGCATTTCATTCTGCGCTTCCATCCGGATCGGCATGTAATTGTAATTCAGGAAGAAATCCGCCCCGCCCAGAAGCGTCAGCCAGCCGGTCAATGCATAAATGAAGGTGCCGACACCGGCCAGCACGACCGATGTTTTTCCCAGCACATTGAATTTCGTATCAAAGCCCAAGATGAGACGCGCGAGCAGCACGCCCACCGAGAGCAGCGCCCCCGCCTGGAAGCCGCCGCCCGGAGAAAATTCACCGAGGCAGAGGATGTAGACTGCATATACCATCGTGAAGGGTACCAGCATGCGGAAGGCTATATTCAGGATCAGACCGCCAAATGGTTTATTCATTTGATAATCTCTCCTTCCTCCGGATCTTCCGGCTCCTCTTCAGGACGACGGCCCACCGTATTGCTGGTCAGGATGAGGACCGTCGTCAGCCCTGCCAGAAACATGACCGAGGTCTCCCACATGGTATCGAAGCCTCGATAGTCAATGATGACGCCAGTGACGATATTCGGAGAACCCGTATCCTCCTCACTGCGCGAGATATAGGTCGGTGTGACATGCGTATTCGGTGCCGTATTCGGATCCCCGATCTCCGGGAGGTAGGTGACTACCGAGACGAAGAGCGCCGTCATGACCGACAGAAGTACCGCTACCAGTCCACGCATTACTTACACCACCTATCAATTTTCTTCAGCGATGCTACGAAGAAGATCGTAGAGATCGTACCAATGACCGCTTCTGTGAAAGCCACATCCGGAGAACCCATCATGAGGTACAGGAGCACCGCGCAGAAGCTGAACGCGCTGTAGATGATAGCTGCGGAGAGGATATCCTTGCAGAAGATGACCGCGCAGGTGATCAGAATCAGGAAAACCAGAAGAATGGCTTCGATCGTATAGATTTCCATTATTTTTCCTCCTTTTCCAAATGTCCCACCGGTTCATCAATGCTGTGATCCGGACCCGCAAGACCGAGGAGCTTCTTCGCGCCCTTCGTCTTGAGCGTCCAGATCGGATGGCCGGACTTATAGGCCGACTTGCTCAGAATATGTGAGCCGATCGGGTTCGCCATGAAAACCAGAAGAAAGACGAATGCGATCTTGAGAGAGGTCAGTGTCGCGCCTTCGTAGATCATAAGACCGATGAAGGTCAGCATGCAGCCCAGCGTCTCGCTGTTGCCGGATGCATGGATGCGGCTGTAGAAATCCGGAAGCCGGAGCATCCCGATGCCCGAGCCGATGAAAAAGATAAGCCCGCCGATGATGAAAAGCGCCGCTGCCATTTCCCGAGGAGAGGTAAAGCCGAGTTCACTCATATCTTATTCCCTCCTATGAACTTCGCCACGATGAGGGATCCCAAGAATCCCAAAAGCGCGTAAGAGATCGCAATATCCACATACATATCCGGACGCTTGTCGATGAAGCCGAAGACCACGATGAGACAGATCGTATCCGCCCCGATGACCCCCAAAGCATTCATCCGATCAAAGATCGTCGGCCCGTTGAAGAGTCGCTGGAGCATGAGAGCGATGACGAAGAGAAGCACCAGCATCACGACATAGAGAAGAACCATCATGATCATTCCTCACCTTCCTTTTCTTCGACCACCTCGAAATCAAGCGGCATGCCATAGAGCCATGCCACCTTTCTTTGCATCCCGCCGTCCACAAGACCATCCGCCGCCCCTTTCGTCAGCGCATGGATCTCATAAAGTCCGTCATCGGTCACATTCATGGTGACCGTCCCCGGCGTCAGCGTGATGGAATTGGCCAGGATCGTCGATGCCATCGGATTGTCCGCCCGGAAATAGAAGCGTACCACTTTCGGATCGATCTGGAGCTCCTGCGACGTCTCGGCAAGAAGCACATCGACATTCGCGAGCACGAGCTGCCACATCAGCCAGATGAAGTACCAGATCATCTTCAAAGGGGAGAAGCCAAAGACATAGTAGAGACGGCTCTCCTCCTTATTCGGCACCAGAAGCAGCGGATACGTCAGCCATGTCGTCACCAGCGCCGTGATCACGCCGTATACGATGAATTTCGTCTCCGTATGTCCCGAGAGCGCCATCCAGAAGGCGAACAGCACCACCGCGAGGCATCCCATGTGAACCACAGGCGAACCTACGATCCTTTTATCATTCCATACTACCTGTTTTCCCACAGCGACCACCTTTCCTCACCGAAGCCAAAGCCATATATCTCTATCGGAGATCTCTGAATAAAAAAAATGCAATAAAAGCATCTGATCGCTTCTATTGCATCAAGTAACGAGCAGGAAAAGATATGCTTTCAAGCAAAAAGTATATGATTTTGCGTTGCTTTACCGCGCTGTCTCATGCCGAGGACAGCACCCGAATCATCCCAGCCATGATCACTCTCATAGTGCATTGACTCCCCTCATTTTCCTCAGGGCTTCTCACCGGGAGAGGCTCTTTTCCATATTGATTATATTTATAGTATCACATCCTATAGAAAAATGAAACAATTAAAAGAGTTCAATTATCGCAAAGTTGCATAGCCCGCAATGCATGAATTATTTTTCACATAGGAGTCTATCAATGTGAAATGCATAAAAAAATGAGCCTGAAGAAATTTTCTTCGCGAAAAGATCTTCAGGCTCATTCCTGTTTTCTGGCAGGGGCAGGTAGAGTCGAACCACCGATAACGGAGTCAAAGTCCGTTGCCTTACCGCTTGGCGATGCCCCCATGAAGTCCGATAATATCGGATTTCATGCAAAAAAAAATGGGGCGAGTGGTGGGACTCGAACCCACGCGTAACGGAGCCACAATCCGCCGTGTTAACCACTTCACCACACCCGCCATATTTTTCCCGTCACAGGCATTTCGCCATATGACGTTGTTTATTGTACCATAGAAAGAAATATCCGTCAAATAGTTTTCCGAAAGATTTTTTTCGTTCATCACCTGTCACAAAAAAATTCTCTTACAATATATAAAGAGATTCATTAAAGGAAAGAGAGCGTCCCATCCCCGGTGCAGGGGATGGGGCGCCTTCGCTCCTCCCCAAGAGCTCTGATGCCTCTTCACGCCAGGACCCAACCTCCACCCTTCCTCCGCTCCTTTATATGTTGTATAATAATAAACAACTTAAAAGCACTGGTTCCAAGCAGGATCTGTTATACCAGTGCTTCTTTTTATTATTTATCCTTTTATCAATGAGGTACACACCATGGACAACAAACCTTTCCGACAGGGCACCATCGATCACTTCTTAGACGATCTCGGCAGCAAGAAAGCCGCCCCCGGCGGCGGCGCAGCAGCCGGGCTCGTAGGCGCGCAGGCCTGTGCGCTCGCCGAGATGGTCTGCCATCTGACAGAATCCAATAAAAACTACGCAGAATTCCACGAAAAAGCAGCTGAATATGCCGCCGTCTTTCAGATGGCCCGCTCCATCTTCCTCGATCTGATGGATGAGGATGCCAAGTCCTTCCTGGAGCTGATGAACACCCTGCGCGCCATCCGTCCGCTTCCGCTGGCGGAGAGACAGGAAAAACAGCTCGAAGCCTTCAAGAAAGCGATCGAAGTCCCGCAGCAGATGGCGCAGACCATGAGCGATCTGCTCCCGAGCTTCACGAACCTTCTCCTCAAAGGAAATAAGAACGCCATCAGCGACGCCATCATGGCTGCCCAGCTTGCCATGGCTTGCATCCATGCTTCGATCCTGAACGTCAAGATCAATATGAAATACATCGATGATGAATTCTATGAACACGAAATGAATGATACAATCACCGCATGGGAAAATGCCATCTCCGCCATCGATGCCGTACTGACCTATCAGGTGGATTTATAAGGTGAACCCGTGGGGCGTGTTTCCCTAACGCCTAATCCCTAGCTACTAATCCCTAGTCACCAGTCCCTAGTCACCAGCCACTCCCAATCCCTGGTCACTTTCCCAAAGGAGGCCCTATGTTTTCCAAAAATCAAAGCGGTTCCTCCTTGAACCGCCAGCTCTTCGAAACCTACATGGCGCTCGACAACTGGCACCAGTTCCGTCTGCGTCTTTTCATCGAAGGGATCTTCGTCGGCATCGCAGGCGGACTCTCGATCAGTCTCTTCCGATTTCTCCTGAATGAATCCGAAGCCCTACGCATCCACCTCTACTACGCCTACCTCATCCCGGCGCTTCGCAAGGATGACCTCCTGCCTCTTCTTTCTTACACGCTCCTTCTCCTTGTGATCGGCGGCGCGCTCTGCGCCATGTGCCGCTACGCCCCCATGGCCGGCGGCTCCGGCATCCCGCAGGTAAAGGGCGTCATCCTGGGCCTCATGAAAATGAAATGGCTACGCATCCTCTGGGTGAAGATCCTCGCCGGAGCCATCGGCATCGGCGCAGGGCTCTCGCTCGGCCGCGAAGGCCCCTCCATCCAGATCGGTGCCGTCGCCGGGCAGGGCCTCTCACGCATGCTCGGCCGGACACGCATGGAGGAGCGATACCTCATCACCAGCGGTGCGAGTGCAGGGCTTGCCGCCGCCTTCAATGCGCCGCTCGCCGGCATGATGTTTGCCCTAGAAGAGCTCCACCGCAATTTCTCCGGCGCCGTCCTTCTCCCCACGATGACATCAGCCATCACAGCGACCATCGTCACCCGCTGCTTCTTCGGGAATGGGACCAGCTTCCATTTCGTCGATCTCGTCCCGCTCCCTGCCCAGTACCTGTGGTATGTGGCTCTCATCGCCCTCATCTGCGGCCTCGCCGGTATCATCTTCAACTACGGCCTCCTTCACATCGGCGCCTTCTACCATCCGAAGGTCTTTAGGACGCAGGCATCCAAGATCATTTTTGCCCTTCTCTGTGCCGGTGCGCTCGGATTCCTCCTCCCACAGGTCTTGGGCGGCGGCAACCATCTTGTCGACCAGCTCGCCGTCACGAGCTACCCGCTCGCCTTTCTGCTGCTTCTTCTGGCAACCAAATATATCTTCACCCTCATCAGCTACGGCTGCGGCGCGCCCGGCGGATTCTTCCTGCCCCTGCTCGTCATCGGCGCCCTGACCGGCGCCGTGCTGGCGAATCTCCTCGTCAATGCAGGACTTCTCTCTGCGGTGTACACGCCGAATGTCATCATCATCGGCATGGTCTCCCTCTTCGCCGCGAGCGTGCGCTCTCCCATCACCGGGACCCTCCTCATCCTTGAGATGACAGGCGACTTCGGTCACCTCATGGTCCTCGCCTTTGCTTCTGCCATCGCCTATATCACCGCAGAGATCCTGAGAGGACGCCCGATCTACGATGCCCTTCTCCAAAGATCTCTCGCCGCCAGCCCCGATACCGCCTGTGAAGAAGAAAAGAATATGATCGAAGTCCCCATCGCGAGCGGCTCCCTTCTGGAAAACCGTCCAATCTCCGAGCTTCCTCCCATGAAGCAGACCGTCATCGTAGAGATCAAGCGCTCCGGGAAAAGCCTCATCCCCGACCCCGATACCCGCCTTCGCGCCGGCGACTTCCTCTACATCCTCTCCGAAAGCCGTAATGCAGAAACGCTAAAACGCATGGGCGAAGAGTCGAATGTGAAATAAAAGGTTCAGGGTTCAGCCCGTGGGCGTGCCTCCCCTTGATCGTTTGCGAAAGAGGTTCAAAGGTTCAAGGGTTCAAGGGTTCAAGGGTTCAAGGGTTCAAGGGGGGTGGTGCGGCGCTTCGCGCCGATTTTTGTAAACGGCGCTGCCCGAAAGTCGTATTCAAGTCCCAGTCACCATTGATATAAAAGGAGTCTTTCTCATGGGTCAGCTCAGACGAAAAGTGCATAACTACACCATTCTGGTGCTCATCAAAGAAGGCTCAATGCCCGATTTTCATGTCAAGTCCCTCGCCGCCCTGCGCGTGCGCGAAGGCGCAGAGGTCGACTCCCTCTGCTTTCAGGACTGCGACCAAAAGGAAAGGCAGGCCATTGCCAAGGATATGAAGGCCCTTCACGCCTTTCTGGCAGACGACCTCATCCTCACCGCAGACATCAGTGAGAATATGCCCGCCATGGAAAAGCTATATCAGGAATACTGCGATGCCTTCTTCACGAATACCACGCTCGATATCCTCCCCATCAATGAAGAGGTGACTCCTCTCATGGATGATCCCGCGGCTTTTACGGCGCGCATCGCCGCCATCCAAGGAGAAACAGATGCATTGAAACGCGCCCGCTCCACTCACGCCATCTATGAGGAAGCGGCAGAGATCCTCTACGGCTATCAGAAAGGCTGGCCCTACTGGATCTGTGCGCTCTCCACCGAAGAAGAACGCGGCATGGAAAAACGCCTCCCCGCGAAAAAGAAAAAGCTCTGGATCGCCACCCTCTGCTGGTTCTTCGGTCTGCACTACTTCTATCTGGGAAATTCCGCGCGCAATCTCTTCTATCTCATGACCGTCGGGGGCTGCTTCCTCTGGATGCTTTTCGATCTCTACCGCCTCCCTGCCATGGTGGACGAAAGCAATGCAAAGATCGCAGAAGAAGTGTACAAAGAATTGAAAAAGGGATGAGTGCCTAGGGATTAGGGATTGGGGATTAGGAACCTCAAGTGACTGGTGACTTGAATACGACTTTCGGGCATCGCCCCGTTTCGTCATCCTGAGCGGCGAGAAACGTCGTATGTGAGATAACGGATGCCAGAACAGCTGCGACCTGAGCCGAAGGATCTCGGCGAAGCCGCCACCTTCACTCCTCACTCCTCATTCCTCACTCCTCATTCAAGTCGAGCTTTCATCCACAATCAAGGGGGCGGCACGCCCCATGGGCTAACCTAGGACCAGGGAAACGCCGGCCCATTCTATCCCCTTGACTTTCTCCCTTGTAACGTGCTATATTACTAATAATTTCACACAGGCAGTGAAGAGAAGAGTACATGATCGCAGACTGGCAAAGAGAGCGCCCATATGGTGAAAGGGCGTGCAGTCAGACCATGGAAGATGGCCTCTGAGCCAGGTATGCTGAATGATGAAGCAGCCCGGGTGCTCCCGTTACAGAGCTTGGGTATCATGGAAACATCGTACCTTAAAAGGCATCTGCGGCGACGCAGATGCGAAATTGGGTGGTAACACGAACTCTCGTCCCTTTGGGGACGAGAGTTTTTTTATGGTTTCAAAGACCTTTGGTCTAAGCCCTGCCACTCCTCATTCCCTCAAAAATCCTTTACTTGACTGTCTGCCCAAGGAGGTCTTTACTTTGCCGATCAAAATCGCTGATGGCCTGGACGCCATCACAGAATTAAAAAAAGAAGGGATCGTCACCATCAATGAAGCGCGCGCACGAACACAGGATATCCGCCCACTGAAGATCCTGATCCTGAATCTGATGCCCATCAAGAAGCCGACAGAAGTGCAGCTGCTCCGTCTCTTAGGCGACACCCCGCTGCAGCTCTCGGTCGATTTCGCCCGCATCGCGTCTCGCGAGACCACCCACACGGACCGCTCCTACCTGTCCAAGAACTATCTCACCTTCGATGACATCAAGGACGAGAAATACGACGGCTTCATCATCACCGGCGCGCCCGTCGAAAAGATGCCCTACGAAGAAGTCGAGTACTGGCCAGAGATGATGAAATACTTCGAATGGGCGGATACCCACGTCTTCTCCACCCTGCATTTCTGCTGGGCGGCACAGGCCGGGCTCTACCGTGACTACGGAGTAGAGAAACGCATCCTCCCCCGCAAGCTCTTCGGCATCTACCAGTACGGCCTCACGGTGGATTACCACCCGCTCCTCCGCGGCTTTGACGACCGCTACTTCATCCCGCAGTCCCGCCACACCTCCATCGACGACAGAAAGGTCGATGAGACACCGGAGCTCACCGTCCTCTCCCGCTCCTCCGAGAACGGCATCAATATCATTTCCGATCAGGAGTCCCGCCGCATCTTCGTCCTCGGCCACTTCGAGTATGACCTTCGCACATTGGAATGGGAATATAAAAGAGACCGCGAGAAGGGCCTTCCCATCCGCCTGCCGGAAAACTACTACCCCTACGACGATCCGCAGGAAAAGCCGCGCTTCGTCTGGTGCAGCTACGCCCACCTTTTCTATCACAACTGGCTGAACTTCGTCTATCAGGAGACCCCGTACAGCCTCGATCACCTCATGCCATTCAATGTGCATAATCCGCTGCATGTGTAAAGGGTGTCTGGGGACTAGTGACTGGGGATTAGAAATTCGTGCTCACCTGGCGTAAACGCTGTCCTGCCATGCACCATGCTGCCTCTCGTTTCCCAGTCCAATGGAAAATGGTATCCTGCCCTTCCCTGCTCCAACTTTATACTCTGCGGTGCTTTTCATTTTTTTGCACCGCACCGCCATTTCTCATTTCTAATTTCGCATTTCTCATTCCATAAAAAAGACCGCCGTAGCGGTCTTTTTATTTGCTTTATTTCAGTACAGACGGCAGCCAGGTGGCAATGCCAGGGAAGAAGCAGAGAAGCGCGATCTCCAGCACCATGATGAAAGCAAAAGGGGCAGAGCCGGCGATGATATCCTGGATCGAGCTGTCCTCGCTGATGCCCTTGATGACGAAAAGATTCATGCCGACCGGCGGTGTAATGAGGGCCAGCTCCATATTGATCAGGAGCACGACATTGAACCAGATGGGATCGAAGCCCAGCGCCTTGATGATCGGGTAGAGCATCGGCAGCGTGATGAGGATGATGGAAACTGTTTCCAGCACACACCCCAGAATGAGCAGCACGATATTGATGCCGATGAGGATGACCCAGCGGTTCATATGCCCTTCCGTCACGAGAGACATGAGCGCCTGCGGGACCTGCAGCACAGTCAGGATATAGCCGAAGAGCATAGCGCCGACCATGATGGCAAAGATCATGCAGGATGTCTTGATGGTCGAGCGGAGGATCCCCGGCATATCACTGACAGAAAGGCTCCTGTAGACGAAGAATGTGATGACGAGCGCATAGATCGTACCGACAGCAGCAGCTTCCGTCGGCGTGAAAACGCCGGTATAGATACCGCCGATGATGATGACCGGCAGCAGAAGCCCCCAGATATTATCACGGAGCGCTTTCATCTTTTCTTCCGTCGAAGCCTTTTCTTCTCTTGGCTTATTCCAAGAGGCAATGACGATGTACGCCACGAAAGCAAGCGTCAAAAGCGCCCCCGGTACGACGCCGGACATGAACAGCTTTCCGACGGATTCATCGGTGATGGTACCGTAAAGGATCATCGGAATGGACGGCGGGATGAGGATGCCGAGGGTACCGCCGGCAGCGACAGAGCCGACGACGAGCTTTCTGTCATAGCCACGCTTCAGCATTTCCGGGATCGCCATCGCACCGATAGTGACCGCAGTCGCCACGGAAGAGCCGGAGATCGCCGCAAAGATCGCACAGGCGAAAATAGTCGCGATGCCAAGGCCGCCGGGAAGATGGCCCATCCACTTGCTGCCAAGCTCGAAAAGCCCGCTGCCGACCTTGCCCGTCAGCATGATCTGGCTCATCAGGATATAGAGCGGCACCGACGTCAGGACATAAGAGTCCAGCGTCTTGTACGCGATGACAGGCACCTGCGAAAGGGTGGACATGTCGATAAACTGGATGATCCCCAGGATACCGGCAATGCTCAGCGTAAAGGCGACCGGCATGCCGATGACAAGGAGGAAGATGATGAACAGCGCAAAACCTGCAAGGATCATAGGTCAGTCCTCCTCTTGTGCAAAGAAATCACCCAGAAAATGATTCAGGGTTTCCAAAAACAGCAGTACAAAGCCGATCACCATGAAGGTCTGCGGGATCCAGAGCGGCACACGCAGAAGCGTCGGCGAAACGATGCCATTCTCAAGGCTCATCAGCATGTAATTCGTAGACTCCGTCATGCAGACATAGAGCGCAAAGAGCGACAGAAGCGAAGTGAAGATATCCATGCCCCTGCGCACCCCCTTCGGGAAGCGGGAATACAGGAAATCAACAAAGATATGACCATGCGTGCGCATGGTGTAGGACATGCCGAAAAAGCCTGCAAGGATCAGGAGATAGGTAGAAATCTCCATCGCCCAGACAGTCGGGCGATGCAGGATGCTTCTGGCAATGATCTCATAACAGATGATGAAGGCTGTCGCCAGAATAGCCAGCCCCGCGATCGCAGCAGCCGTGCATGTCACGCAGCCAAGAGCTCGATCAAACATTTTATAAACAGAACGCATGACAGCCCTCCTTTATTTAATACAAATATATAGGGTGGTTGATAGGTTTAAGGGTTCAGGGTTAGCCCACGGGGCGTGCTGCCCCTTGATTGTTTGCAAAAGAGGGGGAGCGGGTTCTACAGGTTCATAGGGTTCAGAGGGGGTGATGCGGCGCAAAAAATAATGAAGCGCCGCGGAGTTTTGATAGCGCTTCGCGCCGTCGTCATCTCGAGCGTAGCCGAGAGATCCTCCTTGCAGAACGGTCAGCATGCCAACTGCGCTACTTCAATCACCGCTTGCTTCTAATCCCTAGCCACCAGTCACCACTTTACCCGACCGCTGACCCCAGCGGCAAACCAGTCTCTTATTTCTTCGATGCTTTTCTGCAGTCTTCCACGAGCTGCTTGCCAAAGTCGCCCTGTTCCTGTTCGAACTTCTCGATGACAGAGGCAGTCGCATCCTGCCACAGCTTCACTTCATCCGCCGGAACCGTGTAGACATCCATGCCCTTGGCAGCGAGCTCCTTCAGGCAGCGGTCATCCTCCGCCTTGGTCTCCTTACGGATCTCATCGCGGATCTCCTTAGCGACTTCATTCACCAGCTTCTGCTGATCCGGAGACAGCTTTTTCCAAGAGTTGTCATTGATCGCGAGCAGGAAGCCGACATAGGAATGGTTCGTGGTGGTGAAGTACTTGCAGACTTCGTAGATCTTGCGAGACAGGATCGCCGTCTGACCGGAGGACTGTCCGTCGATGGTGCCATTCTTGATCGCCATGTACACTTCCGAAGAGCTCATGGTCGTCGGAGAAGCGCCGAGCGCCTGGATGATGTCAGCCGATGTTTCAGAGTAAGAACGGATCTTCAGTCCCTTGAAATCCTCCGGCTTTTCGATCTTTTTGGCATTGTTGCAGAACTGTACATAGCCATAGTCAGCCCAGATCAGCGGATGAACGCCCTTCTTTTCCATTTCTGCCGTCAGCTTCGAGCCCAGATCTCCATCGAGCGCATTGTCAGCCGCTTCGATGGTCGGCAGGACGAACGGCAGATCGAGGACCTTGAGTGCCGGTACGACCATGGACCAGCGCGCGGTAGAGTTCAGACCGATATCCAGCCCGCCGCTCATGAGCGCATCATTCATATTCTGGTCATTGTAGAGCTGTCCGGCCGGGTATACCTTGACCTCGATCGAACCCTTGGATCTTTCATTGACCTCTTTGGCAAATTTTTCTACACTCTTGGACAGATGATGCTCGGACGGCAGCTGATATGCCAGCTTCAGCTCGACCTTCTGCCCATTGCCGGATGCTGCCGCCTTCTTATCTCCGCCGGACATGCCGCATCCCGTCATCATACCTGCCATTGCCAGAGCAGCCAGAGAAGCGGCTGCGATCTTCATCGATTTCTTACCCATCATAGATCTCCCTTTCTGCTATACTTACATCAACCTATAAAACACCCTTCTTGAATAAAGTCCTCGAGGGAGACAGCAGATTTCGCGACTACCTGCTGCCTCAAGCCCGCTCTCCCTTTCTCAGGTATCAAAAAACGCCCTGACTGATAAAAATCAGCCAGGGCGTAAACCTTCACGCGGTACCACCTCGCACTATACTCGGAGGCCTTGTAACGCTGCCAAACGCCGCATCCTACTTCATTCAGATACGGGACTTGCGGACGACTTTGTGAGGATCCTCTGCTGCCTTTCACCATACGGCAGCTCTCTGCCAGAGAACCGATTCACTCGCTTCCGTTCCTTGTCTTTATTCAAAATTAAGCTTGTGACAAGTATACACGCTGCATTTATGTTTGTAAAGAGGAAATTTTTAAGCTCATGAAAAGGACACGGCGCTACGAGGAAGGAGGATGCCGCAAATGGCATCCTCCTATCGCTTGCGATATAATGAAGAAGCGATACACCCTGTCAGATCCCCTACATTTCGAGGTATATGATGACATTCATACAGCACTTAGACTCCCCACTTGGCGACATCCTCCTCGCAGCGGATGACGTAGGACTCACCGGCCTTTGGTTCGAGGGGCAGAAATACTTTGCCGCCACTCTCCCGGCAGAAGTACAGACAAAAGAAACGCCCGCGCTGAGAGAAGGAAGGCGCTGGCTAGACCTGTACTTTGCGGGAAAAGAGCCGAAGACCTCTCCGCCCCTCCATCTCATCGGCACTCCGTTTCGCCTTTCCGTATGGAAGATCCTCTCCGAGATCCCCTACGGAAAAACGATGACCTACGGAGACATCGCGCAAAGACTTGCCCAAGAACGCGGTCTTCCTTGCCTATCCGCCCGCGCCGTCGGAAGCGCCGTCGGAAGAAATCCCATCTCCCTCATCATCCCCTGCCACCGCGTCATAGGCAGGAACGGCCGCCTCACCGGCTACGCCGGAGGCCTTCACCGAAAAGCCTATCTCCTCGCGATGGAGAGAAGACATGGAGATAGGGAGACGTTAGACTTGGAGACATTAGACTTCAGACCTCTGATCTCTGACATCTAATGTCTTCAAGTCTCTAATCCCTAGTCACTAAAAGCAGAAAGAACTCCACCATGACCCACATTCTCTTCGTCTGCCACGGACTGAATAACCACAGCACGAACCGCTGCTACATGGAAGCCAACAAACCATGCAACAGCGGTTTTTCTTTATCGTTTTTTCCTCTGGCTGATAGGCGTTCCCATTTTCTTTGACTTTTTGAGAATACGAATGAGCCAGCGAAATTCTTCGTCTGATTCACTCGGCGAATGCCGCAGCAGTCGACAGAATGTTGGCTTCCGCCGTCATGATCGGCTCCAAATCATACAGGGGACGCTACACTTCCCCTGCGCTGGCTGCCGCCAGCTACCCTTTTGTGGACTTGCCATCTGGGGATACCTTGCGTTGCAAGCTGTTCCCAAATGGCAAGTTTCATAAAATATGTTATCTTTTCGATAGCCAATGAAGTATAATGAAGATAACAGCAAATCGGAATTTCTGAAGGAGTGAAATTATCGTTATGAAGGACATCAAAAATACTTGTAAAATCGCATTAGTGCAGGCAGAGCCTGTTATGTTCAACAAAAGCGCTTCGCTAAAAAAACGCTTCAATATATTAGTGAAGCCGCGAGCCAAAAACCGGATTTGATTGTTTTTCCGGAGCTGTTTATTCCGGGATACCCTTTTGGAATGAATTTTGGTTTTAGCATGGGAAAACGAAGCGAGGAGGGGCGTAAAGACTGGAAACGATATTACGATGCCTCTATTGTTGCCGGAGAAACGGAGTTTCAGCAGCTTGCAGAGGCGGCTCAGAAAACTGGAGCATATATCAGCCTTGGCTTTTCCGAGAGAGATGCCGTTAATGGAACGCTTTATAATAGTAATGTCATTTTTGAGCCGGATGGATCGTACAAGGTGCACAGAAAATTAAAACCGACAGGCTCCGAACGTGTTGTATGGGGGGATGCTGATAAGGGGTACTTCCCTGTTACAACAACGCCATGGGGGCCGATCGGCAGTCTGATCTGTTGGGAAAGTTATATGCCGCTTGCTCGTGTGGCTCTTTATCAAAAAGGCATCACGATTTACATTTCGCCAAATACCAATGACAACCCAGAGTGGCAGGCTACCATTCAGCACATCGCAATAGAAGGCAAGTGCTACTTTGTTAACGCTGATATGATTATCAGACGCAACTCATATCCTTCTGACCTATACGAGAGAGATGTCGTATCACAGCTTCCGGAATTTGTTTGCAGAGGAGGAAGCTGTATTATCGACCCGTATGGACATTATTTAACAGAACCAGTCTGGGATAAAGAAACCATCATCTACGCAGAACTTGACATGAGTTTGCCTATCTCCTGCAAAATGGAGCATGATGTGGTTGGACATTATGCACGTCCAGATATACTTGAACTAAAAATCAACGATAAATAGTGCAACAATTACAAATTCTAACTAAATTCTCTTTTTCGGGACTGGAAAAATAGGAATTGTCAGAGGATAAGCATTATGGAAATAAAAAAGGAAAATTATCAAAAGGCTCTGGATATTCTTAAAGACTCAGGCTATGAAATCGTAGAGTGACAATTTCCAGTTTATCAGCTTCACATCGGGTCAACTTGCCCCGAACTTTTACAACGAAATACCCGCCGCTCACACAGCGGCACACCGAGCAGGAAATCTGAAAAAAGGTCTCCTGCTTTTTTCTGCCCAAAATGAGGTAGAAAAAAGCCACCCCATCTGCCGCTCCCCCATGGCGGAATTCATCATGAAAGCGCCCATCCGCAAAGCCGGATGCGAGAAGGCGATCACCGTGGACTCTGTCGCAGCGACCACGGAAGAGATCGGAAATGATATGTACCCGCCCACCAAGCGTATGCTCGCAAAGAAGGGCATCCCCTTCTCGCCCCGCCACGCCCGTCTCATCACGGCGTCGGACTATGCCCGTGCAGACTATATCCTCTGCATGGACGAGGAAAACCTCGCCGACCTTGCCCGCCTGACGTGTGGCGATCCGGAGAAAAAAGTCTCTCTCCTTCTCTCTTGGACAGGGCGGCGCGCCGAGGTGGCAGATCCATGGTATACGGGAAATTTCGAGGAGACGTATGAGGATATCCTCGAAGGCTGTGAAGCGCTGCTGAAAAGCATACGCCGGCAAGGCGTTGCCGGCTCTTGGTGAATGCTCGTTTGGCGATCGCTGCCAATGGTCTTGCTTGGGATCTGTGATCCGCTTTTCCTTTATCCACAGAGTTGTTCACAGTTATTCACAAAACTGTGAATTGCGAAAGCCTCCTCTTCGCAGCTCCGACAATTCGCTAACTGTCACACTTGTCCATCTTAGATATACACAGAGAATTGTGAATATCTGTGAACAAGTGCAGGATGCATGCGCAGTCCTCTTGAAAAAGGCCCGATCCTGTCGGACTGTCTCGCCTCCATGTCTTTGTTCACAGCTGTGGATTTTGTGAATAGCCTATTCACACCCCGGCGCGCTGTTCCATTTTTTTGTAAAACATTCGTCAAGAGGATGTTCGCTCACGTAAAAAAACGAGAAATCAAGAGAAATATAACGAATGAGCGAGAGACAAAGGAGCACCCCCTGTCCGCGTTGTGTGGATATCGGGGGGGGGAGATGCGTGACTAGTAGCTAGTGGCTAGGGATTAGGGATTAGAAATCTCAAGTGACTTGTGACTAAGAGACTAGGAGACATCAGGCTCCCGTATCGTCATTTCGAGCGCAAGCGAGAAATCTTTGTCATTCGCGGTCAGGCGGACAATGTTTGGAAAGTTCAAAACGGGAAACCTGCTATCAAGAGACCTTCGGGCATCGCTATTATTTATACTTCGCGGCACGTCCCATAGGCTAAGTTTGAAAGCAGGGATAAAGATTAGTGGCTAGGGATTAGGAGTCTCAAGTGACTAGTGACTGGAATGCCAGCTCATGGCATCGCCATTATTTATACTCTGCGGCGCTTCTTTTTTATGCGCCGCACCACCCCCTTTGAACCCGCTGAACCTGTTGAACCCGCTGAACCTCTTTCGCACGTAATCAAAGGGCACCTCGACCCACGGGCTAACCCCAAGCCAAAAAGAGCAGCGACATGGCCGCTGCTCTTTTTTCATGCTATATGGATTTCTTATTTCTTTTCTTCTTCGATGGGATAGTCCTGCAGAGCATCGTATCCTTCTTCACCGGTGCGGATCTTTACCGCATTGTCAATGGTGGAAACAAAGACCTTGCCATCGCCATACTTGCCGGTGTAGAGAGCCTTCTTCGCTACCTCGATGATGGTGCGGGGAGAGATCTTGGATACCACGATGTCGATGCGGACCTTCGGCAGAAGCTTTGCCGAGACGGCAGCGCCGCGGTACATCTGCGTCTGTCCTTTTTCGAGGCCGTAGCCCAGTGCTTTCGTGACGGTCATGCCCGTGATGCCGATGGCTTCCATGGCAGCCTTCAGGATCTCGAAGCGTTTATCCGAAGTAATGATCGTGACGCAGTAGAGGCGGTGTCCATCGGTCGGCAGTTCTTTCGGCACGATCTTTTCTGCTTCCGCTTTCTTTTCTTCCGCAAGCGGTACTTCGACTGCCTCTTTCGGCGCCTTGCCTGCTTCCAGTGCTTCGGCTGTGGTGTCCGGCGCCATCATGAAGTCTGCATACGCAGAGACGAGGCCGTGTTCTTCGAAGTCAAGACCATTGATCTCTTCTTCACGGGTGACGCGAAGACCATTCGTGGCTTTGATGATACGGAATACAATGTTTATCGCAACGAATACGTAGAGGGCTACAACGGCAACGCCTAAGATCTGGATCATGAGGAAATGCGGATTTCCTGTGTAGAGAAGGCCGTCTTTGACAGAGAAGACGCCGGTCAGGATGGTGCCGAGTGCGCCGCACACGCCGTGAGCGGAGATGGCGCCGACAGGGTCATCGATCTTCAGCTTCTGATCGACGAATTCGACCGCATAAACGATCGCGATGCCGGCGATGACGCCGATCCAGAAGGAACCGGCCACGGAAACGACATCCGTGCCTGCGGTGATGGCTACGAGACCGGCAAGACCGCCGTTCAGTGTCATAGAAACATCTGGTTTGCCATATTTCACCCAGGTGAGAAGCATGGTGGTGACAGCACCGGCAGCGGCTGCCATATTCGTGGTGACCATGATGCTGCCGACGGAGAGGATCGTATCATCTCCGGTCATGGAAACGGTGGAGCCGCCATTGAATCCGAACCAGCCCATCCACAGGATGAACATGCCGAGGCAGGCAAGAGTGATAGAGTGACCGGGGATCGCATTGACGCTGCCATCCTTATTGTACTTGCCAATTCTTGGTCCAAGCAGAGATGCACCGACCAGAGCGCAGACGCCGCCGACCATGTGTACACAGGTGGATCCGGCGAAGTCATGGAAGCCGAGCTCAGAGAGCCAGCCGCCGCCCCAGATCCAGTGTCCGGAGATCGGATAGATCAGGAGAGAGATCAAAACGGAATAGATGCAGTAGGAGGAGAATTTCGTACGTTCAGCCATCGCGCCGGAGACGATCGTCGCAGCGGTCGCGCAGAAGACGGTCTGGAAGAAGAGGTAGACCAGCGGAGGATAGCCTGCATCACCGGTGTCATAGTGAGTGACGAAGAAATCCGGCGTGCCGATGATGCCGCCGATGTCTTCCCCGAACATGAGACCGAAGCCCAGGACCCAGAAAACGATGGTGCCAAGTGCAAAGTCCATGAAATTCTTCATGACGATGTTGCCTGCATTCTTTGCTCTCGTGAGCCCAGTCTCCACCATCGCAAATCCCGGCTGCATGAAGAATACCAGCATAGCCCCCAGCAGTGTCCAGGTCGTATCCGCAGAGGAGTACTTTCCCTCCGCATCCGCCGCCATGATCATGGTCGGCGTGCACAAGGCCGCCGCCAGGAGCGGCCATTTGGCTAAAATTTTTCTCATTTTTACCACACCCTTCTAAAAAAAGAAATAAGAATTTTTCCGTACATAGAGAAAGCCCGGACCTATGTCCGGGCTTCATTGTCCAAAAGAAAAAGTCTCGATGCCCCTGCATCAAGACCTCTTTGTCCTCTGTGTACTTGTCATTCATTGCTGAATATGCAGATATGATAACGCTAAGAGGCGCCGCCGTCAAGGGGGAAAATGGGAAAATTTGTCAGAAAGTGGGAATATGTAAAGGACTTGTGGTTCAGGGTCAGCCCCCGGGTAATGCTATTAAGTTAAGCGGCAGAACGTTCTTGGCTCCCCATCGGGGGAGCTCCCCGAAGGGGTTGTGCAAGCGAACTGGATTTTTAGGAGTGAAGCGACGCGAAAATCCAGTGAGACGCCATTTCGAACGAAGTGAGATGAGGGGGCTATGTAGCGGTATTGCATGAAAGTGTTGGAATGTCGATAGCATCGGACTATTCAACTATACCTATGACGATACACGCAGGGGCTGTGAAATAATAGCTCCATGAACACAAAAAAGGACTTTCGATTTTTGCGAATCAAAAGTCCTTTTTCGTGTTAGAATTTAACTGCAATGAAAACCCTAACTGTGTATTATGGTACTCCCAAACAGGGAATTTTACCAGCATTTTTTTCTGAGTGCCTAGATATCACAGATCCGGTTTTCACGTTTGACAGATTTATGGAGGAAATCGATTTACGCAAATATCTGAGCAAACTCCCTGCTCATAAGTTGGGAAGAATCAGATATAATCCCGTCAATATGTTGAAAACGGTTCTGTTCGGGTTTATGGATGAAGGATGCATCTCTCTCAGAAAGCTGGAAGACAATTGCAAAGTCAATATCCGCTATAAATACCTTATGGACGGTAAACGCCCGTCCTATCGGACTTTCGGATATTTCATCAATACTGTCCTGATGAATCAAGCTGAATCGCTCTTTTATGAAATCACCCAGGAAATCATCACCAAAGAGCATGTAGACCTGGATCACCTTTATATCGATGGCTCCAAATTCGAAGCCAATGCCAACAAGTACTCCTGGGTCTGGAAAAAAGGTACGGAGAAGTCGAGATTCCGTCTGTGTACCAAAATCTCAGCACTCCTAGAAGAAATCAATGAAATGTTGGGCTGTAGTGGACTGAAAGTCGAGAGCAATTCAGAATATGCTCCTGCATATCTGGAGCTCATCCTGAGCAAACTTCATGAAATCTGGAGCCTGGACGAGGAAAAATTTGTCCATGGCAAAGGGCACCGTAAGAGTCCGGAACAGCGGAATTACGAAAAGCTAAAAAAATATCTACATAAACTTAAAGAATATGGGGAAAAGTTAAGTATCTGTGGAGAGAATCGCAACAGCTATTCTAAAACGGATCATTCAGCTACGTTCATGCGGATCAAGAGAGACTACATGGGAAACGATCAGCTGCTGCCGGCATATAACGTCCAAGTAGGCATAGCCGATGAATACATAGCAGTCCTTGACGTAAACCAGTACAGGTCAGATATGGACTGCTTCGTCCCCCTTCTGGAAAAGTTTTATGAGCACCATGGGATATATCCAAAATATCCAGTAGCTGACGCAGGGTATGGTTCATTCAATAACTATCTGTACTGCAGCGAACATGGGATGGAAGCCTGTATGAAATTCCCCATGTTCTTCAAAGAAACGAAGGACAAGAAGTATCACGAGGACCCATTCCGCGCAGTCAATTTCAAGACGACGGTGGATGGAGCGCTGCTCTGTCCCAACGGAAAGAAGTTCAAATTCGTCTACAGGAAAAACATTCGGGGCAACCAATATGGCCGTCAGGAAGAAATCTATGAATGTGAGGACTGCAGTGGCTGTCCTTATGCAGAACGTTGCAAGAAAACACCTCATAACAGACGGATCAGCCTGAATCGTGAACTTACAAAGGTCCATGCTGAAGTCATTGGACGATTGACAGATACCCGTGGATTTCTGCTGAGGAGGAACCGTGCGATTCAAGCAGAAGGCACTTTCGGAGTGATGAAGAACGACCGGGAATATGACCGGATTGTCCGAAGAGGTATGGATTCAGTGAAAATGGAAGTGTTTCTAGTTTCTATTGGCTTCAACCTGTACAAATACCATAGGAAGCAACAGGCACATATGGATATGGCAGCTTAATTTTAAAAAGCTGATTTTTGGGGGAAAGGGGGAAGTATGCCCTTTTCCTCTTGTTTTTTACTACCAGGAGTGAAAAAGGACACAAAAGAAGGAGCTGTGAAGAAATGGATCTTCATTTCTTCACAGCCCCTGAGGTTGGCCGCGTGAAACGGTACTCCCACATTCGGGGAAGCCAACCCCGCCTCGCTTCGCTCGTCTGCCCCTTCCAGAGGAAGGGGCGCGAATGATTTTTAAGGAAACACTGATTCAATCGTTGTCATTCGCGGTCAAGGACTCGCACTTCCCCCACATATGCCGCGCACTTCTCCGCTTTCCTCATCTGTCTTTCATGCCGCCAGTGCCCTATCCGCCCCTTCGGGGCACCTTCCTCTCGAGGGGAAGGCTGGCGATACGAGGAAAACCTGCGATCAACAGACCTTCGGGCATCGCCCCGTTTCGTCATCCTGAGCGGAGAAAAGGGTAAGGTTAAGATGGACAAATACACAGGCAAGAAAAATGATGCTTCGCTTTTACATGACATCTGCGGGCATCGCCCCATATATTCGCGGCGAAGCCGCCACCTTCATTCCTCATTCCTCATTCAAATCCCTTCCCCCCTGAAAATTTTTTCTTGACTTCCCATCCCCGAAAGTGTATAGTAGTTTCAACTTCATAAAGGCAGTGAAGAGAAGAGTACATGAAGGACGCTGGCAAAGAGAGCTCCGGCTGGTGAGAAGGAGCGCAGACGAATCCATGGAAGATGGCCTCTGAGCCTGGCATGCTGAATGATGAAGCAGCCCGGGATCTCCCGATATAGAGACAAGGTATCAAGGCTATCGCCGTCGTACCTCATAAGGTGTCCCGAAGTGATTCGGACATAAAATTGGGTGGTAACACGAAGTATCTCGTCCCTTTCAGGGAGCGGGATTTTTTTATTGCCCCGCATTTCCTATCAAGGAGGAATTCACTATGAAACTGACAAAAGCAATCGCACTGTCCCTCGCAGCCCTCATCGCTGCAGGCGCTATCGCCGGCTGCGGCGACCAGAAGAAAGAAGCCAAAGCACCGGCTGACAAGAAAGAAATCACCGTCGGCATCACTTCCGGCTATTCGGAACAGGTCATGGAGTTCGTCGCAAAGAAAGCAGAAAAAGAAGGGCTCAAGGTGAACCTCAAGGCTTTCGGTGACTATGTCACTCCGGATGCCGCCCTCGCTGCCGGCGAGATCGACCTGAACTCCTACCAGCACGGCCCGTACCTCGAAGCCTACAATGAAAAGAACGGCACGAAGCTGATCTCCATCGGCAATACCTATCTGGCTCCGCTGCGCATCTACTCCAACAAATACAAAGACCTGAAGGATGTGCCGGACGGTGCCAGGGTCTCCATCCCGAACGACCCGTCCAACGGCGGCCGTGCGCTCCTCCTCCTCGATAAGCAAGGTCTCCTCAAGCTGAAGGAAGGCACCGATCCGACCAAGGCTGTCGTCGGTGATATCGCAGAAAACCCGAAGCACCTCGAGATCCTCGAGCTCGAAGCGCCGCAGCTCCCGCGTTCTTTGGATGACGTAGCGATCTCTGTCATCAATGCCGGCTACGCAAAGGCTGCCAGCCTCGACACGAAGACCGCCCTCGCGACCGAAGACAATACCTCGCCTTATGTCAATATCATCGCAGCCCGCGAGCAGGATAAAGAGAACCCGACCTACCAGAAATTCGTCAAGATCTTCCAGTCTGAGGATGTCAAGAAATACATCAATGACAACTTCAGCGACGGCCTCGTTCCGGCCTTCTGATAGCCGCTGGCTATGCGCCATGAAAGGCCCATCGGAGCATCTTCCCAAAAATGGAAATGCCCCGACGGGCCTTTTGCGTGCCTGACCGGAACGCGGGACCAGGGACGGGTGACTAGTGACTGGCAGCTCTCTCTCATTGTCATTTCGAGCAAAGCGAGAAATCTTTTCCATCGCGATCAGGGACTCACGCTCCCCCACATGTGCCGCGCACTTCTCCGCTTTCCTCATCTGTCTTTCATACCGCCTGTGCCCTATCCGCCCCTGCGGGGCACCTTCCCCTAGAGGGGAAGGCTGACGATACGGGGTAAACCTGCACTCAAGAGACCTTCGAACATCACCCCGTTTCGTCATCCTGAGCGGCGAGAAACGTCATATGTGAGATAACGAATGCCAGAACCGCTGCGACCTCTTCATCGATCTCGGCGAAGCCGCCTTCATTTCTAAATTTTCATTCACATGCCCTCCTCTTTCCTTTATAATATAGATAATAAAGGGAAGGGGAGATTTTTATGTTACGCATTGCAACGGTCGACGACAATCCGGCTGACCTCAAAGAGATCCGGATGTGCCTCTCACATTATTTTCAGAAAAGGTCAGGACAGACGCCCATCGACTACACCATCTCAGCCTACACCAGCGGCCCATCCTTTCTGGAAAATTTTGAAAAAGGCGACTACGACCTCATCCTCCTTGACATCTACATGCCCCGCATGACCGGTATGCAGGTAGCCGAAGAGATCCGCGCCATCGATGAGGACGCATGGATCATCTTCCTCACCACCAGCCGCGACCACGCACTCGAAAGCTACAACGTCTTCGCCTCCGGCTACGTGCTAAAGCCGCTCCTTGAAAATGCGCCGCAGCTCGAGACCCTTCTGACACGTCTCCTCCCGGAGGATGCGCTCGCCGCAAAGACGCTCACCGTAAAGCTCGCCGGCGGCGAATGCCTCTCCGTCCCCTACAGCCACATCCTCTACATGGACTGTCAGGGCAGCCGCGGCGCCATCCTCCATCTCGAAGACCGCACCCTTGCCTCGCAGAACAGCTACCAGGAGCTGGCAGACATTCTCCTTACCGATGAGCGCTTCCTCGAGACCTACCATCGCCTCATTCTCAATATGAATGCCGTCACCGCCATGAAGAAGGATACCTTCCTATTGAAAGGAGATCTGTCTCTCCCTATCAGCCGCCGGAAAAAGAAAGAAGTCAAGCAGCAGTACATGCAGTTTCTGCTGTCGAGATAGAGCTAGTGACTGGGAGACTAAGAGACACCCGTCCCCCTGTCATCCCGAGCGCAGCCGAGGGATCTTTGTTGCACAGCGATTAGTATCCCTCCTGCCCCTGCACGGAAAAACGCCTTCGTGCTGCATTTTTAGGTTTTCAAGCTCTCACCGCTCATCGGTCTGCAAGGAAGATTTCTCGGCAACGCTTTCAATGACGATACGCTTGGAACGCAGCCCATCCTATTCGCGGCGAAGCCGCCACCACAAGCTTGAAAACAGGGATGCGTGGCTAGGGATTAGAGATTAGGAGTGCCGAGTGACTGGTGACTTAAATGCCATCTTCGGGCATTGCCCCATATATATTCGCGGCGAAGCCGCCACCTTCACTCCTAATTCCTCATTTCTAATTTCTCATCCGAGCGAGGCTTTCCATCGCATTCAAGAGGCAGCACGCCCCTCGGATTAAGGAAACACCGGGCACTCATTTCATAAGGAGCAAACCCATGACCGATATCCTTCTTCTGGTCTCTGCCATCGCCATCCTTCAGTCAGGCGGAGCCTATGTACGCTATATGCCCTTTGCGGGCATCATGGACGCTAAGACGAAACGCCGCCTTTTTTACGCGGACTGTCTCATCCTGCTCATCAATATGAGCTGGCAAACCCTCCTCACAAACCAGCTCGGCCTCAATGTCTTCACGTATAAGTGCTGTCTTGCACTCGGCTGGATCCCCTTCTTTCTCTCGATGCTTTTTATCTTCCCCACCGCTAAAGCCGCGCAAATATTCATTCTAGGCATGCAGGGCATCTACCAGTTTGCTCTCCACGGCATATCGGGACTCTGTATACTATTCTGTTTCCCGAATATACCACCGGAGAACCTCCTGATCCCGCATCTCCTCATCTATGACTTCTTCCTTGCATTGACACTTCCCGGTGCCTACCACCTCTTTTCCCCTATGCTGCCCTCGAAGCGCTTCATGAATGAAAAATCCTACTCCTACTATATGGCCGCCATCCCGATGCTGCTCGTCATTGCCGCCACCCCCACAAGTCTCCTTGGCAAGCTCTGGTCTCCTGATAAACTCTTTGTCTGGCTGATCCTCACCATTTTCTTCATCGCTTTCAACCGCTACCTCATCCTGGAAAAGAAAGACTTTGAAAATTTGACGAATATCCAGAGTGCAAACCACCTGATGGAGAAATCCATTTCCTTCCTCCAATCCTATGCCCAGATCCTGCAGGATAACGGGAAAGAAATGTCCCTCTTCCGGCACGACCTGCGCCACCGGATCCTTGCACTCCACGGACTCCTGCAGCAAGGGCAGACAGAAGAAGCCCTTGCCCTTTTGGAAAGCTCTCACGAAGACTTAGAGCGCACCGCCACCCACCCCTACTGCCTGAATCCGATCATCAACGCCATCATCTCTATCTATTTCGAAAAAGCGAAAGAACTCTCCGTCCGCACCAGCCATAAAATTTCCTTCCCGCAGAGCCTTCCCTCCATCGAAAGCCCGCTCGCCTACGTACTTGCGAACCTTCTCGAAAATGCCATCCAAGCCTCCGCCACCATGCCCAAAGAGAAACGCACCGTCGACCTCACGCTCCTTATGAAAGGAAATCAGATCGCACTCTCCGTCGTGAACCCATACGACACGCCTATCTGCTTTGATGAGAATGGCTACCCCAAAGCAGACAAGGAAGGCCATGGCTTCGGCATGGTCTCCATCGCCCGCTTCCTAGATGCCCACAATGCCTATAAAAATTTCACCCAGGAGGACGGTATAGTACGCTTCGAAGCGTACTTCACCGTGGAAGATGAGTAACTGTGACCAGAGACTAGGGATTAGGGATTAGAAAATTCATTTTACCGTTTATTTACATTCGAAAGATATAATAAGGATAAGGAAACACTGATTCAATCGCAGAGTCAGCTTTTACAAGAATTTTTATACATAGCTTCGTCATTTATATAAAACTCCGCGGCGCTTCCTCATTTGATGCGCCGTACCTTCACTCCTCACTCCCCACTTGATTCGGAAGTTGACTGACATGCCAGTGATTTAGAAAATGCAATACTAGTTCCTAGTCACTTTTCCCCCGAAAGGAGTCCCATCATGATCCGTCTTCTCTTTATCTCGCACACCGGAAATAATGAACCGCCGATGGCTCAATGCATCATGGACCACCTCATTCAGAAGGCCGGTCTGACAGACTCACTCTCCGTCTCTGCCGCCTCATTTGCCAAAGAAGGCGCTCCCCTTTCCAAGGCGGCGCAGGAGACACTCTCTGCCCACGGCATCCCCTATACGATGAAAAAGACCTTCCCCATCGCCTGGAAGACCTATGATGACTACGACTTCATCCTCCTCATGAATGATAAGAACAATCCCGATATCTTCAATACCATGGGCGGCGATGTCGATGAGAAGATCCATCTCCTCTCCGAATACGCCGGAAAAGAAGCCGATATCCCGAACCCGCACAAGGGCGCTGCCTTCGAAGATGCGTATGAAGAGGAGGAAAAAGCCTGCGAAGGTCTTTTGAAGAAGCTCGAAGCATGGATACGGTGAGGAGAAAGAGACCGTCCCCTTCCACCATAAGATCCATTCCCCCCATAAAAAAGGAGCTGTGAAGAAATGAGGATTCATTTCTTCACAGCCCCTTTTTACTTTGCTTTCATTTGGTTCAGGGTTCAGCGCTCTCGTGGCGGCTTCGCCGCAACTATACCTATGACGATACACGCAGCCTTTTTTTCTCCCTCCTTCCTTTGGAAGGAGGTGCCCCGAAGGGGCGGAGGTTGGCCGCGTGAAACGCTACTCCCACATTCAGGGAAACCAACCCCGCCTCGCTTCGCTCGTCTGCCCCTTCCAGAGGAAGGGGCGCGAATGATTTTTTAGGAAACACTGATTCAATCGTTGTCATTCGCAGTCAGGGACTCACGCCCCACATGTGCCGCGCTGTTCCGCTTTCCTCATCTGTCTTTCATACCGCCTGTGCCCTATCCGCCCCTGCGGGGCACCTTCCCCTCGAGGGGAAGGCTGACGATACGAGAATACCCTCTTCTAAAAAAGGTGGCACACCACCCTTGTGAACCTATCCGCTCCCCAAGTACCGTCATCCCGAGCGCAGCCGAGGGATCTTTATTGCACTGTCACCATATGCACACATATGCCCTCACTCAAACGACACCTTGGTGCTTCCTTTTTCGTCTTTCCCTCGCTCACGATTTACCGCTCTGCAAGAAGGATCCCTCCACTTCGGTCGGGATGACGTTCAAGAAAGGCGGATAGCCTCACATAGTCTTTCACACCGCTTCGTGGATCCATCCTGCGCCTTTGGCGCGCCCCTTCTCTACGGGGCTACTCGTATCGTAATATAACACCGCTAGTTCCAAAACATGCAACGTATCTCCCAGATGAGAGCCCTGAAGTTTGAAAGCAGAAAGAACATCTACCCTTTATGCGAATCCTCATAGGATAAGGAAACGCCGATTCAACCAAGCAAAAAAGGAAGCTCTCGCGAGCTTCCTTTTTGGCATGTACTTTATTCCGCTTTCTTTTCCAGGATCTCCATGAACTGTTCTCCCGTGATGGTTTCCTTTTCATAGAGGTACTTTGCGAGCTCATCGAGCTTTTTGCGATGTTCCTCAAGGAGCCGCCTTGCCTTCTCATGCTGCGTCTTGATGAGATCGGAGACGGCCTTGTCGATGCGTGCCTGTGTCTCCGGCGAGCAGGCGAGGGTGGTATCGCCGCCCAGGTACTGGTTCGTCACATTTTCCATGGCGACCATGCCGAATTCATCACTCATCCCATATCGCGTGATCATCGCACGCGCCAGACGGGTGGCTTTCTCGATATCGTTCGATGCCCCATTGGTGGATGTGCCGAAGACGACCTCCTCCGCCGCACGGCCGCCGGTCAGGGTGGCGATCTGGTCAAGCATTTCCTCTTTATTCATGAGGTAATGATTGCCCTGCTCCACCTGCATGGTGTAGCCCAGCGCCCCGCTGGTCCTTGGGATGATGGTGATCTTCTGCACCGGTGCGCTATGGGACTGCAAGGCGGCGACAAGGGCGTGGCCGATCTCATGGTAGGAAACGATGCATTTCTCTTTGTCCGTCAAGATCGCATGCTTCTTCTGATAGCCAGCGATGACGACCTCGATGGACTCCTCCATGTCTTCCTGTGTCGCATAGGGACGATGGTCGCGGACAGCGCGGAGAGCGGCTTCATTCACGATGTTTGCGAGCTCTGCCCCTGATGCGCCGGAGGCCATGCGCGCCACCTTGTCGTAGTCGATGGAAGGCGCGGTCTTGATCTTCGCCGCATGGACCTTGAGGATCGCGACGCGCCCCTGAAGGTCCGGCAGTGTGACCGGCACCTGACGGTCAAAGCGTCCCGGACGTGTGAGCGCCGGGTCAAGTGATTCCGGACGGTTCGTCGCTGCCAGGATGATGACACCCGCATTGTCTTCGAAACCATCCATCTCTGTCAGGAGCTGGTTCAGCGTCTGCTCGCGCTCATCATTGCCGCCCAAGGCAGCGCCGCCGCGCTTCTTGCCGATGGCATCGATCTCATCGATGAAAACGATACACGGTGCTTTTTCCTTCGCCTGCTTGAAGAGGTCGCGGACCTTCGCCGCCCCCATGCCGACGAACATTTCTACAAATTCCGAGCCGGAAATGGAGAAGAATGGCACTTCGGACTCGCCGGCGACGGCCTTCGCCAGCATGGTCTTGCCGGTGCCTGGCGGGCCCACGAGAAGGATGCCCTTCGGCATCTTCGCACCGATGTCTCTGTACTTCGTCGGATCGTGCAGGTACTCGACGACCTCCTGCAGGCTGTCCTTCGCTTCATCTTCACCGGCGACATCGGAGAATTTGATCCCGTTCGTCGGCTTGACGAAGATCTTCGCATTCGATTTCCCCATGCCGAACTGCATCGCGCCGGGGCCTCCCATGTTCTTCATCAGCCGCTTATTCATGTAGTGGCCGATGCCGAAGAAGATGAGGATCGGCAGTACCCAGGAGAGCAGCGCCGATAAGAGCGGATTCATCGCTTCGACGATCTCTCCGGTGAAATCCGCGCCCGACTTGTGCAGACGCTCCACCAGCTCGGGATCATTCATGAGAGCTGTCTTGTATGCCTGCTTGTCGTCCTTCTTCGTAAAGAGGATCTTGTCCTGCTCCACCTGTACCTTGTCGATCTCCTGATTCTCCGTCATCGTCATGAAGGAGGAATAGTCCACTTCTTTCACGGCATTCTCACGGAGCATCGGCACGAAGATCGAGTTGAACAGGAAGATCGCAAGGAAGATCAAAATGTAATACGCCAGTATGGGCCGTTTCGGCATTTTGACTTCGTTCATAGCGTTTCCCTTTCTTTGAAATATATTTTTGACCATTGGTCAGTAATTATATTATACGCCCTTTGAAGAGGAAATGGTAGGGGCAGGTTTGGGGCAGCGGATACAGCAGAGAAGGCGCAAATATACCTATGACGATACACGCAGCCCCTTCGGGGCGGAGGTTGGCCGCGTGAAACGGTACTCCCACATTCAGGGAAGCCAACCCCGCCTCGCTTCGCTCGTCTGCCCCTTCCAGAAGAAGGAGCGCGAATGATTTTTAAGAAAACACGGATTCAATCGTTGTCATTCGCAGTCAGGGACTCGCACTTCCCACACATATGTTGCGCACTTCTCCGCTTTCCTCATCTGTCTTTCATGCCGCCTGTGCCCTATCCGCCCCTGCGGGGCACCTTCCCCTAGAGGGGAAGGCTGCGATACGAGGATACCATCCTCTAAAAAAGGCGGCGAAGCCGCCACCTTCATTTCTAATTCCTCATTCCCCCTCTATCTGATCCCCCAGAAGCGTTCCGTATTCTCCTTCGCGCATTTCGTGAGCACCTCTTCCGAGACGCCCATGTACTGCGCAAGCGTCCTCGCCACGTAGGTGATATTCTGCGGCACATTCGTCCTCGGCAGGTGGAAGCCGCGCGGCGTGAGGTACGGCGCATCCGTCTCGATCATCACGCGATCCAGCAGAAGGATCGAGACCGCCTCGCGCAGGTCATCCGCGCGGCGCTCATCGCAGATCCATCCGGTGATGCCGATGTAGAAGCCCATATCGAGCAGCCGCCGGAGCGTTTTCTTATCCCCCGTGTAGCAGTGGACGACGGCGCGCGGACAGATGGCTTCGTGTCCAGCAAAGCAGGCAATGAAGTCCTCCGCTGCGTCCCGCTCGTGAAGGAAGAGCGGCTTTCCCAATTTCTCTGCGAGCAGGATCAGCTCCTTGAAGTAGTGGATCTGATTCTCCTTCCTGCTGTACATGCGGTCATAGTCAAGCCCCGTCTCCCCCACCGCCAGGATGCGGGGATTCGTGGTCAATATTTCCTCGATGCGCGCCACGTCCTCCTCCTTCGCTTCGTCGGCGCTGTGCGGATGGATCCCCGCCGTCCCGTAGACGTCATGGGTCTTCGTGAAATCATTCACGAGCTCATTCTCCTCCGCCTCCGAGCCTGTCAGGATACACTGGATCCCCGCGGCGTGCGCATCCTCGATGATCTTCTCCGGATGGGGGAAGGATTTCGTAAAAAGATTCAGTCCGATATCGTAGTAGGTGTATGGCATAGCGTTCGTCCTTTCTGAAATGTTTTTCATTTTTAGAGTTGTGCTATAATAAGCATAAGGGAAATGACCGGAACCTTCGCCCTTTATTGGCGGGGGGCTGGTCATTTTTTTGTGTGATCATTTGTATTATATCACTCGGTGGGATTACTCTTCGCAGGAAGCCAAATCTCTTTTTCTCGCAAAATTCAATTCATGGCACAAAAAAAGAGCCCGCAAGGGCTCTGGCATGTCTGTGGAGCGGATGAAGGGAGTCGAACCCTCCTGTCCAGCTTGGGAAGCTGGCGTTCTACCGATGAACTACACCCGCATACTCATGCATAGATAATACCATACTTTCCGCTCTTTTTCCAGTCTTGGCGAAAAGTTATTTAGGGAAACGGCTCGTCAAATCACCAGCAACAAAAAGGAGCGGTGAAGAAATGAATCCTCATTTCTTCACCACCCCTTTTTACTTTGCTTTCATTTGGTTCAGGGTTCAGGGTTCAGGATTAGTGAATCATCCTTTGATGGCTGCTTTCCCTTTCTTCAGCCAGTCCATGAGGAGTGGGGAGAAGGCGGAGAGGACGCAGAGGATGATGAGGGCCCAGCAGATCGGGGTGGAGAAGAGGATGGAAATGTCGTTGCCCGAAAGGGTGAGGCTTCTCCTCAGGCCACGCTCGCCGATCGGCCCTAAGATGAGGGCGAGGACGACGGCAGCGGTATTGAGGCCCATCTTACGCATGAGGTATCCCATGACGCCGAAAATGAACATGAGGACGACGTCGACGAAGCTATTATTGATGGCGAAGGAGCCGACGACGCAGAGGACGAAGATACACGGGATGAGGATGGCATCGGAGATCTTGGCGATGTGCGCGAAGATGCGGCAGCCGCCGAGTCCGATGAGGAGCATGAAGAACTGTACGATGACGAAGCCGGCGAAGAAGGTGTAGGTCATCGGCGCATATTTTGTGAAAAGCTCCGGCCCCGGCTGGAGGCCCTGGATGATGAGGCCGCCCATAAGGACGGCGGTGACGGATTCACCCGGGATGCCGAGAGTCAGCGTCGGGATGAGCGAGCCGCCGGTGACGGCGTTGTTTGCTGCTTCGGAGCCCGCGACGCCTTCGATGGAGCCGTGTCCAAATTTCTCCGGTGTTTTGGAGAACTGCTTGGCAGTATTGTAGCCGAGGAAGCAGGCGATGGAGGCGCCCGCGCCAGGAAGAATGCCGATGATGTTCCCGATGAGCCATGAGCGGATGACGGTCGGCGCGATCTGTTTCAGTTCATGGGCTTTGAGCAGCACGGAGTCTTTGAATTTCACAATGCTTCCGCGTTCCTTGATGGCTTTTTCCATGAGGATAAAGACTTGGGACATGGAGAAAAGTCCGATCATCGCGCAGGTGACATTGATGCCGTTGTAAAGCTCATCAACACCAAACATGTAGCGCGCGGTCCCTTCCATCGGGTCCATGCCGATGGTGGAGAGGATGAGCCCGAAGGCACCGCTCATGAGGCCCTTGACCATGGAGCCGGTGGTGACGCCGGCGATGATGGTGAGTCCGAAGAGGGCGAGCCAGAAATATTCCGGACTGCCGAATTTCATCGCAAGCTCTGCAAGGAGCGGTGCGAAGAAGTAGAGGGAAATGCAGGAGAGAAGCCCGCCGAAGAAAGAAGCGGTGCAGGCGGTGCCGAGCGCTTTGCCCGCACGTCCCTGTTTGGTGAGCTCATAGCCGTCGAGTGCGGTCGCAGCCGAAGCCGGAGTGCCCGGGGTGTGGATCAGGATGGCGCAGATGGAGCCGCCGAAGATGGCGCCGCAGTAAATGCCGCCGAGCATGATGAGACCTGTTTCTGCCTTCATCCCGAAGGTGAGAGGCAGGAGGAGCGCGACGCCCATCGCCGCCGAGAGCCCTGGCATACAGCCGACAATGACGCCGATGGTGACGCCGATCACCATCATGAGAAGATTCATAGGGTCCAGAGCATTACCGAAGCCCTGGGCCATCAGTGCTAATGTATTCGCATCCATGTCATTTCCTCCTTAGAGCAAGTCTTCGATGAGCATGCCCATCGGAAGGGGCACATTCAGGAAGAGATCAAAGGTACCGAATACCAGCACCACCATACCGGCGAGGACCAGCAGAATGTAGAGCGGACGGATCTTGAAGAATTTCAGACAGAAGAGCAGGTAGACCAGGGATGCGGGATAGAAACCGACAAGGTACATCATGACAAAGTAGAGGATGAAGGCCGCAAACATGGTCCAGAATTGTTTCGGCATAAAGCCGTCGAAGAGGACCGGCATGTCGTTTTCCGAAGTTTTTTCTCTCCGGTAGTCACGCACCATCTGCCCCACGCGGACAGTGGTGAGAATGAGCAGGAGCCCGATGACGAAGTGCGGATAGTGCCGCGCCCCGAGGGGAAAGCTCTGTGTCAGGTAGAGGAAAAAGAAACTGAAAGCGTACATGAAGCCGCAGATATAGATATCTGATTTTTTCATGAAATGGTTTGACTCCTTTGGAAAATGGGGTAAGGATTCAGGGTGTGCCCGCGGGGCGTGTCGCCCCGTGATTGCATGCGAAAGAGGGGGAGCGGTTTCTATAGGTTCAAGAGGTTCCATGGGGTTGGTGCGGCGCATAAAATTACGAAAGCGCCGCGGAAAATTGAAACCAGCGGTTTTCTCGTATCGCCAACCTAATCCCTAGTCACCAGAAAGCAGAAGCGAGAAACGAGCATTTGCACCTTCTCGTTTCCCGCTTTTGTAATTTCCAGAGAATAGGGATCACGCTGCGAATCCTGAACCTATCGACCTGAACCCTGCACCCTCAATTATTTCGCATACAGCTTAGAAACAACGTTCTTGCAGAAGTCCATCTGTTCTGCGATCATCTGGCCAAGGGCTTTGCTGTCTTTGAAGTCAATGACCATGCCCGCATTTTCATGGGCTTTCTTGACTTCCGGATCTTCCATGGTCTTCTTGAACGCATCTTCGTAGAACTTGATCACATTGTCCGGGGTGCCCTTCGGAGCAACGAGGGCACGCGCGGAGCCGTACCATTTATTATAGTAGCCGAGTTCGCCCAAGGTCGGTACATCTGGGAGCTGCGGGTCTCTCTTTTCCGCATAGACGCCGAGGACTTTCAGTTCTGCGCTGTCGCCTTTGATGAGTTTTGCCACATCAGCGACTTTCGCGCAGGAGAAATCGACTTCGCCCTGACGGAGAGCGAGGAGCTGGTCAGCAGTTCCGCCATAAGGAACTGCGTTGTATTCAAATTTCGCAGACTGTGCAAGGAGCTGGGCTGCGGTGTGATTCGAAGCCTGCACGCCATTCGTAGAGCATTTCAGCTGTCCCGGGTTTGCCTGTGCATCTGCAACGAGTTCCTTCAGGCTGTTCCACTTCGCATCCTTCTTGACCACGACGACAGCCGTTTCTGTCAGGTGGTTGCAGATCGGGACGATGGACTTATCCGTGAATGCAGAGCCTTCCATCTGCGCGAGCGTGGTGTAGGTCGGCAGGTTGATGAAGCCGATGGTCTGTCCGTCCGGCTTGGATTTTGCAAGCTCCGTCCAGCCGATCTTGCCGTCAGCGCCCGGTTTATTTTCGATGACGAGTGTCTGCCCGACATATTTCTTCGCGCTGTTCGTCAAGAGACGCGCACCGGTGTCCGTGCCGGAGCCGGCCTTGTACGCCACGATGACTTTGACGTCCTTTGTTGGTTTCCACGCAGCGTCGCCTGCGGCTTTCTTGTCTTTGTTTCCGCAGCCGGCAAAAAGAATGCCTGCGGAAAGAACTGCGACACCGAGCAATGCCAGTTTCTTATTCATAGGTTTCCTCCTTGCATCTTCCGAGATGCTCCCTCAAAATCGTGCAAGAGGATAGTCCGTCTTTCTGAAGGCTTCATCGCCCCTCTATTCTGTTGCACGTTTATCAGAAATATTTTATCATTCTGTTTTTTCGTAAACAACAGGTAAAGTGCTTGTAAAGCGTTCATTGAACAAGTATATGCTTATTATTTGCGTTTACTCATGCCTCCGGCAGTGCATATGAGAGAAAGGCATAGAAGCCTAGGGGCATCTTCTAAAATTGATATAGAACAGAAAAGGTTTCGGGTTAGCCCAAGGGGCGGCTCGTCCATAGATTGCGCTTGAAAGTTTTCCCAGAGTTGGAAATAAGAAGTGGCCAGGGATTAGGAGCCGCGAGTGACTAGTGACTTGAATACCACCTTCGAGCATCGCCACCATCTATACTCCGCGGCGCTTCTATATTTTTATGCGCCGCACCTTTATTCCTCATTCCTCATTCCTCATTCCTCATTCGAGCAAAGCTTTCTTTCACAATCAAGGGGCAGCCCCCTAAGGGCTGCCCCTCTATCCTCACGCGCCGAAGAAGATCTCCAGCCCGATCCCGATAAGGATCACGCCGCCTAAGATGGTCGCCTTATCCGCGAGCTTCATGCCGAAGCGTTTCCCAAGGAAGAGCCCTGCGATGCAGATAACGAAGGTCACGATGCCGATGATGATACTTGCGAGCATCGCTTTGGCGAAGGGGTACTCCGCCAAGGTGAAGCCGACGGAGAGCGCGTCCATGGAGGTCGCAAGCCCCTGGAGCAGCAGATATCGGAAGCCCACGCTGACCTTGACGTCCTCTTCATCTCCGGAGAGACCGTCACGGATCATAAGCCCGCCGATGGCGACGAGCAGGACCAGCGATGCCCACGGCACCAGCGGGAGCAGCACCTGAAAAAGATCGACGATCCGGTTCACACACGCCCAGCCTACCATCGGCATCAGCCACTGGAAGAAGCCGAAGGTCCCCGCGATGAGACACATGGTGCGGATGCGGAGGAAATGATTCGCAAGGCCATTCGCAAGCGAGACGGAAAAAGCGTCCATCGCAAGTCCCACGCCGAGCAGGACGCTGTTCAAAATAAATAAACCACTCATTGATATCTCCCCGAAATGAAATGGGCTGTGCGATTTGGGTAGCTAGGGACTAGTGACTGGTGACTGAAATGCCACTTTCGGGCATCGCCCCATATATTCGCGGCAAAGCCGCCACCTTCATTCCTAATTCCAATTCCTAACTCCTGATTTTATCTCGTGCGCTGTCTTTTCCCCACGAAAAAAAGACCCCGCGCACAGCCGAAAACTATGCACGTGAGTCTCGCATTTTTAAAGCAAGCCAGGCAGGATGTACGGGTCACTGCCAGTATGTTGACGGGCTCCACCGAAGTGGCTGCTACTCCCTCACTTATGGGAGAATGATAGCATGAAAAGCGTCCCGTGTCAAAGGGTTTGGAAGTGACTGGTGACTAGTGACTGGTGACTGAAATGCAGCCTTTGCCATCTCTATTGCCCCATCAGAACCCGGTGAACTTCTTTGGTAATGAAATCAACGGACGATCTACTCGATGAGTGAATCCTAGTCCCTAGCCACCAGTCACTAGTCACTCATCCCCTCACATGTCTCTTCGGATGACGGAAAGGACGTCCTTCCAATGGGCGAACTGATACGGCGTCATCTGGTCAAGCTCTTCGCGGTCGGCGTCGGAGTAGCGGTCATAGATCACGGCGAAGTCGATGCCGGCATTTCTTGCCGCGGCCGCACCCGCCAGCGAATCCTCGAAGATGAAGCATTCTTCTTTGGAAAGGCCCATGTCCTCGATGACCTTCAGGTAGATGGCCGGGCTTGGCTTGATCTCCGGCGCATCCTCCTGCGTGTAGATCCTCGTGAAGCAGGAATCAAGCGGTGCTTTGCCGCGGATATTTTTATTTTCCTTCCGATATACCTCCATATTGCCGCGGCGCGTGGTGCTGGCGATCACGAGTGTCTTCCCGTCTTTTTTGAAAGCATGGAGCACCTCCGGTGCGCCCGGCTTGTAGTCCACGACCTCCTTCAGGAAATGCTGCGCTATGCGGTAACGCTCCTGCAGAATGTCTTCAGCCTGCCATGCAGAGGCATACGTTTTCCCCAGCTCCTCGCAGTAAGAAAGATACGGCTTCTCCGCATCCCGATGCTCCTTCAGGAAGCGCTCTCTTCTCTGCTGGATATCGCCCTCTGCCATGGCAGGCCCGCCAAGCGTTTGGATCAGCCGGAGGTCTACCTGGTTCCACACGCCGACGGAGTCGATCAGCGTCCCGTCCATATCAAAAATGATCGTCGACTTGTTCTCAAACATATATACTCCTTACTTTTTCAAGAATTTCTCGATCTCCGGATCTCTTTTGAGCGCCAAAAGCTCCTCCTCCGTCGGATAGACGGGGATGTCGCGGTCATGGTTCACGAGACAGAGGAAGCCCAAGATGTCTCCTGCGTCCGCGCGAAACTGATGCCACTGCCAGGGCGGGATGGTGATGAGATCCCCTTCCCTGACTTCATGCACATCACTTCCAAGAAGCGCATGGCCCTTCCCTTTGAAGATCAAGACGAGATGCATGTGCTCATGCTTTTCCAGCGAAGAGAAGCCGTCCTTCTCCACCTGAAAATAGCGAAACTGCACCGGAAGGTCGGCTTCGTTGTCAAAAAGGATCTGCTTCGTCACATCGCGAAAGACCCCGGAATTTTCCTTGTAAATATGGGGCGTGATGCCCTCCCAGCCATTCGGCCGGCTGTGAAATTTATGGATCATGGATGTTCTCCTTATCGAATGGGTTCGGGGTTGGCCCGTGGGGCGTGATGCTCTTTGATTGCGGCTAAAAGAGGTTCAGCGGGTTCTGTAGGTTCTACGGGTTCAAAGGGTTTGGTGCAGCGCATAAAAAAATAAAAGCGCCGAGAAATTTTGATGGTGCTTCGCACGTATCGTCATCCCGAGCGAAGCCGAGGGATCTTCCTTGCAGAACCATTAGCGCAACAATTGCGCTATTTCAATCACCGCTTGCTTCCAATCCCTAATCACTCATCCCCGGCTTTCTCTCAGCAGATCCTCGGCAGACCCTCTCCCCGAAGCGCAAGTATGCGGCGGCGTCCGCCGTAGAGCGTCTCAAGATGCACGCCGCTGCCTGTGCTGACACGCCCGATCTCTTCGGCCTCTGTCCCATAGGGGAGCGCGCGAAGGATGCGAAGCGCCGTCTCTGCCTCGGCGGCAGGGAGCGCGATCAGCATCTTGCCCTCGTTTCCCATCGTCAATGGATCAAGCCCAAGGATGCCGGAGAGCGCTTTGACCTCTTCTCTGACCGGCAGTGCCTCTTCGGAGAGCGTGATAGAAACGCCGGAGGCTGCTGCCAGCTCATTGGCAACGGTCGCCAGTCCCCCTCTCGTGATGTCGCGAATGGTATGGACAGGCAGCTTTGCCGCCAGAAGTGCTTCCACCAGATGATTCAGGGGCGCACAGTCGCTCGTAAGCGTCGTCTTCATCTGCATGCGCTCCGTGAGGATGACGGCGTGATGGTCGCCAAGCGTCCCCGTGACGAGGATCGCATCCCCATCGTGAAGATTTCCCGCGGAGATCTCACAGGCCGGTGCGCGATCACCAAGGCCCGCGGTATTGATGTAAAGACCGCCCTTCCCTTCGATGACCTTTGTATCACCGGCCACGATCGTGACACCCGCCTCCTTCGCCGTCTCTGCCATGGAGCGGACGATCGGCTCCAATACATCGGTGGAAAGTCCCGTCTCGAGGATGAAGCCCGCCGTCAGATAGAGAGGCCTTGCCCCCATCGAGGCCAGATCATTCACCGTCCCACAGACGGAGAGCCGTCCGATGTCGCCCCCCGGAAAGAAGAGCGGCGAGACGACAAAGCTGTCCGTCGTCATGACAGGCACGCCGGAGAGGGGCGGCAGCACCGCACCGTCTTCCATACGGTCTAAGATGGGATTTCCAAGATACTTGGCAAAGAGAGAGGCGATCAGCTTCCCCGTCTCCTCGCCGCCGCTCCCGTGGCGAAGTTCGATATTCATAAATAGATGCTCCTTGTTGATTGATCGTTGGTTGGAAATAGGTGCAGGGGTCAGGGTTCAAGGTTCAGGGTTCAAGGTTCAGGGTTCAGGGTTCAAGGTTCAGGGTTCAGGGTTCAGGGTTCAGGGTTCAGGGTTCAGGGTTCAAGGTTCAAGGTTCAAGGTTCAGGGTTCAGGGTTCAGGGTTCAGGGTTCAGGGTTCAGGGTTCAGGGTTCAGGGTTAGCCTATGGGGCATGCTGCCCCTTGATTTCGAATGAAAGCTTTGCTTGCATGAGGAATTAGAAATGAGAAATGGTGGTGCGGCGCATAAAATAATGAAGCGCCGCAGAATTTTGATAGCGCTTCGCGCCGTCGTCATTTCGAGCGTAGCCGAGAAATCTCTATAGCAGAACGCTCATTACCTGATGTTCAGCAGCATCAAGACATCGTTTTTCCCCAGCGCATACACGCTGATTCCCACAGTGCAGTAGAGACCCTCGGCTACGCTCGGGATAACGATGCTGGAGAATCCTAATCTCTAATCCCTAGTCACTAATCCCTAGTCACGCAATCACTTCTCCCGATAAGTGATGCAGCAGGCACCCTCGGAGGAGACCATACAGGCACCGACAGGATGCTCAGGCGTGCAGGCACGGCCGAAGCAGGGACATGCTTCGCTCGTGATGCGGCCTGTCAGGACATCGCCGCAGCGACAGCCGGCGGGCATCCGGTCTTCTGAGAGTCCCCGGCTGCCCGCATCGAGCGCGCGGTATTTCTCCCGGAGATAAAGCCCGGAGCCTGCGATCGTCCCAAGACCGCGCCACACGGCATCCCCCGGCGTGAAAACATCCGCAAGGAGAGCCAGTGCCTTCGGATTTCCCTCTTCCGTCACAACGCTCGGGTACTCATTCCATAGTCCCCTCTTTTTCTGCGACGCCGCAAGCACAAGACGCGTCAGTGCGCGGAGAAGGTCAGCGGGCGAGAAGCCGCCGATCACCATCGTCTCTTCCGTTTCTTCCGCCAGTTTTCTGAACGGGCGGCATCCTGTGATCACGGCGACATGACCGGGGCAGAGGAAGCCATCGATGTGGCTTTCTCCGGAGATCAGCGACATCGCCCCCGGCATCGTTTTGAGCGCCGTCAGGAAGCGGACATTCGGGATGTGCTCCTCATAGACCAGGCGGATGAGATCCGCCCAGACAGGCGCCGTCGTCTCAAAGCCGACGGCGGCGAGGATGAAGGTCGTCTTGCGATCGGCCTCCGCCTTGGCGAGCACCTCTTCCGGATCGTAGAAGAAATCCACGCGCCCGCCCCTATCACGCGCACCGGAGAGTGACATCCGGCTGCCCGGGACGGCGAGGAGATCACCGAAGGCCATCACCTGACAGCCCGGAGTGAGCGCATAGCGGACGAGCTTATCGATGTAGGACGTCGGTGTCACACACACCGGACAGCCCGGTCCGGAGAGAAAGGTGATCTGCGGCGGGAGCATCTGACGAATGCCCGAACGGTACAGCGCTGAGGTATGCGTCCCGCACACCTCCATCAGTGTGAGCGGCGGTCCGTCATAGCGGGAAAGCCAGCGGGCAAGTTTGCGTTCCTCCATAAAAGGCTCCTTTGAGAAATAGGGGAAAGGGTTCAGGATTTAGGGTTCAGGGTTCAGGGTTCAGGGTTCAGGGTTCAGGGTTCAGGGTTCAGGGTTCAGGGTTCAGGGTTGTGGTGGCGGCTTCGCCGCAGTATAAATCTGGCGATGCCCGAAGGTTTGCGATCGCAGGTTTTCCTCGTATCGTCAGCCTTTCCCTCGAGGGGAAGGCAAATTAGTAGCGGCTACGCCGAGATCCTTCGACTCAGATCGCAGCTGTTCTGGCATTCGTTATCTCACATACGACGTTTCTCGCCGCTCAGGATGACGAAACGGAGCGATGCCCGAAGGTCTCTTGATCGCAGGTTTCCCTCGTATCGCCGCCCCCTTGCAGGGAAGGCTATTAAGTTAAGGAAATCGTTAGCTACGTAACGTCTTGCTTCCCCCTTCGGGGGAAGTGCCGAAGGCAATAGGGGCATGCTAGCGGTATAGCGTACTATGTTGAATAGTCCGATGCTATCGATATTCCAACACTTTCATGCAATATCGCTACGTAGCCCCCTCACCCCTTCGGGGAGCTCCCCCGATGGGGAGCCAAGAACGTTCTGCCGCTTAACTTAATAGCATTACTCATGCGGAGAAGGCTAAGAGGTGCGACGCTCCGCATCGATTTTTTATAAAGGGCGATGCCCGAAAGTGGTATGTAAGTCACTCGTCCCTAGCTGCCAGTCACTCGTCACCCATTTCTTCCCCGATCTCCTTGAACAGGGCGATCCAGTCCTTTGCCTCGTCCTTTTTCACGATCTGGATCGCCATACCGGCGTGGACGAGGACGTAGTCACCGAGCTTTGCGGGCACCATGGAGAGGTTCACGCGGACCTCGGAGCCGGAGAAATCGACCATGCCATGCGTGCCTTCGATGGAGACGACGCGGCCGGGATATGCTACACACATAGGGATGCTCCTTTCGGGAAATAGAGGGCTTTATGTCTGATTCTTCATGAGATAGAACCATGCCTGTCCGAGCGCGATGCCGCCATCGCCCGGCGGAACTTTTTCATTGGTATACACAGAAAAGCCGCGCTTTTGAAGCGCTTCCCGCGCACGCATCAGGAGAAGCTGATTCGAAAAACAGCCGCCGGAAAGAAGGATGCGCGAGAGGCCGAAGTGCTCCGCCGAGGAGAGGATCATCTCGGCGATGGCCTCGTGAAAGGCGAGCGCCTTTTCTTCTATTGTACCATGGGACGCCAGCAGCGAGGCAAGGAGCGTGCGTCCGTCCCAGAGAAGACGCCCATCCTGCTCTTTCCCTTCCCAGAAGATCTTCGGAGCGTGCGCGGCTGCCATCGCGGCCTCTTCCAGCGCCATGGGACACTCGCCTTTGAAATGATTCTCCTCGCCAAGCCCCAGCAGCGCCGCCGCCGCATCGAAGAGACGGCCCATGGAGGAGCTTTTTATCGTATTCACATGATGAGAAAGTGCGGCGCGGATGAGAGGCGCACGCGGATCCTTCGACGGAAGGTCCGCCGCTGCCAGATAAGCGAGCGCACTCTTCCACGCCTGTTTCATAGAGGCATCGCCTCCGATCATGGAAACCGGCGCAAGGTGTCCCACGCGCTGCATGGACGTCCCTTCGCAGAGAAGGATCTCGCCGCCCCAGACGGTGCCGTCCTCCCCATAGCCTGTGCCGTCAAAGACGAAGGCAAGGGACTTCCCTTGCAGATGATGCTCCGCCATGACAGAGAGCGCATGGGCGTGATGATGCTGGACGGTATAAAAGGGAAGTCCCCTCTCTCTGGCTGTTTTTTCTCCCAAAAGGCGGGACAGGTAGGCAGGATGCAGATCCGAAACGACCGCTTGCGGCGAAAGCCCCAAGAGCTCTTCCCAGTCCTGCTCCGTTTCCAGAAAAAACGCCTGCGAGCGTTCATTCAGGATATCGCATGGCACCTCGGCGGGATACAGCGAGCCGCCGCCTGCGAGAGCAAAGCCCGGCGCCATGTCCGCCCCTGTCGCAAGAACCATGCCGGATGGCGCATCTCTCACCACCGGTTCCGGAAGAAATCCGCGCGTTCTTCGTAGGATCTGCGCTTCCCTTCCCTGCAGCTGCATGACGCTGTCATCGGCGGGGCGCAGGATCTCCCTGTCATAGAAGAAAAGCCCTGCGATGTCTTCCTCTGCTTCGTAATACGCCCGCGCCTCCTCGTCCCGGAAGATCATCGGCTCGCCGCTTTGGTTCGCACTCGTGACGATGAGCGGCGCATCGACGCCCTCCGCCAGCTGGCTGTAGAATCCGGTCGAGGGAAGGCAAAGCCCCAGCCGCGGCACACGAAATGCCACGGCAGGAAGGACCTTCCGTCTCGGCGCGGCAAGCAGGATCGGGCGCACCGGCGAGGTGAGCATTTCGATCTCTTTCTCCGAAAGCATCGCCCACGCCTTCGCCATGTCGATGTCTTTCATCATCAGCGCGAACGGCTTCCCGCTGCGGTGCTTCATGCGGCGAAGACAGTCCGCCGTCTCTTTCCTGTCCCCGCGGCAAACGAGCTGGTAGCCGCCCATCGCCTTCACCAGAAGGATCGCGCCCTCTTTCGCAAGACGGATCGCTTCTGCCATCGCCGCCTCTTTTTCAAACCGTCTCTCCCTCGTCCATCCCTTCAACTGCGGGCCGCAGTGTGCGCATGCGATGCTTTCCGCATGACAGCGGCGGTCAGAAAGGCTTTGGTACTCTTTCTCGCAGTCCTTGCAGAGAGGGAAATCCTTCATGGTCGTCCGCTCGCGGTCATAGGGAAGCGCCTCGATCATCGTATAGCGCGGCCCACAGGCGGTGCAGGACGTGTAGGGGTAGCCATAGTGATGGTCCTTGGGATCTTTCATATCTGCGAGACAGTCTTCGCAGATGCCAAGATCCGCCGGAAAGAGCGGTGCGCGCGCCGCTCCGCCGCTTGGGACCGCGCGAAAATCCGGCAAAGGCGCATGGGCGATCTCCTCCACGCGCATTTCCGCGACCTCCACAGGCGGCCTCGCCGCCCGTATATCCTCCATGAAAGAAAGGAGAGCCTCGCGGCTCCCCTGTGCAATGATGGTGACGACGCCGCCTTCATTCCTGACGGTGCCTGTGATATGATGCGCCCCTGCCAGACGGCAAATGAGCGGACGGAAGCCCACGCCCTGCACACGGCCGAGGGCAGTGATGCGATAGGTCAGCATGGCAGGCTCCTTTCAGAAATAAAAGATTCGCGGGTTCTATGGGTTCTATGGGTTCTATGGGGAAGGTGGCGGCTTCGCCGAGATCCTTCGGCTCAGGTCGCAGCTGTTCTGGCATTCGTTATCTCACATACGACGTTTCTCGCCGCTCAGGATGACGAAGCGGGGCGATGCCCGAAGGCCTGCGGATAACAGGTTTCCCGTTTAGAGTTTCCAAACATCGCCCGCCTGACCGCAAATAACAAAGATTTCTCGCTGCGCTCGAAATGACGATACGAGAGTCATATTTTCTAATCCAGGCACTAGTATTGCGTTTTCTAAATAACTGGCATTTAACTCAACTCCCAAATCAAGTGAGGAGTGAGGAGTTAGGAGTGAAGGTACGGCGCATAAAAATAGGAAGCGCCGCGGAATTTTATATAAGGAGGGGTATTGGGGCACTATATGAATGGTGTGCCCCTTCCAGCACTTCTCACTAAGTCCAGAAGTTAACAAATCGCTATACCAGCTACCAGTCACTAGTCCCCAGTCACTAGTCACTCATCCCCGCCTTCTCGCAGATCCACTTCGCGGCCTCTTCATACCCTTCTCCGGTCTTTCCGCTGACCTTGAAGACGGGCGCATTCTTATTCAGATGGCGGATGCCTTTCATGAAGAACTCTTCACCGAAGTCCAGATAGGGCATGAGGTCGACCTTGTTCAAGAGGATCATATCCGCTTTTTCAAAAGCGAGCGGATACTTGTACGGCTTGTCGCTGCCGTCTGCCACGCTGACGATGAGGAGCTTCATGTGCTCGCCGATATCCAGCTCGGCAGGGCAGACGAGATTTCCGACATTTTCGATGAAGAGGATGCCCGGCGCATCGAAATCCATGGTGTGTACCGCATTATGCACGAGCGGTGCATCCAGATGGCAGGCTCCGAAGGTATTGATCTGCGCCGCCTTCACATGTTGCTTTCTGAGGCGCTCGGTATCGATGTCGGACTCAATATCCCCCTCGATGACATAGACCTTGCGCGCGATGTACTTCATGAGCTGCTCGAGCGAGGTGGTCTTGCCCGTCCCCGGCGCGCCCATGACATTCACGGCGAAAATATTCCGTTCCGTCAGGTAATGTCTGACATGCTCGGCAATGTGATTGTTATGGGCGTAGATATTCTCCATCACGCCAGCTTTGACCATATGCATGGGGTATCTCCTTTTTCTTACTATGCAACCGGCAGACAAATAGACTGCCATAGAAGGGTTCAAATTTCCAGATCCACGCTCTCTATATAGAACTCCTTCCCGATCTCTGTCGGAGAGCCATCGCCGCCGCAGCGGGGACAGGTGAAGGAGAAGCGCTTGCGTTCAAAAAGAGCGCCGCAGTGGTCGCAGCGCATCTTCGGCTTGATATCCCGAATAGTCAGCCGCGCGCCCTCGCAAAGGGTGCCTTCGGAGATCACGTCAAAGTACATCTGGATGGACTCTCCGATGAATCCCGAGTCTTCTCCCACGACGAGATGGATCGCTTTCACAAGACCGCCCTTTTCACGGGCGGTCTTTTCTGCGATGCGGACGATCTCCAGTGTCACCGGGTACTCATGCATGGGGCTCATCCTTCTTTACAGGTGGACGCGGACGGGCGGGACGTACCGGTGCCTTCCCAGTGAGCGTCAGCACGAGGGCTTTGTCTTCGCCTTCCTCCCACTCTTCCTTCATCGCAAGGCACTTTGCCGGACAGTTCTCTGCGCATACGCCACATGCCACGCATTTCTCGCGGTCGATCGTCCACTTCCGTGTCTTCCGGTCGATCGTGATCGCCTGCATCGGACAGCTGTGCTCACAGCGTCCGCAGAAGAGACATTTCTCGATGTCATTCTTCACATGATGCGGATTCTCCGACTGCGGCACATCCTTTGCCGGCTCTGTGGCAGGGACTGCTTTTGCAGGTTCTGCCTTCGGTGGTTCTGCGGCAGGCTTTACAGCTTCCGCCGGTTTTGCCGCCGGACGGGCGGGACGCACCGGCGTTTTCCCGGTGAGCGTGAGCACGAGGGCTTTGTCCTCGCCTTCCTCCCACTCTTCCTTCATCGCAAGGCACTTCGCCGGACAGTTCTCTGCGCATACGCCGCACGCCACGCATTTCTCGCGGTCGATCGTCCACTTCCGCGTCTTCCGGTCAATCGTGATCGCCTGCATCGGGCAGCTGTGCTCACAGCGTCCGCAGAAGAGGCATTTCTCGATGGCATTTTTCACATGATGCGGATTCTCCGACTGCGGCACATCCTTTGCCGGTTCCGGGGCAGGGACTGCTTTCGGTGCTTCTGCCTTCGGCGGTTCTGCCGGCTTGGCCGCCGGACGGGCGGGCCGCACAGGAGCCTTTCCGGTGAGCGTCAGCACGAGGGCTTTGTCCTCGCCTTCCTCCCACTCTTCCTTCATTGCAAGGCACTTCGCCGGACAGTTCTCTGCGCATACGCCGCACGCCACGCATTTCTCGCGGTCGATCGTCCACTTCCGGGTCTTTCGGTCGATCGTGATCGCCTGCATCGGACAGCTGTGCTCACAGCGTCCGCAGAAGAGGCATTTCTCGATGGTATTCTTCACATGATACGGATTCTCCGACTGCGGCACATCCTTGACCGGCTCTGGGGCGGGAGCTGTTTTCGGTGGTTCTGCCGGATTGGCCGGCGGCGCCGGGCGCACGCGCGGGCGGCGGGTCAGGACCTTGCCCTGATAGGTGGTGACAGCGGCTTTATTTTCTCCCTCTCCCCATGTATCTGCAAGGGAAAGGCACTTCGCCGGACAGTCAAGCGCGCAGGCGCCGCAGGTGATGCACTTGTTCCGATCGATCGTCCATGTACGGTTTCTGCGGTCGATCGTGATAGCGTCCACCGGACAGGTCTTTTCGCACTTGCCGCAGAAGAGGCATTTTTCGATGTCATTTTTCACGTGGTTGTCAGCCACAGCCGCTTCCGTAGCTGCCGGCGGCTGCGCTTCCTCCATGACGGGCTGCCCCGCCGGTCTTCTTCGGATCTTCGAGACGCCGTGAACGGTGATCTCTGTTCGATTTCCCAGGTAGCAGCCGAGCGAGAGACACTTTCTCGGGCAGTTGTCGATACAGGTACCGCAGTTCACACAGGCTTCCAGATCGATGCGCCATGTACGGTTCGCACGGTCGACGGTGATGGCGCCCGCCGGACAGTTTCTTTCACACATGCCGCAGAAAACGCACTTCATCACATTATTGACGATATGGCTTCGGTCATCCATCGCGAGCATGGCTGTATTCTGCGCGGCGACAGTCTTCTTGACTTCGCTGACGCCCTCCTTCTTGACGACGGTCAGAATGATCTCCGTCTTTGTAAGGCCCGGCATCGCATAGTGCGGATCCATGGAGAGGCACTTCTTCGGACACGCCTCCACACATGCGCCGCACTGGATGCAGGAGAAAGGATCGATCCTCCACTCGCCTGTCTTTCTATCGACAGTGAGTGCGCCGGAGGGGCAGCTTCTTTCGCACATGCCGCAGAGGATGCACTGGCTGACATCATTCACCACGCGCCCACGGACACCTTGACAGAAGGTCTTCGGCGCCAGCGGATACTCCGAGGTCACAGGAGGCTTGAATAAATTCGCCACAGCCTGTTTGATATATACCAGGTAACTCATATGTGAAAGCCTCCTTTTGACTTGGGGAAAAATAAGGGTTCAGGTTAGTGGGTTCAGGTTAGTGGTGCGGCGCATCATACTTTGGAAGCGCCGCGAGTTCTATATAAAGCCCCTTCCCCTCGGGAAGGGGGTACTATACGGGGAAGGCTGTCATCCTCCATTCAAATTCGCTTCGCGAATCTTACGATGCTACGCATCGCCAACCTCCGCCCCTTCGGGGCACCTCCTTCCAGAGGAAGGAGGGAGAGCGTGAAGCGCCATTATATTTGCGGCGAAGCCGCCACCACCATTTCGCATTTCTAGGGAAGCACTGATTCCCCAACTGTTCCACCGCACCCCTGAACCTTGAACCTTGAACCCGACCTATCTTTCGCAGCAGCTGATGCAGGGGTCGATGGTCAGGATGATATTCGGCACATCGGCGAGGTCGCAGCCCTGCAGCATTTTGACGAGGGCCGCGATATTGCAGTTCGTCGGGGTGCGGAGACGGAAGCGCTCGAGGTTCTTGGTGCCATTCCCCTTGATATAGTAGATGGCTTCGCCGCGCGGCTGCTCGACGCGGGTGAAAAATTCGCCCTTGGGCGGGACGCCGCGGACAGGCGATGCGATCGCGCCTTCCGGAAGATTTTCGAGCGCGCCTAGAATGATGTCGATAGACTGGTAGAGCTCGCGGATGCGTACCTTCGCACGGGCGAGGCAGTCGCCGGTCTGCTCCAGGACCGGATGAAATCCCAGATCCCTGTATGCGCCGTCATCATCGGCCATACGGTAATCATTCGGGACGCCGCTGGCACGTGCCATCGGGCCGACACAGCCCAGATCCATCGCCTCATTCATCGAAAGGATACCGACTCCCTCCAGACGCGTCTGGATGGTATCGTCATAGAGAAAGACAGACGCCATCTCTTCGATCTCCTTGCGCAGGCCGGTGAGCCTCTCCTCGATACTCTTCTTCATGGCATCCGTGAGGTCACGGCGCACGCCGCCCACCTCGCAGACGGAGAAGATGACGCGGCCGCCGGTCGTTTCTTCGAAAATATCCAGGATCGTCTCACGAAGCCGCCAGCAGTGCATGAAAAGGCTCTCGAAGCCCAGCGCATCCGCGCCAAGCCCGAGCCACAGGAGATGGCTGTGCAGGCGGGAAAGCTCATGCCAGATCGTACGCAGGTAGCTCGCACGGCGCGGCACATCGATCTCCATCAGCCCTTCGACGGCCTTCGCATAGCCCCAGCCATGCCCGAAGGAGCAGATGCCGCAGACGCGCTCTGCGACATAGATGAACTGCTTGAAATCGCGCTTCTCGACCAGCTTTTCCAGTCCGCGGTGGACGTAGCCGATGGACGGCACAGCGCGAACGACTTTCTCATCCTTCAGCTCCAGATCCAGATGGATCGGCTCCGGCAGGACCGGATGCTGCGGGCCAAAGGAAACGGTAGTGAGTTCAGCCATTGCCCTCCTCCTTCTTCACGACAGATGCATCGACGCCAAGACCGCTTCGAAGGTTCACCTTCACGGCCTGCTTTGCGTGGACGGCATTCGACAGGTCATGCCACGGCGTCTTCTGCGCGAGGTGGTAGAAATGCCCGCCATAGTCCACATCGGGCGCGATGAAACGGACATCCAGCCCGAAAAGATCGTGAATCTCATTCTCCCACACAAAGCCGTACCAGTACAGGCTCGTGATGCTCATGACGGAGCCGCCCAGCGCCGCGGTCAGACGCAGGTGGTAGAGAAAATAATTTTTGTCAAAGGTGTATGTCAGTTCGAAGCCCTCCGTGGTACGTGTGCAGAGGATCTGGACCAGGCGGCAGCCTTCTTTTTTGAATCGCGCCACACGCTCCAAGAGGTCTTCCGGGCGAATGGTGATAAACTGCTGTTTCATAGATGTTCTCCTTTGGGAGGGGGATAGAAATGGGTTCAGGGTTCAGGGTTCAGGGTTCAGGGTTCAGGGTTCAGGGTTCAGGGTTCAGGGTTCAGGAGCGGCGCATAAAATAATGAAGCGCCGCAGAGTATAAATAGGGCGATGCCCGAAGGTTTGAGAAATAACAGGTTTCCCATTTGGGGTTTTCAAACATTGTCCGCCTGATCGCGAACGAAAAAGATTCGAGGGCTTCGCTCGAAATGACGATACGGGAGTCTGATATATCCCAGTCACCAGTCACTAGTCACCAGTCACTCCTAACCCCTAATCCCTGAACCCTCACTCTGCTTTCAAACTTCACGGCGCTTTATAAATATTTCGCACCGCACCATAACCTTGAACCCGCCAACCTGAACCCATCAACCTTTTCTCAGTTTCTTCTGCTTTTCTTCCAGCACGGAAAGGCCTTTTACGACGCCATCGATGATGGCCTCCGGACGTGCGGCGCAGCCGGGGACGTAGACATCGACGGGGATCGCCTTGTCCATGCCGCCAAGCATATTATAGCACTCGCGGAAGATGCCGCCGCTTGAGGCGCAGGTCCCGACGGCGATCACCACCTTCGGCTCCGGCATCTGTTCATAGATCTGGCGGACGACAGGCAGGTTCTGTGCGTTCACGCCGCCGGTGACAAGGAAAATATCGGCGTGCTTCGGGTCACCGGTATTGACGATGCCGAAGCGCTCCACGTCATAGAGCGGTGTCAGGCACGCAAGCACCTCGATATCACAGCCGTTGCAGGACGATCCGTCATAGTGGATCAGCCAGGGAGATTTCTTTTCAAAGCTCATACATGACCTCCGGAATGGAGTGAATTGGGATAGGGTGTTATTGGGTTCAGGGTTAGCCCACGGGACGTGCTGCCCTTTGATTGTGGGTGAAAGCCTCGCGCGCTCTCTAGTTAGGAGTTAGGAGTGGTGGTGCGGCGCATAAAAATATGGAAGCGCCGCGAGTATATATGGGGCGATGCCCGAAGGTGGTATTTAAATCACTAGTCACTAGTCACTAATCCCTAGCCACTAATCCCTAGCTACCAGTCACTAGCTGCTCATCCCTGTTTTCAAACTTGTGGTGTCGGCTTCGCCGCCATTTTATATGCGGTGCAAAGCGCGACGCCGCTCACTTGAACCCATCAACCTGAACCAGACAACCTTTATTTGAAGTACATCAAAAATGCAATATTCAGAAAGCCTGCCATGAGGCCGACAAGCCAGGTGGAGGCGAGCATGCGCTCCCACTTAATGCGGGCGCAGCAGTTGTCGATGAGGATCTCTGCGAAGAAAACGATCTCGCAGATGGCAAGGCCGAGAAGCCATGTCCACCAGGTATCCGATGCGAAGAAGAGGAGCACGAGACCGAAGAGGAACACATTCTCATACCAGTGCGCGATCTCGACGATAGCCAGGGTACGGCCGGAGATCTCTGTCTTAAGACCGCCGATGAGCTCTTGATGCGCTTCATGCGACATGGAGATATCGAAGGGCGATTTCCTGAATTTAATGAGAAGGATGAAGCAGAGGCCGAAGAAGATGCCCGGCATACGCAGGATATTCATATGGGCGCCCGTCAGGATGTCTCCGACGGAGAAGCTGCCGCTGGCGAGGTAAAAGCCGAGTGCCACCATGAGGAGCATCGGTTCATACGCCATGGTCTGCACGAGCTCACGCTCCGCGCCGATCTGGCTGTAGGGGGAGTCGACGGCATACGCCGCGATGATGAGGCAGACACTCGCCATGGTCAGTGTGAATACGACGAGCAGGATATCGCCCTGCGCGAAGAAGAGGGTGCCGGTCAGAAGGACGAAAAGAAGGAAGCCGAAGATGTAGAAGCCTTCCGCCTTATTGACGGCGATCGGCTGCTTTCCCCACAGCTTCAGGAAATCATAGAAGGGCTGCAGGAGGGGCGGCCCCTTTCTTCGCTGCATACGGGCGGAGATGATGCGGTCGCACCCGGAAAGCAGTCCGCCGAGGATCGGCGCTAAGAGGAGGTACAGGAGACCCCCTGCGATAGGCATCAGGAAGTCAGACATGGAATGCACCTCCTACAGTCAAAGACAGCTCCATCAGGACACAGGCAAGGGCTGCGGTGTAGCCAAGGAGCTTCATGCGGTCTTCACCGAACCAGCTCTCCAGATACCAGTTCCGCAATGTGACGGGGACGACACGTCCGCCGGCGCCGCGATAGGCATTGTCGCTTCCGAGGTTCTCCCCGGAAAGATTCGTGACGACCTGTTTCTTCTCGCGGCTTTTGCCGAAGCGAAGAGGCAGGACGACCAAGAGGAAGACCATGAGCGACATGATCCAGAGATTGCTCTGCGCGATGACCTCTGCCGTCGCATGATAAGTGAGTGCGAGGTAGGGGATGACGCCGTATTCCGAAACGAGCGGGAAGAGCACGCAGACGATGAGCGTCAGTGCTGCCAGCGTTTTGAGCGCCGTCCATTCGACGCCAAGGATCCCTCGCTCGCGGTTTTCATTCGTCGGGACAAAGGTCGTGATCTTGCCGAGCCACTTCGTCCAGTAGAAGAGCGTGGTCGCCGAGCCGTAGACGAGGACGAGGAGAAGCAGCGGCTGTCCTGCATCGACGAAGGCTTTCATAGCGGCCCACTTGGAGATCAGCATGCCGAACGGCGCGAGGAACATCCCGCAGATACCGATCACCATGCAAAGCGAAAGGCGCGGCATGGAATTGAAGATCCCATCGAAATTCTCCAGATCGCGGCTGCCGAGCTGCTGCTCTGCGGTACCGACCGTGAGGAAGAGGAGAGACTTAGCGACTGCGTGAAAGATGACGATCATGATCGCCGTCCATGCGGCTTCATAGGAGCCTGTGCCTGCGCAGCAGACGATCAGGCCGAGATTCGAGATCGTGGAATAGGCGAGCACCTTTTTCCCATCGGACTGGGAAATGGCAGCGCAGGAAGCGAAGAAGAAGGTGATCCCGCCCACCAGCATCGCCATGATGCCGACATGATTATCTCCCAGGATCGGCGCGAGCTTGATGATGAGGAAGACGCCCGCCTTGACCATGGTCGAAGAGTGCAGGAGCGCCGAGGTCGGCGTCGGTGCCACCATCGCCCCCAGAAGCCATCCGGAGAAGGGCATCATCGCCGATTTCGTAAATCCGCAGAAGACGAGGAGCGCTGCGATAAGCTCGACCGGTTCACGGCTGCGGCCCAGATTCACCAAGAGAGACAGCTCGACCGTGTAGTATTTTTCCCCCAGAAGGACGATCGCCAATGCAAAGGCAAGCCCGCCCAAAAGGTTCATCCAGAGCGCCTTGCAGGAATTGTGGATCGCTTCATTCGTCTGCGAATAGCCGATCAGGAGGAAGGAGCAGAGAGATGTGATCTCCCAGAAGGTGTACATGAAGAGCAGATTGTTCGACATGACGAGACCGAACATCGCCGAAAGGAAGAGGAAGACCACAAAGAAGAAAAAGCCGCGTCGGTCAGGGATCCCCGCATGCTTTCGATGGTACTGCGCCATGTAGCCCAAAGAATACACCGCGATGAGTCCGCCGATGATGCCGGCGATCAGGATCATGATGATGGCAAAGTGATCGATGAGGAAATCCCATGATACATAGATGCGATCGCCCATATGCCATTCAAAGGCCGCCACGATCGCAAACTGCACAAGCCCCAGAAGTGCGATGCTGTAGCGTTTGAATTTTTTCGCATAGTAGCAGACCGCCAGAATGACAAGGAAGTCTGCCGCCAGCATCACCGCTTTCAGCAGCTCACTATCCACGCCGATCTTCACCGGCTCATCAAAGCAGGTGACGGCAACGGCAAGTGCGAGCCCCATCATCACCGCTGCCGAGCCTTTCACGAGCAGGTTGCGGAAGGAGGCATCGCGTGTCAAGAGCAGGACCACGGCCGTTGCAAGCGGCAAAAGAAACAGCAAGAGGGGTAGAAGCATAAGATCGACCTCCGAAGTGACCATGAGAAATGAGAGAGTCTCTCAATAAGTGCATGTGATTTATATAGCGTGTATACATATTTTTGCATATTCTTCGTATTGATATATACTTTATACTAAATGAATCAACAATGCAAGCGCAAAATGATTTCGATCGACGCTAAGCAGAACGAAAAAGGGCAGCTGCGACAAAATGCAAAAGCAGCTTGTCGTATCTGCCCTCTTTGGGAAGTGACTGGGGACTGGGGACTAGTGACTGGGAATTAGCAGCTAGGGATTAGGAATTAGGGGTTAGGGAATCTCGAGTGACTAGTGACTTGTGACTTGAATACCGCCTTCGGGCATCGCCACTGTCTATACTTCGCGGCGCTTCTATACGTTTATGCGCCGCACCACCATTTCTCATTTCTAATTTCTAATTCAAAGAGCAGCATGCCCCCAAAAACATTGACTCACTGTTTCCCCAGCACATCCGCCATCACGCGCTTGAGCGCCCTGATATCGAAGGGCTTTGCCACATGGGCATTCATGCCGAGCGCGGCGGCCTTCGACTTGTCTTCGGCGAAAGCATTGGCCGTCATGGCGATGATGGGGATCTTCGAAAGCCTTGGATCCTCCAGATGACGAATGAGGGTGGTCGCCTTGTAGCCATCCATATTCGGCATCTGGATATCCATGAGGATGAGATCATACCAGAGCGGTTCTCGTTTCTCAAGCATCGCCAGACACTCGATGCCATCTCTGGCACGCTCCACAAGAAGCCCGGCCTCCTTTAGAAGCTCTTCTGCAATCTCTGCATTGAGATCATTGTCTTCCGCAAGAAGGATGCGGCGGCCTTGGAGCGTCGTATCCGGCAGCGCGGAGTCTTCTGCAGGGAATGCCTCTTCCGGCCCTTTGGCGATGCGGTGCGGGATCCTGACCGTAAAGGTGGTGCCCTTGCCCGGCTCACTCTCGACCGCAATGGTGCCGCCCATGAGCTCTGTCAGCTTCTTGGCGATGCCCATACCGAGGCCAAAGCCCGGCCGTCGGCTCTCCGTGCTGCTCCTCTCGCGCGTGAAGGCTTCGAAAATGTGCGCGAGGAATTCCTTCGCCATACCGATGCCATTGTCCCGGATGGTCGTCGTGAAGAGCTCGATGCCCTCTTGGGCCGGAGCGGAGCAGACATCGAAAGACACCCTCCCTCCGGGCGGTGTGTACTTGCATGCATTCGAGAGAAGATTCAGCAGGATCTCCTGCAGCTTCACCTTATCGGCATAGATGAAGCGCTGCGGCGTCCGAAGCGTCCTTGTGAAGGAGATCTGTCTGTCCCTCATCTGATTTTCAAAAAGGCAGCCGACAGACTCATAGAGCTCTTTCATGTCGATGATCGACTCCTCGATACCGCTCTTGCCGCTTTCGATGCGCGCAAGCTCAAGGACATTGTTGATCAGAGAGAGCAGGAATTCACCGGACTTCTCGATCTTTTCTGTATAGTCCAGGATCCTCTCCGGCTCGTCCTTGTACATGCGAAGCAGGTGAGAGAAGCCGAGGATCGCATTCATCGGCGTGCGGATATCATGCGACATATTGAAGAGGAAGGTGGACTTCGCCTTATTGGCGAGTTCGACCTGGCGGAGCGCTTCTTCCAGCTGCTGCTGTTTCTTCCTCTCCTCATGGATGATCTGATCCAGCGCGCGGTGGCCTATGATGACCTCGAAATGATCTTCATCCTGCTGGGAAAGCACCGCCCGCACTTCGAAATACTCATTCCCCGCAGGATTCGGACGCACATGGCAGCGGACGCTGTACGTCTTATGCCGGAGAAGCTCCTCTTCGAGGCGAGCGGGTGAGAGGAGGACGGCGATCTCTTCGCGATCCGCCTCATGCACCAGATGCTCGCAGGCATAGCGGATCCATTCACTACAGCGATAATGCACATCCTCGAGCTTTCGCCCTATGTGCGTATCCTCACCGCCCCGGATCAGCTCGATGGTATCCTGCCGGAGATCCGTCAGGAAGATCACAGAGAAATCCTGCCCCAATGCATTCATCACAGCCTGGTACTGCATCTCCTTCTGCTTGGCGCGATCGATGGGATTCACCATGTACAGGAGATCTTTCGCGCGCCCCTTCTCATCCCTCGTCTTCACGATGAATCGCGCCTGCCGCCACTCCCCCGTGCGCGCACGATACGTGGTCGTGATGGTGTCTTCCTGCGAAAGGCGCGTGACAAGCGTCCTCGTATCCACAAAATCGCGCATGTGGTCCCAATATTCCTCGGAAACGATATACCGCAGTATATCCTCAAATGCCTGCGACGCCGCACACACCTTCCTGCTCGCCTGATACCCTTCACCGACACTAGCGATCCTCTCGCAGGTGTCTTTTTCCAGATCGACGAGGTAGATCACCCAGTAGATCTTGCTGATCGCAGAAATGACTTCATGCGACCGGCGTTCAGATGCGAGTGCCTCCTCGAGACGCCGCTGGTGTCTGCCCTCTTCCCTGACCAGATCATCGATCGGCCGGATCCCGATGACGACCTTAAAGCTCGTCTCATCCTGATGCACGCGGATGGCCTTCAGCTCGAAGTATTCATTCCCCTCGCGGTTCCCTTTCGTACGCGCCCGATACGTGAACGTTTCCTTCTCCCTCAGATGGCGCATCAGTCCCTCAGGGCCCAGCTCCCCATAGAAATCCCCACAGGACTCTTTCACCAGCAGATGATCGCGGATGTATACCATGCGCGCCCGATAAGAGAGCTTCTCCTTGGCAGGCAGAGCCTCCTCGATATCCATGCCATGGCTGAACATCCCCTGCTTCACGACCTCTATCGTATCTGTCTTGAGGTCTGCGAAACAGATCACCGTGTAGTCTAAGCAAAGCGACTGCAGGATCGCATTCTCTCTCTCAAGATGACGGAACGCCTGCTCCATAGGCGTTCCCGGCTCCGTCTCAGCACAGAGTGTCTTGTCGAAGTTTTTGATCGACGCAAGGCAGTAGCCCGGTGTCCCTGCCGGCATGATATGGAGATGGATGAAGCGCTTCGTCCTCTGGGCAAAGGTATCGAAATCCAGCGTCTTCCCGTGATAGGCCGCTTCGTAGTAGGGGAAAAGCCACTTGCCGCCGATCTTCGGCAAAAGCTCGATACCCGATCTGCCGAGCAGCTTCTCAAGAGGGATAGAGAGATGCTTTGCTTCCGCCTCATTGGCATAGGCAAAACGCCAGTCCACCGGTTTTCCCGCCTCATCCACCTCGACATGGATGACATAGATGGGCACCGGACTCTCCCAGACCGCTGCCCCCAGCATCTTCAAGTAGATCTCGTCCTTCATCGCTTTCCCCCTTACGGCACGCACAAAAAAAGCATGTATAAATTCTTTTTATTATACATGCATGCGGAAGAATTTCAAAGAGAATGGGTTTGAGGTTAGCCCGTAGGGCGTGTTGTTCCTTGATTGTGGAAAGCTTGGCGCGAATGAGGAATCCGAAATGAGAAATGGTAGTGCGGCGCATAAAAATCAGAAGCGCCGCGGAGTATAAATAGGGCGACGCCCGAAAGCCGACGAAGAGCAGGTTTCCCGTTTGGGATTTTCAAACATGGAGACCTGCCGCGCATGACAAAGATTTCTCGCTACGCTCGAAATGACGATACGTGAGTCTGAACGAGTCCCCCGAGGCTCCTAATCCCCAGTCCCTAGCCACTAGTCCCTAGCCACTAGTCACAAGTTCCCCACCACATCCTTTTTCTGGATGAGCCAGGCGGGGATCATCGCCGCGAGCGTGCCGATCACGGTCATAAAAGGGATGATAAGGAGTCCTCGCGGATCAGGCGCTGTTTCCATCACGACCGCCGCATGAGACGCGATGAGCTTCGCAGTGAGAGCGCCTCCGCCATAACCCAGAAGCCAGCCGGTGAAGGAAGCGGCGAGAAGGAGTATCGCCGCCTCCGAGAGCAGCAGCCGGCGAATGTCCCCCTTCCCTACCCCCAGTGCGCGCAGGAGCGCAAGCTCCGAGAGCCGGCCGAGCGTGCTCCAGTACATCGCCAAAAGTGTGATAAGGATGGAGACCGCCAGAAGACAGGCAGTCAAGATCCCCCAGAAATCCTTCGTCTGCCCCACCATCGCATAGAGAGAGATGATGGTCTGCGACGGGAAGAGCATCTGCACATCCTTCTGCCGCTGGTACAAAGAAAGAAGCTGCATCGCTTCCTTGTAGCCTTTCGGTACGACGAGAAGCGCCGTCACTTCCTTTTGCGCTTCGGCGGCCGTGCCATGCGCTTCCCACACGTCTCTGATATCCGTCAGAATCGCCGTGTCATACGGCCCCTTCACAGGAGCAAGGATCCCGACCACCTTCAAGGTATGATTATGCGCTCTTCCTTTCGCGCTCGCTCCATGCACCGAGTGGAAGGTATCCCCTATGCGAAGTCCGGTGAGACGCGCCGTCTCGCTCCCGATGACGACATCCCCTTCCTCCGCAAAGCATCGTCCTTCAGCGATGGAAAGCCATGGGCCCTTCTTCTTATCCGGGCGAAAATCAAAAATATCTGCGTTCGTCCCGGCGATGCGAAAGCCCCGGTAATTATCCCCGAAGGCGAGCGGATACACCGCCTCCGTGTGCGGATCGGAAGCGAGCTTCTCCACATCGTCATGGGTGATATTTCCGATCGGCTTGTCCCGAAGGAATACCGTATTCAGCACCAGCTGGTACGAGGAACCCTTCGCTCCGACAAGGATCGGAAACGGAGAGACCGCACGATTGATGCCATCATAGAGCCCGCCCGCCGTCTGCAACAGAAATACAGGCAGCGCACAGGCGAGTGCGATCAGAAAGAGCAGGATCAGCCGTGTGAGCGGACGGCGGATGAATGAAAGAAAAGCCAGATGAAGCATGGGATACATTCTCCTTTAATAGAGTCAAAGGGTTCAGCGGGTTCTACAGGTCCAGAGGGTTCAGGGTTGTGGTGGCGGCTTCGCCGCAAAAAAAGAAAGCCAACCCCGCCTCGCTGCGCTCGGCAGCCCCTTCCAAGGGAAGGGGCTTGCGTGGATACTCCCTCCTTCCTATGGAAGGAGGTGCCCCAAAGGGGCGGAGGTTGGATGGGGAAAGCGGTATTTTTGTATCGCAACCTTCCCCTCGAGGGGAAGGTGCCCCGTAGGGGCGGATAGGGCAAGGACGGTATGAAAGACAAAGGCGTTGATGTCTTCCAATCTCCCAGTCTCCCAGTCTAAATCCCTAGTTTCCAGTCCCCAGCCACTATTTCCCCAGCACCAGTCTGTTTGCAAACCGTGCCTGCACCTTCTCGTCATGCGTGGCGCAGAGGAGCAGGCAGCCGCTCTCGTATTGGTACTGCAGGAGCTTTTCTACGATGAGCTCACTGTTTGCGCGGTCCAGGCTCGCAGTCGGTTCATCGGCCAAAAGGACGGCAGGCTTCCGGAGGATTGCACGAAGGAAAGCGACACGCTGCGCTTCTCCGCCGGAGAGCGCGTCCGCCTTTCGTGGTGCGTACTCAGAAAGTCCGACAGAGGCAAGCAGGCACTCGGCCTCTTCCCGGGTGAGTGTCTTTCCCGCAATCGATGCGGAGAGACGGAGATTCTCGAAGACGGTGAGATAGGGCATGAGCATGGGCTTTTGGAAAATGCAGCCGATCTCTTTCGCACGGAAATCACATTTCTCTTTCTCCCTCAGCTTTGCGACGTCCTTCCCATCTACCACGATCTCGCCCGATGTCGGCGTGAGCAGGCCGCTCACCGCATGGAAAAGCGTCGATTTCCCGCTCCCCGAGGGGCCGATCAGCGCCCATGGTGCATTCGTAAGACGTGCATAGGGAAGATCCAGTGCACGGATCCTCCCCGCACCATCCGGATATTCACAAATAAGGTTTTTGATTTCGATCATGATGGAGCCTTTCAGGAATGAGCGTTCAAGGATCAGGGCGTTTTCTTTGGCGCCTCACCGCCATTCCTCCTTCTGAATCAAAAAAGAGGCCCCGATCTTTCGGTGCCTCTTTATAGGTAAACGAGGTTCCGGCTGGAGAAATCAGCTGTCAATCGATGTGGCTCGAATACGCAGCTGGCTCACGAATCCGGTTTCTTCATCTGTTTCACTCCCGATCTCCAAAGTGCCCGTAACCGTGATGGGAGTATCGTAGGGGAGAGCGGTGATGGAGTCATCTACCTTGACTACGATGATGTTATCGGGCCAGTCTGCGTCACTGGAACAGAAGGGGCAGACGGACATCGGGACTTCCGTCAGAACGAAGAAATGTATGGTCGGTGTCAGTGGAGGGGCCATGAAGCCCGAGATCGTCACTTCGCCGCCTTCAAGGCTCATCGTCTTGTCCGAAAAGGTCAATCCCTCTGCGGAGTAGCCGGAGTAGATCTCGTCAAAGGAGTAATCTTCCGCGGCTGCAGGCAGGGTGACTGCCCCGGCCAGGGCGAGCGCCATAAAGGAATGCCTGATGAGGGAAAATAGTGATCGTAACAATAGGATGCTTCTCCTGAGAAAGGATTGTAGGGTTCGAAGGTAAACAGGTTCAACGGGTTCTATAGGTTCAGAAGGTTCAAAGGGTTTAGGTAGCGGCTTCGACGCAAATATACATTATCATATGCGGCGAGGCCGCCACCACACCCCTGAACCCTGAAGTTTGAAAGCAGAAAGAACAATCTACCCTTTATGAGAATCCTCATAGGTTAAACAGGTTCTGAAGGTTCAAAAGGTTCACAGGTTTCTCATTTTTCGTAAATACCGTATATTTCAAAACTCCGCGGCGCTTAGATCCTTCGACTCAGTTCTCCTATTTCAGATAAGCCATTTTTTAACATACGACGTTTTTCTCCGCTCAGGATGACGAAATGCGCCGCACCACACCCCTGAACCCCTGAACCCTTGAACCCATCAACCTATATCTTATTTTGCTTTTTTATTTCCATCGATCCCCAAGGCTCTCATGATACCGAAGAAGACTTCGGTATTATCCATGGTGCCGTGGAAATATTCGGAGCCGGGGCCGCCGGCATTGAGAAGAATGTCGTCAGCGGAATGGCATTCCTGCGGATCAGACTTCGGCGTATTGGCCGGCATGAGCTCTGCCGGATCCCCCGGATGGATGCGAGCCGGATTTGCCTTGGAGGAAGCCGTGGTCACCTGATGGTATTCCACCTTTTCACCGTTCTGCACAGCTTCTTCCTTGGTTTCCTTGGTAGCCAGCGCCGGCGGGGTCGGTGTCTTCATGAAATGATAGTTTTCATAGTATTCCGGATGGTTGGCATACTGGATAGCGAGGGTGACATCCGGATCCGGGTTATCCGGGAAGCCATCTTTATTGGCATCCTTGAAAGTCGGGAAAATGGAATCGGCATACACTCTGACTGCCTGTGTACCCTTCTTGCCATCTCTTTCATGGTAGGTACCGCTGATGGACATGCCGTGTGCATGATCTGCCAAAACGATGATCAGGGTATCATCGCCATGCTCTTTGGCCCAGTTTTCCGCATATTCGATGGATTTATCAAATTCGATGGTATCGTAAGCCGAACGCTGCCAGTCCATGACATGGAGCTGCTTATCGATGGAAGCACCTTCGATCATTGCGAAGAAACCATTCGGATTCTTGGAGAGTATATCCAGTGTTTTCTTCGTCATGTTCATCAGGTTCGGCTGGTCCGTGAAGCCCTTCAGCACCTTCGGATTCTTCTCCATTTCACGATCGATGTAAACATTCATCGTGCTGGTATGGAAGAGACCGAGGAGCGGCTTGTCTGTCGGCGCCTTCATGAGGTCGGTAGAGTTATCGACGAAGGTATAGCCCTTGTTTTTGAATTCTTCGATGACATTCACCTGGTCTTTTCTCTTAGAACCGGGTACATCCTTAGGGATGTAGCGAGCCGAGCCGCCGCCCAGGATGACATCTGGTCTATGGTAGTCTTCGAGGTAGTCCTTCGCGAGGAAATCCTGCGCCGCTCTTCTTCTGGTGTGACCGACCATCGCTGCCGGGGTCGCATCGGTGGATTCCGCCTGTGTGACAAGACCGATGGACATGCCGCGGGTACGTTTCAGGATCTCAGAGACATTTTCTACCTTCGGATCATCGAGCGGATCTTTGGTGGAGTCTTCGTAAACGCCCATGGCATTGACAACAGACTTGTGACCTGTTGCATAAGCGGAAGCGGAGTTTGCACTGTCGGTGACGAGGGAGTCATAGCCGGACGTGGTGATGACTGCATTGTGCGCGAGCTTTTCCATCGCGAGCAGGTCATTGTACTTGCCATTCGTCATGCCCTTGGAAAGGATGCGGGCCACTTCACGCGCCTGCAGCGACATGCCGTCGCCGACGAAGAGGATGACATTCTTTGCTTTCTTCTGTGCGACTTCATGCACCACCTGATAGGAAGCAGCCGCCTTGGAAACGCCGAGGCTGTCCTTTGCGGAAGCTGCGACTTCCACCTTACCCGGCTTCGCAAAGGTCACGTCATCGATACGGAACGAGGTGACGCCATTACCAAGATCCTTCACTGCCGCTTTCTTGCCGAAGAACTTTTCAGCCGGAACGCCGTTGATCGTCACGTCGACATTCTGAAGGTTTTTCGCATTGGAAACTTCGACATCAAAGTCGAAACGTGCGCCGCTCCAGAATTTTGCGGTATCTACCGGAAGAATGCGAATATCCGATGCCTGTGCCTGAAAGACGCCCCCCAGAATGGCACCGCCGGCCAGAAGACCGAGAACTGCTGCTTTCATGATATGTTTTCTCATTATTTTCTCCTTTAAAATCGCAAAGAGAAAGGATGCCTGCCATCGATGCTTTCCTCGCGCCACTGTCACCGCTTCTCTTGCTGTGTTTATAATCACTGTAAGGCATTACTGCAATAAATATGACAGGCTTCTGTATAGAGGAAGAAAAACTTTCATTAAAAAACGCGGTATTTCCATAGAAAAGTTGAAATACCGCCGAGGATCGTAAAGAAAATGTATGAGAGACAGGGAAAGCGCCTTCTCCCTCCCGCCCTTTTTCCCTATTTAAATACCCGCACCGGATGGCGGCCGGTGCGGGCTGTATTTTTGGAGTCTTCGGAATGGTCTAGTCATAAGACCATAGGACTATGATCCTATGAGAATGCGGAACGGAACAAGCCTATGTTCCTCAGAGATCCACCGTTGACAGCCGGTTTCATTCTGCCGGACCGCAGCCGGCAAGGAGAGATGGGAGCGCAGGATGGAAAATCATACAGGAACACATAAGGAAAGCACTGACCTCATGCAGAAAAGAAGAGCAAGCCTTGGTAAAAGGCGCACGGAAACGCAGATGCACTATGACTTCTACGGCCCCCGACTCTGGTGCCTTGGGAGTCATGTCACGCTGCGAGGCCGCCCTCGTTCTTTCTTTCCTTTGCGTTCTTCCGCACCGGCTAGACAGATTTACCGGAGAGGACAGACAGAGCATCCCAAAGGCCTTCCCTGTGAAGCGCGGGAAAACGCTCCCGGATCCTCCGTCTCACAGTCGAAAATTTCGGAGACGAAGCTCATGAAAGAGAGTCTGCTCATTTCTCAGGCGATCGCTGCACCCATCCTGCCGATCTACTTTATCGGCGGCAAATGCCCCGGGCTCCTGATCCACACGCAGAGTTCTTTCGGACAGATTTTCTCATCAAACGATCTGACATGTCTACTTGGTTCTATTATACACCATTTTTCACTTGAAAAAGTGAACAATTTGACCTGCATGACAAAAGCCCCGCCGCCGCGGGGCTTTTCTGGCTATCGAAAATTTCTTGAGATGCTTATGAGAAACGAGGTTGCGTGCCGTCCCATTGACCGCAGACGAAAGAGGGGGCAGGTTCTATGGGTTCAGCGGAGGCGGTGTAGCGCATTTCGTCATCCTGAGCGGAGAAAAACGTCGTATGTTAAGGAAATCGTTAGCTACGTAACGTCTTGCTTCCCCCTTCGGGGGAAGTGCCGAAGGCAATGGGGGCATGCCAGCGGTATAGCGTGCCATGTTGAATAGTCCGACGCTATCGATATTCCAACACTTTCATGCAATACCGCTACGTAGCCCCCTCAGCCCTTCGGGCAGCTCCCCCGATGGGGAGCCAAGACGTTCTGCCGCTTAACTTAACAGCCTTCCCCTCAAAGGGAAGGTGCCCCGAAGGGGCGGATAGGGCACCGGCGATATGAAAGACAGATGAGAAAAGCAGAAAGGTGCGCGGCACAGGTGAGGAAAGCGTGAATCCCTGATCGCTGCTGACGCGGCTCCCTTCCTACGGACAGCAGGCTTCCCATTTTAGATTTCCTGACATCGTCCGCCTGACCACAAATGGCAAAAGATTTCTCGCTGCGCTCGAAATGACGATACGAGAGTCCCCTAGTCTCTAGTCACTAGTCCCCAGTCACTAGTCCCCAGCCACTACTCGTTTTGTTCCGCCAGTGCCTTCACGAGATGATATACCTCCGCAAAGGGCAGGTGTTCTTTTTCTGCGATGGCCTTCACCGATTCATACTCGGGGTAGAAGCGTCTCTCCCCGGGGAGGGCGACTTCCTTCACCTCCGCGATGCCGAAGGGCGTTTCCACCTGCTTCTGGTTGCGGTGAAGGATGGAGCGCATGACGCTCGGAAATTCGCGGATACCGATGGTCGTCGTTTCTTTGAAGATGATGTCTTCAAGCTCTTCCATCCTGCTCTTCTTGCAGATCACGGTGAGCTCCCACGCGGGACGGTTCTTCTTCATGTAGACCGGGCTGTAATGGACATCGAGCGCGCCGGCCTGCATGAGGCGGTCGATGGTATAGCCGAGCGCTTCGCCGGTGCTGTCGTCGATGTCGGTCTCGAGCTTCACGATCTCATCCTTGCCCTCTTCCATGGCATTCCCTTCGATGAGGTATGCGCGGAGGATATTCGTGCGCTCGGTGTAGGCTCTCTTGCCCGCGCCAAGACCTGTACGCACGATGCGGAAGGCTTTCGGCAGCTGGTGCGTCGTGCAGATGGCCGCCGCAATGGCTGCGCCGGTCGGCGTGACGTATTCCCCCTTCGCCTCCATGATGGTGAGCGGCATATCGTAGGCTTCGATGATATTCATGGTCGCCGGGACGGGGACGGGCAGCACGCCGTGCTGGCAGCGGACGGTGCCTCTGCCCTCAGTGAGGCAGGGAATGATGACATCCGTGATCCCCAGGCTGTCAAAGGTGACCGCCGCGGAAATGATGTCAACGATAGAGTCGATGGCGCCGACTTCATGGAAATGCACCTCTTCCAGCGGCATATGATGGGCGAGAGACTCTGCTTCTGCTACGATGTGGAACATCTTGCCCGCCAGTGCTTTCGCCGAGTCTGTCATGTCTGTCGCGTCGATGATGTCTAAGATCTCTGCCAGATGGCGTCCATGGTGGTGGTGATGCTCATGGTGATGATGAGGCTCTTCGCCTCCGTGTCCGTGGCAATGATGCGCCTCGTCTTCATGGCAATGGCAGTGATGCGCTTCTTCTTCCTCGTGACAGTGGCAGTGAGGCGCTTCCTCGTCCTCATGGCAGTGACAATGATGCGCTTCCTCGTCCTCATGGCAGTGGCAATGATGCGCTTCCTCGTCCTCATGGCAATGGCAGTGATGCGCTTCCTCGTCCTCATGTCCATGGCAATGATGCGCTTCTTCTTCCTCGCGGCAGTGGCAATGATGCGCTTCCTCCTGCGGGGCTGCAGCGGTCACCGGTGCCGGGCCATAGAGGTAGGCCATATCATGGTCATGATTTTCATGGGCTGCATCCAGAATGACATTGAAATCACAGCACGCAATGCCGGATTTTTTGACGCTGGAGATCTCCACCATGAAACCGTCCGCAGGAATGGAATTCAGCGCGCGTTCCAGCACCTCCGGGTCTGCACCGAGGTCGATCATCGCTGCGACAAACATATCTCCGCTGATGCCGGAGGAAGTTTCAAGGTATAATGTTTTTCCCATATGGTTTCTCCTTGTTGGTTGTTGATTATTGGTTGGAATCAGGAGTGACTGGTGACTGGATTCTAGTAGCTATGGACTAGTGGCTAGGGATTAGGAGCTTCGAGTGACTGGTGACTGGAATACGACTTTCGGGCATCGCCCCGTTTCGTCATCCTGAGCGGCAAGAAACGTCGCACTTGAGATAACGAATGCCAGAACAGCTGCGCCCTGAGCCCTTGATCTCGGCGAAGCCGCCACCTTCATTCCTCATTCCTAATTATGGCACGTAATCATAACAAGAAATATGGCGATATGGTTACTTTCAAATCCGTCCCATTTCCGCCAATCGGTTGATCTGTGTCGCCACATAGCCGGCGCCGAAGCCATTGTCGATATTGACGGTGACGATGCCGTTCGCGCAGGAATTGATCATCGTCAAGAGCGCCGAAAGGCCGTGGAAGCTGGCGCCATAACCCACCGACGTCGGCACCGCGATGACGGGATTCTTCACAAGCCCGCCGATGACCGAGGCGAGCGCCCCTTCCATGCCTGCCACTGCGATGACGCAGTTCGCACGGCGCACGATCGCCTCCTTCGAAAGGATGCGGTGGATGCCGCTGACGCCCACATCATAGACACGTTCGACATGCGTCCCGAAGTACTCTGCCGTCTGTGCCGCTTCCTCTGCGACGGAAATATCTGCCGTGCCGCCCGTGCAGATGGCCACGCAGCCGATGTGCTCCTTCTCCTTTTCCAGCTTCAGGATATGCGACACCGGGTCATAGGAGATCTCCGGCAGGAATTCCTTCACGATCTCATACTGGTGGGGAGAGGCGCGGGTGCCGAAGACTTCCCCCTCCACCTCATAGAGCCTTCGGAAGATCTGTCCGATGAATTCGTCAGATTTCCCCTGGCAGTAGATCACTTCTGCAAAGCCGGAACGCTTCTTCCGATCCGTATCGAGCTTGGCAAATCCCATTTCCTCATAGGATCGCTCCGCCGGATTCTCACGGATGAGCGCCTCTGCCGCAGAGAGCGACAGCGCGCCGGACTTCACTTGGGTCAATATCTCTTGAATACTCATATATGTGTCCTTTGGTTGATTTGTTGTTGGTTCAGGGTTCAGGGTTCAAGGTTCAGGGTTCAGGGTTAGTCCACGGAGCGTGCTGCCCTTTGATTGCGTTTGAAAGTTTCGCTTGAATGAGAAATTAGAAATGAGAAATGAGAAATGCGAAATGGTAGTGCGGCGCATAAAAATATGGAAGCGCCACGGAGTATAAATAGTGGCGATGCCCGAAAGTAATATTCAAGTCGCCAGTCACTAGTTACTCGAGGCTCCTAATCCCTAGTCACTAGCCACCAGTCCCTATTTCCCATCCATCGACCCCGAGCGGAACCCTTCCAGGTCCATGGTCACGTAGCGAAAGCCCAGCGCATGAAGGCGCGCGATGACTGCCTCACGATTTTCCACGAGCTTTGGGAGCTGTGCAGGGAGTACCTCGATACGGGCGATATCTCCATGGCAGCGCACGCGAAACTGCAAAAAGCCCAGATCGAAAAGCAGCTGCTCAGCCGCTTCGACCGCGCGGAGCTTCTCCTCCGTGATCCTCGTGCCATAGGGGAAACGAGTCGCCAGACACGCAAAGGATGGCTTATTCCATGTGGGAAGTCCTTCCTTCTCCGACAGGATGCGGATTTCCTCCTTCGTGAGCGCCGCCTCCTTCAAAGGGCTCACGACACCCAGCTCGGCAAGCGCTTTCAGCCCGGGGCGATAGCCCTTCGTATCACTGAAATTTGTCCCGTCGATGATATAAGCGATCTGATGCTCCTTCGCCAGCTCGCCAAGAGACGAGAAGAGATAGGTCTTGCACCAGTAGCAGCGATCCTTCAGATTGTCAGCAAAGCCCGGCGCAGCGAACTGGTCCCTTTCCACGATCACCTGCCGGATGCCGCGGGACGTGCAGAAATCCTTCGCCTCTTCGATCTCCCGCGCGGGGACGGAATTCAGCTTCATCGTCACTGCGACAGCCTGATCGCCGAGCACCTTAGAGGCCTCATGAAGAAGAAAGGTCGAGTCCACACCGCCGGAAAAAGCGACGGCGGCCGAGCCAAGTGTTTTCAAATGTGCTTCAAGCGTTTTCTGCTTGAGAAGAATGCTCTCATGGACCATTAGAAAGTCTCCTTTGTTAGGGTTAGCCCCGGGGATGTGCTGTCCCTTGATGATTTGTGAAACAGGGGGAACGGGTTCAGAGGGTTCAGAGGGGGTGGTGCAGCGCATAAATCATGATGATACCCGAATGTTGTATTTAGTCACCAGTCACTCGAAGCTCTTAATCCCTAGCCACTAATCCCTAGCCACTAGTCCCTAGCTACTAGTCCCTAGCTACTAGAATCCAGTCACCAGTCACCAGTCACCAGTCACCCCAAAATATACTTCTTTCGCGTCTTGAAAAGCAAGACAAAAAGTCCGACGGCCGTGACGAACCAGCTCAGCGGATACACCGTCATAAGGCAGTCAAAGCTGGGGATGGCAGGAAATACGGCCCACATGTACAGGATACGGAAACCGCAGATCCCGACGATCGTGATGAGCGCCGGAGAAAGTGAATTGCCAAAGCCGCGCAGATAGGCGGAGATCATTTCGATGGCCAGATTCAAAGGCTCCGCCAGAATGATATAGCCCATGCGGGTGACGCCATAGCTGATGACCATCACATCGCTGGTAAAAAGCGCAAGCAGTGATGGTGAAAAATACAGGATGGGCGCTCCGATGATGACGCAGACGACCAGATTCTGCAAGGTGGTGATGACCCCGACGCGGCGGCAGCGCGCCATGTCGCCGGCCCCGTAGTTCTGCCCGACGAATGTCGTACATGCCTGCCCGAACGCATTGACAAAGATATAGCAAAGAATATCCAGATTGAACGCCGCCGCCGTTGCCGCCATGACATCCGCGCCAAGGCTGTTGATCGCCGACTGGATCACGATGTTCGACAGACAGAAGACCGCCGCCTGCAACCCGGCCGGTGTGCCGATGCGAAGGATCTCCCGTAAAATATACAGATCAAAGAATGATGCCCTGCATTCCAGATGGATCACATGCGTGCTGCGAAGCAGGATCGTCACCAGCATGGCGGAAGAAAGAAGCGTCGCACATGTCGTAGAGATCGCCACCGCTGCCACGCCCTGATGAAAAAACGCCACCAGCGTGTAGCTGATGATGACCTTGATGACCCCCGCCGCCGCCAGACAGAAGAGGGGCGTCTTCGTATCTCCCTGACTTCGGAAGATGGCAGACGCAAAATTATAGACCAGGATCCCCGGCAGAGCCAGGAAAAAAATGCGCAGATACTCTGCCGAGAGCGGCATGAGCGCATCCGGCACCTGAAGCAGCGAGAGCAGCGGCTCTGCGACAGCTTCGCTCAGACAGGTCATCACGATTCCTGCGGCAAGCGCAAAGGCAAGCGTCGAAAAGACCGCCCGATGGATCCCCTCCCGATTTTTCTTCCCTGTCATTTGGGAAATCACGACATTTGCCCCGATCGAAATACCGATGAAAAATGTCACGATGAAGCCGATGATGGGCGTATTGCTCCCGACAGCCGCCATCGCTTCCTTCCCGACAAACTGCCCCATGATGATGGTGTCGATGGTATTGAACACCTGCTGCAGCATGCCCGTCAGTGCCAGGAGCAGCGCAAAACGGATCGTTTTCCTTCCGATCGGTCCATGCGTCATATCTATTTTTTTCATATATACCTCTTACCCGGCAGGCGAAGGGCAGCGATCGGGAAGGCACAAAGGAAATCATCTCTGCGTCCCGAAGCCGCTGGATGGCCTGCTACATATATTTCTTATTATATCATTCCTGACAACCTGCCTTGCAAGCGCGCTGCCTCTTGCCAAGACCGGCCATTGGCTCTATGATATAGAGGAATGCAAATGTATGCAAATACCTTCTGACTATCGAAAGGTATGCCTAAATGGTGACTGGGGACTAGATTCTAGTAGCTAGGGACTAGTGGCTAGGGATTAGGAATGGCAGGTGACTAGTGGCTTGGAGACATCCGACTCCCGTATCGTCATTTCGAGCGAAGCCCTCAAATCTTTGTCATTCGCATTCAAGTGGTCGATGTCAGGAACCCCCAAACGGGTAATGCTATTAAGTTAAGAAAATCGTTAGCCACGTAACGTCTTGCTTCCCCCTTCGGGGGAAGTGCCGAAGGCAATAGGGGCATGCCAGCGGTATAGCGTGCTATGTTGAATAGTCCGATGCTATCGATATTCCAACACTTTCATGCAATACCGCTACGTAGCCCCCTCACCCCTTCGGGGAGCTCCCCCCGATGGGGAGCCAAGAACGTTCTGCCGCTTAACTTAATAGCATTACCCGCATGGGGAAGGCTGGCGATACGGGGGAAACCTGCCATCGCAAACTTTCGGGCATCGCCCCGTCTCGTCATCCTGAGCGGCGAGAAACGTCGTATGTGAGATAACGAATGCCAGAACAGCTGCGACCTGAGCCGAAGGATCTCGGCGAAGCCGCCACCACGATCCTGAAGTTTGGAAGGCAGGAATGAGTGGCTAGGGATTAGGAGCCGCGAGTGACTAGTGACTAGTGACTTGTGACTAGTGGCTTGAATACTACTTTCGGGCATCACCCTATATATATATTTGCGGCGAAGCCGCCACCGCAACCCTGAACCCCGAACCCTGAACCCTTTATTGATTTCCTCTAAGGAGGCATCGCTTATGGATCTATTCGGACACGAAGACCCGGAAGAATATATCGTCCGCCGCAGGCAGGAGATGGAGCGCCCCACCGGCTTTGCTACGCACGAAGCGCTGAAGGAAGCCATCACCTCCTGCAGCCGCTGCCCGCTTCGCCGCGAAGGCGGTCTTGGCCCCGTGCTCTCCACCGGCCCTGCGGATGCCCCGCTCATGATCGTCGGCGAAGGCCCCGGGGGTGTCGAGGATGACTACGGCGGCCCTCTGATCGGCCCCTCCGGGCAGCTGCTGGACAAGGCGCTCGCCTCCGTCGGCATCACCCGCGACCATGTCTACGTGACAAACATCGTAAAATGCCGTCCGCGCGGCAACCGCACTCCCACCATGGACGAAGGGCATTTCTGCGGAAGCATCTGGCTTTTGCAGGAGATCGCACTCGCACGCCCCGCCGTCATCATCGGTCTTGGCAAAGTCGCGCTCCGCTTCTTCCTAGGCCGCGAAGCCGGTATCATCCGCTCCCGCGGTCACTGGATCGATTTCCATGGCATCCCCGTCATGCCGACCTTCCATCCCGCTTACCTTCTCCGCCAGAGCGGCCGCGCACTGGTCGATGCGAAATGGCAGGTCTACTACGACCTCAAAGCCGCCAAGGAACGCGCCGCCGCCCTCCGTCCTGACTGGGTATGGCAAAGCGACACCCCGCCAAACCTTTTGGACGAGCTTGCCGCGGAGCGCGCGAAACGGCACTCCCAGGGGTGATTTCTTCCCTGATTCCCCATAGCTACTGTAAGAAAGGACCCTTATGCATACACTCTTGACCATCCTCATCGGCCTTGCCATCGCCGGCTGGTTCCTCTACTGCCTCTACCGCATGCTGCGCGGCGCGCGCGGCAGAGACTGCGCCAGCTGTCACCTCGCCGGCGGCTTCGACTACAAAAGCACCGCGCCTGTCAAGCCCGCTGACATGAAGCGCAAAGAGATCGTCACTGACACCGGCCATCTCATCATCGTCGACGAAGAAGCGGCGAAGAGACGCCGCGAACGGATACGGAGGATGATGGAGCAGCCAAAGGATGAGAAACGCAGCTGATAGAAGACGATACGGAAAAGCGGCACACTCCCTCCTTCCCATGGAAGGAGGTGCCCCGAAGGGGCGGAAGTTGGCTTCCTAAGCGGGATGAAAAAATGGGAAACAGCCCTGCTCTCGTTTCGTCATCCCGAGCACAGCTGAGGGATCTTTTTCGTTTGCCGTTTTCTTTTTCCTGTGTACATACATCTGCATGAAACACCGTGCTTCCAAGTCGTTGGGAGTGCGGTGTTTCCCGTGCCCCCTCTCCTCACATTGCTTACCGGACCGCAAACGAAAAAGATTTCTCGCTTCCGCTCGAAATGACGATGCGGGAAGGCGGCACACTCCCTCCTTCCCATGGAAGGAGGTGCCCCGAAGGGGCGGAAGTTGGCTCTCTAAGCGGGATGAAAAAAATGGGAAACAGCCCTGCTCTCGTTTCGTCATCCCGAGCGCAGCCGAGGGATCTTTTTCGTTTGCCGTTTTCTTTTTCCTGTGTACATACATCTGCATGAAACACCGTGCTTCCAAGTCGTTGGGAGTGCGGTGTTTCTCGTGATCCCTCTCCTCACATCGCTTACCTGACCGCAAGCGAAAAAGATTTCCCGCTTGCGCTCGAAATGACGATGCGGGAAGGCGGCACACTCCCTCCTTCCCATGGAAGGAGGTGCCCCGAAGGGACGGAGGTTGGCTCCCTAAGCGGGATGAAAAAATGGGAGGCGCCCCCTTATCGGACATGGCGGCAAAGCCGCCAGTCTTTCCCACAAAAAAACAAGCCATCTTTTACCACGAAAAGATGGCTTGTTTTTTTACAATGTCCGTCCCATATCGACGGCCATCTGCTTATCTCTTTCCGGCGAACGGCCGGCTATGGTGAGATAGCCGCCGATCATCGCGCCATTGAGCCCCGCCGAGAGGGCAAAGGCCTGCATGTCGCGGAGCGAATTCTCACGTCCCGCGCATACACGCATGATGACGTGAGGCAGGATAAAACGGTACATGGCGAACATCCGAAGGATCTCGATCGGCTTCGGAGGCTTATTCTTGCCAAAGGGCGTTCCCGGGATGGGATTGAAAATATTGAGCGGCACAGAGGTGACGTGATGCTCACGAAGAGCAAAGGCCATGTCTATCCGGTCTTCCTCCGTTTCCCCCAGCCCGAAGATGCCGCCGGAGCAGACCTCCAGACCCGCCTGCTGGATGCGGCGGATGTGCGCTTCCTTTTCCTCATACGTGTGTGTGGTGCAGATGGCGGGGAAATGGCGCTTCGCCGTTTCCAGATTGCAGTGGATGCGCTGGCAGCCTGCCGCCTTCAGCGTCTTCAGCTGTTCTTCGGTCAGAAGTCCGAGCGAGCAGCAGACGGAGAGCTTCGTCTCTTGGGTTATCCGCTTCACCGCTTCTACGATGGAAGCAAACTGCACGGGATCGCTCTGCCCGCGGCCGGAGGTGACGATACCGAAGCGTTCTGCGCCATAGGCCTCTGCCTGTTTGGCTTCGCGGAGCAGGTCCTCCGGGCTTCTTAGCGGATACTCCTTGACGCCGGTGTGATACCAGCCCGACTGCGCGCAGAACCTGCAATTCTCTGTACAGCGTCCGCTTCTGGCATTCACATCGCTGCAAAAGCGCATCTGATCGCCGCAGAAGGTCTTCCGGATCTTGTCGGCTGCCGCCATAAGGAAGAAGGGCTCCTCCTTTCCGGCCGCAAAGAGCGTCTCTGCCTCCTCCCTGGAGATCTCTCTACCCGCGAGTACCTGATCCATACACTGCGTGATGGTTGCTATATGTTCATCCATGATTTGCCTCACCATTTTCTTTCAGGAAAACACCGATTCGGTCTAAGGAAACACTGATTAAATCGTTGTCAGATTTCATTCTTGGATTTTTATACAGAGCGAGGAATCATCTGACGCGAATAGCGAGCTATTTAAGGAAGATGATGACGAAGCTATGTATAAAAATCCATGTGAAATCCGACTCTGCGATTTAATCAGCGTTTCCTTAACCCTTGCACGATCCCGCAAAAAGCAGTCGGAAGGTGTGAAGGTGGCAGCCTTATCCTTCAACGCATGATATCTGCGGTGCGGATCAGCGTCCTCGCTTCCTCTTCTGTGATCGCTCCGCCATTCAAGACCTTTTCCGTCCACTTCAACATCTGTTCGCAGCTGCTTTCCATTTTTAAATCCTCTGGTCGCATGTCCGGGTCTTGCCTTTGTCATACCTTACGTGTCATACGCAATAGAAATATTCGTGTTTGACAATGGGAATATTTCTATGCATTCGTGCTGGTTATTGTGAAATCGGGACTGGAAATCAGACGTCTGATGTCTGATTTCCAGTCCCGAGTCACTCTCAAAGCTTCGGTGTCGTCATGGAACGTCCGAGATCCTCCGTCATGCGGATATCCTCCTTCGGATCGCGGCCGCCTGTCGTCAGATAGCCGCCCACCATGATGCCGTTCAGCCCGCCTGTCAGTGCATACGCCTGCAGGCTTCGCAGGTTCACCTCACGGCCGCCTGCGGTGCGGATCAGCGCCTTCGGCAGGACGAAACGGAACATCGCAAACGTGCGGAGCACCTCCAGCGGCGACAGACGCTTATTCGTATAGAAAGGCGTCCCCTTCACCGGATTCAGGATATTCAGCGGTACCGAGTCGATATGCATCTCCTTCAGGTGGAAGGCCATCTCCACCCGCTGATCCAGAGACTCCCCGAGCCCGATGATCCCGCCGGAGCACACGCGGATCCCCGCCGACTGCGCGGTATGGATGATATCCTCCTTATCCTCCATCGTATGCGTCGAGCAGATCTCCGGGAAATAGGAAGGCGACGTCTCGATATTGCAGTGGATGCGCGTGATGCCCGCCTCTTTCAGCTGGAGTGCCTGCTCCTTGGAGATCAGTCCCAGCGAGCAGCACACCTCGATCCCTACCTGCTCTCTGATCTTCTTCACGATGTCGATGATCTCATCGAACTCATTCGGATTATCCTGGTTACGGCCGGAAGTCACCAGAGAGAAACGGACAGCGCCTGCTTCCTTCGCCTTCTTCGCTGCCGCCAGGATCTCTTCCTCCGGCAAGAGACGGTACACCTTCGCGCCCGTGTGATACCAGCCCGACTGCGCGCAGAACTTGCAATTCTCCTGGCAATGCCCGCTTCTTGCATTGATGATCGCACAGAAATCCACCGCATTCCCATTGAACTTCTGGCGAATCTTATCGGCCATCGCAAGCAGCAGCATAGTATCCTCATCCTTCGTGCGAATGAGTTTCTTCGCTTCTTCCTGTGTGATCTCACCCCCATCCATGACCTTCTCCGCCAATCTGATGATCTCTGCACAAGCACTTTCCATGATGATTCTCCCTTTCCTTCATTCCTTCGGGCCACTCGCCCCTTTGAATTGTTACCTTGTAGGTAAGTATAGAATAAACAATCAAATGTGTCAATCAAGAAAATAATTGCGGTTGACAATGAAGAGAGAAAAGCGGAGAAGTGCGCGGCATATGTGAGAGAGCGTGAGTCCCTGACCGCGAATGACAACGATTGAATCAGTGCTTCCTTAAAAATCATTCGCGCCCCTTCCTCTGGAAGGGGCAGACGAGCGAAGCGAGGCGAGGTTGGCTTCCCTGAATGTGGGAGTACCGTTTCACGCGACCAACCTCCGCCCCTTCGGGGCACCTCCTTCCAAAGGAAGGAGGAAGAAAAAAGGCGCTGCGTGTATCGTCATAGGTATAGTTGCGGCGAAGCCGACGCCTTCTCTGCTATATCCGCTGCCCCTGAACCCGCCCCTACCATTTCTTTTCCAGAGGAAAGCGGAGAAGTGCGCGGCACATGTGGGGGGCGTGAGTTCCTGGCCGCGAATGACAACGATTGAATCAGTGCTTCCTTAAAAATCATTCGCGCCCCTTCCTCTGGAAGGGGCAGACGAGCGAAGCGAGGCGGGGTTGGCTTCCCTGAATGTGGGAGTACCGTTTCACGCGACTGAAGTGGTAAACTAAAATTGGACACAGAGGGGGTAATCTTTAGACATACAGTGTACACTGCATAGGCAGTGCAAAATAAGCGCTGGACAGAGTGTCCCCCTTACTGGACAGGAGGTTTGCCATGAAGTACACGAAAGAACAAAGATTGGACATCGGTCGACGAATTTACTACAGCGAAATAAGTCGGTATGAAGCCGCGGAAGAATATGGCATTAGTGAGCAGACCGCACGGAATTACATGAGAATGTATCGGGATGTCAATCGGCTGCCGCCCAAACACGGTCAGAGATCCATCGGCGCACTCTCTTTCAAGAAAGAGCCGGTAGAGCTGGATGAACTGAAATCTATGACAAAGGAGGAATTGATCCAGGAGCTGATCAAGGCCAGGATCACAGAAGCAAGGTTAAAAAAAGGATACGAGGTGAAGGGAGATGGTACGGTAATTCTATACGCCAGCAAGACTACCAAGTGATTATGGAGCTGTCAGGAGAAATCCCAGTAAAGATCCTATGTAAAGCAATGGGCATCCAGCGGAGCAGTTTCTACGCATGGAAGAAGCATCTCTCCCATCCTTCGGAAAGAGAGAAGAACCTTGCAAGCAATGTCAGGCTGTTTCAAGAATACCACTCGAAGTATCCGTCGCATGGTTACCGCTGGCTGAATGCCAAGATACGCCTAGACAAAAACATTGTCCTGTCTGACCCCTATGCTCATAAGTGTTGCAAGATTGCGGGAATCAAGAGCAAGTCCAAGCATTACCGCTACAAGAAGGCTGGAGATCCGGCACGGATATTCCCAAATCTGCTCCTGTCAGAGATGCAGATTGACGGGCCGATGCAGTGCATCGTGAGCGATATGACAGCGTTTTATGTGAAGGGCGCCTACTACGAACTGACTCTTTACATGGATCTCTGGAACAATGAGATTGTCATCTATTCCCTTTCGGCAAAGCGTGGCGACCGCATGACCTATATCAGTGGGCTGAGAGATCTGATTGCATGGAAGGAGCAACATCCAGAACACCAAATGATCCTGCACACGGACCAGGGATCTGTCTACGCATCTAAGGCCTACAACGACCTGCTGCCCATGTACGGCATTACCCGGTCGATGTCACGTGCCGGAACGCCGACAGATAACGCTGCAATGGAATCTGTCAATGGATGGATTAAGGCCGAGATGTTCATGGACTTGCACGTGACCGGAGAGAAGTCCATCGCGGAAGAGGTGGATGATTACATCCATTTCTTTAACGAATATAGGCCAGCCTATACACTGGGCTACTTGACGCCGAAGCAGTACCGAGAACGCCATATTTCTAAATGCTGAACTTATTCAAGTTGTAGTTGGCATAAAGTGTCTGGCGGTTCCCGAGACGATGTTGGAAGATTTACTGTATCTTGTACAAGTATTCAATTTTTATGCCTAATTTTTTTAGTTTCGTGTCCAATTTTTGTTGACAAGTGCAGACCAACCTCCGCCCCTTCGGGGCACCTCCTTCCAAAGGAAGGAGGTAGAAAAAAGGCGCTGATGTCTTCCAATCTCCCAGTCTCCTAGTCCCTTAATCTCCCAGTCCCTAGCCCCCATACACCACAAAGCCCCTGACCGGAAAATTTCCGATCAGGGGCTTTCTATGCGATCGCATCAGCGTCTCTCAAAAGACATTAGTCGATCGTGATCTGACGCGATGGTTCCGCCTTCTTTTCTTCTTCCTTCGGCAGCATGATGGTCAGGATGCCATCCTTCAGTGCCGCTTTGATGCCTTCCTCCTTGATGCCTTTCACCGTGAACTGACGGCTGAAGGAGACAGAAGCACGTTCGCGGCGGATGTAGTGATGCTCTGTATCATCGGCATCCTTCTTGTCTTCCTTCCTTGCACCCAGAGACAGGATCCCATTCTCATAAGAAATATGGATCTCTTCCTTCTTGAACCCCGGCATATCGCAAGTGATCTCGTAATGATCCTTCTTATCCTCAATATCGACCTTCGGGACAGCGGTGTAATCCTGATACACCGTCGGCATATCATCATCAAAGAAGTGATCCAGAACCGTATTGCCAAACAGACCATCAAATGGAATCAAACTACGCATATCAAAGACCTCTTTCTTTTTATAATTTTCTTCAGGAGCCCTTTCGGTTCTCCCTTGAACAACTATAGTATAGCACTTTTAGCACTCATGTCAATAGAGTGCTAAATTATTTTTGATTATTTGATTTAAGAGGATGAAAATGTGAAATATCTTCCGCGGCTGCGCTGATTTTTTAGACGATCGCACTCTCGTATCGTCAGCCTTCCCTATGAAAAGATGCCTCAAAGGTGCGAATAGGAGAGGGGCGGCAGGAAAGACAGATGAGGAAAGCGGAGAGGTGCACGGCACATGTGGGAAAAGCGTGAGTCCCTGACCGCAAATGACAAAGTTTTCTCGTTTCGCTCGGAATGACATGCGTGAGGGATGGATAGCTTCACATTGTTTTTCAAACCGCGGCGAGGATCCATCCTGCGCCTTTGGCGCGCCCCTTCTCTAAGGGGCTGCTCAGCGGGGAGGAGTTCCGTAACCCCAATCCCTGCTTTCAAGGTTCATGGTTCTCGTGGCGGCTTCGCCGCCACTTTAGATGATGCTGTCCTCGTATCGTCAGCCTTCCCCTCTAGGGGAAGGTGCCCCGAAGGGGCGGATAGGGCACTGGCGGTATGAAAGACAGGGACGCTGATGTCTCCCAGTCTCCCAGTCTCCCAGTCTCTTAGTCTCTTAGTCCCCAGTCCCCAGTCACCAGTCACTAGTCACCAGTCAGCTCGACACGTTTGTGACCGTGATGATGCGTTGGTCCTCATGCTCTTCTCTCGTGTACGTGATCCGCACCGTCCGCTTGTACCCGCCCTCTGCATCCGATGCCGTAGAGGTCACTGTCCCCTCCGTGCGGGATGCCGATGTATCTGTCACCGTCACCTTGACCCGCCGTCCATTCACCGAGAGCGTGAATCTCTGATTTCCCATCGCCCCCGTCTTCAGCCGCCCTAGCGCCACATTCGCTCCGCTCTCTGCCGCATACACCGAAGACAGCCCCTGCTGATAGAGGTACGCCTCCGAGGCCGTGCGGGAGACATAGTAGAGCGCTCCCGCCGACAGCGTCACCAGCATGGAAAAAAGAAGCAGCAGGCACAGCGTCATAGAGCCCTTCCTTCTATTCATAGCGCTGCCCCTTTCTGTAGAAATCGGCATACGAGAGAAGACTCGTCCGGAAATCCATCATTTCCCCTGACGGGCGATGCAGGATCGAGAAGGAGATCACAAGCGCGCCCTCCCCGTTCTTGACAAAGAGCGGCCCCTCCTCACAAGTCAGGGCGTACTCCTCCTTCCCCGATGTCGTCCCCGTCACCGGCTCCGTCGTCATCCCGTACACATCGAGCTTCAATTTCTCCTGATTCAGAAAGAAACGATACGTCTTCTCCTCGCCCGACTGGTTATACGCCTCGTAGCTGTAGGTATCGCCGGAGATCGAAGAAGCCGTCCCCCTCTTGAGCGCATTGCGGAGCTGCTCGGTCATGAAATCCATGGCATAGAGTCCCTCGCCCGCGATCCGCGAACGCTTCGCCATGAGATCCACCGCGCGCACAGCCTCCGCCGCGAAGGGATAGAGCACCGCCGAAAGCGATGCGATCAGGAAAAGCGCGATCAGCGCCTCGAGAAGAATATATCCGCGCCTCTTCATGCTCCTCCTCCCTTCCTCGCCCTGACAAGGAAACACCGCGTCTTTCTCTTTTCCCTATTATAACAAAAAGGCGATGTGAAATAACGATCATCTCATTTTCGCGTTCCATCTGCCACGGGGGACTTGCAGCTCTCATAGGAGTGACAGGGAAGCCTTATCCCAGCTGTCTTTCATGCCATAGTCACCCTATCCGCCCCTTTCGGGCACCTTCCCCTAGAGGGGAAGGCTGCGATACGAGAATACCATCTTCTAAAAAAGGCGGCGAAGCCGCCACGAGAGCCCTGATCCCTAGTTACCAGTCAACGCACTCCGCTTTTCTCCCTCCTTCCTTTGGAAGGAGGTGCCCCGAAGGGGCGGAGGTTGGCTGCGTGAAGCGATATTTTCACACGCGGGGATGCCAACCCCGCCTCGCTTCGCTCGTCTGCCCCTTCCAGAGGAAGGGGCGAGAATGATTCTTGATCGGGCATCGCCTCACATATAATTGCGGCGAAGCCGCCACGAGAGCCCTGAACCCTGAACCTTGAACCAAATAAAAGCAAAGTAAAAAGAGGCTGCGAAGAAATGAATCCTCATTTCTTCACAGTCCCTTTTGCATTTCATTCTTAGATCCTTAGAATACTTCTTTGATGACGATGGTCTGCTCACGGCTCGGGCCGACAGATACGATGCCGATCGGTACACCGATGAGCTTGGAGATGCCTTCGAGGTATTCCTTGCAGAGAGCCGGAAGCTCATCATAGCTTCTGATATCGGAGATCTTCTGCTTCCAGCCTTTGAAGGTCTTGTAGACCGGGGTGATCTTTTCAAGGAATTTCAGGTCAGCCGGATATTCTTCGATTTCCTTGCCTTCATATTCATAGCCGGTGCAGACTTTGATCTCTTCCATATCATCCAGAATATCCAGACGGGTGATCGCGAGGTAATCGAAAGAGTTCAGCTCTGCCGCATAACGGACAGCGCGGGTATCGAGCCAGCCGATACGGCGCGGACGGCCGGTGACAGTGCCGAATTCATGCGCGGTATTTCTGAGATAGTCGCCTGTCTCATCGAGCAGCTCCGTCGGGAACGGGCCCTGGCCGACGCGGGTGCTGTACGCCTTCACGACGCCGAAGATATTCTGCATGTTGTGCGGTCCGATGCCCGCGCCGATGCAAGCGCCGCCTGCCGTCGGGTGGGAAGAGGTGACGAATGGGTAAGTCCCGTTATCGCAGTCAAGCATGGATGCCTGCGCGCCTTCGAAGAGGACATTCTTGCCTTCCTTCACCAGCTTCTGCACCGTGTAGTTCGTATCCTTGACATAAGGGCGGAGCTTTTCCGCATAGCCGAGGTAGTCAGCAAGCATCTGCTCATAGTCGAAGCCTTTCACGCCGTAGAGCTTTTCGAGAAGCATATTCTTCTGATCGACATTATATTTCAGCTTTTCTGCAAACGTTTCCTTATCCATCAGGTCACAAATGCGGATGCCGATGCGGTTGATCTTGTCCGCATAGCACGGTCCGATGCCATTCTTCGTGGTGCCGATCTTGCGGCTACCTTTTCTGGACTCCTCCGCTTCATCGAGACGGATATGGTATGGGAAGACCACCTGCGCACGAGTGGAGATCTGCAGGTGCTTCGCATCGATCCCCTGCTTTTCCAGATTTTCCATTTCCTCCAAAAGGCTCTTCGGGTCCACGACGACACCGGTGCCTACGATGCAGATGGTACCGGGATACATGATGCCGCTCGGCATGAGACGCAGCGGATACGCTTTGCCCCCAGTCACGACCGTGTGACCCGCATTATTTCCGCCCTGGGAACGGACGACTACATCTGCTTTCGCCGCAAGATAGTCTACGATCTTGCCTTTACCTTCATCGCCCCACTGGGCACCAATTACCATTGCTGTTGCCATGATTCATTCTTCCTTCCTGTGACGGAATTTTTTCCTCAGACAGATGAGAGAGGAAATCAAAATCTGTACGTTTTACATTTTTTCGCACAATTACATTTTTATTATATCATATAGGGGAAGAAATGAGGAATGAGGAATTAGAAGTGGCTGGTGGCTGGTGACTAGGGATGAGTGGCTAGGGATTAGGAGACATCAGCCGTCAGACCCTCATATCGTCATTTCGAGCGCCAGCGAGAAATCTTTGTCATTCGCGTTCTGGCGGTCAACGTTTGGAAATTCCAAACAGGAAACCTGCTGTCCACTTCCCTTCGGGCATCGCCATTATTTTACTCCGCGGCGCTTCTATATTTTTATGCGCCGCACCACCATTTCGCATTTCTCATTTCTAATTCCTCATTCGAGCCGAGCCGAGCCTTCATCCGCCATCAAGAAGCACGCCCCACGGGCGTGCCGCATCCCACCTTGAACCCATCATGCGTTATCTGTTACAATAGATAAGATAAATTCATAATAAAAATGTTGCCGAAGAAGGCTCCCTCCGGTTTGACGTTTTGAAAAACGCCTATGCGCATCACGCCTTGCACCCGACGGAAAACGTCGCTTGTCAGGCTGTGTTTGCCAGAACAAATGGGACATGCGCCCTCGATTTATGCGCCGTACCACCATTTCTCCTTCGGGCAGAGCTTTCATTCGCCATCAAAGGGCTGCACGGCCCAAGGGCTAACCATAGCCACCATTTCCCGTGACTAGTCACCAGCCACTAGCCACCAGTCACATTTCACACACAGAAAGGTCCCCCCTATGTTCCTACATGAAATCATGAAAGGCGCCGATCCATCCCATCTGGCCTTCACCGGCGAAGTCGACGTCACCTATGGCGCACTCGAAGACGCCATCCACCGCTACCGGAATGCCATTTACGCACTGGGCGTCCGCGAAGGCGAGCGCGTCAGCCTCTACTCCGCGAACCGTGCAGAATTCGTCTACGCCTTCATGGCCGTCGTGAGCCTCGGCGCGATCATCGTCCCCGTGAACAACTCCCTCGTAGACCGCGAAGTCGACTACATCCTGAAAGACTCGGGAAGCACCCTCCTCATCACAGACACCTCCATGGACGTCTCCGTCCCTTCGATTTCCATCGAAGAGCTGGATGAGAAATCACACGAACCGCTCCCCGAAGCCCCTGATTTCCCGAAATCCCTCACCGAAGACGACGTATGCGCCCTGATCTACACCTCCGGCACCACCGGCAGCCCCAAAGGCGCCATGCTGACGCACAAAAACCTCGTCAGAAACGTCGAACAATTCACCGCGCGGATCATCTTCAAGCCGGAAGACAAAGTCCTCTGCGTCCTACCGATGTTCCACTGCTACGGCATGACCACCATCGTCCACGGCAGCCTCTACGCCCACTCGACCATCGTCATCCTGCGCTCGCGCACACCCACGGAGATCATCAATACCATCGTGAAATACGACGTCACCATCGCCATCATGGTCCCCCCGATGTACAACCTCCTCGCGCGCAAAGGCGACCCCTCCCTCATGAAGACCGTCCACACCTTCATCTCCGGAGGTGCCTCCATCCCGCAGCCCGTAGCGCAGGCCTTCTTCATGCGATACAAACACCCCGTACAGGAAGGCTACGGCCTCACCGAAGCCTCCCCCGTCGTCTGCGTCCTGCCGACCGCAAAACCCAAGTACCTGACCAGCGGCCCCGCCATCCCCGGCGTCGAAGCCATGATCTCCGTCGAAACGAACGGCCCCTACGTCCCCGGCACCGTCGGCGAGCTCCTCGTCCGCGGCGACAACGTCATGAAGGGCTACTGGAACAAACCGGAAGAAACCAAGAAAGTCCTCACCGAAGACGGCTGGCTCCACACCGGCGACCTCGCCTACATGGACGAAGACCGCTACATCTACATCGTCGACCGCCTGAAAGACCTCATCATCGTGAACGGCGAAAACATCTACCCCGGCGAAGTCGAAGACTGCATCTACGAAGTCGAAGGCGTCGGAGAATGTGCCGTCGTCGGCCAGCCCGATGCCCTCCGCGGCCAAGTCGTCTGGGCCTACGTCGTCATGAAAGAAGGCTACACCTTCGACGAAAACAAGATCCGCAAATACATGATGAAAAACATCGCCAGCTACAAGATCCCGAAACGCTTCATCCCCATGGACGCACTTCCGAAAAATGCCACCGGCAAGATCCTGAAACGCGCCCTCCGCGAAAGCTAAAAAAAGCGCCTCCGACTCACGGAGGCGCTTTTTGCTTGCAGCTGGTGACTGATGACTAGGGATAAGCAGCTAGGGATTTAGACTAGGAGACCGAGAGACATCAGATATCAGACATCTGACTTCTATCATCCATCCTTCGGACATCGCCCCGTTTTTTACTCCGCGGCGCTTAGATCCTTCGACTCAGTTCTCCTATTTCAGATAAGCCATTTTTAAGGAAACACTGATTAAATCGTTATCAGATTTCATTCTTGGATTTTTATACAGAGCGAGGAGACATTCGACGCGAATAGCGAGCTATTTAAGGAGAATGTCGACGACACTATGTATAAAAATCCATATGAAATCTGATTCTGCGATTGAATCAGCGTTTCCTTAACATACGACGTTTTTCTCCGCTCAGGATGACGAAATGCGCCGCCCCCCCCTTCGAACCTCTTGAACCTGTAAAACCCGCTCCCCCTCTTTCGCAAACAATCAAAGGACAGCCCCCCCGAACCTTGAAGGCAGGGATTGGGGATTACGGAACTCCCCCCGCTGAGCAGCCCCTTAGAGAAGGGGCGCGCCAAAGGCGCAGGATGGATCCTCGCGGCGGTTTGAAAACCAATGTGAAGCTATCCATCTCTCCCGCATGTCATCCCGAGCGCAGTCGAGAAACCGTTGTCATTCGCGGTCAGGGACTCGCGCTTCCCACACATATGCCGCGCACTTCTCCGCTTTCCGCTGGAAAAGAAATGGTAGGGGCAGGTTCAGGGGTAGCGGATATAGCAGAGAAGGCGCCCACTTCGCCGCCAATAGACCTATGACGATACACGCAGCCCCTCTTTTTCCCTCCTTCCTTTGGAAGGAGGTGCCCCGAAGGGGCGGAGGTTGGCCGCGTGAAACGGTACTCCCACATTCAGGGAAGCCAACCCCGCCTCGCTTCGCTCGTCTGCCCCTTCCAGAGGAAAGGGCGCGAATGATTGTTTACGAGAATACCCTATATTCTAAAACTCCGCGGCGCTTCCCTATTTTTATGCGCCGCACCACCCCCGTCGAACCTCTTGATCCTATAGAACCTATAGAACCTGCGCCTCCTCTTTCGCAAACAATCAAAGGGCAACACGCCCCCTATCCCCTCTCCCGTCTATGTTACAATAGAGAAAACCATTCATTGCACGAAAGGAACCCCCTATGAAACGCAGCGAACCCACATTAGACGACCAGATCCGAAGCATCCACTACAAGTACGAAATCCCCCAAGACAAAGCAGAAGCCCTTCTCGCAAGCGGCCTCCGTTTCCTTGAAATCGACAAAGCCGCCCTTCTCTCCATCCTCGCCGAAGTCCCCATCGATACCATCCTCGACATGCGGAAAGATGACCCATGGGGATGCATCCAGAAAAAGCTAGGTCTCACCGCTGCGCTCTATGAAGAACGCCTCCTGCGCCATCGCGCCCGCCGCCTTCACCGCTTCTACGGCATCCCCGAAGACCGCGCCCTCCCCCTGCTGCAAGACGGCTACCCGAACCACTGGCTCCGCCTCGCCTACCTCTTAGAACAGCACACCGGCGCCTCCATGGAAGACATCCTTGCCGCGCGTAAAAAATCCGAAAAATGGAAACCCTGGGCAGAAGCACGCCTCGGCATCTCCCCCGAAGATTTCACAAAATGGATCGCCGAGACAAGGAATCCAAGTCTGCCGAAAAAGTGAAAGGAACACCTCCCCCATTGAACCCTATGAACCCATAGAACCCACCAAACCCATTTAAGGAAAAATGATTCAATCAGCATTTCCCTAGTCACCCATGACAAGAAAGGCATCCCCATGACCCACGATTTCATCTACCACAACCCCACCAAAATCTACTTCGGAAACGGCATGCTCGCCCACCTTCCCGAAGAGATCAGCCGCCTCGGCAGCCGCGTCCTCCTCATCACCGGCGGCAGCTCCGCCAAAAAGAGCGGCCTCTTCGACAAAGTCCTCGCAGAAATCAGCCAAGCCAATGTCGACTGCTACGGCCTCTCCGGCGTCAAGCCAAATCCCGAGATCGACCTCGTCCGCGAAGGCATCCGCCTCGTACGCGAAAAACGCCTGGACCTCATCCTCGCCCTCGGCGGAGGCTCCGTCCTCGACACCGCCAAAGTCATCGCAGGCAGCACCCCCTACGACGCCGACCCCTGGGACCTCATCCGAAACCGCGCCGCCATCGACACCGCCCTCCCCCTCATCACCATCCCCACCATTGCCGCGACCGGCTCCGAAATGAATGCCAGCGCTGTCATCACCAACCCCGAGACCGAAGAAAAATACGGCTGGACCGCCCAGGCCTTCCGCCCCTCCGTCTCCTTCCTCTGCCCCGAAAATACCTACACCGTCCCCGCCTATCAGACCGCCTGCGGCTCCGCCGACATCCTCTCCCACATCATGGAAGTCTACTTCCAGAAAGAAGAGACCTTCCCCGCCACCGAAGCCTACATGGAAGCCATGATGCGCTCCGTCATGAAAGACGCCCCCATCGCCATGGCCGACCCCGCCAATGAAGCCGCCCGTGCAAACCTCCTCTGGACCGCCTCCTGGGCCATCAACGACTTCATCGACAGCGGCCATGCCGTCTCCTGGACCTGCCACGGCATCGAGCACGAACTCTCCGCCCACTACGACATCACCCACGGCCTCGGCCTCGCCATCCTCACCCCCGCCTTCCTCACCTACGTCCTGGACGAAACCACCGCCCCCCGCATCGCCCGCTTCGCCGTAGACGTCATGGGCGTCTCCCCCAAAGGCAAGGACACCATCAAGATCGCACAGAAAGGCATCAAACGCCTGCGGAAATACTTCAAAAAACAGCTCCGCCTCCCGACCACCCTCACAGAGATCGGCATCGACGACACCCGCTTTGCCGAAATGGCCGAAAAGACCATCGCATGGAAGGGCACCAAAGACGGCCTCCTCCACGGCTTCGTCAGCCTCTCCGCCAAAGACCTCGAAGAGATCTACCGCCTCGCCCTGTGAGTACCCACCGCCGGTAAACCTCACCGCCCATAAAGCCCCGACCAAAGGGAACACACCAAAGGAGAAAACAAGCCATCAAAAAAAGCCCCTGCCAAAGGGGCTTTTTTCATCTTACCATCCTGCATGCCAGCCGGTGTCCCGATCCTCCCTCCTATGCGGCAGTCAACAATAAAGACGAAGATCTCGCTTATTCAGAATCCTTTCTAAGCTGCCTATGCGGCAGTCAACTACTTGTAAAGCGGCTCTTGGGGGCGGCTCTTTTTCTAAACTGCCTATGCGGCAGTCAACACCCGTAAGATGGCACAGATGAACCAGGACATTTTCTAAGCTGCCTATGCGGCAGTCAACATGGCGCAACAAAATCTTCATAAGACCTAGACATTTCTAAGCTGCCTATGCGGCAGTCAACTGCAGGAGAAAGTGAAAGAGCTTCGGCGCCATCGAGGGAAAAACTATCTCCATCTATTTTACCCAAAGTTTCAACAGGGCACAAGAAAAACCGATAGAATCGGCTTTTCTTGCATTGGTCAAAAATTTTGGTCAAAATTCCGGCACAGATGCACTATCGCTCAAGCCATAGGTGCTCAGTGTTCCGGACTGCTCTATCTGACAGGGTGTCTTCTTGATGAAGAGAGAAAAGGTCTGAGCGGTAGATAAGCTTTTCATCTGGATGAATGGCAGATCGTATGTCTCTTTTCTCCGGCCAAGCAGACCGAGCGCGTCCTCATAAGAGACGCCTTCGTGCCGCCGGACGTAGCGGCGCGCTTTTCTCTCCACGGATTCATCCGGCTGATATCGGCTGTAAATGCTATAGCCGATGATGCGGCGTTCCACTATTTTTCGGATCTTTGTCAGGTGTACATAGTCAGAAAGTCGTTCCAGCCCCTGGTCTAGGTGCAATCTTTCCAATTGTTCTGCCGAGGGAGCGAGGATACGGATCTTATTTCCCAGCCCTTTGTCCTGATACGCCGGGAAGGCCAGCGCGGTCTTCACTATCCCTTCTCTTCGTTGTTCTTCAGCCAGTGCCAGATGCAGCTGGGTGAATACCTTCGTCCAAAGAAAGGATGGCGAGACTTCACCATCTGGAATGAGGGTGATATCCTGATAGTAGTTCATATTATTCCTTTCCGCTTGCTCCAAACACACCGCCACGAACAAGGACTGCCATGACATAGTCTTTGTCCGTTTCGTTTTCAGGTGCCGTTCCGGTCGACCAGTTATCAAAGAGTGTATAGAAATCTACTTTCTCTTTCGGAGAGCGGAAGGCTTTCCCGAGTGTGGTCACAGCGCCGTATGGTTCTGCTGCGATCGGGCCAAGGCCAGACACGCCATACTCCGGATACCATGTATCGATGGTACGCAGTGCATTTCCGATCTTCTGAGAGTGCATGGCCACCATGCCATTGACCTGATACAGCACCTTGCTCTTTTTCCCGTTCCCTTTGTCAAGGATCAGTTCTTCACTCGGGTATACTTCCTGTCCATGTCCCATCAAAACGCAGGCTTCGATTTCAAGGAGCAGATAGCTGATCCTGCCGCACAGTGCATCAGCGATTCTGGCAGAGAGCTGATCCAGATCAGGGCTATGCTTATCGAAGTTCTTCAGGCTGTAGTCATATCCGTCAAATGCCATGGTCTCCCCGGATGGCTTGACACGTACAATGACTTCGACTTTTTCTGCGCCCACGCGATTTCTCCAGAAGAATCGTCCACTGGCGATATTGGTGGCATAGCGATGTGCCAATTCCGAGAACCCGCTTTCCTCGATGTAGTCTTCGACCATTTTTGAAATGCCTCGGCCGTGTTCCTCTTCATTGCATACGGATGGATGCTGTACCCCAGACAGGACTTTCAGTGTAAAGCGAAGCTTTAATGTATCCTGATCCAGTTTCAAAGAGGCGCTGTCTACGGTCTGCAGATTGGCCTTTTCTACTTCTGCATTGAGCTTCATCGGATCATTCTTGACAGCTGCTTTTAAGCGATTGGAGATGGTCCCGCGCACCGACTTCTCGATCAGCGCGATCGGCTCTTCTTCTGTCTGTCTTTTTTCCCAGCTTGTACCATAGAGGAAACCATCGGATGGGACCAGTTTCTTCTCAAATGCCAGTACGCTTGCTAATGCAATTTTCTTGTTTGCCATGATTGTTCTCCTTTTTATTTTTCGTTTTTACAAATATACAGATCATTGCCTTCATCATATTCGTAGTGCCACATCAGGTCTTCGACGGAAGAGAATCGAAAGGGCATTTTGAATTCGCCCAATGTGATCACAGGTTCTGCAAAGCGATGCGAGACATTCGGATCTCTCTGCGCTTTCACCTTTCCCAAGCGGGTCAAGCCTTGGAAACCGACAACAAGGGGGATGAGCCAGCCAGCTTCTCTTCGCTTCGAGGTCCAGGCGCGCACTTCGTTTTCTTCATTGATCTCTGCTTCATGGTGGATCGTCAGAAAAGAGAGGAGTGTGTCCAATGTATCTCCCTCTTCATTTCCTGCTTCTTTCAGCAATCTGCCTCTCTCGACCACCGCGAAGCCGGGCATCAGTCGATGGAGGATCTTCTTTTCTTCCTCCGGGTGTTCCTCGCTGATAAAGTATACAACGGGCGTTTTGAAGGAAAGTATATCTCCTCCTGCTATTTTGAGAGAGGGAAGTGTCTCTCCGACTGCCTGCAGCAGTTCCTCTTTGTTATCGGCAGAAAGGCCGCTGCATTTGACCAACAGGGATACTTTGAGATGGATCCGAGGGTCTTCGATAAAGGGCGGACGTTCAAATGTATTTCCTCCCTTTTTTCTAAGCGGATTGGATGAGATGGCTATAGAGTAATGGTAATCCCCAGGGTTCTTATAGACCTGCAGGCGGCTTTCATGGCTGATCACGCCAAGGCTGATGAAACGGACTTCACGCAAGGATTCTGTCAGCCGCACTTTTCGCTCCAATGCATGCACGGCTCCCATCCACGCTGTCATGGCAGGAAATCCGATGGTACAGAGGCTGCTTAGTGCATTGGCATTTTGTATCTGTATCTCCGGCAGCAAAAGGTATGTCATGATTCGTATCTCACCTCATCTTTCAGTACGATCTCCATTTGGTCCTTAAAGTTGCGCCATTCCGCGTCTCCCAAGGAGACGGCTTCTTCTCCCAAGAGTTTTTCATAGGAGAAAACTACCCATCTGGCAAAAGCAGCTGCGATCTCACCTGTCCAGGAGGGCTCCAGGCGCTCTTCCATGCAAGCATCGTCCAGCCAGATTTTCTGTGATCTCGGAAGTGCTGTATACGTCTCCTCTTCGCTCCATCCAGCAGCGCCTGCTCGGATCTGATAGGCGACCAAAAGGACGGCGTCGATCATTTCATCCACCAGATCGTGGATGGCCTTTCGTATTTCCATGGTATTCCGCTCTTGTTTCATATAGGCGTGCAGCCGATACAGGGCGCTGCTTTGTGATTTATACCAGATGGACTCTTTGAAGAAATCCGATCTCGGCACCCTGACCTTCACCTCACGCAGAGCTGGCGGCAGGGAAGAGAGAAGATAGGCCTTTCCTCCGCACCGGGAATTCAATGCGCTGATATTCTGCGGCTTGGTCCCTCCAAAGCCTATCATGGTGAGTCCCGTGACTTCTTCGCAGGGCTTTCCGTAGTTCTCTGATTTCTTATTGTAGCAGTCTATTTTATGGCCATTGATCGCTCGGATCCTCTGATACATTTCCAGCGCGAGGCAGGAGGATGGCATGACCGACAGCAGATGATATTCTCCCTCCGCTATCGGGAAGTAGACCTGTCTAAGATGCGTATCTGTCGCTTCCGGTTCCTTTTGGCTGTCTTCCAGCATCTCTTGGACTTTCTTTTGCAGCTTTTCTATGGAAAGTGACAGCAGTTCCAGTTCTTTCTCAAGTTCCTTGTCTCGTGTAATGACTGCCTCCAGCACATTTTTATCGGGAGTCACTGGACTGAGCAGCAGACTGGCGCTTCCAAGATACTGCGCCGGTGTCAGAATATCCAGACTGCAGGTGCTCCCTCCGGTCGTCACATAGCCTGCCACTTTTTTCGAATGGCTGCATACGGTGGTCTTGATGTCCGGATTTGTAAATTTCCCGACATGACTGGCCAGATGACATTCATTCATATGCATGACCATCGCGTCAAACCATTTGGCTGGTGTTTTTCTCTTTTTTGCCGCATTCTCTATGATATATTCGTGCAGCGACGTCACTTCCTTCTCTTCTTTTGCCACGCTTATCCCTTCCTTTCCTTAAATAATCCCAGCTGATCCGAATACAGCCAGTGGGTATCCCCAGACGTTTTCGGCATGGTGATTTCACCATACTTCCTTTCAGCCTGCTCGATCTGTTCCTCTTCTGACCGGGGATCTTCCATATCGATCATCTGTCTCACAGACTTTGCATAGTCTCGATGTATCCACAGACGGCGTTCCATGTCTTCTGTCATGCCTTCATAATCATCAATATGCAGGATGGCCTTTCGATCGACAAGGCTGCCGTGGTCATCAAGTTCACAGAATGTTTCTTCTCCATCAGTATATCTCACAGTGAGCTTTACGTCTTCTATCGCATTTTCACGGAAACGCCTGAATTCCATGGGAAGTCCAGTCAGCCACCAGTATTCATCGAGCCAGCCATGCATAGATTGTGGGCCTACGTCTGAGCGGCTGTTGAAATCCATCATCGTCTGGTGTTCGAGATCGATGAGCTTGCTTTCCGGATGGAGTTCCTCCGGCTTCCGGATCCTCGGCGCGGCATCGATGCGGTTTGCCAGATCATTGACATCGATCAGCTGTTTCATATCATGGCTTTTCAGCTGGTACTTCCCGACTTCATAGCCGGGCCATTTGAAGGCTTTCGGTTCTCCCTTCAACCCACGAAGATTGTACTCCATCACAGCCACATTCGACGCTGCCTGATCTTTTGCAAGAGTGCGATGACGCATCACGCGTCCGGAAAGCTGGATGATCGAGCGATAGGAGGAGGGCTCGATCACCGCCCAGTCAAAGTCATGGTCTCTGCCGGTTTCTTCGACCGGCGTAGCCACGACGAGGAAAAGGATATTTCCCTCCCGGCTCTCATCGATATGACGGCGAATGACCGGGTCTGTCAGCTCCGCACTCTGTCCTTCTTCCCCCTTGCGGGACAATACGCTGTCCAGATATTTTTCCTGTTCATGACGCAGGAGAAGGATCTGCCGGCTGTGGTAGGTCATCAGCCGCACCGCTACGTCCTGGCTCCATGTACATCGGAGCAGGTACTCTGAAAGCTCCACGCAGGGATTGATATTCGCCATGCGTACCACGCCAAAGGATACACGCTTTCCTGTCTTTCGGTCGATGATATGATTCTGCTCGTGCATTTTTTCTGCAGCCTTCCGTATCTCCTCAAAGTAATGGAGTTCCAGAGGGGCATCCCCGTCCCGGGAGCTGCACTCGATCAGTTCACCCTTCCTTCGGACGATCTGTGTTTTCAGCTTCCGGCAGCGGCTGGCGACGAATTTCTGATGCAAAAGAGCAAAGTCTCCTTCCTTTCCCGCCTGCATGTCCTGTACGACAGCTTTATATTCGTCACACCAGAGTACGGCACAATGCTTCTTTGCTGCGAAGAAATCATTGTACACGGAAAGCCCTGCCTGATAGGCATGATACATGCCCTCCGCCAGGTCAGGCGGAATCGTCGCGGAAGAAAGCCCTACATTCCGTCCCAGCATACCGGCAAGGTGTACCAGTCTGGCGATCGCATAGAGATCCTTTGTCGTAAAGTCATCGATCTCATCGATGACCAGGTCAGATGACATGAGCCGCAGAAAGGGGAGCATGTACCGCCCGCCTTTGATGGTCTGGACGGCTCCCATCATGTGATCGATGGTCGCTGTCAGGATAGGCTTCAGCAGCAATGCCTTGTTTTTATCCGCGCGCCGGTTCGTATCCCCCAGAAAGAGATCCAGGAACTGCATCTCTCCGCCATCGAAGGTATCCAGATATTCTACATTTTCCTCCATCCATGGCTCCGCCGACTCTGCGCCGCAATCGCTTTCTTCCTGCGATTTTTCATGGAGCGCCCGAACGGCATCTGATCCAATGAGCACAGCCAGCTCGCTCCCATCCATGCCCAGCTGCCTACGGTAAGAGTCTCCCGTTTGCAGTGTCAGGGAGCGCAGCCCCAGTGCCAAGATATAGCGAAGAGATTTCCGATCCGGAGAAATGGCATTCATGATTTTCGCATTCGCTATCGTTTTCCCGCACCCGGTACTTGCCATATTGACAATGAACCAGGATGTATCTTCGGCCTGTTCCTTTCTGAATGCATGGATCTTAGCTGCCGCTTTTTCCTGCCATGCATACGCGCCTGTTCCTTGCTTCTTGAGTCCGCGTACATCATAAGCTCTTTCCATCTTCTCTGCAAAAAAAGGAAGCCTGTGTGCCGCTCTGAGCGACTGATCGCACACCTTCAGCAGGTGCTCTTCCAGATACTGCCTGCATGCACCGCGTCCATCGCCATCGATATTCGCCCACAGGCGAGTCACTTTCCAGACCAATCTCGCAGACGGCTCCTTTTCCAGCGAAGACGCATAATGATCTCCGATCATCAGGCAGAGTCTGGCGTACGCAAGGATCAGCCGAAAGGCCGGCCTTTCACAAAGTGCCTGCCCTGCCATCGCCACGGACGGCAATGACCCATAGGCCTCCTGCAGACGGCTCACCCATTTGCGCACCGCTTTCTTCCACGCAGGAGATTTCTCCCAAAGAAGTCCTTCCGAAAAGCAGAAACATTTCGCCCGGAGAGCGGCAGATATCTCCTCCGTCCTTTGATTTTGATACCCCCAGTCCGCTGTCAGATGCGACCATATACTTTGGAAAGACGCCCTGCACACATTTTCATATCCTGCTCTGGCATCGCCTTTTTTATCTGCCATCCTGTGATGTGACAGGATGAGCCATGCAATGACAGAGGCCAGCGGCGGCAGCTTTCCCAGATGACACTGTCTTTCTTCCGTCAGATTTTCTCCGACCTTTTTCAGAAGCTCCGCTTCATCAAGCGTTCCGGAGATGAGAGCCTGCATCCATTTTTCATCCGTCTCTTCTGCGCCAGTGACTACGACTAGCGCCTCCAGCAGCTTGCAGGAGATCCACTCGTGCCGAAAAGGATCCATCCGATTTTTCCCGCCATGCCTTCTTAACTTATCCTGAAAATAGTCATTTGCCTTTCCCCAGTCATGGAAAAGCGCAGCCACAGCTGCCAAAGCCTTAATGAGAGGCAGGTACTGCCACTGATTCTCCCATTCAAAGTGAGATACATTTTTCTGCGTCCAATTGACAGGCACCAATCCCTCTGCATTGAACTTATCCCGATTTCCCACGATCCACAGAAGGTCGCTCCGCGAGCGCGATCGGATCCACCGGCAGGATACAGCCATGCTCTTCGTCGCATTCCTCCGCAGTGCCGTTTTGACAGCGAGAAGTCCGGCCTCCGTGATCACCGTCTGCCAGGCATCATCCCCGATGCGATCAGCAAACGAGTCCAGAATCTTCCGTACAGTAAGGACCGCCTTCTTCTCGCTTTGACTGATAAAGATGACCATCATGCGGCATCACCTTCTCTCTCCGAAATGCTGGCTGACGCTTTTGACTTCACCAAACATGAAATCAAGCACTTGATGCTCCGTGAATTTTTGCAGCAGCTGCTGACGAAACTGCTGCTCCGTATCATTTTGCGAAGAGCAGATAAATGACCATGGGAGAACCACAGCATCCTTGATCAGATCTGCCACATCAAAGACCAGCGCTCCCCGCCTCGTCTTTCCGTGCATCACAGCAAAGCCATGTGGAATGCCAAGCACCCACAATGTCACAGCAGATAGACCATATGCCAGATAGTTTCCATGATTCAGGAAAGCATTCGCCTGATCTTCTCCCGAGTGATCTCTTGTAAATCCGGAAAGGCCCACGGCATGTGCCGCATACTTGTAAAGCTCTTTCGTGAACCGCGCCTCGCTGCTTAAAAGCTCCGTCACGCTTTGCGCCTGCTCGATCATGCGTCGATATTCCTGGATCGCCATTTCCATTTCCATATCATCCACATAGAAACCCGCATCCTGCAGATCTTCATCCTTTTCCCAAACTCTTTCGATAAAAGCGCAGCGCTTTCTTTGAAATTCTTTGGCAGCAGACAGCCGTTTCTTCTCATCAAACCAGAAAGACAGCCATCCTTGCACATATTCCGTCGGGCGATATTCATTTTGTGGATTCAGCCACTCGATCTCTGTTCCGGCCAAGAGCGGCGTCGCACCACCACCGCAAAATCCAACAAGTACCCCCGCTCCGGAGAGCAGGCGCATCGCCGCCTGCGTAATGGAGGTGCCATTTCCCAAAAGGATCACGGTCGTATTCGCGATCGGGATATTCCAATACGCATTTCCTTTCTCTGTCTCCGTCAAATAGAGGACCCGTCCATCCTTCTGCATCACACGGCATTTCGAAAGATAATAAATATTGGCCCGCTTCGAATGAAGAATGGCCTTGTATTCAGACTTTTCCATCGTGTTTTTCATAGGACCCCCTGTACGTCTGCTAATGAAACCTAGGGAAATGCTGATCATTTTCTTTTATTTTATCAGACAAGAAAAACAAAATATAACTACATGAGCAAAAATGATATAAAGTTATTCTATAACTAAGAATAGATCGCATCCCATATGCACCCTCTGCGGATCAGCTTTTCTTTAGTATAGCACAGGTATGATGACAAAAAACGCCCTAAGAGAGCCCGATCGCTCATTTTTCGCAAGAACCCCTCTTGCATTTTATGCACCTTCTTATCCTAGGAGTGACTGGTGACTAAAAAGCCGCTTTCTGGCATCGCTCCAATAAAAAAGGCGGCGAAGGCGCCTCCATACAAGCCTTCCCCGCATGGGGAAGGGGGACCGCGTCAGCGGTGGATAGGGTGCTTTCGTATGCAGCACAAATGCGCCTCCCTTTCCCCTATACTACCATCTGTCTTTCATACCATAGTCACCCTATCCGCCCCTGCGGGGCACCTTCTCCTAGCAGGGAAGGCTGCGATGCGAGATTACCATCCTCTAAAAAAAGGCGGCGAAGCTGCCTCCATACAACAAAGCTCCCTCCACTTCGGTCGGGATGACGTTCAAGAAAGACGGATAGCCTCACATAGTCTTTCACACCGCTGCGTGGATCCATCCTGCGCCTTTGGCGCGCCCCTTCTCTAAGGGGCTACTCATATCGTTGTTATGACTGGTAACCCGTGACTTGAATACCACTTTCGGGCATCGCCCAATAAAAAAGGCGGCGCTCAGGTGCTTTCGCAAGCAGCACAAATGCGCCTCTCTTTCCCCTATACTACCATCTGTCTTTCATACCATAGTCACCCTATCCGCCCCTGCGGGGCACCTTCCCCTAGAGGGGAAGGCTGCGATACGAGAATACCCTCTTCTAAAAAAGTCGGCGAAGCCGCCACCTCAACCCTGAACCTTGAACCCTGAACCAAATGAAAGCAAAGCAAAAAGAACCAATCCTAGGAGTGACCGGGAATCTTTATCTCAACTGTCTTTCATGTCATAGTCACCCTATCCGCCCCCGCGGGGCACCTTCCCCTAGAGGGGAAGGCTGCGATACGAGATTACCATCCTCTAAACAGGCGGCACACCACCCTTGTGAAACTATCCACCCCCCAAGCACCGTCATCCCGAGCGAAGCCGAGGGATCTTTATTGCACTGCCGCCATATGCACACATGCGCCCTCACTCAAACGACACCTTGGTGTTTCCTTTTTGCCTTTCCCTCGCTCACGATTTACCGCTCTGCAAGAAGGATCCCTCTACTTCGGCCCTCATGACACGCAAGAAAGACGGATCGTCTCATATCGTTTTTCATACCGCTATGTAGAGTTGTGCCTCTTCGAGGCACTCTATCCTGCGCCTTCGGCGCGGACCGTTTGGCCTCACAGGAAGGCGCCTTAATGGGCAGGCTAGGCGCCTCTTTGGATTAGGCCAAACTCGGAAGTCCCTCTGCGGGACTTCCGTCTCCAAGGGCCTACTCGTATCGTTGTTATGACTGGTAACCCATGACTAAAATGCCACTTCCGGGCATCGCCCCAATAAAAAAAGCGGCGAAGCCGCTACGAGAGCCCTGAACCTTGAACCCTGAACCAAATGAAGGCAAAGCAAAAAGGACATCTTTGTAGATGTCCTTTCATGTTAATCAGCAGCTTCCTATCCTCCCGGGCCGCTTCCAGCCAAGTACTTTCGGCGTTTGTGAGCTTAACTACCGTGTTCGGCATGGGTACGGGTGTATCCTCACAGCTATCGCCACTGAATCGTTGAGAGTGTCTGTTCTCTCAAAACTATATAGAAGAAAAGTTTTCCGAAGGGCTTCCGCCACTTGGTCGCGCTTGTGAAATTCAAGTTAAGACCTCGACCTATTAGTACTGCGTCGCTCCAACCCTTACGGGCCTTCCACTCACAGCCTATCAACCTCATCGTCTTTAAGGGGTCTTACTCATTGCTGATGAGAAGTCTCATCTCGGGACGGGCTTCACGCTTAGATGCTTTCAGCGTTTATCCTTTCCGGATGCGGCTTTCCAGCCGTGCCACTGGCGTGACAACTGGTACACCGTTGATCCGTCCACTCCGGTCCTCTCGTACTAGGAGCAGCCTCCCTCAAACTTCTTGCGCCCGCGATGGATATGAACCAAACTGTCTCACGACGTTTTGAACCCAGCTCGCGTACCACTTTAATGGGCGAACAGCCCAACCCTTGGAACCTACTCCAGCTCCAGGATGTGATGAGCCGACATCGAGGTGCCAAACCTCCCCGTCGATATGAACTCTTGGGAGAGATTAGCCTGTTATCCCCAGGGTAGCTTTTATCCGTTGAGCGATGGCCTTTCCACACAGTACCACCGGATCACTAAGCCCGACTTTCGTCTCTGCTCGACTTGTCTGTCTCGCAGTCAAGCTCCCTTCTGCCTTTGCACTCTTCGGTCGGTTTCTGTCCGACCTGAGGGAACCTTTGGGCGCCTCCGTTACTCTTTCGGAGGCGACCGCCCCAGTCAAACCGCCTACCTGAGATGGTCCACGAGGTTGTTAGCCTCCGTGTTAGAATCTCAGCAATACAAGGGTGGTATCCCAACATCGACTCAGTATAAGCCAAAGCCCATACTTCAAAGTCTCCCACCTATCCTGTGCATGCATCACCGAGATTCAATCTCAAGCTGCAGTGAAGCTCCATGGGGTCTTTCTGTCCAGTCGCGGGTAACCTGCATCTTCACAGGTATTTCAATTTCACCGGGCCCCTCGTTGAGACAGTGCCCAAATCATTACGCCTTTCATGCGGGTCGGAACTTACCCGACAAGGAATTTCGCTACCTTAGGACCGTTATAGTTACGGCCGCCGTTCACTGGGGCTTCAGTTCAATGCTTCGATTGCTCTGACATCTCTCCTTAACCTTCCAGCACCGGGCAGGCGTCAGCACCTATACTTCAGCTTTCGCTTTCGCAGGCACCTGTGTTTTTGGTAAACAGTTGCTTGGGCCTCTTTTCTGCCACCTTGTTCTGTTCCAGGGGTTTCTCCCTTTCGCTTACTTAAGGTCATCCTTCTCCCTAAGTTACGGATGCAATTTGCCGAGTTCCTTAACGAGGGTTTTCCCGCGCACCTTAGGATTCTCTCCCCGCCTACCTGTGTCGGTTTACGGTACGGGCGGATACTTTCTCACTAGAAGTTTTTCTTGGCAGTGTAGGATCTATGAGTTCGTCATACTTTCGTATAACTCCCCATCGTGTCTCTGCTTTTAGAATCAGGGATTTGCCTCCGATTCAACATACGCACTTGGACGCGCTCTTCCAGTCGCGCGATCATATGCCTTTCTGCGTCGCTCCATCGCTCAAACGATTGTATCCGGTACAGGAATTTCAACCTGTTGTCCATCGCCTATGCGTCTCCGCCTCGGCTTAGGTCCCGACTTACCCTGAGA
>NZ_BAABYQ010000001.1:2447500-2518828 GCF_042846925.1 Dialister sp. i34-0019-2H8
CACGGACTCGGCTTCCATGATGTCTGCTCTGGGTCTGCAGTCTGAAATGGCTGCGCTTCTGACGGTCATGGCGATCGGCGCGGGCGCGATGACTGTCTCGCACGCCAATGACAGCTACTTCTGGGTCGTCACCAATTTCACCGGGCTTGATCCGCAGGATGGCTACCGGACACAGAGTATGATGACGCTCGTCGTCGGCATTGTTTCCATGGTCAGCATTTTCCTCGCTTCTCTTGTTCTACTGTAACCGGCAGGAGGGTCACGCATGAAAACCATCATTGCCATGGATTCTTTCAAGGGCTGTCTCTCGTCTCTGGATGCAGGAAATACGATCAAAGAGGCGATCCTTTCCCGCTATCCGTCTGACTCGGTCGAGGTCTTTCCGCTGGCAGACGGCGGGGAGGGGACGGTCGATGTGCTGACGGCGGGTCTTGGCGGAGACATCGTCCCCGTCACGGTGACAGGGCCTCTGGGGCAGCCGGTCGCAAGCCGCTATGGCTGGCTTCCGAAGAGCCACACGGCTATCATCGAGATGGCGGATGCCTCCGGACTGCCTCTTGTGCCGCCGGCTTTTAGAAATCCGATGAATACCACCACCTACGGCCTCGGCGAGCTCATCAGCGCTGCCTTGTCCCGTGGATGCCGCCACTTCATCATCGGCATCGGTGGAAGTGCGACGAATGATGCCGGCATCGGCATGCTGACGGCGCTGGGCTATCATTTCTATCAGGAAGATGGCAGCCGTGTCAAAGGCTACGGCCGTGATCTGGCAAAGATCGTGCGCATCGATGACAGCGAGGTATCTCCGCTCCTTCGGGAATGCCGCTTCGACATCGCCTGTGATGTGACGAATCCGCTCTGCGGCAGCGAGGGCTGTTCGCATGTCTTCGGTCCGCAGAAGGGCGCGACTCCCGAGATCGCCACCCGCATGGACGCTGACATCGCCCGCTTTGCCGCTCTCTCCGAACGCTTCACTGGAAAGGCGGCAGCTCTTGTCCCCGGAGCAGGCGCCGCCGGAGGTCTTGGCTTCGCATTCCATACATTTCTAAATGGATCGCTGACGCCCGGGATCACACTGGTCCTCGAAGCCATCCACATCGCGGATGCACTTCCATCCGCCGACCTTGTCATCACCGGCGAGGGACGAATGGATCATCAGACCGCGATGGGCAAGGCGCCTGTCGGCGTCGCACAGCTCGCCAAGCGCTGCGCGCCTTCCTGCCGCACCATCGCTCTCTGCGGCTGTGCGGCAGAAGAAGCCGCCTCTGTCAATGAGCATGGCATCGATGCCTATTTCCCCATCCTGCATGAGGCGATGGATGCGGAAGAGGCCATGCGGAAGGATGTCACGACGGCCAATCTCCGTCAGACGGTCACCCAGGTCCTGCGTCTGATCCATGATTGAGGGTTCAGGGTTTGCCCATGAGGCGTACTGCCCTTGATTGGGGATGAAAGCCTCTCTTGAATGAGAAATGGTGGTGCGGCGCATTTCGTCATCCTGAGCGGAGAAAAACGTCGTATGAAATGGCTTATCTGAAATAGGAGAACTGAGTCGAAGGATCTAAGCGCCGCGGAAATTTGAAATTAACGATTTTCTCGTATCGCCAACCTAATCCCTAGCTACTAATTCCTAGTCACCAATCACTAGCTACTCGCCCCTGCTTTCAAACTTGTGGTAGCGGCTTCGCCGAAAGTATATATGGAGCGATGCCCGAAGGTTCCCTGGGTAGCAGGTTTCCCGTTTCGAAATTCCAAACATCGACCGCCTAACCGCGAATGACAAAGATTTCTCGCTTCGCTCGAAATGACGATACGAGAGTCTTCTAATCCCTAATCCCTAGTCCCTACGCAAAGGAGCACATCAAATGGATTTCAATGAATTATGTCTGGGTTGCCGGACGTACCGCAGATTCCAGCCAAAAGAGATCGATGCGGGCATTCTGGATGAACTCATGGAAAATGTCCGCATCGCAAACAGTGCGATGAATGCCCAGGTGCTGCGCTACGTGCTGGTCAGAGAGCCTTCTCTCACCGCCGCCATGCAGCCTTTGATCCATTGGGCGGGAGCGCTCCCGCCGGAGCTTGGCACGCCGAAAGCAGGCGAAACGCCCGTGGCTTTTGTCCTCATCTGCAAAGAGGGCCGCGGAAATCCGTGGGACGACATCGACGTGGGCATCGCCGCACGGACGATCACGCTGAATGCGTATGCACACGGCATCGGCTCAGCCATGCTTGGCGCGGTGGAATTTCCGAAGGTGAAGGAGATTCTTTCGCTTCCCGCGGACTGGGATCCGCGCCTTCTCATCGCCCTCGGTTATCCGGGATGCGAGAGCCATATCGTAGACGTACCTGAAAACGGCTCGACCAAATACTTCCTCGATGAGAAAAAGGACTACTGTGTACCGAAGCGTCAGCTGTCTGATATTTGTATCAAGAAATGATGCACGCAAAAAGGGGCTGTGAGAAAATGAATCCCCATTTCTTCGCAGCCCCTTTTTACTTTGCTTTCATTTGGTTCAGGGTTCAAGGTTCAGGTGGCGGCTTCGCCGCCTTTTTTAGAAGATGGTATTCTCGTATCGCAGCCTTCCCCTCTAGGGGAAGGTGCCCCACAGGGGCGGATAGGGTGACTATGGCATGAAAGACAGCTGGGATAAGGTTTCCCGGTCACTCCTATGAGAGCTGCAAGTCCCCCGCCCGCAGCAGATTGAACGCAAAAATGAGATGATCGTTATCACATCGCCTTTTATATTAAGACTTAGCGGATTCCGGAGGTTCAATGGGGGACTACTCAATCATCATGCAATTCCGAGCTATCGTTTTCGACATTCCCATCTATCCCGCTTACTGATAACACAAAGATTTCTCCACTTCAGTCGGAATGACGATACGGGATAACGATTAGCACAAATGGATACTGACCGCTACGGTGAATTGTGCCCTTATGGGGCACTCTATCCTGCGCCTTTGGCGCAGCCCTTCTCCAAGGGCCTACTCCATAAGGGAGAATTCCTTGATCCCTAATCCCTAATCCCTAGTCACCAGTCACCAGCTACTATTTACTTATCCGATCTCAAACACCACGGTGACACGGCTATGCAGCTTCGTGTCTCCGGGGGAAAGCGAGGTCGACTCTTTGGCATCTGCTGCCGCGCCTGCCATCATGCGTACATTCATCGCGCGGTACGGGGTGATATCGGCGCTGTCTTCATTGACAGAGATCACATTCACGACCGAGCGGCCCAGCGTGCCTGCCATGATCTGTGCCTTGCGAAGCGCAGCGGCAGTCGCCTGCCGCAGGGCTTCCTCCTTGTACTCCTGCGTCTTGCTCACAGAGAAATCCACGGAGTCGATGCGGTTCGCTCCGGCTTCTACGGCTGCATCCATGACGGCGGCCGTTTTATCCAGACGGCTCACCACGACCTTCATGGAATTCGTGCATTTATATTTCTTCGACTTCACGCGGCCCTTATCATCATAGATATTCTGCGGATACACATTGTAATTCTGCGTCTCGATCCTTGACGCATCTGCACCGGCAGCAATGACGGCATTCCGCACATCGGTCATGATCTGGGCATTCTCACGAGCCGCATTCTTCACCTGCGCCGACTCCGTCTCCACAGAAAGGTAGATGGCAGCGGTGTCACTCTTTGCCGTGACCTCTGCGCTCCCCGATACGGTGAGGCTCCTGCGCGGCAGCTCCTCCGCCTGTGCGGTCATCGTAGAAACGAGCAGCAGTCCGGCTGTTGCGATGGCGATCCATTTCTTTTGCATAGGTCTTCCTCCTTTGAAATTGACTAACGGTCATTTTCTTCATTATAGGGAAAGAAACCAAGTTTGTCAAATGGAAGGGAACGGGTTCAGGGTTCGTCCCTGGGGCGTATCGCCCTTTGATTGCGGATGAAAGCTTCGCTTGAATGAGAAATTAGAAATGCGAAATGGTGGTACGGCGCATTTCGTCATCCTGAACGGAGAAAAACGTCGTATGTTAAGGAAACGCTGATTCAATCGCAGAATCAGCGTTTCCTTAAAAATAGCTTATCTGAAATAGGAGAACTGAGTCGAAGGATCTAAGCGCCGCGAAGGTTTGAAACTGGCGGTTTTCTCGTATCGCAAACCTAATCCCTAGCCACTAATCCCTAGCTACCAGTCACTAGTCACAAGTCACTCGAGGCTCCTAATCCCCAATCCCTAGCCACTAGTCACCAGCCACTCCTGATTCCACATCCTCCTCATCGATCACACGCACGCCCGCCTGACGCAGCGCCTTCGCAAGGATCCCTTGGCCCTTGATCTTTTTTCCGCTGAATGTGCCGTCATAGATCTCATGGACCCCGCAGGTGGGACTTTTTGCCTTGAGGATCGCACACTCGATCTCTTCCCCCGCAAGCGCTTCCAGTGTCCGTGCGACGCCTGCGCGATACACGGCATCCAGATCCTTCCCTTCGCAGGAGATCACACGCCCCTCGCGAAGCTCCACCGGCGGCCGCGGGACCGGCATACCGGCGGCGACCTCCGGGCAGACAGGGATCACCTCTCGCCCCTTCACATAGGAGAGTACAGCTTCATTCCGATTGTTTCCGCCGCTGTACTTGCAGTTTCGCCCCAAAAGGCAGGCACTGACGATGATCTTCTTCATAAAGACTCCTTTGGTAAACAGATTCTATGGGTTCTAGTATTGCGTTTTCTAAATCACTGGCATGTAAGTCAACTTCCGAATCAAGTGAGGAGTGAGGAGTGAGGAGTGAGGAGTGAAGGTACGGCGCATAAAACGAGGAAGCGCCGCGGAGGTTTGAAACTGGCGGTTTTCTCGTATCGCAAACCTAATCCCCAGCCACTAATCCCTAGCTACCAATCACCAGTCACTGGTCACCAGCTGCCCAAAAAGCGGCGCCCTACGAACAGTGCGCCGCTTTGCTTCATTCCATCCCCGTCGCTCCCAGCATGACGGCGAGATCGTAGAGATCTCTGCGGAATGGTTCTTTCTCTTTTTTTGCCTCTTCGTAGGGAAGAATGCGCACGCGGCCTCTGTGCATACCGATGAGCGCTCCGGTCTCTCCCCGGAGGAGCGCAGTCACCGCGCACGCGCCCAGGACGGAGCCGAGCTGGCAGTCTCTGGCCGTCGGCTGACCGCCGCGCTGGATGAAGCCGAGCGTGGTCGTACAGACGTCGATCTTTGTATGCTCTTTCAGCCACTCCCCCAGCGAGCGGGCATCGCCCGCGCCTTCCGCACAGATGATGATGCTGTTCGTCCGTCCCAGCTTCATCTGCGCCTCGAGGCTCCGTGCCAGCGTCTCCCGTTCAAAGGATACCTCCGGCACCAGAATGTACTCTGCTCCGCAGGCAAGGCCCGCATCGAGTGCGATGTGTCCCGCGAAACGTCCCATGACCTCCACAATGGCGGCACGTTCGTGGGCAGACGCACTGTCGCGGATGCGGCTCACGGCAGAAACGACCACGTTCACCGCCGTATCATGACCGATGGTCTCATCCGTCCCATGCATGTCGTTATCAATGGTACCCGGTACCGTCACTGTCGGGATGCCGAGGTGCGTCAAAACCTCTGCTCCCTGCACAGAACCGTCGCCGCCGATGACAACGAGCCCGTCGATGCCGTGCTTCCTTAAAATATCCGCCGCTTGGATCTGATTCTTCCGTTCAAAGAAAGCCTGACAGCGCGCCGTGCGCAGCATCGTCCCGCCGCGCAGCACGATCCCGCCCACAGACGCCGAAGTCATCGGCGTGATGTCTTCATCCAGAAGTCCTGCATAGCCACGCTCAATGCCATATATCTCGGCATCCATGGCAAGCGCCGTCCGGACAACGCTTCTCACAGCTGCATTCATGCCCTGTGCATCACCGCCGCTGGTCAGTACAGCCAGTCGTTTCATAAGAGTACCTCCTTGGGAAAATGGGTTGAAGGTTCAAGGTTCAAGGTTCAGGGTTCAGGGTTGTGGTGGCGGCTTCGCCGCGAATATTTATGGGCGCGAAGTCTGAAAGTCATATTCAAGTCACTAGTCACTCATCACCATTCACGCAAGGTTCCTCAACCCGTTGAACCTGTGAACCTTTTGAACCCGCAGAACCTGCTGCACCCTTTATCACAATCTCCGCTCAGCGAACTCCACATGATGCTGGTCCAGATAGCGGGCGATCAGGATCGCGGTCTGCTCCGGGTGGCAATTGGTCGTATTGATGACCACATCCACACGGTCGCGCCACTTCGCCCATTTCCGCAGCATCTGCCGCACGTAGCCATCCACATCGGAATAGTCCATGGTCGGGCGCTTGCCGATGCGGCGGCGCACCCGCTCTGCGAGGCGGTACGGCTTCGCATAGAGCAGCACCATCACGCCATGCTCCGCAAGGAGGTGAAATTTCTCCTCCGTCATGGGGTAATTGCCCCCCATCGCGATCACCGCTTCATGGTAGTAACGGACGCGGCTGATCACCTGCATTTCCTTTTCCGCGAAGGCCTCTGCCCCCGCATCGCGATAGAAGTCGGCGATCTTCATCCCCGTATCCCGCTCCATCATGCGGTCTGTGTCCGCAAGCTGCCAATCCAGCCCATCGGCCAGGATCTTCGCCGCTCTGCTTTTACCGGTCCCCATCGGACCGATCAGTACGATATTTCTCTTCTTCATAGGTACCTCGGCTTTGAAATGCAGTGATCTCGATCGCAAAGGACAAGACCGTCCCTTCCCGTTTCAATCGGACGAGCTTCACCGCATTCCACACTTCTTTGCTTTTTATTATATCAAAGCCGCGGACAATTTGTGAAAAACTGCCAGTGCCAACTACATGAATTTTATGAAAATTTCCATCCTTTTCCTCTGAGATCTCTTCCACGGAGACGCCTGCCTCCTCGAGCAGCTTCCCATAGGCCGAAGCCGGTGTCTTTTGAAAGAGCGATGAAAGGAGATCCAGATGCGCCGCATCCCGCTCCGCGTGCCGATACGACAGCAGGAGCTGATTCTCCGCGGCCATCCCTTCCGCCCTCTCCCGCAGCTGCCCCGCCTCCCGGAAAAGAAGAGCGCCGGACAAAAGGAGCAGCAGTGCCAAAAGCCCATACATCAGTGCGTACTTCGGATCATGCAGAAATCGGGATGCCATGGCGTCTCCTTTCGTTTCAGTGTTCAGGGGTTCAACAGGTTCTACGGGTTCAGGGTTCAAGGTTCAGGGTTCAGGGTTCAGGGTTCAGGGTTCAGGGTTCAGGGTTCAGGGTTCAGGGTTCAGGGTTCAGGGTTCAGGGTTCAGGGTTGTGGTGGCGGCTTCGCCGCAAATATATATGGGGCGATGCCCGAATGTCTCTTGATGACAGGTTAGCCCACGGGGCGTGCCGTCCCTTGAGTGGGAATGACAGAGGAGGAGCGGGTTCAGAGGGCTCAAAGGGTTCAAAGGGGGTGGTGCGGCGCTTTTCGTCATCCTGAGCGGAGAAAAACGTCGTATATTAGAGAATGGCTTATCTAAAGCATGAGAACTGAGTCGAAGGATCTAAGCGCCGCGGAGTTTTAGCATATAGGATATTCTCGTATCGCAGCCTTCCCCTCGAGGGGAAGGTGCCCCGTAGGGGCGGATAGGGCACTGGCGGTATGAAAGAGGGTGAGGAAAGCGGAGAGGTGCGCGGCACATGCGGGAAAAGCGTAAGCCCCTGACCGCGAATGAAAAGATTTCTCGCTTCGCTCGAAATGACGATACGGGAATCTGATGTCTTCCAGTCTCTCAGTCTCTTAGTCCCCAGTCATCAGCTATTCGCTCTCACGACCGGCAGAGCGCCTTCTCCCATTCCCTGCGGAAGATGCCCGCCTTCCGCTTCACCAAGGGAAGCTCGCGGCCGCCTTCGAGCGTCAGTGTATCCTGCCCGATCGCCTTCACCCGCTCCGCATTGACGAGTATGCCGCGCCCCGGCGAGAGAAAATGGAAAGCACTCCGTCCCCTGAGCCTTTCCGTCAGGGAAGAGAGCGTCGATGAAAGGCAGAGCTCCTCGCCGCCGGAAAGATACAGGCGCTGCACATGGTCTTCGGAGATCACCGCTTCTATGTCTGCCAGCGCGACCGAGCGCCAGCCATCGGCCGTCTTGAGAAGCACCTTCCGCCGCCAGCTCCCCTCCAGTGCGGAAAGGCAGCGATCGATGGCCTCTCTCACCTCCGCCTCCGTCGCTGGAAGGAGCAGGTAGTGCTGCGCCCCCAGACGGAAGGCAGCGAGTGCGCGGCTGTCATCCTCTGCAAGAAAGACCATTTCCGTATCACTCCACCGCTCCCGCACATCGGCCGCCGTCTGCATCGCCCCCTCGGGCAAAAAGGACAGATCCCAAAAGAGCAGGTCGAAGCGCTCCTCCCCGCGTCGCCAGTCGCCCAGAAAGGCGTAGCTGTTGTCATACGACACGCAGGAGAGCGACAGCCCCCTGGAGCGCGTCATCTCTCCCAGAAAACGCCGGATGAGTCCGGCCGTCTCTTCGCTGTGACTGATAATCCCTGCCAGAAGCATCGCCACTCCTCCTCTCTTGCTTCTCATATTATAATAGATAATATATTTTTTGTTCAAGGCAGAGAGCCTCCTCGCCCCCTCCGCCAAGGAAATATCTCATCCGCCTTTGCTCTCTGTCAGCAGAAAGGATCCCTATGTCCTCCTATCTCACACCGCTTCTTGTCGCTTTAGGCGGCGCACTGGGCGCACTCACGCGATACACCGTCACACTACTTGCCGCCTCCTTTCTGGGAAGCAACTTCCCCTATGGCACGCTCCTCGTCAATGGAGCCGGCTCTTTCCTGATCGGTCTCCTCGCCTTCTTTTTCACCCAGCACTTCCCCTCCCCCCTTGCCTCTGCCTTTCTGGTGACGGGATTCCTAGGCGGCCTCACGACCTTCTCCTCCATGATGAATGAGATCATGCAGTTTTTCCTTGCCGGTCACCTTCTCGAAGGATGCACCTACCTGCTCTCCCAGCTCCTCATCGGACTTCTTGCCGTCTTCGCCGGATACCTTCTCATGAGCCGGATCAGCCTGTAGCTTCCCGCAGCCAAAAGGCGATGTGAAATAACGATCATCTCATTTTCGCGTTCCATCTGCCGCGGGGGACTTGCAGCTCTCATAGGAGTGACCGGGAAACCTTATCCCAGCTGTCTTTCATGCCATAGTCACCCTATCCGCCCCTTTCGGGCACCTTCCCCTAGAGGGGAAGGCTGCGATACGAGAATACCATCTAAAAAAAGGCGGCGAAGCCGCCACGAGAGCCCTGAACCTTGAACCCTGAACCAAATGAAAGCAAAGTAAAAAGGGGCTGTGAAGAAATGAGGATTCATTTCTTCACAGCCCCTTTCCTTAGGAAACACTGATCAAATCGCAGAGTCAGATTTTACAAGAATTTTTATACATAGCTTCGTCATAGCCTTCCTTAAATAGCTCGCTATTCGCGTCAGGCTATTCCTTGCTATGCATAAAAATTCAAGAGTAAAATCTGACAACGATTGAATCAGTGTTTCCTTATTTCAATTTCTCAAGCTCCATCATAGCCTTGTACACCATATCGAAGGTGATCTCATACGGCTTCACACGCATATCCTTCGTGTGCAGGCAATTCTCTACCAGCTCATCCGGATACGCGGGATCGATGCCGATGTCAGCTAGACAATGCGGAAGACCGATGGACTTGGCAAAGCGGTAGATCTTATCCCGTTCTTCGATCTGTCCATCCATCGTCAGCATGACCTGCAGGCCGTAATTCACGACTGCGCCGTGCAGATGATTTCCCTTGTGCGGCGTGCGGGTATGGCTGTTGTAGATCGCATGCGCCAGGCTCGAGTCCAGATCATCCTCGATGCATACAGACGCCATCCCCGGCGCCACGATGATAGAAAGGATCGCCGGCTCCAGTGCATCCGTCACGATGCCCTTGTCCACTGCTTCGAGCGCCGCCTTGCCATACTTCAGGATGCCGGGCGCTACATTCTGCGCGTTTCTGACGCCCGTCTCCTGCACCCATGTGAGATCCATGCCGCGTGCGGAGAACGGCACCTCGTACTGCTTCGCCAGCGCATCACCGAGACCGGCCCAGAAATATTCACGAGGCGAATGTGCGATGACCTCCGTATTGATGAACGTGTGATAGGCATTGCGGTCGCGATAGATCGAGCCCTTGAAGCTGTGATCCGGATGGTACATGATGCAGACCGCCGTGACGGACGCACAGTTCGACGCAAGCGTCGGGAACGTGAAGAGCGGCTTCTTCAGAAGATGCGTCGCCCACTTCGCCGTATCCGTCGCACGGCCGCCGCCGACTGCAAAGACCATGTCCGCCTTGCGGATCTCCGGGATCCTCGTCAGCGCCTCTGCATTTTCAAAAGTCGCGTCATCCCCGTACTGGAAGCTGCCGAGAAGCTCGATCTTCCCTTCGATCGCCTTGCGGATCAGCGGCTCCGCTGCCGCTCTCGACTTCTCACCGCCCACAATGACCGCCGTCTTGCCATAGTCCAGGCAGATATCCGGGATGGCATCATATGCATCGACCCCGATCGTGAAATGAGGGAAAAATGTACTTTTCATAGGAGTTCCTTCCTTTATACTCATAGGTAAAATTTTATGTGAACTATTATAAGCAGGAAGCGCGAGAGATGCAAGAGAGGAGGCAAGGATTCCAGTGGCGGCTTCGCCGCATTTTAGATGACGGTATTCCCGTATCGTCAGCCTTCCCCTCGAGGGGAAGGTGCCCCGAAGGGGCGGATAGGGTACTGGCGGTATGAAAGGCAGATGATGCAGATGAAAAACGTTTTTACACAAATCACTACTAACGAAAGCACCCGAGCGCCGCTCCGCGTCGATTTTATAAAGGGCGATGCCCAAAGGCTGAAGGATAGAAGTCTGATATCTGATGTCTCCCAATCTCCTAGTCTAATCCCTAGCTGCTCATCCCTGCTTTCAAGCTTCAAGGCGCGCCCCACGACCTGACCACATTGCCCCTAGCATTCATCGCCCAATAATGATACCATAGGGACATATCTCTAAAGGGAAGGAAGCACTATGAAACGACCGCAGAAAGTGACCCCGGAAAGCCGGCTGAACCAGTACGCCCGTAAAATGTACGGCAAAGAAAAATTCGAAAAGCAGTGGGACGAAGACTACGAGACAGAAAGCCTCACCGGCAAAAAAGGCGACAAGAAAAAGATCCGCACCACCCTGAACCGCAAGTTCCGCCACAGCAGAAAGCAAGACATCGCTGACGGCGGCGCCTATAAAAAAGAAACCTCGTGGGAAGAATAGAGACCCGGTGATCGCGCCTTTTAGACCGCGTGCGCGCAGCACGCACCATTCCTGCCCCCGCCACGCATCCCATGATTATCAATGAAAGCGTCTTACTATGATCAAGAAAGAAGACATCCTCGTCCTGGACACCGAGACCACCGGCTTCGGCCCATCAGCCGAGATCCTGCAGCTCTCCATCGTAAACGGACTGGGCGAGATCGTGATGAACGAATATTTCCGCCCTGCACGCGCCACCTGCTGGCCCAGCGCCGAAGCGGTGAATCACATCTCCCCTGCCATGGTCGCAGGCAAGCCCCTCATCAGCGAGAGGAAATTGGGCATCGAGAAAATCCTCCACGCCGCCAAGATCATCTCCGGCTACAACCTCCCCTACGACCAGAAGATGCTCATTCAAAACGGCATCTACATCCCGAGCCGTTCCAAAGTCCGCTACATGGACCTCATGAAGCCTTTCGCCAAGACCTATGGCGAGCCGAGCAGCCGCTATCCGGGAAAATATAAATACCAGAAACTCATCACCTGCGCGAAATACTACGGCTACTCCGAGGAAGGCTGGCACGACAGCCTCGCTGATACGAAAGCCACCCTCTACTGCTTCTGGAAAATGGTCGAAGACGGAAGCATCTGCATAGAATAAGAGATCATCGAGCGGCGCCCCTTCACAGAGCGCCGCATTTTCATGAAACGAAAAAGGGCGCGGCACACCTCCCCTTGCCCCCGCTCTCCATTTCCCCGAAAGGAACCCCATGCCCAAGAAATACTACGTCGTCAAGCGCGGACACCATGCGGGCGTCTACTACAGCTGGAGCGACTGCCAGAAAGAAGTCACCGGATTTCCCGGAGCCATCTACAAAGGCTTTGCCACCCAAGCCGAAGCGGAGGCCTGGTACGGCAAGCCCATCGCCCCGCCGCCGAAAGCCGCAGTCCATGCGGCCATCCCCAGAAAGCCCGCACCAACGATCGAAACACTCGAGAAGAAATACCCCGCCTACGCCGAACCCATGGACATCAGCTGCATCTCCTACGACGGCAAGACCGAGCGCATCATCCTCCCCGAGACACTCATCATCTACACCGACGGCTCCTGCCTCGTGAACCCCAATGGGCCCGGCGGATTTGCCGCCGTCTTCCTCACTGCCGAGGGCAGCGAGCTCCTCACCCTCTCCGGCGGCGAGCCCGCCTCTACGAACAACCGCATGGAGCTCCGCGCCGCCTACGAAGCACTGAAGCTCCTGGATGACGGCATCCGCCGCACCATCACCTTCCACACCGACAGCAAGTACCTGCAGAAAGCCATCACCAACCGCTGGCTCTACAACTGGAAACGCAACGGCTGGCTCACCGCCGCCAAGACCCCCGTCTCCAATCAGGACCTCTGGAAAGCCCTGGACCGTGTCATGACGCCCCACCGCCTCACCTTCGAATGGGTCAAAGGCCATGTCGGGACAAAGTACAACGAAATGTGCGACACCCTTGCGAAAGGCGAAGCGATGAAGTTCAAGAAATGGTGACTGGGGACGCTCCTTCCCACTTTCTTTCATACCGCCAGTACCCTATCCGCCCCTTCGGGGCACCTTCCCCTCGAGGGGAAGGCTGACGATACGAGAATACCGTCATCTAAAATGCGGCGAAGCCGCCACCGGAACCCTTTGAACCTTGAACCCTCAATCATTAAAATTTCATTTCCCTTTTCTGCGTGAATGCTGTATAATACATACAGCATTTTTATATTGAATCAAAGAAGGTCTTTCAAAAAATCTTTGAAAGTAAAAAGAGAAGACGGCGCAAATCCGTCGCGGTCCCGCCGCTGTAAGGCTGAGCCCTCCTCACGATGTCACTGGGAAACCGGGAAGACGAGGACAGGCGAGGACGCCGAGCCAGAAGAACTGCCCTCTTTGATGAAGACAACTGATCCGCTGCGGATGGTGCGATGTATACCGGAAGCAGATGGCGCAGGTTGTTTTCAAGTTTCCATCCATACGGGATAAAGGAGGAAGTAAAATGAATCAGAAAATTTTGACAGCGTCTTTGGCAGCTCTTGTGCTTACCACAGGCGCTTTTAGCGTGCAGGCAGAAAGCACCCCCCCGAATTTTTATTCGTTAGATGAGGTGGTCGTTACTGCGAGCCGTACACCGGAAAAGAAGATCGACGCCAATGCGGATGTCGCAGTCGTAACTGCGAAGGACATTGCCACAAAACACTATAGTGATGTGACCGAAGCTATTCGTTCTGTACCCGGTGTCGCTCTTGGCTCTCAGAATGCCTCTAGCCAGATTTCTTTCACCAATCCACTAACAATCAATGGTAGCCAAAATGTAGTTATCATGGTTGATGGTATGAGAATCAACACCAATGGTGTTATGAGCAGAACCACCGCTTTAGGCACCTTGACCAACATGAACTCCATCGACCATATTGAGATATTGAAAGGAGCCGCGTCTACTCTCTACGGCAGTGATGCGCAAGGTGGTGCCATCAACATCATCACAAAAAAGCCAGAAGACGGTCAGGTACACACAAAGCTCGATCTCTCCCGTGCCAGCTATAATGGAGAAAAGTATGGTATCTATAACGAAGGTAGCAGCAATGGTTTTTTCTGGACAGTAGATGCTCACAAAGAATTACAGGGCACGTACAAGGACGGCTGGGATCGTCATACCATCAATCACTTGAACGCGAAATCAATTTCCACTAAATTTGGATATGACTTTGGCAATGACTCCAATCTCGTTTTCAATTATGAAAAATATAAATTAGACTATACGCGCCCCGATGGCGGCACTACCAGCACACAAGCTGATCACGGTAAAAAAGATAATGACCGTATCAGCCTGCAATATAACGCAAAAATCAGCGATCGTGTTTCTAATCAGTTCTCAATCTACAGAAATCAAAATCGCATCGAAGATAACTATAACAACCTCACAAACATAGCAGATGGAAGTGGCTATACAGATATCCACATGAAGACCACCGGTATCTCCGATCAACTCACTTATAAAGGAAACGACCAAACAATTATCGGTGGCTTCGATTGGTACAAAGATGAGATTCCTCATTATAAATATTCTTACGGTGGTGGATCCCCTGCTAAGGAGTCTCCGGAAGAAGGTGCCAGCGTAACCACTACTGCCTTCTATGTGCAGGATAAATGGGACATCACAGACAAGTGGAATGTAACCCCAGGCATTCGTATCACACATAACAGCCAATACGGAAATAATACTTCCCCAAGCCTTTCCATTGGCTACAAGGCCAGTGAAAACACAAACTATTATGTCAATTACAAAAAATTCTTTAGAGCGCCTTCACTCCTTGAACTGTACTATATGAGCAAAAATGCACCCAACTTGGACCCAGAAAAGGGCTATACCGTAGAAATGGGTGTCAATCATAAGTTCAATTCCACCCTTACCGGCACACTCAATATTTACACCCAGCGTGCCGACAACCTCATCGGATGGGATAGTGCCGCTTTTAACTATGGAAACTCTGGGAAAATCAAAAATAATGGCGTCAATCTGTCTCTGCAGAAAGAATTCAATAAACATGTCAGCGCCACTTTAGGCTACACATACATTAACGCAGATTCTTCCACCAAAAACACGGTATATGCCAACATTCCAAAGCATGAACTTAATATCGGCATCAATTACCAGAATAGCAAGTTGACTGCCTCCTTATGGGGACGCGGTATCATGGATCGATACACGACAAAGGATACCATGAAAGACTACTCTAGCTACTGGGTATGGGATATTGCTGCCAACTACCAGTTCACCAAAGAAGCCACCCTCTTTGCCAGAGTGAACAACATCTTTGACCAGTTCTACACTGATGTCGGCACCTCCTACGGCCCGAATGCTGATCCAACAAAGTATCAATACTGGTACTCCGCTCCCGGCCGCAACTTCGAGATCGGCCTCCAATTCCAGTTCTAAGAAGCAAGCATGTGCGAGCACTGCATCACACACAATAAAAGCGATGAGACAAAAATCTCATCGCTTTTATTGTGCATCGTTGCGCCGCAACCGCTGCCCTACGCAAACACCTCATCCAGCCCATGAGGATAGAGGAGGAAGTCAAAGACGCTCATAATGAGGATCCCGTCATCACCGCGGCGCGGGCGCATGACATCCTTGACGAGTATGATCTTCTTGAACCCATCTGAAAGGGCGAGGAGAGAGGCCTTCTCCTGACGAAGCTTCTCCTCATCCGGCAAGTGGAAGGCGGACTGGATGTAGTATCGCTTATTTCCCAGACTCGCGATGAAGTCCACTTCGAGCTGACGGCTCAGCATCCGCCCACTCTCTTCATCGAGTATTCTCCGATTCACTACGCCAACGTCCACCAGGTAGCCGCGGCAACGCAGTTCATTGTAAATGATATTCTCCATCAGGTGCGTTTCCTCTACCTGTCGGAAATCAAGCCGCGCATTTCGGAGTCCCACATCCTCGAAGTAGTACTTCACTGGCGTGTCGATATATTTTCTGCCCTTCACATCGTAGCGGACGGCCTTCTGTATCAGAAAGGCTTCTTCAAGGAAATCGATGTACTGGCGAATGGTATTCAGGCTGAGTTTCGAATGGAAGCGGCTCTGGAAGGTCGCCAGGATCTTGGTCGGATTCATCAGCGTACCGATAGAGGAGGCGAGCACATTCACCAGGTCTTCCATCCCCTCCGGATATTTGAGCTTATGCCGTTCCAGGATGTCCTTCAGATACGTTTCCTTGAAGAGGCTCTGCAGGTAGGTGATCTTTTGCTGCTCTGTCTTCATGGACGCGACCTGCGGAAGACCGCCATAGGTCGCGTAGTCAGCCCAACCGTGGTACATATCCCCGTCGTACTGCTCCATGAATTCCGAAAAGACCAGCGGGTAGACATGGATCTCGTCCCCGCGCCCGCGGAAGGCAGTCAGTATGTCGTTGGAGAGAAATTTCGAATTGCTCCCTGTCACGTACACATCCACATGTGACTCATACAGGAGGGAATTCAGCACTTCCTCAAAGTGATCGAGAAACTGTACTTCATCGAGAAGGATATAGTAGTCCCCTTCATCCGTCATGCGTTCGTGAATCCAAGAGAGGAGCATGTCGGGATCTCGGTAGCGCCGCATATCCCATCGGTCGAGCTGCATGGTGAGGATATGATCCATCGCCGTTCCCTGCTGCATCAGGTAACGGACAAAGAGATTGAAGAGAAGATAAGACTTCCCACTTCTGCGAATCCCGGTCACCACTTTGATCATGCCATTGTGCATGCGCTCCACCAGCGCATCCATGTATTTCTGTCGTTTGAACTCCATCGTAGCACTCCTCTTCACTGAAAATCAGACGCAATATTACGTCTAATTTTCAGTGCATCTATCTTTTGAAATTACCCATTATGAAATGTATAATCAGGTTTTTATCCTGTATGTATCGGCTCTTTCATGATTATTATACCACGCACGCATAACTCTGTATATAAATCACAGACTGAAAAGCAGACGCAATATTGCGTCTGCTTTTCAGTCTGTGAATTTCCCTCCCGACGTTCCCCACTTGCTTTTCTTTCGCAAAAAGAATAAAATATGACAGGTAAAAATTCACAGTCAGGCAAAGGAAGGAGGCTCTTTCGTTTTTTCGAAAGCCTCCTTTTTTCTAGGAAAACACTGATTCAATCGTTGTCAGACTGAATCAGCGTTTCCCCAGGACTCGCCCCCACTTATCCCGCTTCCGTATGTTCCCAAAGTGGGAAAGGGGATACATGAAGGCAAGAAGTCTCCCCGTCTGATTTTCCTAATCCCCAGTCACTAGTCACTAGTCACTATTTCCCCAAAAGGAGAACGCTTATGAGCAAAAGAATCATCGAAGTCGAGGAGCGGCTCCCGCTCCTCCCCACCATCCCCCTCTCGCTGCAGCACCTCTTCGCCATGTTTGGCTCCACGGTGCTGGTGCCCTTCCTATTGAATGTAGACCCCGCGACCTGCCTTTTCATGAACGGCATCGGGACGCTCCTCTACCTCACCATCTGCAAGTGGAAGCTCCCTGCCTACCTCGGCTCGTCCTTCGCCTTCATCTCGCCGGTGCTGGCGGTGACGGCGACGGCGGGCATGACGTATGCGGATGCCCAGGGCGGCTTCATCGCCTTCGGTCTCTGCTTCATGATCATCGCACTCCTCGTGAAGAAGATCGGCGTCGGCTGGATCGATGTCCTCTTCCCGCCGGCTGCCATGGGCGCGATCGTCGCGATCATCGGGCTCGAACTGGCACCGCTCGCCATGACCATGTCCGGCTTCATCGGTGAGCCGCAGGGCATGAGCGCAGCGACTTCCATCACGATCTCCATGTTCACCTTGATCGTCACCATCCTTGCGACCGTTCTTGGGCGCGGATTCATCTCCATCATCCCGATCCTGATCGGTGTCATCGCCGGCTATATTCTCTCCGTCTTCATGGGTGTCGTAGACTTCACGCATGTAGAGGAGATGCCATGGTTCGCCCTGCCGACCTTCTATGCGCCGCATTTCAATCTCTCTGCCATCATGATGATCCTTCCGGCGCTCTTCGTGGTCCTCGCCGAACATATCGGCCATCTCTTCGTCACGAGCGATATCGTCGGACACGACCTCATCAAAGACCCGGGACTTCACCGCTCGCTCTTTGCAGACGGTCTGTCGAATATGATCTCCGGCTTCGTCGGCTCTACGCCGAATACCACGTATGGTGAAAACATGGGCGTCATGGCGATGACGGGCGTCTACAGCACCTGGGTCATCGGCGGTGCTGCCTGCTTTGCCATCCTCTTCTCCTTCATCGGAAAGATTGCCGCGCTCATCCACGGCATCCCGACTCCGGTCATGGGCGGCGTCTGCATCCTCCTCTTCGGCTTCATTGCGGCTTCCGGTATCCGCATGCTGATCGAAAAGCATGTGGACTATACGAAGTCCAGAAATCTGATCCTGACCGCAGTCACGATGATCTCCGGCCTCTCCGGTGCAACCATCGTCCTTGGGCCGGTGCAGCTGAAGGGCATGGGGCTGGCGACCGTCGTAGCGATCATCACTTCGCTCGCCTTCCTCGCCTTCGATAAGATGCATATCTCGAATGAACAGTAAGAAATGAGGGGAAAGGGTTAGTCCCGGGGACGTGCTGTCCATTTGATTGGAAATGAAATCCTCGCTTGCATGAGAAATTAGAAATGAGAAATGGTGGTGCGGCGCATAAAAATAAGGAAACGCCGCGGAGTATAAATAAGACCATGCCCAAAGGTGGCATTTCAGTCACTAGGCACTAGTCTCTAGTCACCAGCCAAAGAACGTGCTATACTACAGTTGACATCGTGATTGACCGCAAAAGGCCGCCCTGCTTACAGGGCGGCTTTTTGCGATGAGATCTACTTTTCAAAATGCACGGGCGGCACGGGGCTCGGGTAGAGCTGCTGGGCTTCCGCGATACAGATCTTCAGGATCTCCTGATTCTTCCGCTTCACCATGCCGGAGATGCGGAAAAGGTCGATGATCCACCAGATAATGCCGATGAAGCAGCCGCAGAGGATCCAGAGAAGGATATTCTTCACCGGATGTCCGAGGTAGAAATAGTACACGCCAAAGAACACCCATAGGATGTAAGCAGTCGATACCTTCTTTTCACGGTTCGCATACAGGGTCAGCGCATAGTCCTTCTGCTTCTCCGTGAGCAAATTCAAGAGGGCGATGGATGTCGGATCGAAATGGGTGTCCATAATGGTTCTCCTTTTCCATGGTTTTTCTTAAGGAAACACGGATTAAATCGTTGGCAGATTTTATTCTTGAATTTTTATACATGGCGAGGAATAACCTGACGCGAATAGCGAGCTATTTAAGGAAGGCTATGACGAAGTCATGTATAAAAATTCTTGTAAAATCTGACTCTGCGATTTAATCAGCGTTTCCTTAAAACAGCCGTTCCTTCAGCTTGATGGCCTTCCACTTGGCGAGCGCCTGCTTGGCTTCTTCACTCGCATGTGCGGTGAGGCGTACATGGCCATCGAGACGCTCCTTCATCGTGACGGCAGGGTCGATGTAGGGCTCGAAGGTTTTATACAGATTATTCTTTGTGATTTGTTCTGATAGATTCATGATGGGCTCCTTTTGTGAGGGACTGGTGACTAGGGATTAGGGACTAAAGCCCGGTCAACGATTGACCTTCACTTGAAATTCTTCTGCGTCCAGACGAAAGATCGCCGTCCTTTCAGCCATGGCATCGCTGATATCCCAGTCCCGCGGCGAATAGTGTTTCATAAAAAGGGAGAGGGCCGTCTTCGCCTCTTCCCTTTCTTGGATCATGGATACACGCCCGCTTCCGATGACGGACTTGTAGTGTGTGGTGAAGCGGCCCGCATCTTTTTCATCGGGGATCACCACCTGATCGCCGTCGATGCAGAAGCCGACGTCCGGCTTTTCTTGCAGGATCTCGTACTTCAGTCCTGCTTTGGCGCCATGAAAATAGAGAGCCAGATGCCCGTCCTCATAGGTGAAGGCATAATTCACCGGCACCACGTAGATCCGATCGCTGTCAGAAAGTCCGAGATGGAGGACCTCCTGATTCATCAGGATGAAACGGATGGCATCTTCGTCCGTCACCTTTCGGTCTTTTCTTCGCATGGGTGTGTTCTTGGGCATGGTTTTGCCTCCTTCTTTGCACTTACCCTTATTATACGTTTTTTCCTGCATTTTTGTGAAGTCCGCTCTTGCCATTCCCCATCGCGCCGCGTACAATGGGGAACGAAATCATTAACAGGTCCTGAAGTTTCAACTTAAGGAAACGCTGATTAAATCGCAGAGTCAGCTTCTACAAGAATTTTTATGCATAGCTTCGTCATAGCCTTCCTTAAATAGCTCGCTATTCGCGTCAGGTTATTCCTTGCTATCCATAAAAATTCAAGAGTAAAATCTGACAACGATTGAATCAGTGTTTCCTTAAAACTCTACGGCGCTTTATGATGATGCGCCGCCCCTCTGCGGAACCTTCAGAACCTGTAGAATCTGCTGAACCTTTTTATGAAAGAAGATCTTACTATGTACAAAATCCAAGTCTATATCCCCTTAGAATCTGTCGATACCATCCGCGAAGTCATTACCCAAGCCGGCGGCGGACGGATCGGAAATTATGCAGGCTGCATGTCCTGGTGGCAGGTACACTCCTCCTGGACCAGCCTGCCCGGCGCACACCCTTACGACGGCACCGTCGGAGAAACGACGGAAACGGATGAATACATCCTCCAGTGCCGCGTCGATGATGCCCACCTCCCTGCTGTCCTTGCCGCGATCCGTGAAGCCCATCCCTACGAAGAGCCCGTCATCGACGTGGTGAAGCTTTGGAAATAGGGTGACTGGGGAGAAGTTTGAAAGCAAGGATGAGTAACCTCGAGTGATTGGCGACTAGAAAACATCATATCCCGCACGCCTTTTCACGTTCCTCATCTATCTTTCATACCGCCTGTACCCTATCCGCCCCTTCGGGGCACCTTCCCCTCGAGGGGAAGGCTGACGATACGAGGAAACCTGCTATCAAGAAGCCTTCGGGCATCGCCCCGTTTCGTCATCCTGAGCGGCGAGAAACGTCGTATGTGAGATAACGAATGCCAGAACAGCTGCGACCTGAGCCGAAGGATCTCGGCGAATCCGCCGCCACCATTTCCAATTTCTTATTCCTCATTTTAAGAAGGATTTCCCATGCGTATTACCATCATCGGAGCCAGCCACCTCGGGCTGACCATCGCGAAGCTGCTCGCGAATGAATCTTATGACGTGATCTTGGTCGATGAGAACGAAGCCATTCTCGAATCCATCCGAGATGAGCTCGACATCCTGACCATCCATGCCGACGGCACAAGTCCGTCTCTCATGCGGGACCCCGACATCCGGAAGAGTGATTTTCTGGTCGCCGCGACAGCCTCTGACGAAAGCAATATCATTGCCTCCATCCTTGCAAAGCAGAACGGCATCCCTCACACCATCGCGCGCATCCGCGAGATGAAGTATTTATCCGAGCCGGCGTCCTACCTGCATGAAAATTTCGACATCGACCTCATCCTCTCGCCGGAGCTCATCACGGCGCGTGAAATTTTCCAGCTGCTCCGGACACCGCACGCGCTGAACATCGAGGACTTTGCCGGCGGGCGGGTGCGCCTGCTCGAGACGAAGCTCTCCACCACTTCGCCGCTGATCCATATCCCGCTTCATGCGCTCTCCCTCCCGCCTTCACTTCTGATCGCCATGGTGCAGCGGGACCATGACATCCTGATCCCGCACGGCGACGACTGCCTGCTCCCGATGGACAATGTATATTTCCTCGGGACACCGGCCTCCCTTTCCGAAATGGAATCCCGTGCAAACCTTCGCGTGCAGCGAAAGGCGAAGAAGGTCGTCATCATCGGCGCGGGCCGCATCGGGCAGGCGCTCGCCCCCATGCTCGAGGCGCAGGGGCTCTCTGTCAAGGTCATCGACAAGGACAGGCAGCGCTGTGAGGCCATGGCGCAAAAGCTCCGGAAAGGTCTGGTCCTTGCCGGTGACGGCACAGACATGGATCTCCTCACCGCCGAGGGCATCGGTGAGGCAGACACCGTCATCTGTCTCACCAAGGACGAACGGCTGAATATGATGATGGCGCTCCTCGCCAAGCACCTCGGCGCGCGGCAGACCATCGTGCGCGTCGTCAGGAGCGAGTATGCCCTCCTCATGCAGCAGGTCGGCATCGACATCGCACTCTCCACCCACATCCTTGCTGCCGGTGAAGTCCTGAGCTACATCCGAAAGGGCAGCGTCGTCTCGATCTCCTACCTCGAGGGCGCCCGCGTCCAGGCCGCAGAGGTCATCCTGCAGACAGGCGCTCCCGCCTGCGGCCGCTCACTCATGGAAGCGCGTCTCCCCAAGGAATGCCTCGTCGGCGCACTCGTCCGCGGCGAAGAGATCCTCATCCCTGATGGACGGACCGTCCTCTCCGCAGGTGACCGCGCGATCCTCATCATCCAAGCCGATCACACTGATCAGGTGCTGCGATACTTTAGAAACGGTGACTAGGAGACGTCAGACTCTCTCGCACGGTCATTTCGAGCAAAGCGAGAAATCTTTGTCATCCGCGGCGAGGGACTCACGCTTTCCCCACATGTGCCGCGCACTTCTCCGCTTTCCTCATCTGTCTTTCATACCGCCGGTGCCCTATCCGCCCCTTCGGGGCACCTTCCCCTCAAGGGGAAGGCTGTTTTTATACTTCGCGGCACTTAGCTCCTTCGACTCAGTTCTCATATTTTCAGATAAGCAATTTTTTAATATACGACGTTTTTCTCCGCTCAGGATGACGAAATGTGCCGCACCACCCCCTTTGAGCCCTTTGAACCCGCTCCTCCTCTGTCATTCCCACTCAAGGGACAGCACGCCCCGTGGGCTAACCTGTCATCAAGAGACCTTCGGGCATCGCCCCATATATATTTGCGGCGAAGCCGCCACCACAACCCTGAACCCTGAACCCTGAACCCCCGAAATCATGAATATTCAAATCATCTACTCTATGCTGTCCCGCGTCCTTGCGGCCAGCGGAGCGGCATTGTTGCTGCCGCTCCTGCTCTCGCTCTATGAGCGGGGGCCGATCCTTCCCTTTCTCGCGCCGATGCTTCTTTCCGCAGCGCTCTCGCTATTTCTGAAAAGAAAAGGAGCGGCGATCGAAAGCAGCCTGACGCCGCGGGAAGGGACCGCCATCACTGCGCTCTCTTGGATCGCCGTATCCCTGCTCTATGCGCTCCCCTACTGGGTGAGCGGGAGCCTCTCTCCCTTAGACAGCCTGGTCGAGAGCATCTCGGGCCTCACCGGGACAGGCGCGACCGTATTTACCGACCTCACCTGCGTCCCTGCGAGCCTTCTCTTCTTCCGCTCGCTCACCCACTGGCTGGGCGGCCTTGGCATCATCGTCTTCTTTGTCGCCCTCTTCCCGCAAGCCGGGCGCGGCACCGTGCGTATGATGCAGACAGAAAGCACCGGCCCCACCTCATCGAAAGCGCTTCCCCGCATCCGCGAGACAGCACGCGCTCTCTTTGCCGTGTACGCCGTCTTCACCTCCGTCTGCTTCCTTTCCTACCTTCTCTGCGGCCTTTCTCCCTTGGACGCACTGAATCACGCCTTCTCCACCATTGCGACCGGCGGCTTTTCGACAAGAAATGAAAGCATCGCCTACTACCACGACGCGCGGCTGGAAATGGTCATCGCTTTCTTCATGATCATTTCCTCTGCGAACTTCGGCATCTATGTCGAAGCATGGAAACGCGGCGTCTCCGTCATCTGGAAGGATACGGAATTTCACACCTACCTATCCATCGTCGCCATCGCCACCGTCCTCATGACGCTCTCCCTCGTCCTACAGGGCGGCGCCTCCCTCCTGCCAGCGCTGAGAGAGACCTTCTTTCACGCCGCATCGATCTCCTCCACCACCGGCTTTGTCGCCGCTGACTTTGACCGGTGGCCCGACTTCTGTCGCTTCCTCCTCCTCCTTCTGATCCTTGTCGGCGGCTGCGGCGGCTCCACCGCCGGCGGGATGAAAGTCATCCGCTTCATCCTTCTCGGGAAAAGCATCTTTTCCCTGCTGAAGCTCCACCTCCACCCCCGTGCCGTTCAGGCCGTCTCCGCCGGAGAAAACCGCTACTCGGCCGACGTCCTTTACCGCGTGCTCTGCTTCTTCTTTCTCTACATCATGCTCGCCTTTCTGTGGGCTGCGATCATGATGTTTGACGGGCTCGCCTTCCTAGACGCTCTCGGCGTCTCCTTCTCCACCATGGGCAGCGTCGGCCCCGCATTTGGTCAATTCGGCGCGACACAGACCTACGCCGCACTCCCCACCCTCTCCAAGATGGTCGTCTGCCTCTCCATGCTCTTCGGCCGCCTCGAGTCCATCACCCTGATGTGCATCTTCATCCCTTCCTTTTGGAAACGAAGCGGATGGTGAGAAGCAAAGATCCGCTGCCCGCGTGATCGTCAGAGAGAAATATGTCCCAAGCTCGTATCCCTCAAGATCCCGCGGCGCTTTGGTCAAGGATGCGCCGCTGTGCCATTTTCCATTCTTCATCGTATAAAAGGAGCTATCATGTCCACCATCCACACCTTTCCCGTCCGCTACTTCAGCATCGTCACCGTACCGAAGGAATTTACTCATCAGATGGGCCAAATCGAAAACACCGCCCTTTCGGGCGGTGCGTCACTCAATCATGATGAAATTGTGAAAGCGATTTCTACAGGAAAGAGCCAGCTCTCAAGCCTCACTCCTTACCTTTTCGTCCTGTTTGAGATCGAAAACGGCGGCGCTTACTGGACCTACCTCGACCTCGCCGGTGAGCTGTCGAAGATCCATTTCACCGATAAAGAGACCAGTGAGATCAAAGCCGAGAAGGTCACCTTCGCCAATGGCGGATATATGTATGTCATGAAGGAAGTGTACTTGAAAAGGAACTAGGGCTCAATCCCTCACCTCGATCACGTCCGTCTCCTTTTTCCTCGGCAGCGGATAGCCTTCCTTTTCTGCATAGCCGAAGGACATGGCAAGGATCATCTCGCCCTTGCCGATCCATTCCGTGAGCTCATCATAGGCGAAGAATACATTGCCCACCCAGAGACTTCCGATGCCGCGCGCCGTAGCTTCGAGAGCCATATTCTCCGCCGCGGCCCCGATGGCCTGCACATCGCTCATCTCATGGATCTTCTCGGCAGCGCTCCAGTCCTCATACACCGAGCGCCCCGTCGGATTCACCACCAGCACCGTCACCGGTGCTTTTTTCATGCACTCCATCGTGAAGCGTGCATTGGCGATGAGTCCTCTGTCTCCCGGAAGGACGCCCTCTCCGGCTTCGGAACGCTCGATGCCCTTCTCCATCAGTCGGATCATCATATCCCGGCTCATGCCCTTCACGACGATGAATTTCCAAGGCTGTCGGTTCTTCGGCGAGGGCGCCCACTGCCCTGCGCGAAGGATCTCCTTCATATCGCTCTCTGCGATCGGGTCTTTCTTGAAAAAGCGGACGCTCCGCCTTCCGGCAATGATATCGTGCATCAGGATCCTCCTTCTAAAAAAACTTTGCGCAAGAGTGAAGAGCAGGGTACGGCGCATACGAATGAAAAATCGCTAAGCCTCCCCGTCCCTTCCGACGGTCTCCGCCATCTCCACAAACCATGACGGCTGCTCGGCGCGGATCCGAGAGGCCAGCCCAGCCTGTTCCTTCGTATCCTTCGCCAGCACGAAGAAAGCGGAGCCTGAACCGGTCATGAGAGCAGGCCGGCCCAGTGTCTTGAGATACGCAGACGTTTCCCAAAGGATCGGCTCCACAGGAAACAGCCCCGCCTCGAAATCATTCGAGAGCGCGCGGGCCAGTGCGCCCTTATCTCTGCCGCTGAGCGCTTCGATGGCAAGGGGCGTCGTATCGGCAGGACGCTTCCCCATGTGATCGAGAAGCTGGTACGCCTTCCCCGTCGAGACCGAGACCGGCGGACGCAGGATGACGAGCGGCAGATGCGCCCATGGTGTGAGCGGTGTCAGCTTCTCGCCGATGCCCTGACAGCGCGCGGCCCCCGCCATCACGCAGAAAGGGATGTCCGCGCCGAGCGATGCCCCCCAGCGGGCAAGCGTCGCCAGAGAAAGATCCGTCTCATAGAGCCGTGCCAGTCCGCGCAGCACGGCAGCCGCATCGGACGAGCCGCCGCCCATCCCCGCCTCAGAGGGGATCCGCTTCGCCAGCGTCATGGAGACGCCGCCGGAAAGACCGGTCTCTTCGAAGAAACGCTCCGCGGCGCGCACCATGAGATTCTCCCGCCCCAGCGGAGCCTCGCCCTCCGTGACGGAGAGCGTGATCGCCTCCGCTTTCGTCAGTGTGATGCGGTCCGAGAGAGAAATGCTGTGCATGAGGCTGTCGATGGAGTGATACCCGTCAGCACGCTTGCTTCCGACGGAAAGTGTGAAATTGATTTTGGCATGCGCCGTTTCTATGATCATAAGGTTATCCTTTGCTATGAAAGTATGCTGTCAGGTTCAGGGTGAGCCCGTGAGGCGTGCGAAAGAGGGGGAACGGGTTCTATGGGTTCAAGAGGTTCAAGGGGGAAGGTGGCGGCTTCGCCGCCCTGTTAGATGATGGTATTCTCGTATCGCAGCCTTCCCCTCGAGGGGAAGGTGCCCCGTAGGGGCGGATAGGGCACTGGCGGTATGAAAGAGAGTGGGAAGGAGCGTCTCAAGCAGGCGATTTATGAAAGCACCCGAGCGTCGATTTTTATAAAGGGCGATGCCCGAAGGCTGGAGGATACAAGTCAGATGTCTAGCGTCTGATATCTGATGTCTCCCAGTCTCCCAGTCTCCTAGTCTTTTAGTCTAGTCACCAGTCCCTAGCTGCTAACTCCCCCATTATATCACATATAAAAACTTTTCTATGCGTCTTGCATTTTGGCAGATCATCATGTACAATATTCACATAGAAAAAATGCTATGTGTTTATTCGATAAAAATTTTTGTAGACCATTCATGAACAGAAAGAAAGGAACAACTCTATGTCAGGTTTATTTTTTGACAACTGGGACACCCCCGTCTTCCGCCCGCCGAGTGAATCGGGCAGCTTCATCCTCCGTGTCACCCGCGGGTGCGCGCACAACAGCTGCACGTACTGCAACATGTATCGCGGCGTACGATTTGAAAAGCTCTCTGACGATGAGATCATGCGCCAGATCGCGATGGCGTACTCCGTCGATCGGGATGGCGTGCGCCGCGTCTTTCTTGCAGACGGCGATGCGCTCGTGCTTCCGACCGAGCGACTGCTCCGCATACTGGAGACGCTCCGCAAATATTTCCCGAATCTCACGCGCGTCTCCTCATATGCAGCGCCGGGCGACATCCTCCGAAAATCGCCCGATGAACTCAAGCAGCTCAAGGAAGCCGGCCTCACCATGCTCTACTATGGCATGGAAAGCGGAGACTCGAAGACGCTGAAGGACATCCGCAAGGGCGTCGACGGCGAGCAGTCGATCGAAGTCGGAAAGCGTGTACGCGCCGCGGGGATGGATCTCTCCATCATGATCATCCTCGGCATCGCAGGCGCGCCGGGGAGCATGCGGCATGCACTCGCGACGGCACATGCCATCAACGAGATCAAGCCGACGTACCTCTCTGCGCTTTCTCTCATGCTGTACCGCGGCAGCGAGCTCAAGGCACAGTTTGAGCGCGGCGAATTCACTCCGCTTCCCCCTTATGGCCTCATGGAGGAGCTGAAGGTCATCATCGAGCATCTCGAGCTGCCAGAGACCGATCCTATGGTCTTCCGCAGCAATCATGTATCAAACTATATCCGCCTCGCGGCGACACTGCCCCGGGATAAGGACAAACTCCTTGAGGATATCGATGCCAGCATCCGCTATCTGAAGCAGCAGAAGAACTGGGATATTTACAATCATGACTGGAGCGAATAAAAAGGGCGATGTGAAATAACGATCATCTCATTTTCGCGTTCCATCTGCCGCGGGGGACTTGCAGCTCTCATAGGAGTGACCGGGAAACCTTATCCCAGCTGTCTTTCATGCCATAGTCACCCTATCCGCCCCTTTCGGGCACCTTCCCCTAGAGGGGAAGGCTGCGATACGAGAATACCATCTTCTAAAAAAAGGCGGCGAAGCCGCCACGAAAGCCCTGAGCCCTAGTTACCAGTCAACGCACTCTGCTTTTCTCCCTCCTTCCTTTGGAAGGAGGTGCCCCGAAGGGGCGGAGGTTGGCTGCGTGAATCGGTATTTTCACACACGGGGATGCCAACCCCGCCTCGCTTCGCTCGTCTGCCCCTTCCAGAGGAAGGGGCGAGAATGATTCTTGATCGGGCATCGCCCCATATATAATTGCGGCGAAGCCGCCACCTGAACCCTGAACCTTGAACCCTGAACCAAATGAAAGCAAAGTAAAAAGGCGATGCCATGCGTCCATCTCGCCCGTCCCTTACTTTTTCCACTTCATATCGGCGAGCCATGGCATGTAGAGCGACTTGAGGTCTATTTCCTCTCGCGCCGCCTCCTTGGGCGGATCATCATGGATCTCAGGGCAGGCAGAGCCCTTCTCGAGCTCAGCGCGCACGTCAGCTTCCGCATCGCCGTGGACGGCGATGGCTTTTTCAAACCATTCCTTGGCGCGCTTCAGATCCGGCTCACCGTAGAGACCGTGCTGATAGAAAAGGCCGAGATTCATCATGCCCCAGTCACTGCCGAGGGCGGCTGACCTTTTATACCACTCTTCTGCCTTTGCCATGTCTCCGATCTCCTGAAAGAAGATCCCGAGATAGTTCGCGACGTCTTTCGCCTGCGGCCCTTTTTTCTCATACGCCTTGACCAGCCAGCGAAGACCTTCGTCATGGTTGACGGGCGTGCCGTTCCCGTAGAGATGCATCATGCCGAGATCGATCATGCCGGTCTCGTTATCAAGAGCCGCCGCCTGATTGGCCCAGTGGAAAGCATTCATCCAGTCTTTCTTCATGCGGTATGCGGCGCTGATCTGACTCGCAATGTCGCCTTTGGCCTGGTCTTCGAAGATCTCCTCTCCCCTTTCCCAGGCTTCCTTCAGGTAGTGAATGGCTTCCTCCGGCTGCGGGGGCCTCTGCTGGAGCGCACCATTCCCCAGATTGATGAGGCAGTACACATCGCCCATGTCATACGCCTTCTGATACCATGCTTTGGCCTCTTCCTGATCTCCCAGCCAGAACGAGCACATCCCGGCCATATTCGCCGCCTCGCCGCGAATGCTCCTCTGCATGTCCTCCGGCATCTGGGGATCTGCCTTCGCATCGTAGCAGCTCTTGAACCAGTGGAACGGCTCACTCGCATCCGCCGTATCCGAAAGCGTATCCAGAAGATACTGTGCATAGTGCAGCATGCCAAGCGGCGAGCCCAGCTCCGCCGCCTTTTTGACCCAAACGGCGGACTCCTTCATTTCATCCATGAGCGAGCAGCAGAGCGCGATCTGGTCCGCAAGGCTGCCGCTTGGCAACATGTCAAAGGCCTTCTTGTACCAGAAAAGAGCTTCTTTGAAATCTCCTTCCACGTGGTAGAGCTGTGCGAGCTGGACCAGTATTTCCGGCCGCCCGCTCTTGGCTGCGACCACCGTGTACTTCAGCGCAGCGCCATAGCGCTCTGCATCCATCGCGAGCAGTGCGAGCCGCTGCGCCGCTTCCTCTTCTTTGTAGCCGTGAAAGGCAAAGACCTTCTCCAAGAGCTCCTCTGCCATTTCGATGTTTTGCTTGCAGCCGCGCCCGTCCTGCAGGCAGCAGCCCAGAGAGAACATGCCCTGCACATTGCCCAGCTTCACGCTGGCACGGAGCCATGCGATCCCCCGCTTCGGCGTCGTTTCCAAGAGCACCTCTCCCAAAAGGGCCGCCGCATCCCCCGCGCACTCGCTCTTCCAGTCATAGGCCTTCGCCAGCGCATTCTCCGCCTTGATGAGATCCACCTTCACGCCGTAGCCATACGCATAATGAAGCCCCAGATAGAACCAGCCCCAGATATTTTTCCATCGCACAGCAAGCTCGCTGTAGTAGAAAGACCTCTTGAAATCCTGCTGAAACAGATAGTGCTCCGCAAGGAGGCGCGCCGCCTCGCCGGCGGATGCCTTCGGCTCCTCCGCGATCTCTTTCAGAAGGGCTTCTCCGTCTGCGCCCATGTCTGCGGCCAGCGTCTGATCAAAAATGAGGTGGGAAGCCCAGCGGATGCGGCTCTGCCAAAGCCCCGCTTTCATGCACTTTTTATTCCATGCCCAGCGCTTCTTTTCATTCGCCTTCCTGACAAGTCCGACGCGGTACACATCCGCCATCTCATACATCGCCAGCACATCGCCCGTCTTGGCCAGTGCTTCCACCTGAGGCATGTACTGACGGAAGATCCTCTTCTGCGTAAGAGTCCCCGGCCGGCTGGCATAGCCCACATTCAGGGCCGCCAGCACATCGCCCGCCTTCTTCCCCTCCTCTGCATAGCGCTTCGCCAGCTTTTTGTCCGCCGGAGCGATGTAGCCATGCTTGGCGTATTCGCCCAAAAGGTACATGGCGCGGCCGCTTCCCTCCGACGCTTCTCTTAGCAGTACGTCATAGGCTTCCTGTAATTGTCCATCGATGAAAAGTTTTTCGCCTTGTGTCATAAAGAATTTCCTTTGGGATAAAATAGCAGCCACAAAGTGGATGTGGGGAAATGAGATTCGGGGTGAGCCCATGGGGCGCAGCGTCCTTTGATTGTTTGCGAAAGAGGTTTGGCGGGTTCAACAGGTTCAACGGGGGTGGTGCGGCGCATAAAAATATGGAAGCGCCGCGGAGTATAGGTAGTGGCGATGCCCGAAGATGGCATTTCAGTCACTAGTCACTAATCCCTAGCTACTAGTCACTAGTCACTACGAATACAGTACATCCAGCACGGCTTTCACCTGCGCTGCTGTCAGCTGGCCGGGTGCGCTGGCTTTTTGACCGGCCGCGAACGTGATGGGAGCACCCAGATCGCTGCCTGCGATGCGGGTAAGCTGACCCGCCTGCCCCATACCGATCGCGATGACCGGCGTCTCCGGAAGATCCTCCCGCGTGCGGGCCGCCGCCGAGAGGAGCGACGCGGTATCACGAGGCGCTCGTGGCATGACCGCGATCTTCAAAATATCCGCCTTGAAGGACGCCATATTTTCATACGTATCGATCAGCTCCGTCTCGCTCATTGCCCGCTGGAACTTGTGATAGCTCATCAAGACGGGGATCCCCTGCTCATGCGCCTGCTTGATCAAAACCTTCGTATCGAGTACTTCATGTCCATACTCCACATCGAGCACATCCGCCCAGTGCGAACGGATGATGAGAGAAAGCAGCGACACGTACTCACCGCCCGGGGTCTTGTGCGCCCCGCCCTGGCTCTTCGTACGCACCGTCGTCAAAAGAGGCACATCCTTGAAATGCCTGCGGATGACCGCATAGGCAGCTTCCAGATCTTTTGTCGCATGGAAATCCTCCTGATTCAGGAGGTAGTCCACACGCCACTCGAGCATATCCAAAGGACAGGATGATAGTGATGCGCATTCCTTTTCCAGATCCTCCAGTGTGGAAGAGACCAGCGGAACGCAGATCTTCGGTCGTCCGCTGCCGATGGTAAGATGTCTGATATTCATAAAGTTCACGCTTTCTGTAAAAAACAGGGCTCCAGATACGCCCATGGATGGCCCAAGGAAAAGGGTTCATGGGGCTGAGGTTCTTGGTGATGGTTTTCCCGCGTCGCCTTCCCCTCGAGGGGAAGGTGCCCCGAAGGGGCGGATAGGGCAGGGGCGGTATGGAAGACAGATGGGATAAAGTCCCTAATCCCTAGCCACTCATCCCTAATCCCCAGTCACCCCTCCAACTTCTCCCTTCTCACATGTTCTCTCCCATGCTATAATAGGAAAGATTCATGCGTTTGTAGCTCAGCTGGATAGAGCGGCGGTTTCCTAAACCGTGTGTCGGGGGTTCGAATCCCCCCAAGCGCACCAAGCAAAGCACTCCGAAAGGAGTGCTTTTTGTTTGTGTCCATGGCTATGGCTCGCCAATCAGAAATGCGAAATGATGGCGGCGGCTTCGCCGCGATCCTTCGACTCAGGTCGCAGCTGTTCTGGCATTCGTTATCTCACTTACGACGTTTCTCGCCGCTCAGGATGACGAAACGGGGCGATGCCCGAAGGTTTTGTGGATAACAGGTTTCCCGTTTGGCGTTTACAAACATGGTCCGCCTGACCGCGAACGAAAAAGATTCGAGGGCTTCGCTCGAAATGATGATACGGGAGAGCCTAACGTCCCCTAGTCCCTAGTCCCCAGTCACTAGTCACCAGCCACCAGTCAAAACAGCTTTTTGATCTTTGCGAGAATCCCTTTCTTCTTTTTTTCTTCTTTGGGCGGAGCCGGTTTCTCGATCTCCTGCGCGGGAGCTTCCTTGGGCTTTCCGACCTCGCTCGGGCAAAAGGGGGCGGGCGCGGCGAAGGTGGGCATCCGCAGGACCGGAGGCGCCATGATCTTCGGCTTCACGATATGGCGGGTGCGGGCGGCGGGGCGGGCTTCGCTCCGGCCGTAGGGGACATAGTGGTACGCCCCCGAGGAAGGATCCGGGACATTTCTGTCGCAGATGTACTTCGTGCCGTTGAAATCAATGCCGCGGAGACGTTCGAGCAGCATGGAGGCCATGACCTGCGGGGAGAAGTAGGAGAAGGGCAGCGATGGCGCCATGCGGGCGATGGAGGAGAGGAAGGAGCCTTTCACATCGTCCATCGTCATGTGCAGACCTTTCCTGATCTCATCCATGAGCAGGATCATGCCCTTCTGCGTCGGGAAAAGGTTCTCGTAGGGCACGAGGTTGTTCTTATTGCCCATACCGGACATATCCATGAAGAAGACGAGGTAAAGGTAGGGCAGTGCGTAGTCATTGTGCTTGATGCGGATGTAGAAATTCGCCACGGTATAGTACATGTTGCGCAGCTTCGACCATTCCCCTGCCATGGTGTAGAGGGAAATCTTCTGCTGAAAAGCGCGGTAAAGGATGCCGCGGGCGGTGTAGGACTCGCCGCGGGCGGAGAGAGCGGTCTGCGACTCACCGATCTCGCCCTCGGTCAGACCGTAGTTCTCACGGACGTTCAGTACGTAGGCCATGTGGTGTCCGACCTCCGCCTGCCCTTCCTTGGTAAGGACGTAGATCTTCGGGACGCCATGAGCATAGTCCTTCTCCGGCACTTTGGCGATGACACGGCCCACGAGCTCGGCGTGTGTGCCTTCACCGGAGAGATCGTATCGTTTGAGGAAATCGGAGAGCGCTTTGTCCGGCAGCATGGTGAGCGTCTCCTGCGGACGGCTCATGCGGATCCAACCGTCATCAAAAAGCTCTCCGATGCGGTCATTCGCATCACGCCCGTAGATGCTCTCTTTATAGGGTGGCACCTTGTGGTGCGCCGGCTTGCCATCGAAGTAGTCCAAGAGCAGGATGTCTTTGATCGATAGTCCCATGGTATCCCTCCTTTCTTCCGTAATTCAGATGGGCGAACGATGAAAGGTCGATCGCCCGTCACAAAAAATGGGATCGGGCATCGCCCTTCTTCTATGGACGGCGAAGCTGCCGTCACCATTTCTCTTTTTGTATCATCGCTATGTATCTATCCTCAAGTATAATACAGCCGGGGTATGCTTGGCAATCAAAAAGGCGATGCCCGTTAATGAGCATCGCCTTTGGGGTCATGGATATGACGTGAGACTTCCGCTGCAGACGCTACGCCGCCAGCCTTCGCCCCTTCGGGGCACCGCCTTCCAAAAGAAGGAAGTGGGTGATACAGGATAAAGAGATTTTCAGTCCCTAATCCCCAGCCACTAATCCCTAGCTACTAGTCACCAGTCACTAGTCACTATTTCCCAAACTTCTTATCATACGCTTTTCTGATGGCTTCTTCGCGTGTGAGGCCTTCGGCCATGCCTGTCCTGATCGCTTCTTCCATGGCCTCGTATTCCTTCGGGATGACCTTGGTGAAGCGGGAGTAGTAGACATCCCAGCGTGCAAGGATGGATTCCGCCTTGCGGCTTCTGGTCGAGAGGTAGTGGGCGTCGATCAGCTTCTTGACGCTTGCGATCTCCTCTTTGTCCGTGAGCGGTTCCAAATGGATCAGCTCTTGATTGCACAGGCGTTCATCGAGGTCGAGCACATAAGCGACGCCGCCGGACATACCGGCTGCGAAGTTTTTGCCCGTCTCGCCGAGGATGATGACCTTGCCGCCGGTCATGTATTCGCAGCCGTGGTTGCCGATGCCTTCGACGACGACGGTCGCACCGCTGTTTCTGACGCAGAAGCGTTCCCCGGCTTTGCCGGAGACGAAGGCTTCCCCGCTTGTCGCGCCGAAGAAGGCGACGTTTCCGATGATGACATTGTCTTCCGCGCGGAAGGTGGCTTCTCTCGGCGGATAAATGATGATCTTGCCGCCGGAAAGACCCTTGCCGACGTAGTCATTCGCATCGCCTTCCAAGGTGAGCGTCAGACCCTTCGGGATGAAGGCGCCGAAGCTCTGTCCCGCAGAGCCGACGAAGGAGAGGGATATGGTGTCTTCGGGCAGTCCTTCATCGCCGTAGCGGCGGGAGATCTCGCTGCCAAGGATGGTGCCGGTGACGCGGTCGGTGTTCTTGATGAAGAGCTTTGCGATAACGCGCTTCTGCTCGTCGAGAGCCGGCTTGCACATGCGGACGAGCTTGGCCATATCGAGGGTCTTTTCGATCTCATGATCCTGTGCCTTCATGAAATGGTGACCGACGGTGATGTCTGTATACGGACGGAAGAGCAGGGCATCGAGAGAGAGGGTATCTGCCTTCTTGTTTCCGGTGAAGCTCTTCTGCTTCAGGCGGTCGCTTCGGCCCACCATGTCTTCGAGCTTGTGGAAGCCGAGGTGCGCCATGATCTCACGCAGGTCTTCTGCGACGAAGCGCATGTAGTTCATCACATACTCGGGCTTGCCGGCGAAGCGTTTCCTGAGCTTCTCATCCTGCGTGCAGATACCGAAGGGGCAGGTATTTTTGTTGCAGACGCGGAACATCTGACAGCCGATCGCGATGAGCGGCCCGGTGCAGAAGCTGAAGAGCTCTGCGCCCAAGAGACAGGCGATGGCCGCATCCCGGCCGGTCAGGAGCTTGCCGTCCGTTTCGAGCTTCACACGGTCGCGGAGCTGATTCAGGAGGAGGACCTGCTGCGCTTCGGAAAGTCCAAGCTCCCATGGAAGTCCCGCATGGCGCATGCTGGTCCTAGGCGATGCCCCCGTGCCGCCATCGCAGCCGCTGATGGTGACGCCGTCGGCTTTCGCCTTGACGACGCCGGCCGCAATGGTGCCGACACCCGCACCGGCGGTGAGCTTGACATTGATCTCCGCCTTATGGTTGGCATTCTTCAGGTCGAAGACCAGCTCTGCCAGGTCTTCGATGGAGTAGACATCATGGTGCGGCGGCGGCGAAATCAGGGCGACGCCCGGGGTGGAGTGGCGTGTCTTGCCGATGGCCGGGTCGACCTTGCTGCCCGGAAGGTGTCCACCTTCGCCGGGCTTGGCCCCCTGCGCGCACTTGATCTGGATCTCTTTGCCGTGGACGAGGTAATTCCCCGTGACGCCGAATCGTGCTGTCGATACCTGCTTGATCTCGTCATTGACCGAAGAACCGTCAGGGAGCAGCGCGAAGCGCTCGGTATCCTCGCCGCCTTCACCGGTGTTGCTGCGGCTGCCGAGGGCATTCATGGCTTTTGCGATGCACTCATGGGCTTCCTTGCTGAGTGCGCCATAGCTCATCGCGCCGGTACGGAAATGATGCACGATGGAGTCCACGCTCTCGACCTCTTCGATCGGGATGCTGCATCCGGCAGGGTAATTGAATTCCAGAAGGTCACGAAGACGGATGAGCGGCTCATTGACCACCTTCGCAAATTCCTTGTAGACCTCATAGCTTCCTGTGCGGCATGCCCGCTGCAGAAGGCGGATGGCCTCCGGCGTCAGGATGTGCGGTTCGTCGCCATTCCGGTGATACATATAGACATCGCCGGAGGAGAGTCCCTTGGTCCCCTCGTACGCCGCCTCGTGGCGCATCTCGGCTTCCTTGGCGATCTCCTTCAAGCCGATGCCTCCGATCGGAGAGGTGATGCCGCCGAAATATTTCTCCGCCACCTCCTTGCCGATGCCGACAGCTTCGAAGATCTGCGCGCCGTGGTAGCTCTTGACGGTGGAGATCCCCATCTTGCTCATGACACCCAGGATGCCGTTCACCGCTGCCGTGAGGTAGTTTGCGAGCGCTTCCTTCGCGCTCTTGCCGTGCAGGCGGTTCTTGTCCGCGAGATCCTTCACCGTCTCCAGTGCCAGATACGGATTGATCGCCGTCACGCCGAAACCGATCAGCGCGGCGAAATGATGGATCTCACGCGGCTCGCCCGACTCCAGAATGATACCGACATCCGGACGCACCTTCTCACAGATGAGATCATTATGCAGCCCCGCCGAAGCGAGAAGCGCCGGGATCGCCATGTGATCCTTATCGACACCGCGGTCAGAAAGGATCAGGATATTCTTCCCATCCCTGACCGCAGCAAGCGCGGCTGCGAAAAGCTCATGGAGTGCCTTCTCCATCGCGCGGCCGCCGCCGGCTGCCGGATAGAGCAGCGAAAGCACGACCGGCTTTAGCTGGCTGCTTTTGAGATGCTTGATGACTTCCATTTCCTCATTCGTGATGAGCGGACGGTCGATAAAGAGCGCCGCCGTCCCCTTCTCATCCGGATCCATGATATTGGCCATGTTGCCGATCACGACCGAGGACGAGGTCACGATCCTTTCACGGACACCGTCGATCGGCGGATTCGTGACCTGTGCGAAATTCTGCTGGAAATAGTCGTAGAGCAGCTGCGGCGTCTCCGACAGGACCGCGAGCGGCGAGTCCATCCCCATAGCGCCGATCGGCTCCTTGCCGTTCTCCGCCATCGGCGTCAGGATATCGCGCAGATCCTCGACCGTATAGCCGAAATTCTTCTGCTCGAGAAGGAGATCCTCCGGCACTTCCGGCTCCTTCTCCTCCTTCGCTAGATCCTTCAGATCGAGCAGATGCTCCTCGCACCACTTCGCATAGGGATGCGCCTTCGCCATGGTGTGCTTGATCTCCTCGTCACTGATGATGCGCTGCTGCGCCGTATCGATGAGGAAGAGCTTGCCCGGTTCGAGGCGTCCTTTGTAGAGCACATTCTCCTGATCGACCGGCACCGCCCCCACTTCCGAAGACAGGATGACACGGTCATCCTTCATGACATAGTAGCGCGCCGGACGCAGACCATTGCGATCCAGCATCCCGCCGATGGCGACGCCATCGCAGAAGCACATCGCCGCCGGGCCGTCCCATGGCTCCATCATGAAATTGTGATACCGGTAGAATGCCTTCTTCTCCTCATCCATGGACGGATCCTTCTCCCACGGCTCCGGCATCATGACCATCATCGCATGCGCCAGCGAATGCCCCGCCATGTGGATGTACTCCAGGCAGTTATCAAACATCGCCGAGTCGCTCCCCGTGTCATCGACGACAGGGAAAGCCTTCACCAGCTCCGGATCGTTCGACGGGCGCGACTTGCTCTCACGCGCATTCAGCCAGTTGATATTCCCCTTGATCGTATTGATCTCCCCATTGTGGACGATGTAGCGGTTCGGATGAGCGCGCGCCCAGCTCGGGAATGTATTCGTCGAAAAACGCGAATGCACCATCGCCATCGCCGTCTTATAGTCCAGATCCGACAGATCCAGATAGAAATGGCGCAGCTGCTCACTCGTCAGCATCCCCTTGTACACGATCGTACGCGAGGACAGGCTGGCGATATAGAAATCCGTCCCCATGCCTTCCGAGAGCGGAATGATCTTCTTCTCCGCGAGCCGCCGGATGATGTAGAGCTTGCGCTCGAAATCCATCTGATCCCGAAGCGATGGATTCCTGCCGATGAAGACCTGCAGAAAACGCGGACGGATCGAGCGCGCCGCCTCACCGATGATGCTCTCATCGATCGGCACCTCACGCCAGCCAAGGACCGTCTGTCCTTCCTCCTTCACGATCTCCTCGAAGACCCTCATCTGCTCCTTGCGGAAATCCTCATAGCGGTGCGCAAAGATCATGCCGACACCGTACTCTCCCTCCGGCGGAAGCGAAAAGCCCAGCACCTCACACTCGCGATGAAAGAAATCATGCGGGATCTGCGTCAGGATCCCCGCACCATCCCCGCTCTTATGGTCTGCGCCCTCGCCGCCTCTGTGCTTCAGATTCTCCAGGATCTTCAAAGCATCATCGACAATACCATACGAGCGCTCGCCGCGGATATTCGCCACAAAGCCGATCCCGCAAGCATCATGTTCATTTCTGGGGTCATACAGCCCCTGCGCCTCTGGCATATCTCTCCATTTTTTCATGCCCATTCCTTCTCTCCTACAAAAAAAGCCGAGCGAAAACAGCGCTAGCTACCTCGCCCGACCTCGGACCTTCCTATGAAGTGTGTAATTCGTATTATATCATGGAAGGAAATTGTTTGGAAAGAGGAAATTTAGAAATAATAAGTGACTGGTGACTGGGGACTAGTGACTTGTGACTAGGGACTAGGGACTGGTCACTAGAAGACTAGGGGACTGGGAGACTAGGGGACTGGAAGACGTCAGACTTCCACATCGTCATTGAAAGCGTTGCCGAGAAATCTTTGTCATTCGCGGGCAAGCGATCGATGTTTGGAACCCCAAAGCGGGAAACCTGCTATCTTGAAAAATCGTTGACAAGCCGCGCCCATTAGGCATACGATGGGGATAGTTAGTGCCTGGGGACTGGGAGACTGGGAGACTGGGAGACTGGGAGACGTCAGACTCCCACATTGTCATTTCGAGCGAAGCGAGAAATCTTTGTCATCCGCGGGCAAGCGGACAATGTCAGAAAAACGAAAACGGGAAACCCGTCACCCCCCAAAAAACGGTCGGGCATTACTTTCCTTTATACTGCGGTGAAGCCGCCACCACCATTTCTCATTTCTCATTCCCTCTCCCCATTCATGCTATAATGAGACGACATACCCATTTCCATACCACCAAGGAGGATCTCATCCATGAAAGAATTCAAACTCGCATTCGGCCGCGGCGTGCAGTCCGTCATGCTGCCGGAAGACCATATTTCTGACATCTTGGAAGGCGTCCCGACACCCGCCTGCGACGTCAAAGAAGCGACCCTTGCTGCTATGCGAAGCCCGATCGGCAGCGCCCCGCTGAAGGAAGTCGTAAAGAGCGGCGACAAAGTCTGCCTCGTCGTCGCCGACATCACCCGCGCCTGGAACCGCGCCTCCGAATTTTTGATCTACGTCGTAGATGAGCTGAACCTAGCCGGCGTCCCCGACAAGGACATCTATATCGTCTTTGCACAAGGCACCCACCGCCCCCACACCGACGAAGAGAACATCACCTGCGTCGGCGAAGAAGTCGCCCGCCGCATCACCATGTACCAGCATATCTCCACCGACAAATCCCAGCAGACCTACCTCGGAAAGACCACCCTCGGCACCGAAGTCTGGATCGACAAGCGCGTCGTAGATGCTGACAAGGTCATCCTCATCAATGCCGTCTCCACCCACGACATGGCCGGCTTCGGCGGCGGCCGCAAGCTCATCCTCCCGGGCGTTGCCGGCTTCGACACCGTTCAGCAGAACCACTGCCACGCCCTCGGAGCCACCCTCGGCAGCGGCCTCAACCCTGACGCCAAGCTCTTAAAGATCGAAGGAAATCCCGTATCCAGCGACATGCAGGAAGCCTGCGACATGGTACACCCCTGCTTCCTCGTCCACTCCATCATCAATGAAGAAGGCCGCATCTCCTCCATGGTCGGCGGCGACCCCTACGAAGCATGGCTCGAAGGCACGAAGGAGACCTACCGCCTCCAGAAAGTCCCGATGAAGCAGCAGGCCGACGTCACCATCGTCTCCGCCGGCGGCTATCCGAAGGACACGAACCTGTATCAGGGAACCAAGTGCTACACCACGGCTGAGATCGCCACCAAGAAAGGCGGCATCATCATCACCATGATCGAAGCCGAAGACATCATGGAGCCTGCCGCCTACCTCGGCAGCTTCAAGTACAAGAACCTGGTCGATATGGAAAAAGGCCTGCGCGACTGCTTCACCATCCCCTTCTTCGTCGCCTTTGAAAATCTAAACACCGCCCTCACCCACACCGTCTACATCGTCACCCGTCCGGAAAACTTCGACATCCTCCGCGAAAAGACCCACCAGATCCCCGTCGCCACCGTCGAAGAAGCCTGGCAGCTCGCCCAGAAGCAGCTCGAAGGCGAAGGCAAGACCGACTACGCCATCAATATCATCCCCCACGGCAGTGCCGTCGTGCCGTACTTGAAGAAGTAGCTGGTGACTAGTGGCTAGGGATTAGGGGTGATACTCCCGTATCATCATTTCGAGCGCGAGCGAGAAATCTTTGAAGAGGGACACACCGAAGGAAGCGGATGGATGGCAGCGATCTGAAAACGAGTGAGAAACCATCCGCTCCCCGTTTCGTCATCCCGAGCGCAGCCGAGGGATCTTTCTGGCAGACCCATAACAGCCGACGTGATACAGCAGGAAAACGAAACACAAAGACGTCGATTTTCATTTTCACACTGACATGGATAACCGCAGGGCAAGGAAGATTTCTCGACTTCGCTCGAAATGACGTTACGAGAAAACCGCCTGCTGCCAATGTCCCCCCTTTCCGATTATACTCTGTGACGATACGAGAAGAACGCTCTCCGCAGTCCTGCGGGCATTCCTCCCCGCTGCGAACTCGTTGAAGAGGGACACACCGAAGGAAGCGGATGGATGGCAGCGATCTGAAAACGAGTGAGAAACCATCCGCTCCCCGTTTCGTCATCCCGAGCGCAGCCGAGGGATCTTTCTGGCAGACCCATAAACGGCCGACGTGATACAGCAGGGAAACGAATCACAAAGACGTCGATTTTCATTTTCACACTGACATGGATAACCGCAGGGCAAGAAAGATTTCTCGACTTCGCTCGAAATGACGTTACGAGAAAGCCGCCTGCTGCCAATATCCCCTTTCCGATTATACTCTGCAATGAATCCGCCTTTCCTTAGCGCATTCCTCCCCACTGCGAACTCGCTGAAAAGGTACATACCGAAGGAAGCGGATGAATGGCAGCAATCTGAAAACGGATGAGTAACCATCCGCTCCCCGTTTCGTCATCCCGAGCGCAGCCGAGGGATCTTTCTGGCAGACCCATATACGGCCGACGTGATACAGCAGGGCAAGGAAGATTTCTCGACTTCGCTCGAAATGACGTTACGAGAAAGCCGCCTGCTGCCAATGTCCCCTTTCCGATTATACTCTGCAATGAATCCGCCTTTCCTTAGCGTGCAAAAGACCGCAGCGACATCGCCGCTGCGGTTTTTTATTCCTACTCCCTTATTCCTAGTCCCTAGCCACTAGTCACCAGCCACCAGTCCCTAGTCACTTCTTATGCTTCACGATATACTCTTTCAGATCCGCATGGAGGATCTTCTTGTAACTCTCCACCCCCGGCTGGTCATAGGCATTGACGCCCGCAAGCGCCCCCTCGTAGGCGATCGTGAGGAAGAGAAAATACATGAGCGCCCCCACATGGAACGGCGTACACCTTCTCATGATGAGATCACAGCTCATGCGTCCATCATGGGCCAGCGCCTCCTCATCCGAGCGCTGCGCCGCACGCATCATGTAGGAAAGCGGGACCGGGCCGCGCTCTTCCCCCTCATCACAGAGGATGGCCGCGTCTTCCCGCGATTCCCTGACCGTGATGAACTGCACGAGCTTATTCCGTTTCCCCTCCTGATGCTCCTGCGTCAACGAATGCATATCCGTCGTCCCCACCGCTGCGACCGGGATACGGCCATAGTGGATCTCTTCCCCGGAGACCGTGAGCGCCTTGCCCAAAGACTCACCCAGAAGCTGTGCATACCACCAGCCGAGCGAGCGGAGACTGTCCCCATACGGCATGATGATCTCCGCATCGACGCCATGATTTTCCCGCGCCAGATACTTACGGACCGCCAGCTGCAGCGCCGGATTCTCCGAAAGCGAAAGACTGCGGCAAGCCTCTTCCGTCATCCTCGCCCCCGCCAGGAAATCCCGGATATCGATCCCCGAAAGCATCGCAAAGACCAGCCCCACCTGAGAGAAAATACTGAAACGTCCGCCGATGCCATCCGGCACCGTGAAGCACGGCCAGCCATTCTTCTCCGCCAGAGGACGCAGCGCCCCCTTCTCCTTGTCCGTCACCGCAATGACGCTCACATCGCAGAACTTCCCCAGCATCTCACGCAGCGCCCGCTCTGCCATGACCGGCTCCAAAGTCGTCCCGGACTTCGAATTCACGACCAGCAGCACCTTGTGCTTCCACCACGCCGTCTGCGAGCTCCGCCGGATACGCTCCACCAGCGAGAGAAGACTCACCGGATCCAGATTTTGCCCCGCAAAATACAGCTGCGGATACCCGTGTCGCTCCTCCTTCGTCATCAGATTCCAGTACTGTCCGCAGAAAAGATCAAAAAGCACCTGATTTCCAAGATACGAGCCCCCGATACCGATCGACACCACGATATCCTGCCCCTTCGCCAGCTTCGAGAGAGCAAGCAGCCTCTCCCGCTCCTCTTTGGAGATCAGGATCTCTTCCTCCAGAAGATACGGCAGATGCGGGAAAAGCACGAGACTGCCGTCCGGCCCCTTCCCGCTCTTCCGAAGCCGCTCCACAGAAAGCGCCGCCTCACGGATGCGCTCCTTGCAGGCATCGATCTCCTCCTCCGCGATCCCCCAGCCCTCGCCGGAAAAATGCGTCATATCGATGGTCAATTCATCCTGAAAATGCATACATATACCCCTCTTCACCGGGCAGCCCATAGCTGCTGTCATTTATCGACAATTATTATATCATATTTTTGTCCTGCACGGGAGTATGTTACGCCCAAAGGGCCGATTCATAGATTTTATGGGCTTTTATAGGCAGTTTCCCGCTGGGAAAGAGTTGAGTCAGGAAACGTCTGAGAAACCGTTTCCTCAAACTCCTTCTTGATGGGAACAGAAATCGCGATATGCATAGGAATGACCTTCTTGCTTCATACGATAAGTTTGAAGGCTGTATACTGTTAATGAAACGCTGATTAAAAACGTCTCTGTTTTTTCATAAAATCAATTATATTGATATGCTGGATTCCATTTCTTTGCTGGAGGAATGCGTCTGACGTGGCGACATACTTTGGATAATTGTCCCTAATCATCTCCAGCGGACGATACTCTCTATCTTCCGTTTTCCGGCTGCTGAGGATAGTGAGCGCGACTTGCACATAAGCATACTGCATATCACCGCCTCGCAGGATGAAATCACATTCCAGCGCCCCGATGCGCCCAATGCTGACCGCATAGCCCATACTTCTTGCATAAATGAACACGATATTTTCCAGTGCAGGACCATAGTTGATCCGATTGTCAGTGTTTAGCGCGAAGTAGAAGCTCAAATCTGCCAGATAATATTTCTTCTCTCCGCTCAAAGCACGTTTGGATTTCATGTCAAATCGATCACAACAGTAAAGAATTTTGGCGTCTTCCAAAATCTGAATGTACCTCGCGATGGTCTGGCGGCTGATCTCCAACCCGTTCTTGCGAAGCGAATCATGCAGACTGCTGATGCTTGTCGTCGCCCCGAAGTTGTTGATGATGAAATTTCTCACCGTCTCAAAAGACTGGCGATCGCGGATCTTGACCCGTCGACGAATGTCTTTCTCAAAGATTTCCTGTATGATCCCTTGGACATAGGTTCTCTTGTCAGCAAGTTCAGCGAATCCGATAGCCCGAGGAAAACCTCCCTCCAAAATATACTGGGAGAGTTCCTGCAGGCGGTCTGGATCAATCGCCTTGTGATAAAACTGCTTCATCTCTTCATACTCGTCGAAGCTCAGGGGATAAAGCTCGAACGCAATGTATCGGCCGGTCAGCTTGGTGACAAGCTCACCGCTCAAAAGATAGGAATTCGATCCCGTAATGAAAATGGAAAAATCGCCGTCTTCACGAGAACTGTTAATGACTCGCTCGAACTGGCTGACATTTTGGATTTCATCAATGAACAGATACTTGCGCCCGGGGAGCGATGCATAAGAAGCGATAAGCTGATCCAACACTTCAGCGGTCTGTACATGGCGATAGCTCCGGCTGTCTAAATTCAGATAGATGAGGTGATCCGCAGGGACCCCGTTAGCGGAAAGTTCATCCATGATGGTCTGCATCAGGCAGGATTTGCCGCAGCGTCTGACCCCGGTGATGACTTTGATCATATCATCCGCATCATAAAATCCACGAATTTTGGATAAATATTTCTCTCGTTTGAACAGTTCCATAGTAGAAAGCCTCCTTTCTTTATTATATCTGCCCACGAGAAAAAGGCCAGTTAACGTTGCAGTTTTTATGAAAATCTCAATATCTGCAACGTTAACTGGCTTCCCCTAATGAAAACCCAAGAATAAGCGCGAACTTCCGCGCCGCTTAAAAGTCTATACGATTCCCCAGTCTTTCTCGAATGATTGCATGCCTTTTATCCACGCTGCAGGCTATAGCTAAAGGGCGTCATTATATATAGGGAAATACTGACTCTGTGATTGCATCAGCGTTTCCTTAGAAGATGCCAGAATCACCGAGCATTGGGCACAGGCTTGACTCCTACTGAATGCTGTACGGCACCTGCGTATTTTCTTCCAGCCAGCGCGCCACAGCAAGGCCTCTGGGATGCACGACCAGATTCATTTCTGCTTCCGACAGCCAGGCTAGCTCTTCGTACTTCATTGGCTGCCCGCCAGGAATGAACAATACATTCTCCCAGCTTTCATCGGACGCAGGATCCAGGATGCACTGACCGATCACATTGATTTTCCCTGCCTGCTTCTTCTCTGAAAAGTGAGGCACTTTACGCAGCAGAGAAATCATAGCATCCGACCAACCCCGATCGGCATCACCGTTAAACCCGCTGGCGTCAGATACGCACACGGGAATGTCCATCACAGACTGGCAGATCCCCTCGATATCATCCCCCATCAGCGCAGGGCCGCAGTTTACCGCTACCCCCACGACAGCATAGTCCGCCTCCTGCCGCATATCCTGTGCCACTTGCAGCAGTTTCTTCTTTGCTCCAAAGACCAGGTCATTCTCCTCGATCAGCGTGCTGTACATCCGCCTCGCCCAAAGAGGCTCACACTCTGCGATCCTCCGAGCGGTCAGAGTCGAGCACCACATGGGCGAATCCAGAACCAACCCCAGATCGGAAATACTGAGCAGGGCCGCAGCCGCTCCCGCCATGGCCGTTTCTTCTTTGCACACCCGCCATCGATCCAGCTTACTCATCACAGCCTCCATAGGTTTTTACGATCTGCGTGATAAAGGAAATCCATCCCGCATACCCCAGACATGACGGAATCAGGATCTCATGACTTTGCCGCAGATCAAAAGAAACGGTAGACAGCCGTACATCCGCTGATACCTCCTGCCTGCTCCATTTCAATGCCCCGCACTCTGTTTCCACGACAGAGCGTATCGACGCTTCATCCTCCCGCGGGATCATCGCCGCCAAGACGATGGTGATATCTTCGATCCCCATCGCCCGAAGAAATGCCACCGGCTGCCTCAGCCCCTCTGCCTGCCGGGTAATTCCCAGCCGCATCCGGCAGCTTTTCCCACGAGCAGCACGTTTCCCCTCCTGCAGCAATTTCACCAGACGGGTTTCCTGCTTCCGGCAATACATTTCCATGACCTCTTCTTTCTCTCGCAAAGAAGCCATCCCCATAAAAGCACGTCGGCTTTCTGCAGGCGTGCGGACATGGGTCCAATTCACCATGGGTACATCCAGTCTATGTGCCATATACAGAGCATTCTCTGTCGATGCCGGTTCCTGAAAAGCCCCCCTGGTGAACGATACGACCTGTGACGCACGCCCCATATCCATATAATCGTTCCTGCTGACACCCACGGGCGGACACAGAATGCGTGTGAACCCCAAAAGGCGCAGCACCTCCATGAACTCATGATATTCTTCCGGCGAACTATAAGCCGGTGACAAGCCGGACACCAGGCAGATCTCCCGGTCTTTTTCTGCCTTCACCTGCGGAAGAGTCCACGTATCAAACAGCAGCCGCGCCATGGAAGTAACAGTATCCACCAGGCCCGGCACCATAAAGCCGTGCCCGGGCAGCAGAACGACGGTCGTGCCGGTTTCCGCTTCTACCTCCTGACACAGCGCCTCGGTATCATCCCCAATGACACCCGGCACACATCCGCAAACGACTAAAATCACTTCGGGATGGATCTCATCACAGATATCTTCCAGACAACGTCTGAGCTTTTCATTGCCGCCAAATACAGCATCCTGATCAGTCAAACCCGTACAGAAAAGAAAGCCATCCATTTTCCTGTTCCCAGTGATTTCTCTGTATTTTTCCCCCAACGACCGGAACGCATCCCACACCACCTTGGAGCAGGATCTGACATTATGAATAACCACCGCACATCTTGAATTTTGTACTGCCCCCAAGGCAGCCTGCATGAGATTACAGTGAATGATCTTTCTCTGCTTTCCCGGCGTGAAAATCATGACGCGCTCCCCTTTCCTTCATAGACTGCCTGATACACGGTCTCGATCCCTTCCGTCACATGATGTGAGAGACAATTCACATTCCGCTGCGGCAGGATGACGACCTGCTTGTCCCGTATCGCTCTCATAGAGGAATAGGCCGGATTCTCATACATCTCCTGCAGCTGCTGCTCGCTGTCTTTAAAAGCGCCCCCTTGTGACCAGTTCCCCATGATAAGCATATCCGGATCTGACTTTACGAATTCCTCCTTGCTTAAAATCATGGATGTCCCATTCCCAGAAAGTGCCGGCGGACGCACATCATTATAGACGTCTATCGTCCCTGCGCGGGTCAACACATCATGAAATATATTTCCTTCCCCGCCGATAGGACCAAAGCGAAGCACCAGCATCACCCGCTTCTTCTGATTTTCCGGAATGACCGCCACCTTCTTCTCTATGTCCCGCAAGCGGCTTTCCATCTCTGCGATCAGCGTCTCTGCCCTGTCATTCTCTCCCACCGCTCTCCCCAGCGAGCGGATCTCATCCGGTATATCCTTGATCAACTTGGCATCCTTGTAAACAAAGACCGGAAGCCCCGCACTTTCCAATGACTGCACCATCTTGATCTGACTCTCACCCACCACCACCAGATCCGGGCGTAGCGATATCATGTGCTCAGGACTGTTATCGACCTCTGTCGTGACATCCTTTGCACTCTCGACTGCCATAGATAGACCCGGGTCGTGGATCCATTTGTCCATGGCCACGATGCGGTCATGCGATACCAGATCGAGTAAGATCTCATCTGCAAAGATATACGTGGAAATGATACGTTTCGGTTTCTCCTTTATGTGCAGCGTCTTCCCGCGGGCATCCGTCACCGTGTACCCGCCCCCTGACTGCGGCGCATCACTCATGCATCCGCCTAGCGCGATCGCACAGATCGCTGCCAGAATGAGGCTTAGCAATTTCTTCAGCATGGATCTCTCCTCATAGAAAGAAAAGGGAATTTCAGTTGATTGAAATTCCCCTTTTCTGCCATCTTATAAACTATCAGAACTTATGCTCATAACTCAGCAGCCAGCTTCTTTCCTGCATGCAGGCTCCCGGCGTCGAGCCTCTGTAATCATCTCTGTCCAAAACGTTGCTGATTTTCAGAGAAACAGCATCATTCTCCGTGAGTTTCTGTCGAACATTCATATCCAGAGAAAACATCGGATCAGTATCCTTCACCCTTTGTCCTGCATAGTTGAAGAACAGGTTGACCGAGGTATTTTTCATATTATATGAAAAATCCGAGTGAATACTCAAACGGTTTTCCGCCCGTTCCCAGCTAGAGCCCGCTTTTTTCTCCAACTGTTTTGGATTGCTGCTGGAAATTCCAATATTATAAGAGAACCCCTGCGGTACCGTCCATCCGTAGCTCAATTCTACACCCGTATTTTTATACTTATCCGCATTGTAATTCATCTTAAGACTGGTGCTTCCATTGACATAATCAGAATAAATACGGTCTGAAATTTCCATGTGATATACATCAAACTTCCACATGCCATGTTCGCCCACCTGCTTCTTCAGGCCAGCTTCATATGTCCAGGCTTTTTCAGACTTCAAGTCCGGATTTGGCAGTGTTGTCGCATTGCTGCCATATCGTTTTGACAGATCCGGCTTTCTCAAAGATTTATTGACATTGATGTAAGCGGAAGACGTATTGTTTAATTTGTACAGCAGCTGGAAGGACGGGCAGAATGCATTCCCCGAATCGCCAGTAAATACTTCACGCGCGCCAAACAGAAACTTTGTTTTTTCATTCAAGTCTGTGTCCGTCAAAAAATAAACAGCCCCATAGTTTCTATCTCGCTCGATCCAATGATTCCCCGATAAATTTCTAAAGCGTTCATTTTCGAACATACCGCCCGCTGTGAAATCCGTCCAGCCAAGATCCCATTTATTGACTACGTCTACGCCATAAGAGCGGCCCGTGTCTTTACCGCCGCGGCCATTATAGATATATTTCCAAGCTCTGTCCTGATAGTAAGTCGTCACACGCAGATTCTTATTGGTATACGTGATCTGAGAAACATCATACAGCGTATTGCTGTCATATGAGCCGGTCTTAGCCAGCGTTCTGGCGTTCAGCGTATCTACATCAGAATGCCTGTCGCTATAGAGGTACATGAAATTCCAATGTTCATTAGGCGTATAGTTTACGTTGACGCTATCCCGATACATATTTGTCTGATCATACAGTGTGGATGGCGATTTCGAAAGAATCCCTGCATCTTTAATGCCATAGTGTTCATAGGCAACGGACAGCCCTTTCGCATTTACATAGCCGGAAATATTTCTCTGGGTATGATCACCAGCACCTACTACGATTTTGTTTTCGTTATCCTTTTTCGTGATGATATTGATAACACCCGTCGTCGCATTGCTGCCGTATAAAACAGCTGAACCCCCTTTGACCACTTCGATCCTGTCGATGCTGGTCGCAGACAAGGTTCCCATTTGGAAATAGTAGTCCTGATTCAGAGGAATCCCATTGATCATAATGCTCATATGACCAGAAATTCCGCGAATCCCCGGATTGCCATTACCAAACGGAGACTCCGAAATAACAAAGCCAGGAATATTCTTCATGACTTCCATCACACTCTTGGCGCCCATGTTTTCGATCTGCTGCCCTGAAATAACTTCCGTTGCCGCCGGAATTTCCAGATCCGGAACACTGTATTTATTGGCCGTGACCAGTACTTCCCCCAACTGGTACACCTCTGCCTCCGCAGCCATACTCTGCATCCCAGAGAGGGTTGCCAAAACCATCGCACCGATGACGATTTTCCCTTTCAATTTCATTGCTTTCCTCCTCAACAAACTGAATGATATAATATAAAAAACACTCACCTTTTGCTTTCTATCATTCATGTGAAATTTATCTTTCCTTAATCTATCAAGTACAACGACTTTATTGTCAAGGGGAAAATATGGAAAATAAAGAATTTTACTTTACCACAGGCGAATTGGCCCGGCTCACCGGTCTATCCAAGCAGCTTCTGATCTTCTATGACAAAAAGAACTTCTTCACCGCTACCGCGACAGGAAGCAACGGCTATCGGTATTATCTGCTCTCCAAGTATTTCCAGCTAAAGATACTCATCACTTTGAGAAAAATGGACATCCCGCTGGAAGAAATCTATCAATACTTGCAGCATGGAAACGACGAATTTCTTCTTAGTATCTATAAGCGGAAGCTATCCGAGTACGAGGAGCAAATGAAGCAGCTGCAAAAGAAAAGCCAGATCCTCGAAAAACGCATCCATTCTATGGAACGTCAGCCCCATCTCATTTTGAACCGGATATTTATCACCGAGCTAGAGAAAGAACGTCGATATTATCGCTGGGATATAGACATGTCTGCACCAGTAAAGGATCGCGTCTCACATATGGCTGCGGCTCTCCGTCCCTATCTGCAAGACGAGAACTGCTTTCGAGACAGCATTCTCGGCTTCATTTTACCATCGTCGTCCCTGCACGAGAAACAGCCCGTCACAACCTACTCTTTCTTGACACATTACATCCCGCACATACCTGGTATAAAAGAGCAAGCCGTATACACCATGAAGCCGGGTATCTATCTCAAAGTCCATGGATATGGTCATTATGGTGTCATTGATACAGAAACGAAACGTACTCTGCTTGATTTTATCGAGCGGAATCATATGAAAGCCGATGATCACTTCATGGTATTTCCCTTGAGTCAGTATTGGATGACAGGGCAAAGTCGATGGATCATGACCACCATGATTCGAATTGACTCTTAAAAGTAAAGCTGCTTTACACCGGAATAGCATCACAAATCAAAAAAGCAGGCACGTCACTGACGTCCTGCTTTTTTGATTGCAGCTTGAATCATCATCGCACGCATTCTTTACTTCTTCCAATGCTGCGGGATATAGACGATATTCATCCTTTCATCCTCCCCATAGTGGATCTCACAGTCCACATCATAGAGCTTCTTGATGAAAGCCGGTGTCAGAAGCTCCTTCGGCGTCCCCGCGCCGACCACCTTCCCGCCTTGTATTGCGATCAGTCTATCACAATACATCGCTGCGATATTCAGGTCATGCACCGCTGCGACCACGGTATGACCGAGGCTCTTCACGATATCCATGATCTGGAGCTGGTACTTGATATCGAGATGATTCGTCGGTTCATCCAGTACGAGGCACTCTGATCCCTGCGTCAGCGCACGCGCCAGGATGACGCGCTGCTGCTCGCCGCCGGAGAGCGTCGAGAAATTTCTCTCTTCAAAGCCATGAAGCCCCACGATATCCAGCGCCTCATGCGCCAATCGGTAGTCCTCTTCGTTATCCCGCTCCATCATCTTCTTATGCGGCGAGCGCCCCATAAGGACGACATCGAGCACGGAGAAATCAAAATTGTAGTAATTGTGCTGCGCCACGACCGCAAGCATCAGCGCCGACTGCCGATACGACAGCTCATCCAGCGCTTTTCCGTCAAAGAGGATCTTCCCCTCGGTCGGTTTCTGCACGCGATAGACGCACTTCAGAAAAGTACTTTTCCCGCTGCCATTGGGTCCGATGATTCCCAGGAATTCTTTCGGCGAAAGGTGCAGGTCGATACCCTTTAGGATCTCCTTTTTGCCGATGAAATATTTCACCGCCTCTGCCAGTATCTCCATCAGTCATTCCCTCCAAAGCCATACGTTTTCTTGATCATCAGATAGATAAAGCTCGGCGCGCCGATCATAGAAATCAGGATACCGATAGGAAGCTCGGTATGCGGGATGATGATGCGGCACAAGCCATCGCAGATGACGAGGAAAATCGCCCCCGTCAGCGCCGATACGGGGATCAGCCGCTTATGATCCGGCCCCGTGAACATACGAATGACATGAGGGATGATGAGTCCCACAAAGCCGATCATGCCCGCCGCGTATACCGCAAAGCCGACAATGAGTGAGGAGATCAAAAGATACCACTGGCGATAGGCATGAAGGTCTGTCCCCATGGTAATGGCCGATTCATCCCCAAGAAGCATTAAATTCAGCACGCGGCTCTGTGTCCAGAAAAAAATAACCGAAGCCATGATGATCGGTGCAATGATCGCAAGCTCTCCCCACTTGGCTCCCGCAAGACTCCCCATCATCCAGTACGCGATAGTCTGCATGCCTTCTTTATTATTCGCAAAATATACAATAAAGCTGGAAAACGCCCCACACACCGCCGAAAGTGCCATGCCGGCAAGAAGCAGCTTCATCGAGTTCGAGCGCCCGCCCAGATTCGATATGAAAAGCACCGCCAGCGAAATCGCAAAGGCGCCGATAAATGCCGCGATCCCCACAAAATTCGGCCCCAGCGAAACACCGATGCCCAAGAGAATCGCCGACGTCGCTCCCAGTGATGCGCCGGAAGAAATGCCTAATATATAGGGGTCCGCCAATGGATTCTTCACGATCGCCTGCATGATGACCCCGCACACTGCCAGCCCGCAGCCAACAAGGGACGCCAGGATCAAGCGCGGCAGACGAAGCAGCCAGACGATATCATGGACAGGCCCCTGTCCTGGCGCCGTGATAGGCTCTCCGCTGGTAAACTGCGCGAGCACCGTCTCGTAAATTTCACGAACCGGCAGCTTCACTGTCCCGATACTGAGCGCCCAAAACAGGGAGCATACGAGCAGCAAAGCGAGCACAAGCAAAAGACAGGCAAATCCGATTTCTCTAAACAGTTTCTGCATCTTACCCTCTTCTTGATCTTTATAAAAAAGTTGCAAATTTATTATACACAAAAAACATTCTCATTCACAGGAAGATCAGATCCATACTTTTTCGTTTTATTAGTAAAGACGATTCTGCTTTTCCTGAATTTCTGCCATCAATGATCGGATGCGTATCTGTAACGCTCCCGTACTGACTCCCTGATCCAGTGAGATCATAGTGTAGCGCTTCCCTGCCCGTTCCAGCCTCTTCTGCAGCGCATCTATCGTCGTCATATCCCAGCCGCAACTGGTCGACTGCAGCTGTACAAAATGCAGATAAGGATTTGCACAGACCATTTCCGCAGTAAATAAAGCTTTCTCCCGGAACGTAGGCGTATCATGTCCCTCATTCTGCAGCAAGTACAATCCCTCTGCAGACAACACAGGGATACCCAGTCCTGCCATGACAGCAGGTATCCCCTTATTGATCTCGGGATCCAGCTGATAGCTTCGTCCGACCAGTACCAGGGCGTTTTTCTTTTCCCTTTCGATCCATTCCAGGACATCCCTTGTTTTCTTTCCCAAACGCGCCTTATAGCCACGCTGTGCCTTCTCTGCTGCCGTCGTGGCGCGCCTCAAAGCATGCGGTGTCACCTGCGGAAGATTCTCCCTCATGAAAGCAAGCAACGACTGATGGTCATAAAAAGAGATCTGCGGGTGATAGAATGGAATGCCGGCTGCAGAAATCTGCTCCTTCATCTGCTCTGCCAATATATCCCCATAGGCTGCATGTGTCGCTTCATCAATATCCGGCTCTTCTTTTCCCCCGCTTATCACAGGCATCCAGATACCATCGGGCTTACATTGTTCCAAAAAGTACATCAGATGTCCGTGGGCCAGCCTGCAGGGATAACAGTAAATCCCATGCGGTATGGTCACGGTACTCTTTCCGAGTGATGCTGCATCAAAAGCAGAGAGCATGACGCGATACCCAAGCGTCTGCCAAAAGACCTTCCAGTAAATCATATCTTCCCATCGCCCCAGCACCGCCGGAATACCCATTGTTTTTTCAGCTGACGGGTTTACCTTCGATGACTGCAGCAACTGGTTCTTTTCCCACTCATAGAGATTTGGCACCTTCCGAGAAACAAAATGCTCTTTCGCCAGTAGCCGTTCACCATAAGAGCATCGATTTCCTACAATAAAGCAATGTCCATTAGAAAAGGTTTTTTTCTGCAAGAGACAGTGATTCCCGCACCCCGGGCACCGGCTTGACTCCTCTCTGACACTCAGTTTTCGTATTTCATCCGCGGAAAGCATCTTCGACCGTGCAGCCTCCGGCATCCTTTTCTTCGTCAAGAGCGCCATCCCATAAGCACCCATGATGCCGGAACCATTCGGACGAACGACCGGATGACCGACCAGTGTCTCAAAGGCACGCAGAACAGCATCATTCTGAAAGGTCCCTCCCTCTACCACGATATGCGACCCCAGTTCCTCTATCGAGTCCAAGCGCATCACCCGATACAGTGCATTCTTCACGACAGAAAGACAAAGTCCGGATATCAGCCCGCCTGTGTCCACGTTTTCATTTTGCACCTGATGTACCTTGCTATTCATCAATACGGTGCAATGATGCCCCAGATCCAGACAATATGGGGCGTGCACAGCCTTCTTCACAAATTCATCCATTGAGAGTCCCATGGACTCAGCAAAGGTTTCCAAAAACAAGCCGCAGCCGGAAGCGCAGGAACCATTCAAAACGATTTTCTGAATACTCCCCTTTCTGACGCGGATATACTTCATATCCTGTCCGCCGATATCCAACAGATCTGTAACCTCCGGGCAGAAAAAACGGGCTCCCTGTAAATGTGCGACGGTTTCCACTTCTCCGGTATCGATCTGAAAAGCCTGTTTCAAAAACGCCTCTCCATATCCGGTGATGCCGGATGCGGCGATGGAAATGCCCGCAGGCAGTGCTTTATACATAGCAAGCAGCATCTTCTTGGCTGTCTCAAGTGCGTCGGCCTCATTTTTCCTGTAATCCTCATAACAAATCTGACCCTCTTCATCCACGAGAACCAGCTTGATCGTCGTAGAGCCTGCATCCATCCCCAGCCACAATCTAGCGGGCGGCTGCGGCATCGGCCTTCGGGGAAGTCGGAAACGTTGATAATAGCATCGAAAGCTGTCATACGCTGCCATATCCGGAAAGAGTGGTTCCAGTCGTTCGGCAGCCACTTCTTGTAAATGATCCTGATCCAGCAGTCTCTTCACATCCTGCCATGCAATTGGAGCAGCTTCCCGACCCAGCAAAGCCGCTCCCCAAGCACAATAAAGCTCCCCGTGCGTGACAGGAAGGACATCTGCCGAAGAGATTCCGATCGTCTGCAAGAATCTACGGCGAAGCGCCGGCATGAAAGCGAACGGTCCGCCCAGAAGCGCCAGCTTCCCCTGTATCAGCCGCCCTTTGGCCAGATCAGAAAGCACCTGATTCACCACCGCCTGGAAAATAGATGCTGCCAAATCCGCTTTACCGACGCCCTGATTCATCAGCGCCTGAATATCAGTTTTCGCATAGACCCCGCACCGGGAGGCAATGGGATAGAGATGTATCCCATTTTCTGCCAGCGCATTCAACGCCTGGATATCCACACCGAAGAACGCCGCCATATGTGCCAGAAACGTTCCCGTCCCACCTGCGCATTTCCGATTTGTTCTGAGATCCATCTCGCCATTTCTCTCGAAATACATCATCCGCGCATCTTCCCCACCCAGAGAAACAGCCACATCGACCTCGGGGTGAAACCTCCGCAAGGCCTCTGTCTCTGCCTGCACTTCATCCACGAACGGGATCTGCAGTGCCGAAGAGAACTCTGCCGCTCCCTTCCCCGTAAAAGCCAGATGCAATGCCCCCTCGCTCACTTTCGCCATCAGCTGCCGCCACAGTATTCGGAGCGTTTCCCGTACGCGATAATGATGCGGCACATACGCAGAGTGCATCAGCTGCCCCCGCCCAGAAAGCACGACCACTTTGATGGCAGCGGAACCGATATCAACTCCTACTGAGATGGACTCCATGTTGGTGACCCCTTTCTTATAAAAAACTCTCAATAGATAATTGCAGATTAGTTATCCATTGAGAGTATTTTAACATATTTTTGTTGATCTTTACGGAAATATTGGAAGCGGAATGAAATCAGATGCGATCAATATTTCCTTAGAACTTGAACTGCGCAGAGATCGCATAGGTTCTTGGTGCACCGAGGCCGATATTATTTCCACCGGCTGCATACCAGTAGTCTTTATCAAAGAGATTGTAGCACCACGCCGAAAGTGTCACTGGCTGTTTTCCGAAATGCGTATCCCAGGAAACGCCCAGATCCACCAGCGTCTGCCCGCCGATTTTAATCGGTGCATCATAGCTGGCTGTATTTCGAATCAAAGCAGAACCGGTATAGGTCAGACGTCCTGTCACCTGAAGCGCATCTGTCGGCTTGTACATCAGCGCCAGATCTGCCGACCACTTCGGCATCGCATCTACGCGTCTGCCGTCATTCAGCCCTTTCTGTGTCTTTGTCTGTTTGGAGTCCAGATAAGATACGCCGACGATGTAGCTCAGTTTCTTTCCGGCATCGCCAGACAGAGAGTATTCGATCCCGCGATTTCTCTGTTCTCCATCCAGTTTATACGCTTCTGTGCCATCCCCATTCGGCACAGCGATCCCATTGGCTTTTTTGATTTCGAAGAAACTTAAAGTGCTTAACGTATCTCCATTCTTATACTTGAAGCCAAATTCGTTCTGTTTTGTTTTAGACGGTGGAAGGATTTCATTTCTATTGCTATAACTCTGTCCCACTGTATTGCCCTGTACAAAGTTTTCGGTATGGCTGGCATATACAGCCACATTGGGCGTGATTTTATAATTCAAGCCCAAGATCGGAGCTGTCGCGCTGGACTTCACGACATGTCCCTTCTGGTCATCTTCCTTGACTTCATGTCCATGATAACCAAAAGTAAAGTGCAGTCTGTCATCTGGAGAACTCAGTGTATTCACCAAAGTCCAGCCACTCATGATATCCGACTGGCTGGGATTGATGGCATCCCATACTACATTCGGACGAGCAGAAGATGTTCCGCTGTAAATGTTTCCGGTAATATTATACTTATTAGACGCACTAACATTGGTATCTTTTTCTCTTGTGAATTTCGTCCAGTCAAACATGGCTGCCCATTCATTTTTCCACTGCCCTACATTGAATTTTCCTTTGAATCCGGTATTGGCATACGTGTAGTGATGGAAAACCGGCATCTGTGTATAGGTACCTGTGTAATTTCCATCAAAATCAATCAATTGACGACCAGACCACTGCTGCAACCAGCTGGAATAATCCTCCCAGCGCCAGCCAAAATTGCCAAACCAGGTCAGATCATCTGACAAATACTGCTCATGATTCAAAATAAAAGTGGTGTTTTCATATTTATCATTGGACCAGTGCGGAGAAAGATTCTTTTTATTATTCGGTACCTTTGGAAGACCGCTCAAGCTGCCTAGGCCAATGGTATTGGACCGACCATACTGGTTGTCATAGTCGTAGCTGAAGAAAATATTGGTCTTGCTGCGTTCAGCGCGATGGTCGATATTCACTGCGATATCTCTCTTGTAATCTCTGGTACCATCTACGGCGAGACCCCCCGTCGCATTCAGCGCATTGATGCGCACGCCCCAGGCACCATCTTTACCAAAACGTTTACCCACATCGACCGTCTGCGTATAGTAGGAATCACTAGACCAGGAAAGACCCGCATTCAGCATTGGCTTTTCCTGTGCTTTTTTCGTTGTGACGCCGACCGTCCCGCCGACAGAGCCTGCCATGAAAATGCCAATCCCATTGACACCAATGTTTGGCCCTGCCAGTACTTCGACGCGATCCATATAGTTGGTCGGCATGGTCATCTGATGACTCATGCTGGGGATGCCATTCATACTCCAACTGCCGCTGCCTGCCGAGAAACCGCGGATATACAGATTCGTATCCGTAGACCCGTGTGTAACACGGACAGATGGAGACAGCGACAGCACATCCATCACGCTTCTCTGCGGCTGGGAAAAGGTTTCCATCGCCTTCTTGGTAAATGTCATCTGTTCAAACGGTGTATCCAGTACATCCTGGCTGCCCAGTGTCCCCACATTCTGCTTCGTACCTACCATGCCGGATGCGACCGGCGCCAGCTGCGCAGTATCTGCATCATAGCGATCAGCTGTGACGATCACTTCATCGAGCTGATTGCCCGCTGCCAGTACCCCCCCGAAATTCCGTTTGCTGTCATCAATGCGGCTACCAGCCATGCTGCTCGTTTTTTGTTCATAATCTCTCTCCTTATATGAATTCTGATAAGAAACGTCTGCATTCTCATTCGATCCCTCGCGATTATTGCTTTTTGCTTCTCTTGATTCTCACGATTTGAACAAAATGACTCATGCGTTCTTAACAATTGATAATCGTATTATAAAGTAGTGGGTTACCCACATGTCAATATATTTGGGGCGTTTAATTAAAATGTTTTGGATACAATCCCCGCGCAAAGATTTCTATCGCATCCCTCACACGAACCGCCGGACAGCGGATCGTATAAAAGGGTATCGCATATACCCTTTTATTTTTGACAGCGCTGATCTCCTGCAAGGCAGGATGAGTGTACACAGACGCCAATGTTTCATCATCGATTTCCGGCTTAGACTGAATAAAAATAATATCCGGATTCTCCGTAACTGCTGTTTCCAGACTCATGATTTCTGTATTTCCGACACTCTCGACCTCTTTCCCCAAGACATGACCGCCCAAGCGAGTCACAATATCTCCTGGCAGTGTGCGCGGCGTATACACATGCAGATCCTTCGCAAGACTGCCTATGAGCAGTACCTTCGGGTGTGTATTCTGTCTGGCACCGTAATCCGCATAGGTTTTCAGCCTATTTTGAATATCCTCACAGATCTCTGTTGCCTTTGTACTGTTCCCGATAATTTTTCCGACATCTTCAATGTACTTCAATTCATCTTCTATGACATGCTTCTTTAAAAATTCTGCATTATTCATCATGGTCATATACACAGGCACATGGCGCTCATGCCAGAAATTCCACGTCCCGATAGAATTGGCTCTTCCGGTGAAATCGAAAAGCCAGCCTAAGATAAAATCCGGATGCAGCGTCAATGCCGTTTCCTGATTCAGCGTATACTTCGTCATTAGCGGCAGTGTCGGATAGATCTTTTGATTTTCTTCAGTCAGATGCCGAACATCATCAACTCCTGATACAGCCACAATCCGATCTTTAGCCCCCAACTCCAGCAATGTCTCGACTGAATTCTGCCATAGGGCAATGATCTTCTGCGGGGGCTTTTCATACGTCGTAGCGACTCCGTTCCCCTGACTATCATAGTTCTCTACCACCACAGGAAATGCCTGTTCCTGCCTGATTGCTGCGGCAGACGAAGCAGGCTCTTCCTGGTTTCCCATACCACATCCGCCAATCAGAAATGCTGCTCCCATAAGACAAATTTGTGCATATCGTTTCCAATTCATTTGTATTTCCTCATAAAATAATCATGCTACGCATTGCATTCCATTATGGTATTATAAAGCTATGGGTAACCCACAAGTCAATTGAAAGCTAAGATAATCATGGAAAACGCAAAAAAATATCTAACCATTCGCAAATTCAGTGAATTAACACACACATCCATTGATACGCTGAAACACTATGATGCGATCGGGCTGCTAAAGCCTGCCTATATCGGAAAAAATCATTATCGTTATTACCTGCCCGAACAGTCGCTGGTACTCACACGCATTTTGTTTGGAAAGAACGCATGCATTCCGCTCAAAGAAATCCGAGAATTTATTTGGGCAGAGCACCATGAAGTAACGATAAACAAATATGATGAAATCTCCCAAACGCTGAAAAGCCACATGCAGGAAACCACCGCTATTCTCAATACCATCAGCAACCTTCGCTACTACTACCAGCTTTCAAAGCGCCACGCACCAGAAACTTTATTCGATCTCTACCTGCCGGAGTGGTTTATCATTACCTCAAAGAAAGCCAAGACCAATCATCAATTTGAGTCCTCTGAATCCAATATAGCCAATCAACTTTTTCTGGAAGGATTTGCTGATGAAAAATGGCCGCATTATCTATTACAGGCACTTTTTACCTCTGTCGACATTGCCAAGAAAGACTTCACGCAAGTCACCTACTTTTTAAAAATTGATCATCCAGAAAAACATAAGAAAGAAGAAATTCAATTCATTCCCAACGGCGAATGGATCTGCATGCTTTTCTATGCATGTGGACGAAACATGGCAGAGTGTGTCCACTTTTATCTGGATGCGCTCAAAAAAGAAAACCAATCTATTAAAGGTCCCATTTTTATCATGGACGTCGTCAACTGTCTCGTCACCTCAAAGTCAGAAGATTACTGCACCATGATCTATGCCATGAAAGAAAAACAAAGCTATGAAGAATACTGACACACGTGAAGTCATTATGATTTCTATTCGCCTATCCACTAAAAATCTCCAGACCGATTATTATCCATTCATTCTTGAACCAGAGGCACGCCACCTATTCTTAAAAGAACTGGCTTCACACTTCGCAGCCAGAACAGATCTTTTGGATATTCAGCAGCACCTGGATGAGATACTTTTGACGCTGGACGGCCATCAAACAGAAAGTTACACGTTTGCTCTCACGTTGCCACGCCTGATTTCTATCACTCTAGATACATGCAATGCCTGCGGCAAAAACCAACAGTGGTTTCGCAGCTTGTCTGCCTGTATAGCAATGGATGCCGGTCTTTCACGCCCTATCCGCCTTTTCATCTCAGACACGATCCCACCCATCATTCAATGGACAGGTCTTCATGCTGACAGAGTCTCCACTCTTACCCAAGAAATGGCCGCCGGCAATTCCCCTTCCTGCCTGATCACACATGCTCTTTACAAAAGACTATCTCCTTCCATCCAATCCAAGTATGCGACGCTTTATTATATCCGTCATATCTGTTGCTATTGCGCAGAGTTATAACAAAATCAGCGCAAGCAAAAACACCCGAAGACTATAGCATATAGGCTGCAGCCTTCGGGCGCTTTCATTTGATGAGATTTCAAGAAAGCGCTTTTCCTTCTTCCACCCAGCTTCTCAATTCATGCATTTCATCCAGAAGTTCTGCATGTGTCAGCTTTTCATGCGGTTCATACTCGATAACGATGTCCGCATCCTCGGTATATTTCCCTGCCCAATGCATGATCTGCCGAATATCTGCCGTTCCATGATGATAGTCCAGATGCTGGTCTGCTTTGCCATCATTTTATAGCTTTCCATAAGCCATACATTCTCTTCGGATCCGATGTTCGAGGCCGCCTCGATGTTCACATACGGCCCATGAAAGGGCAAGAAACATGTCATTTGCGGGACTTTGGACTCCAAAGCCTGCCAATAGGCTTCATCATGTGTGAATGCGGTAAATTCAATGCCGAGATCGGGATCTTCGTTGCTCTCGATCCAGTCAGCAAATTCCGCAAAATGCTTCATTCCTACGATGAGATCACTGATGAAATATTTCATGACTACTCCTCCGGATACCCGATATTGGCTTCCGTCGCCTTATCAAAGAAATGCAGCGTATGCTGATCGACCTTCCAGTAGGTTTGCGATCTTCCCCGCAGAATATCTTCTCGCATAATGGAGATGACATCCGTTCCATTGACCGTAAAATAATATCCCACACGGCTTCCATAGTCTTCGTGATACTGAACGGTCACAGGGATACAGCCCGTTCCTGGCTCTGCCTCAGCAGGAAGATCCTAGTCGCATCCGCCAGCTGCGGAAGCGCGACGCCATAAATACTGTCTACGAGACCCATATCCGATAAGGTGATGTAGTTCGGAACCATGGTGACGGTAAACGGAATAAGATCGTGCGATCAGAAGAAAATACAGTGCATTTTTCCCCGTGAACGGAGAAAGTGTCGGCAGCTCATCAAATGCAACCTTGAGGGCCGGAGTCTTGGCGATCGCTTCTTTGATAGCCGGATCCTCTACAACCTCCTGACGAGGCGGCAGGTATCCGGTATTGATGGTCCACTGCTTTTATTTTCTCAAGCACGAAAAAAGCCAGCACCGTGATCGGTACTGGCTTTCAGGCTGGTGACCCAAGAGAGATTCGAACTCCCGACACCTTGATTCGTAGTCAAGTGCTCTATCCAGCTGAGCTATTGGGCCATGTGGCAGGGGCAGAGGGACTCAAACCCCCAACCTACGGTTTTGGAGACCGTTGCTCTATCAATTGCGCTATGCCCCTATCTGTTTGATGGAAGTCATCATCCATGTGACTTGTATATAATAACAAATCTTTCTGGAAATTGCAAGGGGTTTTTGCAAATATTTTTAAAAAAGATTTTGGTGCAAAGTTCAGGGACCTCAGGAAAAGGCGCAACGGGTCCTGTGAGGGCAATGGGGTGGTGCGGTGCGTAATAAAAGCACCGCACGGTCATACAGTATTCTTCCAAACGGAAATACCGTTGAATTTTTTGAACTTTGCACCATCACCGATTTCTATTTCTTATCCACGGAGGTGAGAAAATTTCGCGATCCGCGATCATTTAATATATGCGGTCGCTTTCAGCATGAACATGTTGTCCATCTTCTTGCCGCCCATATCTTTGGCGTTGAAGCCGTAGTTGGCTTCGACAAGGAGGCCGCGCATGGGGACAAAGGAGGCTTTGGCAAGGTAGAATTTCGCGCCGCCGTATTTCTTATCCGGAGAGTCGGTGCCATTCAGTGTCGCATCGAGCTTATCCGCAAAGTAGGCCGGCATTTTTCTTCCTCTCCAATCGCTGTAGACATGCCCCATGTACTGGTCGACGATATCGTTGCTGGAGCCGCCGAAGTAGGTGCCTGCCTGGCTGTAGACGTAGTCGACGCCGATGGAGAAGGACTTGGCCTTGAGGACATTCGCTTCGCCGTAGTGAATGCCGTAGTTGTAGCTGTACGGACGTTCATTGTTCAGCGGAAGCTTTCTGAGGTTCTTGACGAATTCCCCCTGGACGCGAAGCATCGGGGTGACGTTGTAGGAGCCGGCGAAGCCGTAGGCTTTCGCGATATGGCCGACAGGGCCGCAGGCTTTCATGCCGTAAGCGTGGACTTCCCACTGGCCCGGTTTCTTATAAATATAGGAGGCGTAAGCGACCGGTACGTCTTCGTCATCGCCCCAGCCCATATGTACATTATCCATCGGGAAGTAGTTGAATGCATTTTCCCCATCAAGCATCGGTGTCAGATTCTTTGCGAGCTTCTGCAGTTCAGGAGATGCCTGTGCGACCATAGCATTGATTTTCTGCGCAGCAGCTGCGCGATCCGCTATATTGTTGCTGGATAAGCCGTCATTCAATGTCTTATAGGTACTCTTATACACACTCATAGCTTCTTCTGGCGTCTTACCCGCTTTCAAAGCAGCCTGTCCAGCTGCTTTGCCCATAAGGTCGGAGATCTCCGTATTCTTCAGTGCTACGCCGCGCATCATCGGGCCGGTGTACGCGTAGTTGATATTCGTCGCACGGCCGAAGGCGAGGGTGAGGCGGCCGCCTTTCAGGTAGTCGCCGAAGGAGGCAAAGACGCCTTTGACTTCGCCGTCATAGGTGTAACCGGTGACACCCATCTTGACCGGGAACTGGCCGATACCAATGAGGTTTTTGGACGGGCCGAAGGGGAGCTTCGAGGTATCCTGTTTCGGTCCGAACTGGTAGGTGGTCCACAGACGGTTCAGGTGGAAATCGCCATCGCCGTAACCATTGCGAATTTCTTTCTGATTCTTATCATTCGGATTGATGCGGTTCACGTCATAGCTTTCTTTGCCATTCATATCCAGAATGGTTTCGATCTGACCGTAGAGGTGGACGCGGTCGTTCACGGGGGTGATGGTATTCAGGCGGACGCGGGTAGAAAGCTCGTTGTGCTTTTTTCCCTTGAATACATCGTCATAGCGGTCGATGCTCTGGACACGGAGCTCGGTGATGAGGTCGGTCGCACCACGCTTCTTTTCAAGCTCTGCGATGCGGACACCGAGGTCCTTGAGTTCATTCGCATACTGAGAGGAGAGCTTGGCGAGGGTCTCCTTCTGGGACGCATTCAGTGTGTCTTCCTTCGCCATCAGGCGGGCGACGATCTGCGCGATCTCATAACGGGTGACATGCTTGTCTCCGCGGAAGGTGCCGTCCGGATAGCCGTCGATGACGCCCTCATCGGAGAGCGAAGCGACGGCCTGATAGGCCCAGTCGTCAGCAGATACGTCGGTGAATGGATTTGCTGCGCTTACGGTCACTGCGGCGCAGGCGAAGCAGGCTGCAATGGCTGCTTTCAAAAAAGCGTGTTTCATGGTTCCTCTCTTCTGAAATCGGAGCCGCTTTCCCCATGGTGCGCTCTCGGTTTCTCATGCAAAAATGTAATATCAAAACTTACGGATATCATGTGTATTATTTTTTATTCACAAAACTAAAACATTATAGCGTAATATGTGGGAGAGTGTCAAGAGAGAAAGGGGTTCAGGTTGATGGGTTCAGGGTTAGCCCGTGGGGCGTGCCGTCCCTTGATTGCGTGTGAAAGCTCTACTCGCCAGTTAGGAGTGAGGAGTTAGGAGTGAGGAGTGGTGGTGCGGCGCATAAAAATCAGAAGCGCCGCGGAGTTTTGATAGCGCTTCGCGCGCATCGTCATTTCGAGCGTAGTCGAGAAATCTTTATTGCAGAATGCTCATCGCCTGATGTGAGGCAGCACCAAGACATCGTTTTCCCTCGGCGCATACACACTGATTCCCGCAGTGCAGTAAAGATCCCTCGGCTGCGCTCGGGATGACGATGTCGGCAAATCCCAGTCACTAATCACTCCTAATCCCTAGCCACTAATCCCTAGCTACCAGTCACTAGCCACTAGTCACTCATCCCTGCCCCAATAAAAAAGTCCAGCCGCCGATGTGATATGATCCCCCTAAAGCAGACAAGGTAAATAACCAAACTGCTTTAGGGGGATTTTTTTAATGGCCAAAAGGAAACATTCAGCAGATTGGATGCTTGCCAGAGTGAGAGAATATCTTTCCGGCAAAGGATCTTACCGACAAATCGCCAGAGCGAATGGGATATCCGAGCGGAGTCTTCGTGGCTGGGTAAGGAAATACGAGAAACAGGGCGAGGCCTCTTTCATGGATAGAGCTGGGAACGCAAGCTACAGCAAGGAATTCAAGGCAAGCTGCGTCCTTGCCGTGCTACGTGGCGAGGGCAGCATTGACAACATCGTAGCAAAATACAACATTTCAAGCCGTTCCGTTCTCCGGCACTGGATGAAGCAGTATAATGACCATATAGAACTTAAGGACTACGATCCAAAACGGGAGGTCTATATGGCAGGAGCAAGAAAGAAAACATCGCTTTCGGAGCGCAAGGAGATTGTGGAGTATTGTCTATCGCATGGCAAGAACTACAAGGACACCGCTGCGCACTATGACGTTTCCTACAGTCAGGTATACGATTGGGTGAGGAAATACGTCGCTGACGGGGAAGCTGGCCTTACCGACCGGCGCGGACATCATAAAACCGACGAAGAAGTTGACGAGATGGAACGTCTCCGGCGTGAGAACCGGCGCTTGAAACGGCAGCTTGAGGAACAGGAGAGGTTGGTCTATTTCTTAAAAAAATTGAAAGCCCTGGAAGGGAGGTGAAACTTGGCAGGCTGCGCCATGCCATAACCTATGAAGCAATCCAGCAGTGCCACGCAGAAAAGGGCTGGGGCATTTGCTGGCTGTGTGGTCAGGTAGGTATTACGAGAGCATCCTATTATCAATGGCTGAAGCGAGATGTCCCAAAAGCGGAAAAAGAAAACGAGATCATCGCCCAACTGATCCAAGAGTATGATGAACGATTCCACCACATCCTGGGCTATCGGCGCATGACTGATTGGATCAATCGCCTGAACCACACGCATTACAGCAGGAACCGCATTCATCGACTCATGAAGGAGCTCAATATCCATTCCGTGATCCGGTGCAAGAAGGCAAAATACAGAAGGACCACACCAGAAGCCACATCAGAGAACATCCTTCACAGGGGTTTTCAGGCAGAACGACCGAACCAGAAGTGGGCAACGGACGTGACAGAATTCAAATGGTACGAAGGATCAGTCGTCAAAAAGCTCTATTTGAGCGCCATCCTCGATCTCTATGACCGGTCGATTGTCGCCTACGTCATAAGCGGACGCAATGACAATAAGCTGGTGTTTGACACATTTGAGCAGGCGATTCGCAAAAATCCGGAAGCACACCCGTTGTTCCACAGTGACCGGGGGTTCCAGTATACCAGTAAAGCATTCCAGTTCAAGCTCTCGAAGCAGGGGATGGAGCAATCCATGTCCCGTGTTGGGCATTGCATCGACAATTGCCCAGTGGAAGGTTTCTGGGGAATTGTGAAGACAGAGATGTATTCCCTGAATAAGTTCAGCAGCGGCGGCGAGCTGCGTTCGGCCATCGACCAATACGTCCATTTTTACAATTACGAACGTTTTCAGGAACGATTTGGAGTAAGGACGCCAATGGAAGTTCGCATGGCAGCTCTGCACGCGAAGAACCCGGAACAGTTCCCGATTGCCGAGAACAAACGGATTCAGAAATACAAAGCAAAATTCGCGGCATAACAAAATGCCGCAAATCCCATGCTGATACTAAAACACCAACATGGAACTTACGGCTATAATTTTTTAGATATTTGCCATGTCTACCTTGACAGGGGCTGATCAATGTGGGGACTGGGCTTTTTATTTTCTTACATTTTCGAGAATTCTGTTTGAATCACTTTCATGCCCTTCAGGACGACGAAGGCGATGACGCAGCCTGCGCCGCAGGAGACGGCGAAGAGGGAGACGTAGAAGAAGGCGCCTTTGGCCGAACCCATGAAGAGGGCGGCAATCGGGTAGGAGAGGAGTCCTCCGATGATCGAGGTACCGACGAATTCTCCGATGACGGCAGCCCAGAGCTTGTGCGTGTGGCTGTAGAGGTAGCCGGAGAGGAAAGCGCCCACCATGGAGCCGGGGAAGGCGAGAAGGCTGCCGGTGCCTAAGAGATTGCGAATGAGGGAGGTGCCGAAGGCGGCTGCGGTGCCATAGCGCGTGCCGCAGAGGACCGCAAGAAAGATGTTGATCATATGCTGCAGGGGAAATGCTTTCGTCACGCCCAGCGGAAAGGAGAACATGGGGGAAAGCAGTACGCCGGCGGCGACCATCAGCCCGGCAAAGATCCATTTGCGCAGGGCGAGACTTTTTTCATCGGCAGATGTCATGGGAAGGACCTCGTTTCTTGGAAATCGTGGATAGTGAGCGGTTTGCTGTTTCGTATAGCATAGCACAGATGGGGAGTGAGATAAAGGGTTTAAGGGTTCAGGGTTCGGGGTTCAGGGTTAGCTCATGGGGCGTGTTGTCCCTTGATTACATGCGAAAGAGGTTCAGCGGGTCAACAGGTTCAGAGGGTTCAAAGGGGGTGGTGCGGCGCATAAAAATCAGAAGCGCCGCGGAGTATAGATGGTGGCGATGCCCGAAGGTAGTATTTAAGTCACCAGTCACTAGCTACCAGTCACTTGCGGCTCCTAATCCCTAGCTACTAATCATCCCTGCTTTCGAACTTTAAGGGTTCAGGGTTAGCCCCTTGGGCGTACCGTCCTTTGATTGCTTGTGAAAGAGGTCCAGTAGGTTCTATAAGTTCTATAGGTAGGGCAGGGGTTGTGCGGCGCACCTCTCCGCTTTCCCACTTTCTTTCATACCGTCTGTGCCCTATCCGCCCCTTCGGGGCACCTTCCCCTCGAGGGGAAGGCTGACGATACGAGAGAAACCTACCATCGCAAACCTTCGGGCATCGCCACATATATATATATTCGCGGCGAAGCCGCCACCTTCATTCCTAATCCCTCATTCCTCATTCCTCATTCCTCATTCCTATTTTTTCCCCAAGACCATCCCGAGCACGCTTCCGAAGAGGAAGAAGGAGATCCAGGAAAGTCCATAGCCTGCCAGTGGGAGGGACTGCATGAGGCCGTCGATCGCGCCGAGGGAGAGACCGGCCGTGTGACATCCGTCGTAGAGGGCAGGGATCAGAGTGCAAAGGGTGGCGCAGGCGTAGACGCTGCGTTTCCCGCCGAAGAGGTGATCACCAAAGGTGAGGAAAATGAGGGAGATAGTCAAAGGATAGAGGAACATGAGGACCGGAATGGCAGCGGTGATGATGGTGGTGAGGCCGAAGAGGGCGATACCAAAGGAAATGACGGAGAATACGGTCACCCAAGCTCTGTAGGAGAGCGCAGGGATGAGTTTCTTGAAATATTCGCCGCAGGCGGTGATGAGGCCGACGCTGGTGGTGAGGCAGGCGAGGAGGACGATCACGCCCATCAGGATGCGGCCGTAGCTACCGAAGTAGTGGTGCGCGGTACCGACCAGGATGTCTGCGCCGTTTTTCATAAGTCCCAGCTTCTCTACAGAGCAGGCACCGATGACGGAAAGGAAGATGTAAATGACAGCCAGACAGCCGCCCGCGATGAGGCCGCTCTTCAGGGTATGGGAGGCGACCTCTTCATTGCTTGCCGCGCCATACTGACGGACAGCATTGACGACGATGATGCCGAATACGAAACCAGCCAGTGCATCCATGGTGTTATATCCATCGAGGAAGCCCTGCGTCAGCGCTTTGATGGAGGGCTGATAGGCTGCCTGTGCCTCCTGCCAGCTGCCCATCGGGAAGAGTGTCGCTGTGATGAAAAGGATGGCGAGGAAGAGAAGGAGTGCCGGGGTGATGATCTTCCCGATGCGGTTGACCAGTTTCGATGGGCTGATGGAGAGCCACCAAGAGATCACGAAAAAGATAAAGGCGAAGGCATAGAGCGCGGTCTGCTGCATTGATTCACCGAAGAAGGGCGCGATGCCGATCGCATAGGATGTCGTCGCTGTACGGGGGATGGCGAAAGCCGGCCCGATGGTGAGGTAGAGGCAGACGGTGAAGAAAATGGCGTAGCCCTTGTGTACACGGGAGGCCAGTGACTCAAGGTCGCTCCCGGCATAGCCGATCGCTGCGACGGCAAGGATCGGAAACCCTACGCCTGTCAAAAGAAAGCCCAGCGTCGCGGGAATGGTATCCACGCCGGCATTCTGGCCCATGTACACTGGGAAGATCAGATTCCCTGCGCCAAAGAAGAGGGCAAAGAGCATCAGCCCGATCGGGATCAAGAAATTTTTCTTCATAGTAAACTCCTTTCGTGAATGGAGGAAGGATCCGGGATCGGATCCGGGAAACGGCTTGCGGAAATGGTTCTGTCACTTCCAAGGGTTCAGCAGGGCGGCACATCCATCTTATAGAGCCGCCGCATGTTTCGGCTTGCATATACCGCTCGCAAAGCGGAGGCGCCTTCCAGACCCGTGAACCTTGGGATTTCTTCCTGCCAATAAAAAATCCCTGCCGGAAAACATCCGACAGGGCACATTGCGTGAGGTACCACCTTGCCATGGAAACAGACCGCTGTTTCCTGCTCGATTGGGCGATAACGGAGCCGCCGCTTTTTTCTATACCGCAAGGGGGATCAAAAAAAGGACTCTCGGGTGACGTGGCTGCGTCCTTTTCAGCAGTTTTCACCATCCACTGCCTCTCTGAGAAAATTCACCAGCCTGATCCCGATCCTTGTCTATTTTGAAATTGGACACATTCTACCATGATTTGAATGGAAAGTCAAATGAGTTTTGGGTATGGACTTAGGGCCAGCCCATGGGGCGTGCTGCCTTTTGATTGCGTGCGAAAGAGGTTCATCGGGTTCTATAGGTTCAAAGGGGGTTGGTGCGGCGCCAGATCCTTCGACTCAGTTCTCACTGCTTTGCCTTTACATTTTCGAACATCCGACATTTCACTCCGCTCAGGATGACGAAATGCGCCGCGGAGTATAAATCATGATGATACCCGAAGGTTGTATTTAGTCACCAGTCACTAGTCACTCCTAATCCCCAATCCCTAATCCCTAGCCACTCATTCCTGCTTTCAAACTTGGGGTGCGGCGCGAAAAATAATGAAGCGCCGCAGAGTAGAAATAGGGCGATGCCCTAAAGTAGTAACTTGAGATTTCTAATCCCTGCTTTCACACATTCATCGTTTATCGGTCTGCAAGGAAGATTTCTCGCTTCGCTCGAAATGACGATACGGGAGTCTGAGGTCTTCAAGCCTCTTAGTCTCCCAGTCACTTGAGACTCCTAATCCCTAGCTACCAGTCACTAGTGACTGGTGACTTGCATACGACTTTCGGGCATCGCCCCGTTTCGTCATCCTGAGCGGCGAAAAACGTCGTATGTGAGAGTACGAATGCCAGAACAGCTGCGACCTGAGCCGAAGGAGCTCGTCGAAGCCGCCACCTTCATTCCTAATTCCTAATTTAAAAAGTACTCGCACACCTTTCTGGCGGCTTCGACATCGACCATGTGGAAGGGGGAGAGCGCCTTGACGATGCGGCAGAGGACGCCGTGCTTCCGGAAGAGACGGATCGCATTTTCACGCGTCTTCTCTCCGCCCTGTGCCAGATAGCCACGGTCCAGGGCTTCCATGCGATGTCCTTCTTCTCTGTAGTCTTCGCGTGCCAGACCATGGAGGAGGAGAATGAGGTCGACGGCCTTCTGCTCTTCAATGTCTTTGGTGAGCATGCAGTTCTCCCAGTCCAGAAAGGTGAAATTTCCCTCTTTCCATGTGATGTCACGCAGTGCCGGACGGCCATGGACGATGCCTGCCTGATGGAGGGAGCACAGCGCGCGGCCGGCCTCTTCGAGAAGCTGTTCCTTATCTTCTTCCGGCATGTCGGTATCGAGCCAGTTCTTGAGCGTGCGCCCGCCGTCCTTTGTCACCATATAGTCCGGCGTCAGCACCAGGATCTCCGGCACAAGCAGCGGCGCCATGCGGCCGGCGATGGTCATCTTCGCCACTTCGAAATAAAATTCCTTCTCGACGGAATATTTAGCAAACTGTTTCCGTCCATTTCCCATCTTCCGCTTGATCCAGTACGTCTCGCCATCCAGCGTGAAGGAAATCACGCGCCGGTCCACTGCCTTTGCTATCGCTTCCTCCGCCGCCTGTTTCAGCCGCGGATCATTTGTAATCTCACTCATACTTTGCCTCGCTTAGGTTATTTTTACTTATATTTTACCAAAGGGAAGGCTGGCAAGACAAGGTTTGGGAGAAGGGAGAGGTGACTAGTGGCTGGGGATTGGAAGGCTAATACACCGAGAGACACCAGCCCCCGCATCGTCATTTCGAGCGAAGCGAGAAATCTTTTTCATTGGCGATCCGGCGGTCGATGACAGAAAATCAAAACGGGAAGCTGCTGTCAAGAGACCTTCGGGCATCGCCCCGTTTCGTCATCCTGAGCGGCGATAAACGTCGTATGTGAGATAACGAATACCAGAACAGCTGCGACCTCGTCATCGATCTCGGCGAAGCCGCCACCGATTAGCCTTCCCCATTGGGGAAGGGGGACCGCGGAGCGGTGGATAGGGTACTCTCATAAACGACGTACTTAAGACGCTCCTTCCCGCTCTCTTTCATACCGCCTGTGCCCTATCCGCCCCTTCGGGGCACCTTCCCCTCGAGGGGAAGGCTGGCGATACGAGGGGAACCTGCGCTTAAGAGACCTTCAGGCATCGCCCCATTTCGTCATCCTGAGCGGAGTGAAATGTCGGATGTTCGAAAATGTAAAGGCAAAGCAGTGAGAACTGAGTCGAAGGATCTGGCGCCGCACCAACCCCGCTCTACCTTTCGAACCCATAGAACCCGCTCCCCCGATGGGGAGCCTAGAACGTTCTGCCGCTTAACTTAATGGCATTAGCCACAAGGGCTGACCTTGAAATCCAAACCCACTCTCCGCCGTTTTCCTTGCGTCCCTGTCCGGTTTCCTCCCCACATCTTGTACATATACAAGAGGCAAGGGAAATGATACAATGAAGTTATTCACAATGCCATTTGAAAACCGCAGAAGAACGTGTGGAAAAGCCATAGAAAGCATCTATTAATTCACAGACTTATCCACTTATCCACAAAGATATTCAATCGCCGCTTTCTCCGATGCCATCAAGCCTCTTCCCAAAG
>NZ_BAABYQ010000002.1:0-59011 GCF_042846925.1 Dialister sp. i34-0019-2H8
GGCTCCTGTTCTGGCAGTTCTCGGTATTGCTATTCTTGGTTTTGGTCTGTTTACCGGCCAGCTTGGTGATGGTGTTAGACGTATTCTGATTGTTATCATTGCTCTTTCCTGTGTAATGTGGGCATCTCAGTTTGTCAGCTACGTTGTTGAAGGGGTTTAATACTTTTTCTATCAATCCTTGGAAAAGGGTTGATAGAAAACATCATTTTTAAACAAAAGTAAATATTTACTATTTAAAAATACTTATTTTCCATGTCTTATTAAAGTGGTGTTTTCTATCAATCTTTTTCGGTTTTATCGCAAGGAAAGGTGGTTTTGGTATGCGTGCCCATGTTTTTAAATCCCTGTCTCGTCCAGTGTACTGGGGTGGTCTTCCTCGAAATGTTTTCATCTGTATTTTGATGCTTAGTATCTTAATGGTGTTTGTTTTCCGGTCTTTAAAGGCTTTGATTCCGCTTTTCTTTGTTTATTCCTTTTTACTTTTCCTGGTAAAGAATGATCATCGTATTTTCGGTATTCTCAAAGAATCCTTGAAATTTAAATCTCACTATTATTGAGAAATGAGGTGTTTGTATGGCAAATAAATTGGCCCGTCTGGAAGATATCATCACCTGGGGATATATGACAGACAATAATGTAGTTTTCAATCTGAACGGTACATTTCAGAAAACCTATGTTTTTCGTGGTGATGACGGATCCAACATGACAGAAAACGATGTAAATAACTATTATGTGGGTCTTAACAATATCTTTCTTCGTATGAAAGATAATTACTATGTTTTTGCAGAAATGCATAAGCAGATTTCCAGAGATATTGTTCATTCTTCTTTCACTGATCCTCTGTTGAATGAATTTGAACAGGAGCGTGAAAAGAATATCTCAAAGCATCAGATTTACGGTAATGCCTTTTATCTCACTATCTGCTATCGCTGGCCGTCAGAAGCGTTACAGCGTGCGTCTCGCATGCTGGATAAGTCCAATAAGGAAGTCTGGAAAGAACTGAAATCGGCCATGAAAGAGTTTGTACGTCTTTTCAATCCGATTCAGTCCGATGTAAATGAACTTCTCAAGGATTATGCAACTACGGCAAAGCATTTTGGTGATATGGAAGCTAAATTCCTTGACGAATGTGAAGTCATTACCAGCGGTTTAAAAGATTATTTTGTAGAAATTGAACCCTGTACACAACAGGAAACACTCACTTATCTCCATGATTGCATCTCCGATCATCATGTAGAAGTGAAAGCAGATATTCGCTCTCTTATCACACAGCGATTAAAGGACAGCCATTTCATGGGTGGCCGGTTTCCTAAGCTAGGAGATAAATACGTAGGTATTGTTGGTGTGAAAGATTTCCCATCCGATACTGTGGATTTTATGTTTGACCGCCTTAATTCTCTTTCCTGTGAGTATAGATTTGTTGTGAGATACATCGCCCTTGGTAAAGATCAGGCCGTCCGTGAATTAAAAACTATCACTGCACAACATGAACAACGGCAGAAGAGTTTTATTACTATGGTTTTTGAAGCGATCAAAGGCCAGGAATCACCTAAAGTGGATCGTGAAGCCGTTCGTGATGCCGAAGATGCTAAAGAAGCTCTGGATCTCTTACAGGCTGGGGAAGTTGGCTTTGGCTATCTTTCCTTTGATATTGTTCTTCTGAATGAAAATCAGAAAGTTTTAAAAGAAAAACTTTCCGAAGTTCGTACTATCGTAAATGATTTGCAGTTTATAGCGGAAATTGAAAAAGACAATGCAACCGCTGCCTGGTTTTCTACTATTCCACCTAACTTTGAAAATAATGTTAGACGGTATCTCGTCAATTCTACAAACTTCTGTAATATCGCTCCTATGGGTGCCTATTACGATGGTCAAAAAAAAAATAAACATTTTGCCGAACTCGCCGAAACTATCCATCGAGAAGGAATGACATTCATTGATGATCCGCTCATTCAATGTTCTACACCAGAACATCTGCCTTTTTACTTCAACCTTCATGTCGGTGACGTAGGGCATACTCTTGTGGTAGGCCCTACAGGGGCCGGGAAATCGGTATTGCTGAATACCATTTCCGCTTCCTTTAGAAAGTACCCAAACTGTAAGGTTTTTGTCTTTGATAAATCTGCTTCCTCAAGGGTACTTACGAAAGCTATAGGCGGTAATTTCTATAATCTTTTAGTAGATAATAGCTCTATTTCCTTCCAGCCTTTGGCCCATATTGATGAAACTACTGAAAAGACATGGGTTTTGGAATGGCTCGTGAATTACCTAGAAGCCAGCAACGTAAAAATGACACCACAAAAAAGAAATACCATTTTAAATGCCCTTGGCAGCGTTGCTGAATCACCGATAGAAGAACGAACCATCACCGCCCTGATTACCTACTTGCAGGACGAAGAGATCCGTAGTAGTTTGAGGGATTTATCTATTAACGGTGCTTACGGTTCTCTCTTTGATTCCAATGTAGATAAATTCGGGGCCGGTCGCTGGCAGGTATTTGAAATGGAAAAACTCATGGAAAATAACCGCATTGTGGCTCCGACCTTGGATTATCTTTTCCATCGTATTGAATCACAGCTGGATGGTTCTCCGGCCCTTATGATTCTGGATGAATGTTGGCTTTTCCTAAGAAATGAAGCATTTAGAAACAAGATTGTGGAATATCTGAAAGATCTTCGTAAGAAGAACTGTTCTGTCGTAATGGCTACACAGAACCTTTCAGACATTGATGATCATTTGCTTCCGGTCGTTTCGGCCAACTGTCTGACAAAGATTTTTTTACCCAATACATCTATCAATGACTTGGCCAGAAATATGTATGAACGGTTTGATCTCAATGATACAGAAATCAGTATCCTTGAATGGATGAAACCAAAACGGCAGTATTTCTATAAATCTTCTCTTGGTACTCGTATTTTTGATTTGACTCTTTCCCCTTTGGAAATTGCTTTTCTGGGGGCCACTTCTAAAGAGGATCAGATCAATGTTTCCAAACTGGATAACCTTTCTCCGGCCGATTTTTCGCAGCGTTGGAAGGCTCTTAAACATGTGTCAGGGGGCTAATACCATGAACTTACCGGAAACTAAAAAACTTATTATTGTACCTGTTCTGCTCTTTGGGGTAGCTGTTGGTGGCGATCAGGCTTTGGCTGTTTATCCAGTTCACGATGCTAAAGTATATGCTGAAATTGTAGCTCAGGTTGCAAAGGTAACGGAACAGATTAATACCATCAATGCTCAAATTGCTTTACAGAAACAGCATTTGTATGACCTTGGCTGGGGTAAAATCCAGCCGTACTGGCAGGAAATGAAACAGGTACAGGAAGATTATAAAAATCTTCGTGATAGTACTGGTGGCATTTTATCCAGTGTGGATGATGTGGAAAAGAGTTTTACTGATACTTTTAAGTCTTTTGATACCTTTGATCCAGAAACTGAATCTTATCAAGGATTGAAGAATCGAATGAACCAGAACCGATCTCAGATTGCAAAGCTCAATCGAGATACGATAAAGCTCATCAATCACAAACAGAAAGAGCTGGATGCTTCTAAAGAAAGAATCGCTAAATATCAGGAAATGTTAAAGAACGTTCACGGAGAAAAAGATACAGCACAGCTTAACGCCCTGATTTCAGCAGAGAACGCTTATTGTACAGATCTCACCAATGACATTGAATCTTTGAACGCCAAACTCAAGGTTATTAACGAAGAAACAAAGAAACTGGAAGCCGATGCAGCGGAAAAGATGAATGAAACCTTTGCCAGCGATTTTGAAAAAACAGGTAAAGCTATGAAGGAATATTCTGATAAGCAGGGTAAAGTGACTACCCTTTCTCCTTATTTTGAGGAATATTTTAAGAAGAAAGGGTGGTTTTAATGGATAGTGCTTTAGCCCTTTTGGATAATGTAAGTACTCATATCGATCAGGCTTGTGCTACTGGAATCACTAATCTCCAGTCACCTCTTTTGGCTTTACTGGCTACCTTGGCTGTTATTTCTATTGCTACGGAATTTGATATGTTTTTTGGCCCAGCTTTCAATTTTGGTAATATGATTGTTCGCCTTATGCATATAGGATTTCTAGCTGCCATGATTCAGAACTGGGGCATGCTTATGGTAGCTATTAAAGAAACTGGTCAGATTTTGGGTATGACGGCTGGTGGTGCAGATGCTACTTATACTCCTACTGGTCTTATTGGTGAAACTTGTGAATCAATTTTTGATTCTTTTCAGCATATTATTTCTTCTTTTCCCAGTTTTACGTCCGGTGGTTCTGTAGCTGCTTACATTTTGGCTCTTATTGCCTTATGTATAGCTATGTACGCTATTTTTCGTATTGCTTTTACTTTATTTATGGCGAATGCTGAGTTTCTTATTTTGGGATCATTGTCTCTCGTTTTAATTCCTTTTGGAATTACTAAGTGGACAAGATCGATTGCTGAAAAGACATGGGGAATCCTTCTTACTTCGGCTGTCAAGCTCATGGTTGCTGTTTTTATGGTTAGTTTGATTCAGAATGAAATCACTGCTGCTTTTAGTGTTACCGATACAGATGTTAGTAAGAATGTGGCTGGGTTCTTAACCTCTGCTGCTTCTCTTATTTTCCTTTCGTTCCTTTCTGCTCAGGCCGTTGATCTGGCTGGGGCTATGACTACTGGTGCTGTTGTTTCTACGAATAACATCATTCATGCTATTCCTAATGCTGGTAGAGATCTTCAAAATTATGGTGGTAAGTTAGGTTCTGCTATTGGTTCTGTTAAACGTTCCCCTGCCATATCCTATCAGGCTGGTAAAGATACGCTTACTGGGTTAAGAAATGGTTACAATACAGCCAGAAATGCATATAACGCAACTGGGCGTGCAGCACAAAAGGCGATTGGCTGGTGGCAGAATTACGTTGGTTAAAAAGGAGTGATGAGTTTGTTTAAGCGTTTAGTTGTTGCTTTTTTCTTACTTTTCACTTTTTTAGGTTTTCAATCACAGGCAGTTGATTTTTCTGCTCCTGTAACGGATCCTTATGGTCCTAGTGATTGGCGTGGCTCTTCCTGGCATAATGGTGTAGATTTTGGTGCGGACTATGGCACGGTTATTCCTTCTTTAATTTCCGGTACAGTTTATGGTGATCAAACTGGGTATGGTATTAACCCTGGTGGTTATGGCAATATGATTGCCGTTATTTCTGATGATGGATCCATTGGATATGTATATGGCCATGTGCAATCTATTTATGTCGAATCCGGTCAACATGTAGACATGGGTGATCCGGTAGGTGAAGTCGGAAATGAAGGTCGTTCTACTGGCCCTCATCTTCACGTTCAGGTTTTTGCTGGTGCCCCTTATTCTGGAGCTGCTATTTTGGATCCTACTGATACTATCAATAGCTGCCCATTTTTTCATGTTAATGGAGATATTTCTAATAACACTATTGGTGGTCATATCGGTGTAGCAGTCAGAAAGATGATTCCATCTATCGATATTGATTTTTCTACTTATTTTTCACCTTCGGAATTTTTGGAAACTTTCATGAAGGCAATTCTTGAAAAGATTATTCCAACTTTTGATTTTGCGGAAAATAATCTGGTAACGTTCCTTACGGTCTTAATGACGCTAGATTTTACCTGGTTTATGTTTCCGGTTTTACTCAATTTGACTACTCGGCAGAATATGAGTGGTTTGATTGTTCGTATGATTCGGTATGGATTCTGGTTTGCTCTTTTTATGTCCTGGCATACATTAGTGAATCAGTTATTTATTCCATTTGTTGAAAATATATCTTCGACATTTTCCGGTACGGAAATCAGTCAATCTTCGTTCTTGCATTTCGATGAGTTATTTGTAAATATTGCTCACATTATCAGTGCTTTTATTCATGTAGATAAGAGTTTCAGTTTTATGACCGCTATTTTCGTATGTATTTTGGTAACTGTGATTTTAGTTCTTACGATCCTGGCTACTTTCTACTTGATGTATAAGCTCGTTATGTTTTATCTCATGTGCAGTATGGGGGTTCTTGGTATTCCCCTGTATTTTCTCCCTCAAATGGAACAATACGGAAAGAATTTTATTTCTGGGATCTTATCTTCTTGTTTTGATTTGATAGTAACAGCTTTCATATTTGTCTTTATTTCAAATGAAATTGGTGCTATGGAACCGATTCCTAAAGATTCTGTAAGCAGTTTAGTCCTTTTTGCTTTTTGTTGGGGAGCATTGGTTTTCTTTATTCCATCCTTTACCAATCGTTCGATTGAAGCATTTATGACTTTGTGGGAATAAAAGGAGTGATATGCATGATATTCTGTAGGTCTAAAAAAGTAGCTTTGCTATGTTGTACATTGCTTCTTTTTTCCGCTCCGGTGGCTTTTGCTAAGTTCCATTTCAGAGGTGGTGACATAGAAGACATCGCTAATGAAATTAAACAGGCTCTTGAAACTGCTAAACAGTCTGAAATCTATTTGCAATATAAGCAGATAAAAAGTGATTACGATGAGATGCGTGAAATTTGGGGGAATTTTTCTTCTGCTCTTGATGATCTTCATAGTACTGTTGAAACTACCATGGCAGAAAATCCTATTTCCAGGCTCTTATCTACAGGAAGTGAAATCACTGGTGAAGATGTGTATGCCGTGTTTGATGAACGAACGAAGTTTGATTTTCTGTATAACAACTACGGAAACACAAAGGAAGGTCGTAAGTACAATATGGATCGTTTTAATGCGATTCATGAGGAAGAATTCAAGAACACTTTGAAAGTAGCTCAGAACAGTGAAAAGTTATCCGAAGAGATTAATAATGCTGTAGCTGATACGGTAGAAGATCAGTCAGGTAACGGCTATGCCTTTAAGCAAAAGCAGGTCGCAATAAACGCTTACAAAGTTATGGCAAATATCCAGAACGTACAGACAAAAGCTCAAAAGCTGATAACGGATATTGAAGGTAGTATTCGTCAGCAAAATGCTGAAGATAACGAAGAACTGGCTGCAAAGGAACAGGAAATTTATATTCCGGATAGCCAGAATGAATTTTATAAGCGTCGTGCTGATCAGGTTCGTATGAAAGAGTTGCCTAGGTAGTTGATATGGCTAAAGATGTATTTTTTCCACAAGATCTGTCAGATAGTCTTTTGGCATATGCCCCAAATTCTCAGAATTTGGGCTTTATGCCCCTTCTCTTTGTGCAGGCTACATTTCCATACACCGATACCAAAACGGACAAGTTTATACGCAAAAATGGCAATTTTCAGCTTACTTTATATTCCCCCTCTGGTCTTCCATATGGTTCTATTCCCCGGATTGTTATTGCTTTCCTGGTTACGGAAGCGGTACGCCAGAAAACACGGACTATTTACCTGGGAGAAAACCTGAGAGATTTTCTTAACAAGTTAGATTTGGGCTGTACCGGTGGAAAGAATGGCTCTATTACCAGGTTACGTAAGCAGTTGGATTCTTTATTCAGCTGCTACATTTCCTGTTCTGCTATAGATAATGTTAAGTCAGGGAAAATTAAGACTACGGCCAATATGGTGATTGCGGACAAATCTGCTCTCTGGTGGGAACCTCATTCTCTTTTTGATGAAACCGGCAAATTTCGTTCTTACGTAGTGCTTTCAGAATCATTCTATAATTCAGCTATCAAGTCTCCTGTTCCTGTGGATATGGATATCATCATGAAGCTGAAAAAATCGCCTATGGCAGTAGATATCTACTGCTGGGTGACATATCGAGCAAGCTATCTGAAAGCCAGTAGTCGTATTGCCTGGGAAGATCTCGCTTTGCAATTTGGATCTAACTGTAAAAATATTCGTCTTTTTAAATTGTATTTCCGGAAACATCTAGCTCAAATCAAGAAGTATTATCCTGAATTAAAATATTATGATATGGATTCAAAGTATTTTATTTTATATCCTTCTAAGCCTAGTATTGGTATGAAAAAGAATTAGTAATCTGCTTTCTTTTTTAGTTATGTAGTGATATAATTTAGGTACTGAACAGAAGTAAGTTCTTCATGGGATAACCGGGAGAACAGAAAAAGGGTGGTTGCCAGCCACCCTTTTTTCCTGCCTATTTTTTACTTTTCTGGTTTAGCCACCATGAAAATAAAGCTACTAAACCAGGGGCGAGCAGGGTCGCCCACAACGAAGCCAGAACAGAAGTAAATCCTTCCATGGGAATCACCTCCCTTCAAGGAAGGTGATTTAATTATATCATATGAATTTTCATGCTATAATATAAAAAGAAGAGGTGCTAAACGGCAACGGTAGGCCCCTAGAAAAAGTCAACAGATTAACCGCTTAACTTTGTCAGGGTAGGGCGTTTTTTCTGTTGATGAGAAATGAATGGAATGAAATTAACGTCGTATTGCTACGATGCAGAGGGTTAGATAAACCACAACTGTTAAAAAATCATATACAGTCATTGGCATCATTCCCTTTGTATAGTACGCAGGGGCAGAAAACATACCGCTACCGTGTTTGCTGATAGCATCTTTTATATTATATTACTTATACAAAAAGGTACTAAAGAGATTTCATGTTTCTCTTTAGTACCTTTTTGTTATCTTGAATAGTCTTGGGTATAAGTTCTGTTTTTTCTTTTCTTTCTAGTGTGTGACATTTCAAGTGATCTTTTCCTTGCTAATACTCTTTCAAAAAAGAGTGTACGTCGTTCTTGATCACAACGTGGGTTTTGAGTATAGATTTGTTCTATTTTTTCTTTGATCCATGTTTCTGAAATTAAATTGGTTGGTAATTTTTGCTCTTTTGCCAATTTAATTTGAGCTTCTTGTTCATCTTTGAATGGTTTGGCTGGTTGCTGACTTAGTTTGATGTCATAATTCAGGTTATTAAACCACATTGAATTTCCATGGTCAAATAAAGGTGCCATTCCAATAAATTTCATAGTTTCTGCATTTCTCAAAAAACCAAAGTTTCCATAATGTCGGTCACTGTTATTAATCAGGTAGTCAAAAGCAAGCATAGTATCGATTTGTGATTTTTCTACTGGTATATGTAAGGTGTTTACACAATTCATAAAGTGCATATAGGCACTTTCATGATTCAATTTTGGTTTAATATCCAATATTGCACCAGCTGGTACATATTCTGTATTTCTATCTGTGAACATTGGGCATACACTATAAGGCATATCCCCTTTTTCTACGATTGAATATGTTACGTGCGGGATTTTCATCTTTTTAAGCAATTCGGATGCAAATACTTCATTATATGCTTGTTGCATAAATGGAAAGGTACTTTGTTTGAACAAATATCTTGTATCATTTTCAATTTTCCAATATTTGGTCAGTTGTCCATTTAAAGTACTGTCGGAAGCAGATAAATTACTTTCGGCTGTATTTAATAATTTCATTTGTTTAAAATCATTGTCATACAGATTGACGTTTAACCAATTATACATTGTATTTTCGGGTCTAAACCAATATTGATCGGACAATGATAATCCCAGTGTTTTTAAAGCCAGGGCTTCTGGAGTTCTAACGTGGTTATCATGCAAGATTTGGGGTAAATCTTTTCGTGATTCTGAAATGCTGCGGTGAGAGATCCATTTATTCAGTGAATCTTTTAATTCGTTGAAATTGTTTTCTGTTGTAAAAACAGGCAATCGTTCAAATGAATAGATTTCATTTATCTGAACAATTCTACCTGTTTGAATATTTATATCAATATTAGCTACGCCATTATTTTGCTGCATTAAATAGTAATTCATAAGCTACTTCCTTTTCGGTAAATTTGATTGTTTCTTTCCTAGAAGTATATGTCAATCACTCCCGCTTATCGAAGCGGGAGCTTGTAAGTCAGATAAGCATAGGTAGTAGCGGTATCTAAATAATACCTCCCTAATTCTGCCTACATCATCGGGCAATTGACAATGCCCGTTTTGCCAAGGAGTTTACTCCGAGGCAATTGTTATTCTTTCATACCGAGGATTGTTGTCACCAGAAATCCACATAGTTCCAAGGAGCTGTATGTTCATAGCACCGATACGGTCATCATTAGATTTGTAACCGCATTGGCAACTATACATATGTTTGTGATGATTACGGTTTCCTTTGTGGATAGTTCCACACTTTGGACAACGCTGTGATGTGTATCTTGCTGAAACTTTCAGCACCTCTGAACAATTTTCGTGGGCTTTATAAGTCAGAAATTGCTCTAACTGATAGAATGACCAGCTTCGCAGGTCATATTTCTGCCTTGCAGTTCGCGAAAGATTTGATTCTTCAAAACTGACGCCTGTTAAATCTTCAAGCACAAACAGTGTATCTTTGCCGTATTTTTGCACGAGTGTCTTAGAAATCTGATGGTTTACATCGGACATCCAACGGTTCTCTCGTCCTGAGATGGCTTTTAGTCTGCGCTTTGCGGATTTCGTGCCTTTTGATTGTAACTGGCAGCGAACTTCTTGGAATTTATGCCGTTTTGTGGCAATTTTTCGCCCAGAGATAAATTCAGTCTTGCCCTGTTCGTCGTAGCTGACAGTTAAAAAACGCAATCCACGGTCAATACCGACAACGTGACGGACGTTACCTTTCTGGAAATCTTCGACAGCCTTGGTAACAGGAATGTGCAGATACCACAAGCCTTTGAATTCGACCAGCTTTGCTGTGCCAAGATTCCACGAGCCATCAAGATATCCGGTGAAGTGTTTGCCCTCAAAGGTGCATTTTATTCGTTTTCCCAGTGTATTAATGGATAGAGTCTGTCCATCATCAACGAAGCTGTAGTCACGGTTGCGAACCAAATCAGCTTGCGGACGGCTGAAAAATACAGGCTTCCAAAGCCATTCAAGCGTTTTTGGAATGTATTTCCAGCTGCCTTTTTCGTCCTTGTATTTATATGGATTTTGAACAAGCTGACGTTTGACTGTTTTGTAACGGGCGACAGCTGTCTTGATTGACGACTGTGCGAGCTGTGACTTTAAACCAAATCGACCACGAAGGTCGCTGTACAACTCTTTATTAAGGCTTTGATAAGCCAAGTTAAACTGGTTGTCAAAAATATGCTTTGATACAAAGTTGCAAGCTTGTCGATACTGTTCAGTCATTTGACGAAACAACATTTCTTGTTTTTTAGAAACATTGAGGCGAATTTTTATAGTTTTGGTTAAGTAGGACATCTTTTTCACCTGCCTTTCTAAAGTTATATTACTTTCATCAAAGATATTATATCATATTTTTTGCTGAAAACCTAATGTTTTAAGAAAGTGAGGTGAGGCGGGCATTCCTCCCCGACCTAAGAGGTCGGAGTATCCTGCCCGCATTTCAATGAAATGCTTTCAAATTAAATTTAAGCAAAACTATGTATTTTTTACTTGTTTTTATTTGGGTTTCATTGAATAATATATTTTTTTATTCAGCCATCGTAATGCGTGAATAACATGTGATTAACTATGTGAATTAAAAAGTTATTCACGCATAAACGGAAACGCTTTTACGCATAAACGGAAACGCTTTTACGCATAAACGGAAACGCTTTTACGCATAAACGGAAACGCCTACCCCCTTTTTTCTTCGATACCGTCTGGTCTCATCGGCTCCCCCCTGTAGTTACCTGTAGTTACCTGTAGTATTCCTGTAGTAGAGGGGCATATTTCTGTGAATGGCCTGCTATCTCAAATTTCCTCATTATTTTTTGTTTTTTATCCATGAAAAAAGGACAGGAAGAAAGATATGATTTCTTCCCATCCTTTAGGTATTTAATTCTTACTTCTAGTCTTATTTTTTGAACTTATCAAAAGCAGATGGTTTGGGGCCTTCGGCTTTTTTCTTGGCTAGATAATTTTTCATTTTATCAGATTCTACTTTCCAACCATCATAACTCAATTCTTCATCGCTTGGTGTAGGATCGGATGATTTCTTATATTCACCAACTACAATACTGTTGGCTTTTAGTTCTTTGTTGAAATTTATGGTATTATCTTTGAATTTGCCATACATTACTTTTGCTCCTGTTAAGTCAGGTTGATAAATATTTCCGTCCTTATCTAACAGGAACTCAGATTTACTGTAAATTTGTTTGTTGTCATAAACAGATTTTGGGTCAGTTTCATAGACTTTGAACTGCATTGCTTTTTCTTTGTTTGCTAGTTCTATTTCAGTATCATAGACAAATACGTAGGTGTTGTTGTTATTTTTGTATACACCATTTACCTGGTCAGGTTTCAATTCACCGCATCCGGCCATAGTCAGTACAGCTAACCCGCAAAATGCAGCACAAATCATTTTTTTCATTTTCATAGTAGGTTTCCCCCTTTTACAAATGCCGTCCTTCATCATAATCATCATATCTGGTTCGGTTGGTGCGAGCAGCACAACGATCTTTTGAAATATCCTGGCAGTGTTCTTTATAGTCTCTAACCCTGAATTTGATTTGTTCCTGGTCTCTTTTCGTTTTAACGCTGTCTAAAAACGCTCTATTTTGGCCGTATTCGTCTTCGAGTACCTCATCTTGATAAAATGTACTATGAGCTTCTTCCAACTCGTCAGAAAGCGTTTTAAGCAGTTTTACATCGATTTGATACTCTTCATCATATTCGGCCAGTCGTTTTTTCTCTTTCTTTTTTCCCTCTGCTGCCAAAATGCACAGTTCTTCGATATCCTGATTTTCCATTGCCAGTTCATACCGTTCTTCCTGATATTTTTCAAAAATGATCGGGGGTATCTTGTCATGCATGCATGACAAGAGGAGCAGGGCACGTCCGGTACTATCATTCTCGCTATCAAAGACATTGAGCTTTTTAAATTCAGCATGTTGCTCTATGAGTACTTTAAATCGTTCCTCATCACTGGTGCAGAACTTTAATCGCCAGGTCAGATCGGCAGCCCATTTTTCCAATTTTGCTTTTTCGTTATTGGTAAGATTTTGATTACTATCGAGATTTTCCGTGATTATGCGGTTGATTTCGATAATAGTCTGAGCTTTGATCTCTTCCTCTTGATGAGCTTCCAGGAACTTCATCAGATCCTTGTAGTTCAGGATTTCATAAAGTTCCCGGAGTGCGATTGGTTTTGAGATATATTCACTTAGCAGTATGCTTCGGGTTTCTTCCTCGGTAGCAGCATTGCCGTTTAAAGCGGTACTGTTGTAGGCAAATCGTATCATCAGGTCTTGCAAATAATCATCATTCATCAGCTTCTCCTTTCTTGTTGTATTCTTCTGATTCTTCCATCAATCCCATGTTATGAAATAACTGGTCTCGCTGTTTTTCCAGGTACTCCATATTTTCAGCGTTTTTCTGTTTTTGTGCTTCCCGGTCTTTATTAGCTTGCTGAACCATGTTGATTTCAGTCATAAGGTCTTCCAGGCTAGTCCATGAGTGTTTACACGTGGTCTGCTTATAATACTTGTGGCCGTAAAATGAGCCGTTCTTGCCGTTTTTCTTAACAACTTCCTTATGGCAGTAAGGACAGAACAGTTTTTGTGGTTTAGCACTTTTAGCAGTTTCGGTATCTTCTGGGAATGGAGCTTCCTGTGGTTGCGGTTGTTCTTTAGGAACTACAAGAGATTCCCTTTTGGCAATTTGGTACGAGAAAATCAAAGACTTTACAGGCTTTCCTTTTTTCTCTACCCAAAATTCCTTGTCATAGGTCAGGTTTGTGATGTAACCACTTTTGTTGATTTCCTCAACACTTTTGTTCAAAGTTCTCATGATAGAAGTGGTCTGGTATGACTTTGGGAAAACCATGATTTTCTTGAACTCTTCAAAGTCTATCGTCCAGATTCTCACACCGTCTTTTCTTTCGTGAGCATAGTGCTTCAAGTCCAGCAGATAGCGGAACAGTGTTTTTGCATACTTTGAGTTTAAGTTGACAAACTTAGATAACTCAAACTGCGTGAATGAAATCGGGATGTCATAGAAGTAGCTGAGAAACTGGTCATTCAGAATGATTTCGGTTTCCTGTGTGGTCTTATCTACATGAAACTTAGCAAAGATCGGGGTTACGATGATATCATTATCACTTTCGATGATAAATGGAATTTCAGATAATTTCAAGGATAAATCTTTCAGGAAGGTTGTTACTTCACTGGGTCTGTATTTCCCTTTCATGTTGATTTTCTGACGGATAAAGTTTGCAGTCAGTGTGAGATGGGTCTTCTTGTTTTTGGTAAATTCTGATGTTATAGTGAAGAAGATATCCTGTTCCACCTGCGATAACTTATTGAAGTTTTTCGTCAGATTAAATTCGTTGTCGTATTTTACAATGTCCATGGGTATCACTCCTTATAAGTACATTATATCACGTTTTGTACTTATAAGTATATAATAAATTTTTGTGTACTTATAAGTACACCGTTTTGAGGCATGTACTCATAAGCGTGGTAAAATGTACTTGAAAACGTGGTAATTTGTACTTAGGAAAGCTAAAAGCGTGGTAAAATGTTCTCGTAACGTGGGAAAATGTACTCATGAGCGTGGTAATTTGTACTTAAATATCCTAAAAAAGCTAGATATTATCGGTTGTTTCAGGCTCTCTTAACTCTTTTAACTTCTTAACATTATTCAATAAATAACAATAGTTAGGATCTAAAAACGTGGGAAAATGTTCTTCTAAGTACATTTTCCCACGTTTTTGATTTTGAGATGTCCGATCCTATCAATGTAATTCAAAATTCAATAGATTTGTTATGAGTACATTTTCCCACATTGTAAACTTTTTTGAACTTTTATTATTTTTCTTATTTTGAAAATGAAAAAAGAATCCCCTGGTATACAGAGGATCCTTTTTTTCATTTGATTCGATTAAATACTCTTTCCATACCATTTCGAGTAACTACCCATACACGTGCCTGTTTTATATTAAGGATTTTAGCTTCATTTTTCATGAACCGTCCACTATTTAAAGCGGATGTGATTGTTTCTTCTGGTACATTAAATTTAAGAGATGCTTCTGCTATAGTGAATGGTTCACCACCCCATACATCTTCAGAAACTACATTTACCTTTTTCTTGATGTTTTCCATGGCACAATTTCTGAAGAATGTACTTCTTGAAATCTTTCTGCCAGTTTCGTTTTTGGTGGTTTCCAGGTAACTATCCAGCATTTCACGTTCTTTTTCGTTAATCGCAATGGTTACGCTGGTAGTTTTCCGTTTCTTTTCAGATAATGGGGCATTATTGATATATTCCTGTTTTGCTTCTTCCTCTTTTTTCTTTGTATTTGTAAATTTCATTTTCAAATCTCCTTGATAATTTCAAAAATTTCATTCACAAGTTCGGTCATTTCTTTGGCTGCCGGGCTGGTTCGATTATATTCATTGACTGACTTTCCTTCTGAAAATGCTTTCTTATAGTCTTTTCTTGCTCCTAACATGGTATGAAGTACTTTGTAGTCAGTTACCTGGTCATGAATGTATTCAATCAGGTCTTCGGCATCCTTTTTATCATAGTGAGAAATCTTATTCAGAAGGATATAAGGTTTAATTTCAGGATTGGATTGTAGAGCGATTTCAACGTTTTCAGAATTGAACTTCTGTAATCCATCTACTTCGGTCTGACTGACAGTGATCGGAGTTATGATCAGATTACTGTTCAAAATGATTTCACGAGAAACATTGGAATCGTAACCACCACTATCAATGATGATGTGTTTATCTGGTTTGTCTTTGTAAGTTTCAATGATTTCTTTTAAAAGGTTTCTATCTTTCCAAAAATGAATTGGTCTTTGGATGTCTTCATTCAGTAAAGAGAAATTATAGCTGCTGTTCTGATTATCCAGGTCGAACAGATCAGCGTGCATTTCAATCGCCAGGTTTACTGCAATGGTGGTTTTACCCACACCGCCTTTAGTATGAGCTACATTGATAATCATAATGTACTCCTTTCAAAGAGAAGAAACGAATAAAAACAAATAAGTGTTGTTCAGAATTATTTGTTTTTCGCCTTAATTATACCATGAAAAAACGAATAATTTCAAATAAAAGCAAGTAATTGTTATTTGGAATTATTCGCTTTTAAATTAAATATTAGGAAGGGATGGCAATGCCAGCCCAGGTTTAAAAAGTAACTTTTGGGGAGAAATCTTTTGGAAATGGTAGGTTATCCAATGTGTTTTCCTGTTCTTTTTCCGGAGTAATTTCATTTTCTGCTTTACCGCATAATTCAAAGCGGTCAACGATAATTTTCAGTACATCTTTTTTAAAATTACTTTTATTCCAGTCTTGCCATTGCATTGTTCCAGTGATAGAAATCCGATCGCCCACTTTGGCATATTTCTTCATAGTGTCGGCTCCCTGTCTGAAAATGACACAATTAAAGAATTGGGAACGTCCAGTTTGTTTGGCCGTCTTATTATCTGCAATGGAAAAGTTTAGAATGGTATAACCATCAGTGCTTTTAGAATCAATCATTCTTGTGATTCTTCCGGTAATAGAGACGTTATTCATAAGTTTCTCCCATTTATAACTAAAGAATAGATAGTAGGCCGGGCCAATGGCCCGGCTCCGATTTTTTATCATATCACGAAACACTTAGAAAAGTCTCGATTGAAACTTTTCTAAGTGTTTCGTGAGTTACTGTTTTAAAAATTTCCCTGTTGAGTAATTGACGGCATCGGTTAGTGAATCAAAGTATACACCGCTATCCCATTTTTGATTTTCCGGTTGCGTTTCATCATAGGTACGACTTACTACCCATTGAATCCATTTTGTATCTTTATATTCCTGGTCTACTAAAATAATATTTCTGCCGTTGATTTCGGCCACTTTTCTTGATTTCATTTTCTATTCCTTTCAATCTGCAACGACTTTGAAAACTTCATATTTTCCTTTATTAAGTCTCAAGTTTCCAGGAAATACCTCTCCTGTTTCCATATCCACCACATAGCCCATATATAAATTCAGGTGGGGGTTTTCGTAAACATCTTTTAACTTTTCCAGTAAATCCCATTCGGTTAATGCACTCGCTATAACTTCAAATCTAATCATATTTCCACCTGGCCGGGGGCCAAGCCGGGAGATCACCCCGGCTTCTTTCTGTATTTTTATTTAAATTCGACTGATTCCAATTCATCGAGATATAATCCCCAATAGGGGAAATCAAAAATATATATCTTATACCTTGCTTTCTACAAAAGGAGCAAGTTGTTTTTTGATTTGGTCAGCCGACCAAAAGCCATTTCTGTTTGCCTGTCTTACCCATGTGGAGCGAGACGGCGACCACTTAAAACCATAGCTTTTTAAAATGTCTCTGATTTCCCCTGATGGTTTTCCATCAAAAGAGAACTGGAGTCTTCCTTCGTCCATGAAAAATTCATAAAGGGAATTGGTTTCCGTTTCTACTTTCATTTCTGAAAGTTCTTTCAGTTCTTCAATTCTCTGCTTAATTCTTCGGATATTAGCGTTATTATTCGTGAGTTCATAGTTAGGATAGCCGAGACGGCCAAGGAAGTTGGGAGTTCTCAAAACCTCGATTTCTTTATCACTATAGCCTAATTCCTTTAATTTCAAGTTTCCTTTTTCCTGGTTCTTCATTCTTACTGCCTTGTTGGCTGCTTTCATCCGTTCTTGATGGGCTGTCAACTGTTCAAGCTGTTTTTCAAGTTTCGTGATGGCTTCGGGGTCAAGTCCAGAAATACCGCCTTTGCCGACGCTTTCCGCTTTCTGTTCGTAATATTCAGCTTTTTTGCTGGCTTCTATGGCTTTGTCCATTTTTGCCCCTGCTCTATTTCTGAAACGGCGGTCACGTTCTCCCATGATGGGCTGCCCAAAGGGAATACCTTTCAGCATATCGCTAGACTGGCGAGCTAATGCGTCTGCTTCTCTTCTAGCGTTCATAGCCAATTCTTCAAATCTGGCTTTTCTTGCTTCCTGTTTTTCTTCGTAGGTGTTCATGGTTTGTTTTCCTTTCTTTACGTTCGGCCAATGGCCGGGGCCGTTTCTCACGGCCCTATGAAATTATGAATTTAAGCGGTAATGGCTTTTTTGTTGTCATCGCCTTTAACAAATCGGGTCGAGCCATATTTATTACGAATTTCTGCCATAGTGCTTTTCCCTCTGTAGTGTCTTGCGTGTCGTTCTTCTTCGGGCATCCAGTACCATTTCATTTTTTTCGGGGCCCATCGGCAACCAAGGGCCTTTAAGCGGTCTTTATACTGTCTTGTATCTCCTGAAATCCAAAGCCAGTTACCGCACAATTCGACTTCTACGCCGTCAAGGTTAAGAAGAATATCAATAATTTCTTTGAATTTCTCGGCTTCTGCTGATACCTTTACATTTTCGGTATCATTGACGGTTTCGCCGTCGTGATTCTTCATAAGAGGAATCATTCTATGATATTCATCGGCCATGGATCTAAATTCTTCATTTGTTCCGCCGTGGTCTGGGTGGAGTTCCATAGCCCATTTTTTATATGCTTTTCTCAGTTCATCAAGTTTCGTGATACCGTCAAAATATTTTTTCATTTTTCATTTACCTCACTCTTTATTCCTTCTTTCAGAACTTCCCAAAGCAAGGGAAGAAGAAGAACCAAACCGGCAATACCTACCACTCTGCAACCAGTTGCACCGCCTGTATAATATGCGGTATACATTGCATAAAAGAGAATCAATTCAATGGGGAAAATGAGAGAAAAAAGAAATTTCATTTTGGTGTTCATGGTCTTTCTTTACTCCTTTCAAAACTATGAAAAACTCTTGAAAGCTCTGTATTTATCGTGCTTTCTATGGTTCTATTATAGCAGATTATAGGGTTAAAAGCAAGTAAAAGCGAGTAAATATTACATGCTTTTACATAATTTAGCCATATGAATATTGCATACATGTTATGCATTTTGTGCAAGTAACTTGCACGCAATATGGGACGTTAGTCCCATGCAAAGCAAGCTCTGAAAGACGCAGCAGGAACTCCCCCCAGTAGACACAACAGCACGCACCGTCCCCACACGTACTTCCCTTTTTAGCAACAGGTTTGTTTTGGATAATAAAAAAGTACCGGTATAATGTACCGGTATATAAATTTTGGGCCGGGCCTTTTTCTATTGCCCGGCACCTTTTCGGTTTGTCCTGGTGATTGATTCAATGGATCAATCATGGCTTGTTTTTTCCTTGCACTTGTCAAAGTCCTACGGAGTAAGGAGCTTTGACAGGTGCCTTTTACTTTAAAGAAAATAGTATATTATCAGGCACGGACGGCCTTTACGGAGTATAGGCGGTCATAACGTGCCAGGTTTGCTTTAAATAAAAATAAGTAAAAAATAATTGAAAATACTTGAATATCATGGAGAAAAGACGGCTGTAGGTGGAAGGACTGAGTGACAAGTCTCATCAGGAAAAAACGGATAGGAGCGTAGGCCCTCTGATTCCTATAAGAAATCTATAAGATGAAAAGAGAGGGCCGGAGCGTATAGGAGTTATTTTCTGATGGGACGCAGGAGCGAGGGACTGGAACCGGAAGCCTGGCTTTTCTCTATGAAAGGAACAAATAAAAATAAATATATTATATTTGTTTTTATTTGCTTTTCACCTGTATATTTATCTCTCATAAAATTGTCGGTACAATGTACCGGCATATAAATATCTGGCCGGGCTTTTATTCTTATGCTCGGCACCTTTTGGGATTGCCTTGGTGATTGATTTAATGGATCAATCATATTTTTTTGCACTTGTCAAAGTCCGAAGTGAAGCGTAGGAGCTTTGACAGGTGCAGTTAATATAAAAGGAAGTATATTGTTTCATGGTACAGACGACCTTGCGGAGCATAGGTGGTCTGTACCATTTTCCAATAAAATCAAATAAAAAATATTTAATTTTATTGGATTTTCATCCAATATACAATAATTGTAAACTTTCATAACGGTGGGGGAGGGGAGACAATAGGTATTTTTCTCTTGACAGAGTATAACATTTTTGATAAAGTGGTTAAAGAAATCAAAAATGTTTGGGAGGTATAGGGGATGATTTTATGGCAGTTGTTTCGGCTATTTTAATTGTATTGACGTTTATTGTGAACTTTATTTTAGACTTTCCGTTTTTTTGGATTGGTTATCAGTTTGCTTATTATTTCATGCCAGCGGAGAAGTTTTTAACAGGTAATGATCAGGTTATCTTTTTGACTGAATTAACCTGTCTGGCTATTTTGATTCCTGCTATTTTTTCTACCTTTGGTTTCATGCAATGGATTTTTGTTTATTCTACCGGGGCTCGTGATGCTAAAGGAGCAGATTATGATCGGCTATATAAAATTCTTCAAGATTTGTGTAGACGTGAAAATACAGATCCATCCAGATACAGTTTGTATGTAAATAAAGATCAGACCATCAATGCATATGCTCTTGGGGATAAACATATTACCGTAAATCTTGGTACTTTAAAGCTTATGGATGATGAGGAAATCGAAGGCATACTTGCTCATGAACTGGGGCATTTGCATTACAGGCATACTTTTGCCCGTTTGCTTTGTGTTGGGATGAACTGGTTTTCCCGTGTAATTTGGTTGGTTTATAGATGTGCAAATTTCTTTGTGCGGTTGATTCATTGGATTCCATTTCTGGGTTGGTTTGCTGCTATCATTATGATTCTGATTAATTGGCAGCATGTTATTTTCTCCTGGGTACTGAATATCCCTATGAATTTTATAACCATTCTGGGATATCGTAGCCAGGAATATCAGGCAGATGCTTACGCATATAAATTAGGCCTTGGCCCGGAATTGATTAAGGGATTTGAGCATTTGCTAAAAATTGATGGTGATAATTGGTTTTTCCTGGATTGGTTTGTTTCGGATCATCCTGGAACTAAGAAACGAATTAAAAGAATTGAAAAAATGATGGAAAAGGATAAGCAGAAAATTGAAGTGATTTAAGTGAAAATCAAATAAAAAGAAATAAATAACATTCGTTTTTATTTGATTTTCACTTTATATGGAGATGTGAGTGATATGGAAGACAAGAATGATAATCGTGGTGGATATCGTAAAGGATCTGGTCGTAAACCTAATGAAATTCCGAAGAAACGGCGTAGTGTGTATTGTACTACTTTAGAGTATCAATTTGTGAAGGAAGCATTAAGTGAGATACGTAAGATTAATGCTGCATGGAAGGAAGTAAGTAAATACAAAGGACAGGAAATTCCTCATCAGGAAGCAGTTTTAAAAGCAATGAATGTTGAAAAAGAAGTTAAGGACGTAACACTTGGCTTTATTCTTGATAAGGTGTATAATGAAACTATGAAAAAGTGAACCACTTTTTCATAGTTTCATGGGGGGGAAGAAAGGAAGAGAAAGAAAAGATGAAAACATGGGAAGCCCTGAAGGCAGCGGACGAGGGAAAGAAGATCCGGAGAAGGTGGTGGGCGGCTAATATGTATAGCTTCAAGGATGAGTCACGCTTTTGCAATCCGGCTCTTATAACGCACTACGGAACTTTAGGAAAGGAAGGTTTGGAGGATTTAATCTGGGACGATATATTCGCAGATGATTGGGAAATTTACAAGGAGGAAGAAAATGAAAGAACGGGCAAATCCTTCGCCAAATGAATATATACAATGAAAAGCAAATAATTTCAAATATTATTTGCTTAAAAATATTCGTTTTTGCTTTTATGGCACTTTTGGTTTGCGTGTGGTATTATATATATGGTGTTCATGGCTTTTATAAGCTATGGAAAAGAAAAGGACTGCTGACGAGCAGTCCTTTTCTTTTTTTCATGAGTTAAGTTCTTTCTGTTTTAGCTTTTTGATATTCCTCAATAAAGCGTTCAAGGATTGGACGGCTGCATTTGCATCTTTTAGCCAGTTCGCCTTTTGTTTTAATTCTTCGCATCATATAGAGTTCATAAAGGTCTTTGAAGTTGGCTGGCATTTCCATAGCAGTTCGGCCTACTTTTTTATATTTGCCTGCTCTTTTAGCTAACTCAATGCCTTCACGTTGTCTTTCAAGAATTAATTCTCGTTCAAAGGTGGCGATTGCACCGATCATGGTTATCATCATTTTTCCTGTCGGTGTGTCAGAATCGAGATTTTCTTTCTGACTGATGATTTTTACATTTTTCTTTTTTAAGTCATCTATGATTTTAAGAAGATCAGCGGTGTTTCTTGCTAATCTGGAAAATGATTCAATGTAAATGGTATCTCCATCTCTCGCGAAAGAAAGCATTTCATTTAAAACAGGGCGGTCAGTATTTTTAGCGGATGCTTTTTCTTCAAACCATTTATCAATATTGAATTTTTTCAAATCTTCATATTGACGGCCTGGATTTTGTTCAATGGTTGATACTCTGACATATGCGATGTTCATTGGCTGCTTCCTTCCTTTCTTTATATTTGCATGGTGATTTTATTTTTTGGTTTTTTGTGGTATAATGGTGGAAACGAGACAGTCGGATAAATAATTTCCTTGGTCAGGACCGGCTCCCTCTAAATTTGAAGTTTGAAGAAAGCCGCCTAGCCCTAGGGGGCTTTTTTCATGTCAAAAAAATTACTTCTTTGACATGATGGTAGCAATTAAGATTCCAAATGCAATCATTAAGGTTAATGTTTCATAGGTACTCATTGTGCCACCCCCTCTCGAAGAGGGTTAGCCCGGTTATCTATCCTTCTACCTCGTTCCTATTACTATTATATCATTTTTGATGGTTGACTTCAATAAAACATCTAAAACTTACAAGAAATTTTTATAATGAATCCAAAAATCAATTTATCATTTTAACTAGCGGGAGTGGAAAATAAAATATACCTTTCTTTTTAATAATTTAGGTAACATCTTAAACTTTATTCGGCTGGCATTGCTAGCCGCCGCCATTAGCGGTATAAAGGTTGACAATAATCAAAAGAAAAAAGCCAGCAGTTTTCCGCAGCCTCTAAAATATAATGTAATTAAGGGGGAGTTGAGAGAAGCCAGTGCAAAATACTTTGCACTGGCTTCTCTCTTAGAAAAGAAACCGGAGTGATCAAAATGCGTCTAAAATCGTTTTTAGCGAGTTCTTTCATGGCAACCATAGGATGTATCTTTTTGGTATCAGCGTTATGAAGTTAATTGGAAAACGCATGAAATTAAAAAGATTTAGTTGTCAGAATATGCTAAACTAATCTCATGAGAGTTGAGAGGAAGGATAGAGGCATGTATTCACATAGAATACATGCCTCTATCCTTTTTCTTTTAACTCACTTGTCTGGTAGGCTTTTACAGTGAAAAGAGGAATTGTAAAAAAAGCCCCTGCCCGAAAAGGGCAGATTATCCAAACACCTGCTTTCCAAAAATTCCATACTGTACAATTAAATCAGCAATATCAGCATCAATATCTCCGGTTTCGAGACGGTGACCTGCTCTCAAGATGCATTGCGTATTATCTGCATCAACATAATAGGCGTCCTCATTCTCGAACCCTAATTGAGAGAGATCCCAGTTGTCTCCCTCAATTAAGCCGGTAATCCCTCTGAGGAGCTTGAGCTTATTCAGTTCATAACGCTCTTCGCCGTCAATATCATATAAGATAATTACGCCACCATTGGGTATGTGATTTTCAGGATTTCCCATCCAGTGTCCGCCTTTGGGATAAGCACGCTCACACCAGTAGTTAATTCCTCCATAAAATGCAGTAGTAATAATATCTGCCAAATCCTGATCAGTTACAAGAATTTTAGTAGTTATCCCGCTAACAAACATTTCAATAATGGATGCAGGTTTAAGGTCTGCCGCTGTTTTCTTATCTCTTTTAATGCGCCAACAAATTCTCATTTCTTATTCCTCCACTTAAAGCAAGTCTCTAAATTGCTATATCCGATCAGAAGGCATCCTTCGCCCACTCCGTCCTCTACAATTCCTTCTATTGGGAGTCATGGTCTTCTATCTTTTCCCGACGTAAGTCGGGGGGGGGGGCGGGCTTGCCCGCCCTTTTCATTAAATCGCTACCGCTTTGATATCAAAGTCACTGCCGTGAAATACGGTCTTGTATTCTTTCGTAAGTTGTTCCGCAACGCCCTTGGTCGGTGCAGTGGAATCAATAATTTCACCGTTCCAAACGATATCAAGGCGGTATTTGTTGAAGTTCTCAAGACATGTATCAATCGCCTTTTTAGCGTTTAGTTTAGATACATGTTGGACACTGTATTCACCGTGATAATTCACGTTGATAATATAATAATCCTGGTGGATTCCAATATATCCCTCTAAATCAAGGACACTATACATAAATGTTTTATAGTCCTCTTTATTGTCAAAATTACATTCGCCGTTCGTCTGAAATGGTCTGAACCATGTGCCAGTCTCACGAACAGCCCAAAGGAATGAAAAGCCGTCTTTTTCACGTGCTTTCATATCCTCGAAATCAATTTCCAAATCGCTTTTATAAGCGGTCATTTTTTTGCTTGCAATTTCATTCATCATTCCGTATAAACAAATGATATTTTCAAAGCAGATTTTCTTTTTGGTGTTCATGGTATTCGCTCCTTTTAAAAACTATGAAAAACTCTTGAAAGCTCTGTATTTATCGGGCTTTCCTATAGTTCTATTATAGCAGATTATAGTGTTAAAAGAAAGTAAAAACAAGTAAATATTACATATTTTTACATAATTTAGCCATATGAATATTGCATACATGTTATGCATTTTGTGCAAGTAACTTGCACGCAATATGGGACGTTAGTCCCATGTCAAGCAAGCTCTAGGACACAGCAGGAACTCCCCCCAGTTGACACCGCACGCACCGTCCCCACACGTACTTCCCTTTTTAGCAATAGGTTTGTTTTGGATAATAAAAAAGTACCGGTACAATGTACCGGTATATAAATTGGGCCGGGCCTTTTTCTGTTGCCCGGCACCTTTTCGGTTTGTCCTGGTAATTGATTCAATGGATCAATCATGGTTTGTTTTTTCCTTGCACTTGTCAAAGTCCTACGAAGTAAGGAGCTTTGACAGGTGCAGCTAATTTAAAAGAAAGTATTCTGTTATCAGGGCACAGACGGTCTAAGCAAAGTCTTAGACGGTCATGTTTTGTGCCCCTGCTTTTAAATAAAAGTAAGTAAAAAATAATTGAAAATATTTATTATTCGTGTCATAGGAAATACCAGAAGTGGAGATGCCCGGCAAATTCTGGCGAGCGTAGGATCGGATGAAAAGGGAAGCAGATTCCTATATGTAGGAAATCAGATAGCTGCTTTCCTTTTCTATTTGATCCGGAGTGAAGCCAGAATAGGGCATTGGAACGAATGGTATTTCCTGTGATAGGAATTGGGTTATTTAAGAGCAGTATCTCTGGATGCACACGGTCGGTATGTAATGCCGTAGGCATGGAATACGGAAACGGCGTAGCCGTTAGTGTGCCAGGTTTCTTTTGAATGACATAAAACAGTATTGTGAAATAGGAAAAAGCAGGGCCTTTATACTGTTGCCCGGCACCGCTTTCAGGTTCTCTTTTTTGATTTAGTGAATCAGGAAATCAAAAAAGGTTTGTTCTTTGGGCACTTGTCAAAGTCCTACGGAGTAAGGAGCTTTGACAGGTGCCTTTTACTTTAAAGAAAATAGTATATTATCAGGCACGGACGGCCTTTACGGAGTATAGGCCGTCATAACGTGCCAGATTTGCTTTAAATAAAAATAAGTAAAAAATAATTGAAAATATTTGAATATCATGGAGAAAAGACGGCTGTAGGTGGAAGGACTGAGCGACAAGTCTCATCAGGAAAAAACGGATAGGAGCGTAGGCCATCTGATTCCTATAAGAAATCTATAAGATGAAAATAGAGGGCCGGAGCGTATAGGAGTTATTTTCTGATGGAACGCAGGAGCGAGGGACTAGAACCGGAAGCCTGGCTTTTCTCTATGAGAAAATAATTTTGAAAGAAGAAAGTGATCTTTCAGATTAAAATAGCAGCCGATAGCTTTGGAAAAGTTATCTGGCTGCCAGTAACTAAAAAGAAGTAAATCAAAAATACATGGAAGACGGAAAGAGAAAGCAGTGTAGGGACGAAGGAACGGAACTGGTTCTCTCTTTCGGTCTTCCATGTCAGTTTCTTTTTAATTTTAAGGGGAGATGGGTGGGGTGTATCAGTAGGTGGTTTGTTTTCGTCAAGTAAACGTTAATCAATAGTCTTTGCTATTCGAGCTTCTAATACTCGTGGTCTAACATATACTCAGTCTGCATAGGAGAAGGCCGTTTCTTTTTATGATTCGTGTCTCATCATTGCAGTGTCTCCAAAAAAGATAGACACTATCCGTAAACCAGGAAACATGGAAAGAAAAAGGAAAAGAAAGAAGAAAAAAATAATGAGGAAAGTGAGAAAGCAGACAAATCGGACAATGAAACGCACCTTCATCACTTTCCCGATAAAAGACAGTAGAACCAGGCGAACACGGTAGACAGCCGGGAAGGGAAATAAATCCTTCGTGGCCCAAATGCTGTTCTATAGGGATCTGGCGAATATACGGAAATTATCAATAGCGTTCTCTTGCTCTTCCATGCTTCTTCTCGTCTTTCAGCTTATGAATCGCCTTAGCCAGACGTTCTTTTTTACTCTTCTTATGATATGTCCATACCTGGCTATCAGAAGAAGGTGTATATTCCAGTCTCGGAGTACTTTTTACAGGAGTCGTAGGATCTACGTGCTGCACAATATCGTTATAAACGTCCGTAACCGTTCGTATATAGTCATAGGTATACGTAGGACTATAACCGTTCACATTCCCCGGCCCGGCATTATAACTTGACAGGGCCAGATTATACCGGTACGGATCAGACGGATTCTGAGAATCCAGAAGCTCTTTAAAATACCGTGTACCGCCTTCGATATTCTGGTAAATATCATAGGGATTTACCCCTAGATCGGAAGCCGTACCAGGCATAAGCTGGGCAATACCCAAAGCACCTGCTGGCGATACAGCGTTGTTATGATACCGGCTTTCCACATAGAAAATACTAGCCATCACCAGCGGATCGACACCATACATACTTGACGTATCATAAATCGCCTGGGCAATATACGGAGCATCCTGCGGATTTTCCTGAGCGATGTATTCCTCTAAACTCATCGCTTGGGCACTCACACAAGACGAAAAACAAATAGAAGTAAGTAAAAAATATTTGAAAATATCCGTCTTCAACCTTATCACCTCGTTTATTCCTGATTCATCCACTCTTCCTGTTTGGCTTTTTCTCTACCATCGGTTACATCTAAACGCTCGGCCATGGCTTTTGTCATTTCCAGCGGAGCCGGGCCGTCTTTTTTGAAGTACTTCATTTCCTGGGGCCATTGATTGAAGAGACGCATTACGATCATGCCTAGGCTATATAAATCTCTGTACTCATCGGTTCTTGCGTAGCCGGTGGGATTCTCTCTCTGCATGTCGAACATTTGCTTTTCTATGGTCTTTTTCAGGTCATTTATTTCACTAAGTATATTGTTCAGTTTGGTATATTCCTCTTTGTATTTTGATTTATTAATTCCGTCCTGGATTTCCTGATCGGTGATAGGGTTTATTGTCATATCCCATTTGATTTTGATGTTAGCGATATTGAGGGCCATTTCGTCAAAGACAGGAAGCATATTCTTAAATTCCTGTACATTGTCGGCCATATCTCTGGCATCTTCCCGGATCTGGAAGTAGGAGTTCTTTAGAATTGACACATCGGAATGAGAATCAGACATGAGCATTTTGAGTTCCAGTGTTGTATTTGAAAGTCTCATGATCGATTTTGTGAGTTCCTGTACAGCAGACAGGGGCATTAAAACCGATTCCGGTTTTAATGGGTTTTGGGGTTTTTCTTCGGAAGCAGATTTTTTATCTGCTTCTTTTTCTTTTGCTGCATCTTTTTCCTTTTTCGGGATGGTCGGATCATCTTCTTCTGCTACATCTGGTTTTACTTCTTCTGGGTTCTGTGGTTTTACTGCGTTATCCATAAATGCCATGATGTTATTTCCTTTCTTCTTCAAATTTCATTTGGGTTCTCCTAATTTTTTTAGTTTGAAAAGGAAGTTGAATTTGTTGGTTGTTGGAACTGGTAAAAGGGTCATTCTTGGGAAGTAGTAGGCTTTTCCTTTGTACATGAGTTTATTTGTGTTGTCTTCGGTTTGAAGTTTTGCTGGAAGGGGTTCCGGGCCGTTTACGGCCTCAAGACATTCCTGGAAGGTGTCAAAGCCGACAATTTCCACGAGAACAGCCAGATAGTGAGGCTTTTCATTGGCTTTCAGGACTTTTAGGGCCTGTTCTTCGTTAAATTCTTCTTCCAGACAGTAAATGATCGGATCAAGGTTTGGCTGGTCTTCCTTCGGCCAATGTTTCAGTAGCCATAGATTGTGATTCATTGAGCAAAATCTCCTTATAAAAAATAAAAGCGTTACATGCAGCGTTACGTAACGCTGCATGTAACGCTTTGAAATACATCGTGACAAGGAGTGTGACTGTTATTCCATGCCTTTACCGGCAGATCTTACTTTTCTTGGCTTTCTGGTGGCTGTTTTGGCTTTAGCGACTTCATTGCTTTTCCAGTTCTGTTTCGCCTTAGCTTTGGCACTTGCTTTGGCTCTGGCAGCGTCACCAGCCTGTCTCTGGAGTTTCTTGATAGCATTTACTTCGGCTTTCTTTGCCTGGTCTACTTTGACCTGAGACATGATATCTACAGATTCTCCTTCCTTGCCGTTGGCAAAGCGGTTGAGGATCTGTTCATGGGTCATATTCTTTTCGGTGATTTCCTGTTCATTGACTTTGAAGTAGCTCATGGATTTGGTATTCATGGTTTCTTTACCGAATTTGTCTGTGTCGAAATTGTTTTCGGTAATTTCGGTATAGTCCTTCATGAATTTCTTCGGATCAGATTCAAGGCCGATATTCTTTCTGGATTCAGCAATTTTATTGACCAGTGCGGTGCTGATTTTTGCAATATTCGGCCCGGCGAGTTCCAGGTTTTTAACCTGGGAATCAAGGGTTTTGGCGTAGGTTTCTTTAGCTTTCTGGATGGCTTTGGTTTCTACTACGGACTTCATAGCATCATTGCTCTTAATGCGGTCTTCTGCTTTCTGTACATCAATAGCGGTGTAGTGGTAGTAGTCGGTTGCGGAAAGAGTTTTACCGTTGTTTTCCGGGTTGTTTTTGAAATCTTCTTCCATGGCCTTGATTTCTTCTTTGCTTTTTCTGGATCTAGTCATGAACATGACCTTTTCTTTGACCATTTCTTTGGATTTAATGGCAGCCTGCATATCATGAGAGAGTTTTTCCGGGTTCTTTTCGTAGATAGAAGCCAGTTTATCTGCTACGACTTCTCTATTTTTCAGATACGCATCGAAAATGGGTTTATCTCCGATTTCACGTGCCAGAAGAGATGCTCCCAGAACTTCACGGAACTCTTTACGGATTTCTCTTTCTTCCGGTTCAATGTTATGAGCTTCGGATTTTTCCCCTTCTTTGCCAGACAGGTATTCTTTATCAAACTGTTTGTTCATGCCCATAAATTCCTGGGTGTTTCTCATGGAATAGGTGTATACCACGTAGGCTTTTCTCATCTTTTCGTCCATTTTATCCATAAATTCCTGGAGTTTGGCTGGTACGAGTGGCATTGGTGGATTTCTATGTTCACCGTTTTTTTCGCTTCTTTCATAGCCTTTTACCTGACCGTTGTATACTTCATTTACACGGTTATTCAGATTATTGGTCAGTTTAATTACATCCATGGCACTGTATGCACCAAGCGGTTCACCGAGTTCTTTCATACCGCTTACCTGTTTAGCGTCAAAGTATTTGACTGTTCTACCTTTGGCGATTTCTTCTTTTTTACCATCTTCGTTGGTTTTTTCTTCAACTGTGAAGTTGACGGTATCAATGGATTTGGCTCCTTTGACAACGTGCATGCCGTGTTCTTTAGCTTGATTAAAGGTTACAAAGCGTGGGTCGGTGACTTTTTCAGCCTGTGCCAGAATTTCAATGACTTTTTTATCACCGATAGCGGTCTGAGTGATTGGGTTGTACAGTACACCTTTCAGTTCATTCATATTTGTTCTGAATTTGCTGTCAGAATATACGCCTTCTCTCAGGGTTTTGATGATTTCTGCATTGACATTCTGTCTGGTGGTTTTTGCGTTATCGGTCATAGAGTATTTCATGGTAATCTTTCCTTTCTACCCCGAATCTGTGTATTGTTCGGGGCGAACTATAGAGAATATAGTGAGTAATTGGTTTATTCGTTGGTATCTTCAAGATTTGCAAGCAACGGATCTTCTACTTCATATTCAGGGTAGAGTTCTGGTGGCATATCATCGGTAGATGGTTCATCACCTGTCTCTTCGATGATTCTTTGCAGCTCTTTTTTCTCCTCATCACTGAGTGTTTCCGGATCAATGATTTTGATGTTTGGTGGAATAATCAGATCAGGGTTTTCAAATTCTTCATCGTCCACAGTTATCACCTCTTTTCTAAATGTATTGTGAATAGGAATCTATGAGATAAACAGGCGGTAAGCCTGGCATCTTTTGAAAAAGTGAATCATGAAATCAAAACTTAGAACCTTTTAATTTGTCATATTCAGGTTTTCGGATGCCATATTTACAATCCGGGTAATTGGTGCAGCCGTAGAATTTTCCATATTTGCCTTTCTTTTCTATGAGAAGGCCTTTTTTACATTCTGGGCAAATAACAACTTTTGGTTTTTGGTCTTCTGCTGGGAAGCCAATGCCGCAGCTGTTACAGAAGAAGATTTCTTTCATATCACCGGTATATTTATCTTTGAATTTTCTATATTGCAGATAACCGTTATGGCACTTCGGACATGGGTATTGTTTGTTAATGATTTTGAAATCTGAACCTACAATATCCTGGACGAAAGCAACTACATCTTTGAGTAGCTGTTGTCTCGTGTATGTACCTTCCTCAATTCCTGTGAGTTTCTGTTCCATCATGGCTGTGTAATCAGGCTTTTTCAGAATGTTAGGAAGGATTTCTATAAGGGTTCGGCCTTTGACTGTCGGGTAAAGGCTTTTCCCTTTCTTTTGAATGTGCTTATCTACCTTTATGATTTTGTTGATAATGTCTGCTCTGGTGGCCGGTGTACCAATGCCTTTTACTTTGGTCAGGATTTTACTTAATTCCGGATCATCGCTTTTTGCATTTGTCATGGCCTGGATTAAAGAACCTTCGGTATATCGCTTTGGCGGTTCTGTTGTTTTGGCTTCTTTTTCAGCTTTTGTCACTGGCAAACGCTGGCCGGTTGCCAGTGGAGATTTCAGTTCAATATCTTCTTTTTCTTTGGCACTTTCTTTTTTCGGTTCATACAAGGTGAAACCACCATCAATAACTTTTTTGCAGCGGAATTTGAATGGATATCCTTCAATCTTTCCTTGTACATTGGTAATTGTGTATTTGTATGGTTTTACAAAAATGCCAGCGTATTTTCTTACAATCAGAAGGTAGATTTGCTTTTCTGTATCTTTCAGCGTTTTCAAGTCCGGTACATTTTTGGTCGGGATGATTGCATGATGGGCTGTGATCTTTTTATCGTTGAAGACAGTGGAGTTATTCAGGTTTTCATTATTGGCCTGGACAGGGATAAGGCCAATTTCCATTGCCAGTTTGTCATTGAGGAGCTTTGCAATTTCCGGAGCGTCTTTTCTCTGGCTTTCCGGAAGGTATTTGCAGTCTGATCTTGGGTAACTGGTCAGTTTAGCTTCATAGAGTTTTTGGAGTGCAGCCAGGGTATCTTTGGCACTGATACCGTATACCTTGTCTGCATCAATCTGTAAGGTATCAAGGGAGTACAGCTGGTTTACTTTTTCTTCTTTGGTTTCATTGTTGACTTCTTGTACTGTGAAGTCTTTTCCGGAGCAGTGACTTACAATGGCGTCGGCTTCGGAAAGAATTTTTACCTTTTTCTTTGTTTCAAATTCTGCTTTGATTGTCTGTCCGTTAATGTTGAGATAAGCAAAGATGTTGAAATAGGGTTCTGGCTTGAAGTTTTCAATTTCCAGTTCTCTCTCTACTACCATATTGGTGGCCGGGCTTTTTACTCGGCCGATTGATTCTACACCTTCAATGTGGGCATCTTTGGCTTTATTGGTAAAGAACCGTGTCAGGTTCATACCGATAAGCCAGTCGATGTTTTCTCTTGTTTGTCCAGCTTCATATAACTTCTTGAATTTTTCATTGTCTTCCATGTGTTCCAGGGCACGTGTGATGGATGTATCATCCAGGGCATTGAGGAGAAGTCTTTTGTAAATTTTTCCTTCTACATGTCCTTCTGTGACTTCATCACACAATACCTGTCCTTCTCTATCCGGGTCGGCAGCGTTGATTACTGTATGGGCATCTTTCAATAAAAGAAGGATATGCTTATAGTGATCTTTATACTGAGGAGCTGGTCTTTTCAGGAACTTATCTGGAACCATTGGAAGTGGAGCTTTCCACCAGGTTTTCCATTCTTCGTTATAGTCTTCTGGTTCGTAAGCCGTCAGAATATGACCGTACAGCCAGGTGATTACAATGTTTTTTTCCGTGTTGATATAGTGCCCCATTTCTTTTGTCAGCGGGGTTCCATGGCGTTCAAAGTAATCTGCCAGGGCCAGTGCTACACTTGGCTTTTCTGTGATATAAAGTTGTTCGTCTGTCATTTCAATATCTCCTTTGTTTTTTTAGAAATCTGGAATTGGGTTACATGCCCATTCCATCATTGCCATAGATCTTGATATTGGCTCTCTTAAATCCGTTCCCGGCCATATTTTCCAGACTATACATAGCTTGTTCTGCTTCATCCAGTCCATTGGTCGAAGAATGATTAAACATCTGCATTGTTTGTCTGAGCATTTCTTTGGCTCTTTCATTTTGTTTCTGCTGACGTTTGAGCAGTTTGCCCATCATGCCCATGTCTCTTTGTACTTTTTCTTTTGTTCCTGGGGATAGGTGTTTACGGTTTGCATCTTTCATAAGTGCTTTGTGTTCTTCCTTCAAAGCATTTAGATTGACTTCTGCATGGTCAATGGCTGCCTGCCGTCTTACCTTTGCTTCCTCTAATACTTCATTGGTGGTTTGTGCTTTCAGGGAAAGGTCTCTTTCCTGTTTTAAAGCGTCTACCTGTGCCTGTGCTTTTACTACTGATGGATCGGTTTTCGGATATTTTGAAGAAAGATCTTTTAGTATTTTTTCGGATTGTTTGATGAGCGATTCTTTTTTCATCAATTCATTATTGGTTCTTTCATTGATGATTTGATGAATGTAGAAATCTTCTTTTCTTGGAATGGTTCTGAGTACTTTGTCTTTAAATTCCAGTATTCGAGTGCTTACGGTATCATTGAGTAGCTTTCTTCTGGATAACTGGTATTTGGCGTAGGATAGAATCTTGTTTTTTCTTCGTTTTTCAGATTGAGAAAGGTGAGCTTTGGCGATTCTGGCTTTGAATTTCTTAACCAGCTTTTTGGCTTTTGCTCTATTCTGGGGCCAGCGTTTTACGCTGGCTTCACTTAAGATTCTGGCCTTCTCCATTATTTCCGGAGTACGGTATTTTTCGATCGTTCTTTCTAACTGACGGTTAAGTCGTTTAAGTTCTGCATCGATGGGTGGATCAGGGAAAGAAATGGAAACTTTTTTCTTTTCTTCCTCTCTGATCTGGGTTTTCAGACTGGTAAGTTGTTTACCGCTTTCTTCATCTACGAGTTGTTCCAGGTAGTACTTCTGGGTATGAGGAATGAGATTGTTGTAGGCTTTCATGAAAGTCAAGTTCTCATTCTTGTACCCTTCTTCCAGTTGTCTCAGTCGTTCTTCTTCAAAGCGAGAATGGCCGTCTCTTACCTTGATGTAATCAATCTTCCAGTTGGAACCTTTGAGTACATCTCTGGCCTTTTGAGCAATGTCCGGGTTCAGGTATTTCCGGTGGCTGTCCTTGGCAAGCTGCTTTTGCAGCGAAGCCAGGTCAGCCACTTTTTTACTTCTATCTTTACGCCAGTACTTCAAAATTTCTTTGGCCTTTTCTTCTGCTTTTTGTCCGTTTATCCTGGTTATTTTTTGGATATCTTTCTGGTTTTCAGTTAATCGATTCTGGATGTTTTTTCTCTTATCTTCTTCATAGGGAGCAAGATTTTTGAGCTGCCTGGTAAGGAAGCGATTTTCTTTTTTGAACTTTTCTATCAGGCCATTGGTGATATCATTCAACGCTTTCTCGTAGGCCTGATCCCAGTTCTTCGCTATTTCCTCTTTTAGGCTTGTTTGGAATTGATCGATGCGTTTTAGTACGGCATCGTTGACAGCCTGTAACCGTCTTTCATCCTTGAAAGACGGTGTTTTGCCCTTCTTGGATGAAAGTGATTCTTGAGCTTTTTCATTAATGTCATATTTGTTTAGTCGTTCCAGATTTTTCAGGTATTCAAAGATTTCCTTCTTATGTTCTTCCCTGAACTTTTCATCAATTCCAGCGTCCTTTATGCGAGTTGCATAGGAAGAAGAAATCTCTTTGAGCTTGTATATTTCATTGCAGTTTTTGGTGAAGTGGTCTGAAATTTCTTTTTTTTCTTCTGGTGTGAGTACTCGTTCGGCCAGATCATCGATTCGGGTTTTAAGCTCTTCAATGTCTGCCTGGATATCCTCGGTATCCTTCTTATTTTTTTCCAGATACCGGAGAAGACTTTCCTTGCTTTCCAGTTTTTTCTTCAGGGCTTCGGCTTCTCCATCAGTCCGTTTACTGAGCTTCTTTAAGAGGATAACTTCTTCTTTTTCTTTCATGAGCGTGTTAATGCGTTTATGCATTTCTCGGATGGAATAGGCTGCTATGGCATACTCTTTGATCTTCTCTTCCGGGCTGGCGTTCATGAGATGAGTGATTTCTTCATTGCGGTATTTTTGAGTAATTTCACTTTCATACTTCTTGGAAAGGTAGTAGTTATCACTGGACTGATTAGACACTCTGAGAAGAATCCAGTTCTTTTGTTTTTCCAGTTCTTCCAGTCGTTTTTCATTGCGAGCCATGACATGGGTATTACGGTTAGGGGCGAATTTCTTGAAGGTTTGTAGTTCATCCATTTTGGCTTCAATGGCATGAATTTTATCCAGATCGCTGGGTTGCTTATCAAAGGTTTTTGTGTAGTTTGCAAATTCTTCTTTGAGTTGTTTTTCAAATTCCTGGACTATCCGATTTCTGACTTCTGGATCAGGTACATCGTCCAGGTTTTTTACATTTCGCCATCCAGCCAAAACTTTTTGTTGAATCAGTTTTCCGTATTTTTTGAACTTCCTTGGACTTAACCGGAATGGCTTTGATCGTTTCAATATTTCAGCTGTTAGATAGTCTCCCTGTTGTAATGCTTCCTTGATTTGAGCTTCCAGTGACTTCTCGCTTACTCTCTTATCTATACCTTTTTCTTCATAGTAGGCATTGATGCGTTCCGCTAAATCTTTCCTCGCTCTTCGGTAGGCTCTTGGTGGGCGTGCAGTATAGTCTCTAGTTCGATAAGCACCACCATATTCATTCCCTGCTTTGCTTACACCATGCTTCTTAAAGTAGGTATCTCGATCAAGGTTTTCTGTTCTTTCGTTATTTACATAATCTGAAAAAATGACATGTACATGAGGGTTTTCAATGCCATAAATTGCAGAATCTTTTTTGTGTATGACGAAGGTATAGGGAAGGTCTTTGTAGTTGGCTTCCAGGTAGTCTCTGGTGAACTGAATCATTTCCTGTTCAGTCATTTCATTGGGGAGTGCGAAGATAATTTTTCTTACTGCGTAGTTAGCTTCTCTTCGTTTTCCTTCTCTTATCTTTTGTTCAAGATCCATCTCTTTATCGCTAACGGTTTGCCAGTAATCGGTTTCGTCTTTAGCCCATTTGGGCATGTTTCCTGATTCAGAAAAAACGAAATCATGGCGATTGGCGTATTTGCCTTTTCGGGTGATGTATCCGTAGTGAGACATCATAACATTAGGTCTTACCATTTCAATATGTGATGAGTAGAATCCCATGATTGCACCTTTTTTTCTGTCTGCGATTAGCAGACGTAACTTCAAACGGCTGGTACAGCCGTAAGCTCCATGCAATGGGGGGCCCACGCATAGAACGCCCTTTCCTCAATATGAAATATTGGGGAAAGGGCGTTCTGTGCATCAGTGGGCATTCCCCTTGTTTTTATGTTTCAAGTCAATTTTATTAGACTTTATTTTTCTTCGGTAGTTGCTACTAATTCAGCCTACCGCCAATAATTTATGAAATCTTTATATTCTAAATATATATATCATTCCCCTTGTTTTTATGTTTCAAGTCAATTTTATTAGACTTTATTTTTCTTCGGTAGTTAGCGTATAATTCAGGTAAGATTTAACTCGTGATTTTGAGCGTAGTTAATAAATTTTCTAACAAGATGGTAGCACGATAGAGATACAATGTCAAAATAAATATTCACGTCTCTAGTTCTTATTTTCCAAAAGGAAGGTGTCTTATGGGAGAGAGTAAGAAGTCTGATTTCTCTTATGCAGAGAATGAAGACAAAGGGCTTCAAGCCTTTTCACAAATTTTCGCCATGAAGGATCGTCAGATCGTGAAATGGCAGCGTATTGCTTATACAGGGATGGCTTGTGTGGCCTTGTCAGTTCTCTGTATTACCTACATTGGGACGAAATCAACTTTCATTCCATACGTGATTCATGTGGATGAAGAAACCGGTTATGTACAGTCATTAGGTGCCCTTACCCAGAAGAATGTTCAACCTACTGATGCGGAAATTTCTTACTTCCTTTCCAGGTTTGTAGAGAACATGAGAAGTATTCCGATGGACAAAAAAGTCATGCAGTCTAACGTCAATCGAGCCGTTAAATTCATGACACCAGAAGCAGCCGGGAAGTATAAAAAGCTGTACCTTGATTCCTTTACCGGCGAGATCGGAAATACCATTTCTCGTGTAACTGTTCTTTCCTGTCTGCCTGTTTCTGGACAGAAAAATGTGTATGCTGTCCGCTGGAAAGAAACCAAAACTTCCGGTGCCAGCCCTAACCCAACTGACTATTATTACTCCGGAAATTTTACCATTGAAAATAAGCCAATTACCAAAAAAGAGGAATTGGCTTTGAACCCGATCGGATTATTTATTTCGGATTTCCACTATGCCAAAGAACAGGAAGGGGGCAAGAAATAATGAAGAATAAACTTCTTGTTTCTCTTGTTTTGACTTCTCTTTTGATGGCCGGTTCCGCTTCTGCTAATGAAGCAGGATTGATTAATGATCCTGTATCTAAAGATGGTACAGCGGTTGTCTATGAGTACTCCCCGGTGAACCAGTTTCTTGTCAATGCACGGCTTGGATACGTGACAGACATTGAACTGAAACCTGGTGAAGAAGTACAGAAAATTGCTTCTGGCAATACTGTACAGTGGTCTGTAGAAAAGGACAGTGTAGCTGGAACCAGCCATGTGTATATCAAGCCGAGTTCCCAGTCTGCCACCAACTTTATCATCAATACTAACCAGAGAAGTTACCGCTTAATTGTAACTACATATAACAATGATTTGGCATTTATCGTTAAGTGGAATTACCCGGCCGAAGATGAGCAGGCTCGCCTTCTGGCCCTCAGAAAGAAGACAGAAGAAGAGCAGGCAAAACTCCAGGCAGTACTAAAAACGATTCGTCGTGCAAAGCTCATCAATAAGCATTATGAAGTGAAAAAGAACAAGAATGTAGTTAATAAGTACATTCCACTTTCTGTTTTTGATGATGGCCGAAAGACATACATTGAGATTTCCAAAGACAACACTCAGAACATGCCAGTACTCTTCTACTTTGATGAATACGACAAGTCGAAACTTCAAATGGTGAACTATCGTCTCAAAGGAAATTTCATGGAAGTTGACCGGGTGATGGATCGAATCATTATGGTATTCAGCCAGAAGTCTTACCTCATTTTTGAAAAGGATGATAAGTCCAATAAGGTTCCTTCTCCTGATGAAATTAAGCTGAACAAGGATCCGAATGTGGTGCTTGCTGCGAAGTCTGTTTCTTCTGGAAGGAAGCAGAATCAGAAAGTAGATTTCCATGAAACGGCTCCTATTTCTTTGAAACAGAAGATGGAAGCAAAGCAGAAAAAAGAACAGCTGGACATTATTAAAGCAAGTAATCCGGCTCCGGCAGATGATTCCTTAAATCGCCTTGCAAACATCCTTGAGGACGAAGGACAAGAGGATGAAAATGCACCGGATCGTTCTCCTGATAGACAAGGGGGTGGCACTCGATGAGTTTCATGAATCGCTTCAAAAAACCGGAACCCCCGGATGAAGAAAAGGTTGAATTTCCATCTAAGGAAGAACAGCCAGAAGAAGGCGTTGATCTTTCTCCGCAATCAGAAAAAGCAAAACGTATCAACAAATTACTGGTGTATGTAGTTGGCATTTTTATGATTGTCGGTGTCGGTATTACCTTCCGTTCCTGCGGTCATTCCAAACCAAAGGAACCAATAGAAACGAAACAGACCGCCAGTGATGTGTTCAGCGAAGGTGACTTACAGAAAGCCGAAGAAAGAGCCAGAAATCAAAAAGGAAATACAAAAAATAATGGGGCCAAATCAGGGAAGCAGGCAAGCAGGAATGGCAGTACTGGTTCGTCCGATAGCCTACCTGATAGCAATGATTACTACGTGGATGAAAACGGAAATACAAGGGCTGTGCCGAAAGAACGAACTCGTCCTTCTACGTATAATCGTTCCTCTAGCTCCTATTCGTCTCGTGGTGGCAGTCCTTCCGTTTCGGCTCCATCTGCTCCTTCTCAACCGGCCCCTTTAACCCCATACGAAAAGTACCAGAGTGATTCTCAGGCTGCGTACTATAAACGCCAGCTTGCCGATGAACAGCGTTCCTACACTGAGGAAAGAAAAGCCAATCAGAGTGATATTTTTTTTGATATGAAAGAGGATCGTCAGTCAAGAAATTCTTCCAGTAATCGAAGAAATAACTCTTACGAAAGTCCGGCCAATCAGTATTACAACGATGGCGTTACAGAAGATTCGGACGGCCAGAATAACTTCCAGGATGATTACATCCAGGTCGTGAATAATGGTTCTTCTAATAACTATGGTTATGGTTCAAGGCGGTGGTAATTCATGCTGAAAAAGATTTTTATTCCTTTGATGCTGGGGGCTTCTATTGCGATTGCCATGCCTGTTCTCTCCTCTCCTGTCAGTGCTTATGGGTATAACAATCGGAATACCTATTCTCGCAATTCGTATTATCGTGGCACTTACAACGAGCTGGTGAGTGCTTCCGAAGTACTCCAGGCCGGTACAGTCATTCCGGCCACTCTTCTCACTCCGGTGATTTCAGATAACATGACAACCACCATTATTGCTATCGTCCGTCAGGACGTTTTTGACAGTGTAACCGGTGATCATCTTCTCATTCCGGCCGGTTCAAAACTCATCGGGGATCCGATGAGTATGAATGGACGGCGTATAGATATTTCGTTCAATCGTATCATTTTCCCTAATGGTCATTCCGTTGATTTACCGGATTATCGTGCGATTGATGGTGTCGGGTATTCCGGATTGAAAGATAAATACACTCGTCATTCCTGGATGAAAATGCGTGGCATTTTGGAAGGTGCGATTATGGCTGGGGCCGTTGATGGGTTCTCCTATGACCGCTCTGATTCTTCCAGCGATGATGATAATACGTCTGCTGGTACGGATGCCAAGAAAGCTGCTATTTCTGAATTGCTTTCCGGTATTAATGACATGGTAAAGGAAAACAATAAAGACCTTCGACCTACTGGAACCGTTCGTGAAGGGTTTCAGTTCAATGTCATTCTGAATACGGATATTCGTATTCGTCCTTATGATGAAACGTTCTAGCGAATCGTCATAATACCCTCTGTTAATCAATTACGGAAATTCCGTAATTGATTTATATATAACCGGACCTCCCATCCGGTTTATGCACCTCTTTTCCTATTCTTACGTTCCACTCATTCATCTCCTGTGAGTGGAATCGTAAGAATAAAAATATATAACTATAACTCTAACTCTAAAAAAAGAATTTTACATATGAGGTAAAAGCCATGGACACCTCAATGAAACATATTTTCAAAGAAAATGATTCATTTGAATCATGAGTATATTTCAATTCTGTTTATTATGAATGTTATTTCTTTTCTTACTTTATGTAGAAAGCCAAGGGGGGATTGGGTTGGATATTGTACTCATTTTACGAAATGGCACATTATCTGTTACACGACTAAACGCTAAGGGAAACAATGTGACTGTTGTTGATCACACGAATTATAACCATGCTGCTCTGCTGGACGATCTGAGCGATGCGGAACGAACACAGACTGTTTTTCAGTCTGTGCTTAATGTCGAGAAAGACAAAGAATGTAGATTCTTTGTTGTCTTCGCTCCTGGAAGTGGTCTGGTGTATAAGACATGGCAAGCTGCGTTGTCTTCTTTTAGAGATGTTTCAGATAAGACGCTGGCAGATAAGGAAGATAGAGTTCTTTCTCTCTGCACAGATAATCTGCCGGACGGTTTAACGGAACTGTATGACAGTTACACACCATCTTTTGTCAGCTGTTATGAAGACGATACCTGTACCGCTTCTTCCTGTTATATCCCTACGGTCTTCCTGGATAATTTGAAGACGGCTTGTAACAATCTGGGTCTTACGTTGTTCAAGGTGACTGATGTTTCCAGCACTTTTCTTCCTATCTTTGATACCAGTCGGGGACAACTTTTTATTCATAGTAATGGATTAATCACTGCTATGAATGAATTTGGCTCTATGAGCTGGCTTTTACCGGAAACATGTAATGATGCTATGCTTCAATACTTTGCCGGTCTTACAGAAAAGTATTTCCCTTTACAGGCTGCTCTTGAACATAGCCATTTGGTCATTATTGAGAGATCGGAAGAGTTTTTGAAAATTAATCTTGCGAATGAATCTTTATCTGATACAGAAGACGCTCTGGTGTCTGCGGGTTGTGTTGTAGATATGAGTACCGTAAAAACAAAAGGTACGAATAGAGAGACGGAAGGAAGTGAAGTAAACAGTGCTTTCGGTAAACTACGGAAACTTTTTGAGAAAAAGTGAAACTGAAAAAGCTCGTTATGAGTTTAATCGTCCCATCATTAGCTTTGTAGTTTCTACTTTGACAATTTTCTGCTTTACCGGTGCAGTTGTTACCGGTGCTTTATGTGCCTATGCGTATCTGTCTGATCCGGCTCCTACGTTCTCTCAGGATATGTTTAACAGGGCACAGACGCTTAATACAAACCTTTCCAAAGGCATTGCTACGATGAAACAGGCTCGCCCTGATGAGATTAATACCATCGCCGTTATTGCGAAGATTTCTGAAAGCAAGCCTGGTGACGTGATGATTGAAAACATAAAAATCATTCCGGGCCATTATACAGTGAAAGGATTTGCTAATTCCCAGGAATCGGCAGATACATTCGCTTCGAGCATGGATTTTGGGAAAGGCTTCCAGTGTGTTGTCACACAGTCTTCTTTTGATAAAGGCGTTTACTCCTTTACCATTGATGCGGTTTCTAAAGTGAAAGCACCTGCTAAAGCACCTGCTTCGCCACAGAATAAGGGGGCGAATAAATAATGTTTAATGCATTTATGCAAGATCAGTCCCCTTTTAAAAAGAAATTGATGATGATGGTTCTTCTGTCTGTTGTTTCTGTCGGTTCTTCTGTGTTCCTTTCCCAGATTTATTCAACAAAAATAGCCGAAAATGAACACCAGAAAGCAGAATATACCGCTCAAAGCAACTGGTTCCAGAAGTTTGATTATAAGGACGCTACGAAGCTCTATAACATGGTTTTGAAGCCATGTAAGCTCTCGGATATTGATTCTGTTCAATCTGAGCAGTTATCTCTACTCAAAACTCATAATTTGACTATTTTATCTGTCAAGAATGACGCTCCGACAGATAAACCGGATAAGAAAATTCCGGTCAAATATAGAAAGAGTACGGTAGTTCTGACAGGTACATGGAATGATTTAATGTCTGCTCTGAATGAATTTGAAAAGAATCATCTGGTGGTCATTACCAATTCTTCTTTCTCTTTGAATGATGAAAAGTCTTCAAGTGCCAGCGGTCTTATGAAAGCTACTCTTGAATACAATATTTATTTCCAGTAAGGGGGCATTTGCTTTGAGAAAAATAGGTTTTACTCCGAAAATCGTTGCTTATGCTTCCAGCATGGTTTTATCTATTGGTATTTTTGGTTCTTACAATATGCTTCTCAGCGTTACACCATCCAGTGTTCCTGAGATTCCGGTTATTAATCTTGATACCATTTCTCCTGTTATTTCTTCTACAGATTATGCCGAAAGTGCAAATCCATTTGGAACAATCAGTGTAACTGGTGCTGGTGCCGGGGTTGCAAGAATGGGTATGGGTGGCACACAAGGTGTCAGTACTCCTACTCCCCCAGGCGTTCCACCTATGCCGTTTACACCTCGTTCTGAGGGTTTTGAAGGTAACGTTGGTGTTAATTATACCGAATCAAATGAAGTGAATGTTATCGGCGTACTGCCCCCTGATGTGGTTGTTTTGGGCCGTGGTAATCAGACGGTTACTGCAAGAAGTGGCAGTGATACGGCATTTGGTACGGTTGGTGCGGTTACTGCTAAAGGTGCCTATGTGGATGGCAACTTTATTGCACTTAAATAGGGAGGAACTTATTTATGAAACCTGGTAAGTTTACAGCCGCTGCATTGGCAGCGTTAATGCTGACTTGTAATATTTCCACTTCAGTTCTGGCATTTTCTGTTGATTTTGCTCCGGGAACTCCGCTGGTGGAAGCTCTTCGAGCTTTGGGTTACAAAAGCAATAAAAATCTAATTGTTAATGGTGATCTGGACGGCACCATTGCTATGCATATGGAAGATACTGATTTTGATACCGTTCTTCGTGCTTTATCCCGTAGTAATGACTTTTCCTATGAATATCTTGACGATAGTAAGCAGACGGTACTTATTGCTCCGACAGATTCCATGTCTTCTATTGAGACTTTTAAACTCAAACATATCGATCCGGAAACCGCTGCTAAACAGATCGCTCTTTTGACGGAAGCAGATAAGGTGATGGCAGACAAGGAAAATCACACACTGACAGTTTCCGGTTCTTCCAGTCTGCTGTATCAGGTTAGACAGGAACTTGAAAAAGTAGATGTAGCTTCTCAGCAGGTCAATATTCAGGCTATGGTTGTTGAATTGTCTAAAGGAAACAGCCGTAATCTTGGACTCTCCTATCTTTCCAATCCATGGAGTAAGGACACTTCTATTGGCGGTTATAACGGCTTTAAATTCTCAGTTTCCGGTCAACATGAAGAAACGTTGTCTAATGGTAAAGTCCTGGCTCGTCCGAATGTTACTGTATTTGATGGTAGAAAAGCCACTATTTTGATGGGCGATAAAGTGCCTGTCTTTACCTCTTCTTCCGATTCGTCGGATTCCGATTCTTCTACGACGATGACGGTCGAATACAAAGAAGTCGGCGTTAAACTGGAAGTTCTGCCGAGAATCAACGAAATGGATAAACAGACTATCACACTGGTGATTAAACCGTCTGTTTCTACTATTTCACAGTGGGTTGAAAGCGGTAACAACAAAGCACCGCAGATTTCTGAACGTAGTGCAGAAACTACGGTACGTGTGAAGAATGGTGAAACCATTCTGATCGGTGGTCTTCTCAAGAATGAAGAAATCAAATCCATCAAACAGATTCCATTCTTATCTAAAATCCCGATTCTGGGTGAATTGTTCAAGTCCCATTCTACTGAGAAGAAAGATACTGAAGTCGTTATCGCTATCACGCCGAAGATTGTTTATGACGAATTTGGCCGTCCGAGAGTAGAAACACAGACTTCCACTAAAAATCTGCATGACACATTAAACAAACTCCGTGCAGAAAGAATGAACGAAATGAATAATCCTCGTACAGATATGGATGCCAATTATGAAATTGAACGTGCCAAAGCAGAACAGGAAAAAGCAAAACTGGCAAAGAAAAAGCCAGTGAATACTGTAAAAAATGATTCTTCTACAGTCATTGTGAAAGAACTGGAACCTGGCTTTGCTTCCAGTTCAAAAGAAACGGTGAAATCGTCAGATAAGAAAAAATCGTCTTCTGAAAAGACAAATGCCAGTAAACCTAACGTGAATCGTTCCTATATCCTGAAAACCAGAGTTCCGGCTATCAACAAGACAGACAATGCCACTCCAAAGCAGGAAGTTCAGCAGAAAGCTGAACCAAAGGCAGTTACTAAAGCAGAACCGAAAACTGAGAAAAAAGTGATATCTAAACAGGCAGACGAATCGGATGCCGTGAAGGTTGAAATTATTAATAATACCGATGCGAATAATCCGACTAAAACCGTCACCATGGTGAAGTCCGAAGGTTCTGAAAAATCTTCTGCTCCTAAAGGCAGCAAAACGGTTGCTCCGGCAAATGAAAAAGTTGTAGCTGTTAAGGAAGATTCTGTTAAGAATGTTCCTTTCACACAGAAAGAAACAGTGAAGAAGGATTCTTCTAAATCATCTACCAATAAGGATTATGCGAAGAAACTGAAAGCTAAACCGACCAGTGATTCGGATAAAACCGATCTGGATGAACTGATTCCTTACATTGAACAACTTCTGGATAATCTTGATGAATCAGAACTGCCGAGGTGATTGCCATGATTGATGAATACAAAGGTATGCTCGCCAGTGAAGTGATTCCACCTAAAGTTCTGGGTATGTTGGACGACAGCATTATGGATAAGCGGTATATGATGCCCCTGTCCTATGATGAAACGTCTCATCTTCTGACTATCGTTACTTCTCAGTTTGAACAGAATTTCCTTGATTCTCAGGTCATTCTTCAAATTGTTCGGAAGAAATTCCCAGAAGTTACATCAGTGAAGTTTCTTTCCTGTGAGTACAACAACTTTTATGCCGGTTATGTCGCTCATTACAAAAAGAACTTCATCCCTACCCTTTCGGGCCAGCAGGTCACTGTTAAAAGTGAAGCTAAAGTTACTACAGAACAGACTAAAAAGAGTGAAGATATCATCTCACGTGCTATCACACTGGGTGCCAGTGATATTCATATCACGCCAAACCGTAACGGTGCCAGCGTAATTTACCGTATTGACGGTAAATTACGTGACAGTGGTTTCACTTTTTCAAGGGAAGATGAACTCATGATTTGTCGTATTTATAAGACAAATGCAAAGATCAACGTCAATAACCTGATTCCGCAAGATGGTCGCTTCACTTTCCTGGGTAAAAATATTCGTCTTTCCACTATGCCCTTTGGCGGTGATGGAGAAAGAAATAAAGTGGTTCTTCGTATTTTGTCTACCAGTGATACGATTCCTTCCATTTATGATCTGGGCTTCTCTAAAGAAGAAGGTCAGATGTTGGAAAGCCTTATTTACAAGCCTTCCGGCATTATTCTCATCTGTGGCCCTACTGGGGAAGGTAAAACTACTACCTTGTATGCCCTGATTAATGAACTGAATCAGACGAATGACTATATTATTACTACCTTTGAAGATCCGATCGAACGGTATATTGATGGGATTGCTCAGTCTCAGGTACATTATGCCGAAGATGAAAGAACCAATTATACCTTTCAAAGAGGGCTTCGTTCCAGTTTACGTCAGGATCCTGACGTTATGCTGGTTGGCGAAACACGAGATGCCGAAACAGCGTTGACAGCTGTTCAGGCTGCTCAGACAGGTCATTTGATTTTCACTACCCTTCATGTCCGCAATTCTGTATCTGTTTTTAGACGTTTGCAGGATATCGGGGTCAATGTATCAGGCTTTTCAGAACAAATCGTAGGGATTGCGTCTCAGCGACTTCTTTCTACTCTCTGCCCTCACTGCAAGCATGCAGTAAAGATTCCAAAGGATATGCTACAGCTCCTTAGAAAGCAGGATATCGCTCTGCTTCAAAAGGATTCAGACGGTGATCCCATTTCCTATGTTGCTGATGGTTGCAGTGAATGTGATTCTACAGGCATTGCAGGTCGTATCCCGATTATTGAGATTATCCCATTCAATAACTACCTACGTGATTATTTCTCTGAAAAACATGGTCTTATCGATATTGAAATTTATCTTCGCAAGACGATTCATTTCAAATCCCTCTGGGATAAGGGTATCAGTCATGTGGCCGATGGCTCCGTATCACTGAAAGAACTTCTCAGCCGTATTGAACCGGATGAAGATTTGTCCGGTGAAATGTTAAAAAGGGGGAATTAAATCATGAGTTTGTTGGATAAAATTAATTCCTTCCTTGGTGCAGATAAGCCGAGCCTGTCTGATTTGTATGCCTGTTTTGACCAGCTGTATATGCTTCTTAATTCCGGAAGTAATATGCAGCAGGCCTTCCTTGATATTGCAGATGTGCAGACTAATAAGAAATTGGGTACAGCCCTTAAAAATATCTCTCGTAACCTTTCCGGTGGTGTAACTACTGGTGCAGCTTTTAAGAAGGAAGATGTTTTCCCTCGTATGATTGCCCCGACTATTGAAGCTGGGGATCGAGCAGGGCGTTTGACAGATACTTTCCTTCGTCTTTCTGAACTCATGTGGTTGCAGCATAACCTGTACAGCAAGGTGAAAAATGCGTTGTTTGTACCGAAAATTGCTGCTGTCATGATGACGATCATGACGATCGCCTATATTAAGATCGCGATCCCGGAATATATCAAACTGTATGACGAATCAGGGATTCAGCTCCCCTGGATTGTTGGTTTCATTACAGGTTGTGTCAATGGTCTGGTCGATTACTGGCCTATTACTCTGGTTGTTTTGTTTGGATGTTTCAAACTCTGGAAATGGTTTAGCTCTACTCATATTTCCCTGATTGACGGTTGGAAACTCAAAATTCCGATTTATAAAAAGCTCCATCATGCGTTTTTACAGCATCAGATGTCTTCTATTATGGGTCTTATGCTTTCCTCTGGTCTGACCATATCAGACAGCTTAACGCAGGCATCCAAAGTGGTAGATAACAGTCATATGGCCCATGCCATTGACCGTACTCGTGAAGATATTGCCAAAGGCAATACTCTGGCGAGTGCTATGAATCGGAATAACAGCTCCGGTATCTTTGATTCCATGCTTTTAGCTTCTATCAATGCCGGTGAAAAATCCAATCATATGACACTGGCTCTTGACCATGATTGTAAGTACTATGAGCGAATGATTAACAACATGATTGATCCGGTATCTACCAAAATTACACTCATTGTTATGCTTCCAATGGGTCTTCTTATTGTTATGATGTTCCTCTTCACGCTGGTTCCAATGTTTGATTACATGGGTAAGGTTTCTGGTGTTTAACCCTGTCCATGTTCATTTATAAAGGTTGTTCGTCATTGAGGGAGGGGGTGATTCTATTGGTTGATGTACGATTCTTCAAATTTTTTCTGTAGTAAAAAACAAGGATTCACGTTTGTCGAAATTTTAGTTGCCTGTTCCATTATTATTGCTCTTGCAGTTGGTGCTATTTTCCTTGGTAGTGCCATTCTGGATAACGGCCGGTATAACAAGGCCAAAACCGATACTGCCACGATTTCTACAGCGATTGGTCAGTACAAATTTGAACTTGGTTCTTTTCCAAAAAGCATTGAAGATCTGACAAAAAAGGATGGTCAGTATGGCCCCTATCTTTCCAGTGATATCTTGAAAGATCCATGGGGTAACGATTACCACTTTAGTGTCAATACGTCTACTGGTCGTTTTGCTGTTTGGAGCAATGGACACAACAAAACCAATGATACCGGTTCATTTAATGATTCTATTTCCGGTGATGATATTGGTATTATGGGACATTAATTTTAAAGAAAGGATATTTCATTATGATCTCTGAAAAAATTTCTCTTTTCCGCGACAAATTCAAAAAATCTGCTAAACGTAAAGGTTTCACGCTGATGGAAATTCTGGTAGCTTGTGCTATCATCATTGCTTTGTCCGTAGGTGCCTTCTTTGCTTACCAGCAGGCACAGCAGACAAGAAAAATCGCCCAAATGAACCAGGATATGGAAGCTATCACCAATGCTGCCCTTTCCTATGAAGCTATGAGCCTTGATTCCACTCCGCCAGCTTCCATCCAGGCTTTGATCACCGGTCTAACCGCTGATGAATCCGTTGATGGTGCTGCTCATACCTTCCTGACACAGGTTAAAGGTAATACCACTTCCACCAATGATGTATTGGATCCATGGGGCACTGCTTATTCCTATGATGCTTCTGCTCGTACTGTTGAATGCACACCGAAAGATCCTTCCGGTGCTTCTTACAGCCAGGCTGTAACTCGTCACTTCTAATATTTCAAGCCAAAACAACAATAATAATTTTTGAATACATCTCATTTAAGTGAAAAGGCGGTGGCTTCACCGTCACCGCCTTTCCTATTTTTTTTATAAAACCTGAAAGTTAAAACCTTAACATTGAAATATATCGCTTTTGTGATTCTTCTTCACTTAATAAGCGTTTCTATAAATATATCTTCTCTATTTTACGTAAGGAGTGAAAAGCCATGAGAAACTATTGTTTACCCCCCCCGATATAATCTAAAAACAAAGCATAAAGGAAGCGGTGTCCTTGTCATTGTAGTTGTCCTCACTCTTGTTACCTCTATGCTTGGCTTTTCTACCGCAAAAATCAGCCAGGCAAGCATTAATAGTTCCTCTTCCAACAAAATTACCATGCAGGCTCAGCAGTATGCTGAGACCGAAGCCGAACTTGTCCGTTCCATTTCTTATTCAGACCTCAAAAACTCAGGAAAAACAGACATAGGAAAATCTGGTTTCAAAAAAGAAGTCACTTTAGGTGAAGAATCAGATTATTCAGGAAATATCAAGCAAAGGAACGTAGATATAAAGATCTACCATGAAAATGAAGAACTTCCCCGTGCAGATATGGTCTTAACCCGGTATAAAGTGGCTGAAGAAGCCGGTGGATGCCAGATTGTGACAGGCGCCAACAATGTTTCCTTTACTGCTAACGGTAGTTATAAATCAGTTACTGTGATTTCCTCTGCTATATTTATCCCTCTTGATGGCGGTTGGACAGGGAAAGCCACCTATAACATTGCTGTAGATGGTGCGTCTTTAGGTAATCTAACCTGTACATCGGTTACCCACAAAGGTGGTTCCAAAGGCCACTACTGGGGCACTAAAACCAGTGTAACCAATCAAAAAACAGTGAATGCCAATATCGTGAAAGGTACTGCCATTGATGTGAAACTCTCCAGCAGTAGTCGTATGGATACCAGTACCATTACGGTTATCTTAGGCAGTTAAAACATTTACAGGTGAAAGGAGTTCCCCCTATGACTAAACATTTCACCCCCCCAATTTACAAAAGCATGTTCGTCACAAAGGCAGTGCCTTACTCGTCATGGTTATTGTTCTTGCGATTATAAGCTCTATGATTGGCTTGTCGCTTGCGAAAATCGGGCAGGCTGGCATGAGTGCTACTGCTTCTAATACGATTGCTATGCAAGCATCAAATATAGCGTCCAGTGACGCTGCTCTGCTTCATGCAGTGAATTATGAAGATTTGACAGCCAGTAACCGCAGTACTGTTTCTGGTACAGCGTTTCAGCATGAAACGCTTCTGTCTAATGAAAGCAGTTATACCGATACCATTAAGCAGAAAATAGCGACTATTAACGTATATAAGGGCGATGAATCTATTCCTCGATCTACCTTACAGGTTACTCGCTATAGCGTAGAAAAGCAGGAATCCAGTGGTGTTCCGATCGGCACCATCATTGCTTGGGCGAGTGCAAAGAATCCCACGGATGGGACATGGCTTGACTGCAATGGGCAATCCTGCGCCGGATATGCTGAACTCGTCAGCATTCTGGGGAAAAGCACAGTGCCGGATTATACCCATAGGTTTCTTGAGGGCAGTACCACACCGGGAACGATACTGGAAGCAGGGCTGCCAAATATTAGTGGTCACACTTGGAACGTATTGTATCGCCCTTTTGCTACGCCATCTGGACCATTCACTTATGAAGTTGAGAATCCGAAAACTTCTGCCGGTAAATACGATGGATTTTCAGCTTATTGGGTCTATTTTGACGCTTCTCGGTGTTCTTCTATCTATGGTAAATCTACCACCGTGCAGCCCCCGGCGGTTACGGTGCGATGGTTAATCAAAGCAGCTTAGTGATTTTTGAGGTTTTCATGATACGTTTCACCCCCCCCGAAAATATTTTCGCCATAACGGCAGCGCCATTCTAGCTGTTGTCGTAGTCTGCGGGATCCTTTCTTCCATGATGGGACTGGCTTCAGCCAAAGTTTCCCAGATAACAATGAATACACTTGGCTCTTCCAAAGTGGCATCCCAAGCACAGCATTATGCGAACAGTAAGGCAGAACTCATTGAAGGTATGTCTTATACCGAACTAGCCTCGCAGGCAAAAACCAATATCGCCGGTTCTAGTTTTTATGAGGAAGTTATTGTCGGGAATGAAACATCGATGCCTGGAGATACGAATATCAAGCAGAAAACGTGTGTAGTGAATGTTTACGAAGGCAGCGAGACAACGCCTCGTGCCTCTCTTACATTCAAACGTTATTCTGTCTCTTCTGGTTCCAGCGTTCCTGCCGGTTCTATTATCCCATGGTATGGAAATCTTGCGAACATTCCCGATGGTTTTGCACTTTGTGATGGAAAGAATGGCACTCCTGATCTTCGAGACCGTTTTCTCGTAGGTGCGGGGGATGCGTATAAGTTAGGGGATATCGGTGGGGAGAATCGCCATGCTTTAACGGTTGATGAATTACCGGCTCATAATCATGATGCTCAAAATGCTATTGGTTATTTCCGGAGTCGTTCTAATACTTTTTATAATACGTGGAGTTCTGCTTCTGTAAATAAATCTAAATCAAAGACTTTAGGCTCTGCTGCTGCTAGTGGGGTGTTCTCTGTTGTTGAATCTGGTCTTCGTTCGGAAGGTAACGCTGATGATAACCGTACTGAATTCATTGTAAAATTTGATGGCAGTAAAATGGTCAAATCACAGGGATTGAATTACTCCCATGAAAACCGTCCTCCCTATTATGCTTTGTTCTTTATCATGAAATTGGAATAATTCTCTTTTTGAGGTGTATTATGCATTATTCATCTACCCCCCCCCGAAAATTTGTGCTATATCCTTAGCTTATAGGCACAAAGGATCTGCTTTTCTGGCGTTGGTTCTTGTGATGGCTATCGTTTCTTCCCTGTTTTCTCTTGGAAGTGCGAAAGTCACGCAGGCGGCAATGAATGGGACTTCTTCTAACAAGACTTCTCTTCAGGCGCAGCAATACGCGGTCAGTGAAGCGGCTCTCTTGCAGGCTGTTCCTTATTCCGATCTCAAAGCCTCTGCCAAAGCTGAAATCCCCAATTCCTCTTATTTTACGGAAACCTCGCTTTCTCCTGAAAGCAATTATACTGATGCGGCAAAGAAACGGACGGCAACGATTCATATTTACTATGGAAACGAAACTGTTCCGAGGGCTAGTCTTGCTGTTGATCGTTATTCTGTCGAACCCGAGACAATCTCTGTGATTCCCATCGGTACTGTGATTGCTTTTGCAGGAAACGGAAGTCCTTCTAATGATGGAACCTGGCTCGAATGCAACGGGCGATCCTGCGCTGCGTATCCAAAACTTGTTTCCGTGCTTGGGAAGAGTACACTGCCCGATTATAGGAACCGGTTTTTGGAAGGCAATACCACATCAGGAACGATACTGGAAGCAGGACTTCCAAATATCACAGGAAGATTTGTAGCAGTTTTTCAGGGTAATCCTGTTTCTGGTGCTTTTTCTAATCTTGGATCTGGTGGTCATACGAAAGAAAAAACCGACTGGGATGGACAAAATATTTTTTTTGACGCTTCTCGTTCTAGTTCCATTTATGGTCGTTCTTCGACCGTTCAGCCCCCTGCTGTGACCGTTCGTTATTTCATCAAAGCTGCTTAAAGAAAGGTGTGATGTTATGCGATTCCTTACCTATTGTCTACCCCCCCCCGAAAAATTCTATTACCAAAACATAAAGGCTCCGCGGCACTTGCTTGTGTCATTGTATTGGCTTTGGCTTCTTCCATGCTTGGGCTTTCTACGGCAAAAGTCACACAGGCAGCGATGAACGGGACCTCCTCTAACCAGATCTTGGCTGAGGCTTCTCAAATTGCGCAAAGCGATGCGGAGCTTCTTCGTTCTGTCAGTTATCACGACCTGGCTCCCAGCTCCCGGAAGGCTGTGGAAGGAACACCCTTTCAGCATGAAACGATAGTGTCTTCCGAAAGTGATTACAATGCTTCCGTCAAGCAGAAAACAGTCACCATTAAGGTGTTTCAAGGCACTGAAACAAATCCTAGAAGCGAACTTCGTCTTACCCGGTATTCTGCTGAACAGAAAGCAAGTGGCGTTCCGATTGGGACGATCATTGCGTGGGCAAGCCTACATGATCCGACGGATGGCGTCTGGCTTGAGTGTGATGGTCGAACATGTTCGGAGTATCTTGAACTTTGCGGCGTGCTTGGGACAAGTACTGTTCCGGACTTTAGGAACCGGTTCCTCGAAGGCAGCACCACACCAAGAACAGTATTAGAAGCGGGACTTCCTGACATTTCTGGTACTTTTGGTAATCATGGTCATGACCAAGATGGAGATAATGGGAGAGGCGGAAAAAGAACGTCTGGAGCTTTTAAAATTATACAGTCCTGGTGCCGTCCTTCTGCTGGTCGTGATTCTAATAATGGGAATACTGTGTTGTTTCAGGCTTCTCTCTCTAATTCGATTTATGGTCGTTCTTCGACTGTTCAGCCCCCTGCTGTGACAGTCCGTTATTTTATCAAAGCTCTTTAATGAAAGGTGTGGTGTTATGCGATTCCTTACCTCTTGTCTCCCCCCCCCGAAAATTTATTTGCAGTAGTCATAAAGGCTCTGCTGTTTTAGCTCTTGTCATAGTCTGCGGAATTTTTTCTTCCTTGATGGGGCTTGCGTCTGCCAAGGTCTCTCAAGCAACAAACAGCTCCCTTTCTTCGTCCAAAACCTCTGCTCAGGCTTTGCAATATGCACAAACGCAGGCAGATATCGTGCGAAATACTCCTTATGATGATTTGTCTTCTAAGGCAAAGACTCAAATTGCGGGAACCCATTTCTATGAGGAAGTCACTGTCGGCGCAGAGACCGCTTACAAGGAAGATATCAAAAAGAAGGACTGCACCGTGAATGTCTATAGCGGCAGCGAAACAATTCCCCGCGCGACACTCTCCATCACCCGTCTCGCCAAAGAAGAAAATCAGGCAAGCGGCGTTCCCGTTGGAACCGTCATTACTTGGGCGAGCGCAAACAATCCGAATGAAAACGGAACATGGCTTGAATGTAATGGGCAATCTTGCGCGGCGTATCCGGATCTTGTGAAGGTGCTTGGATCCGATACAGTACCCGATTATCGCGGAGTATTTCTTCGAGGGCTTGGCAGTGTGACTTCTACGCATTACGGAACCGTGCAGCACCAGAGCGCAGCACTTGGCACTCTACAGGGGGATGCGATTCGGAATATTTATGGACGTTTCGTCGTCGATGATATAGTTGGCAATGGCGGTTATAACAGTCAATATTCTCCCAATGGAGCATTCAAAGTTGTTGGAAGTGCGTATTATGATGCTCGTTCTCATGAGTCTTGGAATGGTTGTTTGGTTAGTTTCAATGCATCATACGTTGTTCCCACCGCGGTTGAAGACCGTCCCATCAATCGTGCGGTCCGTTATTTCATCAAAGCGGCGTAAACAAAATTCATTTTGAGGTGATTTTTATGTTTGTTCGTCTTCTTCTTGCCATGGCACTTGCTGTGATGTTTTTTGCCGGATCCGGAATTGATGGGTTTTCTATCAAATCTCTTCGCTCTTCTATTTCAGACAAGGAGATTGAAACGAATACGGTCATTCTCGATTCTGCGATCGTTTCCTGGTACTGCCATCATTCCGGTGTCGTTCCGGATCATATTGATGTGAATGTAATCAAGATTATGGGCTTGGAAGATATGGACGTTAATAACCTGACCTATACCAAAATAGCAGATAACAAATTCACCCTGGTTGCTACGTTGTCTAATAAGAGCAAATTGTATAGTGCTAATTCCAATAAGGATTTGCCGGATCTTGCTTCTTATAGTACTACACCAAGTAAATAGCTATGGAATATATCATTTATTTTCTGATAGCCTGTATTTTCCTCAAAATTGCTTATACAGACTATAAAGAACATGCCATCTATGACAGGGATATATGGATATCTGCTTTGTTGATAGGGATATATCAGTATCTTTGTTTTAACCTCTGGGATTCGATTCTCTTTGCTGTTATCGGTTTGTTGATTGGTTTTGCTATTTTCCTGACTGCTTATTATTTCTATGGTTTTGAAGCTTTTGGCCTAGGTGATGTTCTCTTATTTGGAGTTCTAGGTTTGTTGTTTTCCAGTCATTTTTTGAATTATCTAGGTCTTACCTTGATGATTAGTGGTTTTATCATTATGTTTTTAATCCCATTCATGGGATATGAAAAAGTATCAAAGTTAGAAATTCCCCTGGCCCCTCTCCTTCTGGTTTGGGTGCCTATATATATATTGGCCGGTAGGCCGTCTATCATTTTATTATTTCAGTCTTTTCTTTAAAACTGTAGAAAGAGATGGTTTTTTGAAGAGAATTATTTCATTTTTGTTGGTTGTTTTCCTGTTTTGTTGTGGTTCATCTGCATTAGCTGCACCTGTTACTTCTCCTTTCGGCTGGCGTATTCATCCCATATCTGGTGAATGGGCATTTCATTCCGGTATAGATATTGGATATGAGTACGGTACAGATATTGTGGCTATGCTTCCTGGAAGAGTTGTATATGCTGCCGAATGGGGCGGTTATGGAAATTGTGTAATTCTTGAACATGACGGTGGCGATCATACGCTGTATGGTCACTGTTCTCAAATTTATGTCTCCTATGGGGATTATGTGGAACAAGGTCAGGTCATTGCAGCTGTTGGTTCTACCGGAAATTCTACCGGCCCTCATCTTCATCTGGAATGGTGGCATAACGGTGAATATTGTGATCCTCTATGTCTTTGGTCTTAATTTTCTTATTTTGTTTTCGGACTAGATTTTCTAGTTTGAAATATTCTCTTGTTTTTGGTAATTCATCTTTGTTTTTTCAGTGACTTACCTAATTGTTATTTTCTCACCTATTGTCTAAGGGGCAGAAATGCCCCTATGGACACTTTTTTCAACATTTTCGGAGGGCTTATGAAAACAATAACACTCGGCACTCGTAGTGCCAGTCGTCCAGTTCTTCGCAAGTTTACCTGTCAGTACTGTGGCAAAGAAGTAAAAATTTACAATCCACGAGATAAAAGAGATCTGTTCTGTTCTTACACCTGTAAATCTCTTTTTTATCTGTCTCATTCGCAATTTAAGATAAATAACATTTGATTTTTTGATTCACTTTTTCAAAGTTTGCAAATAACGAAAAGTAAGGAGATGGGGATTTTTGAAAAATGCTTTGTTTTATGTAGTCACAGTTCTTATGGTGAACCTTATCACTTGCCACTATGCTTTGATGAATTTCATTTATAAGTTGGGTGGCTCGCCTTCCTTTCTAACTAGCTTTCAAATTGGAGAAAGTGTTTTTTATCCCCCTTACTATTTCTTGATCGTATATATCCGTTATCACAAGATGGCTCCCGCCTTGCTGAATGCTTCTTTTGGTATTGCTATGACTGGTTTATTAGGCTCCATTTTGCTTATCTATCTCTTCAAATATGCCAATGACAATAACAGTAAGCATCTTACCTCAAAAGGTACAGCTAGATGGGCTACGGAAACAGAACTGAAGAAAAAGAATCTTCTGTCTGATCCTGACTATCCGAAAGACGGAGTAATAGTGGGAGCCTGGGATCATCACGGTCTAATTCCAATGTCCTATGACGATCGAATGAAGTTAGCTGAAAAACTTTCTAAAATACCTCTTCTGAATCGATTGGATAAGTGGCAATGGATGAAATTGATTCCAGGTAAACGCTATTACATCGTAGATAACGAAAAAACACATATCCTGATGTGTGCCCCATCCCGAAGTGGTAAAGGTATCGGGGTAGTTATTCCTACCTGTCTTAACTGGCAGGAAAGTATGGTTGTTGCGGATCCAAAAGGTGAAAACATTGATACCTGTGGTGCTTATCGAGAAAAAGTAATGGGCCATAAAGTGATAAAGTTTGATCCGGCAGAAGCCGGTAACTTCTATCGCTGGAACCCTATCAATGAAATTCGCTGGGGAACTCCTAACGAAGGGCGAGACGTTTCCAACATTGTGCAAAGTCTTGTAGGTGAAGGAACTGGTAGTGATAAACACTGGGTAGATAATGCTAAAGACTTAATCATTGGGTGTATCACCCATTTGAAATATAAAGATGCTGTATATAATACCATTCACGGTTTACATCCAGGGGATAAAGGCTATAAAGAAACCTGTATGTACGATGTGTACCAGTTCATGGCAGCCGGCATGACGGCCGACATGGACGATGATAATGATGAAGAAGAAGACGATAATCCAAATGCTCCTACTGGTTTCAGAAAAGTTCTCAAAGAGGAACTTTTTGGAGTGAAAGGTAACGATGAAAAAGGGATTCCCCCTAAGCCTGGAGTGCAGCATTTCCCTGACGAAGGCGTGGTATTTGAAGTTCGTAATCCCTATGGTACATCTTCCGATGCTCCCTTAAAAATTCGTGTTACTCCTGAAAGGGCACATGATGTGACCCATTTCACTCCGGAAGCCATGAAAACTCCTCATTTGCATCCGGTTGTTGTTGCGAAATTTAATTCCTTCATTGGCAAACCAGCCAATGAAGCCGGTTCCGTGCTTTCTACAGCCGTTACGGCTTTCATGATTTTCTCGGAAAAAACGATTATCGACAATACCATTACCTCGGATTTCTGCCTTAGAGATATCCGGAACAGTGATACTCCTGTAGATCTGTTTCTGGTTACTCCCCCCTCTGACCTGGCTCGTGTAGGGAAATTGTTCCGACTTATCATTGAACTTATGGTAGTTACTTCTACCCAAAAGCTCACAGGAGATAAATATAAATGTTTGTTTCTCATCGATGAATTTCCGGCCTTTGGTAAGATGGATAACCTTCTGGCCGAACTTGGTTATATCGCTGGTTATGGTTTGAAAGCCCTCATGATTATTCAGGGCCTTGAACAGCTGAAAAAGATTTATAAGAACCTGGATTTGCTGACAAACTGTCAGACACAGGTTTACTTTGGCCCTAACGATAATGATACCAGAAAACATCTGAGTGAACTTCTGGGGAACCAGACCATTCTTGTGAAACAGAAATCCTCTCCCGAAGGTTTCCTGGCCAAAAAGAACTATACCTATATTGAACAGGAACGGCCCCTTCTCAGGCCAGATGAAACATCTACGTTCCTTTCAGATAAATCGGCCATGCAGCTGGAAGGGTTGCTGGTACTCAGTCCTAAAAATAAGTTTTTCCTCATGCATGATCTGATGTCAAAGATAGATAAAGGCCATGCGTTGGATAAAAAAAATCAGGTAGGGCTTCGCCCTCAAAGTAAAGGAGGTGATTAATAATGCCTACTTCAAAAAAGGTTAAATCTTTTGCAGAAAAATTGGCAGATCTCAACAAAGACTTGAAAACAGTCAAGGATCTCAGGGATGAAGCTAATAAAAAGTCCAAAGAAGCTAACGATAAAGAGAGAGCAGCTAATAAAAAGCGGTTTGAAATTCTTTCTACTGAACTGAAACTTTGGAAAATCGATCCTAATGATTTGCAGTTTATTGTGGATGCTTGCAAATTTTACAAGGATTATCTTGCAGAAAATGAGCCGTCTCTTGTGGATTTGGATAAAGACGTATCTATGAAGGATGGAAGTGATTCCAATGGATAATACCTTTGAACGTCATAAAGCAATGCTTCGGACGGCCCTTGGGCCGGATATCCAGGCCCTGATAGACAATGACGATATCACAGAAGTGTATATCAATACGGATTATGTGATTCGTTATGATTCTATTCATGGTCGGCATGCTACGAATATTGTTCTTACACCGGCCAAAGTTCGTCAGATATGTGAAATTGTGGCTGGTATGAATGATCAGATTATCAACGAAGATCATCCCATGCTTGGGGTTGAAATTCAGCTTTTAAAAATCCGTGCCCAGATTGAATATCCACCGTGTAGTCCTCGGCCAACATTCTTCTTCCGTAAGAAGCCTAAAAAGATATTTTCCCTAGAAGATTATATCAATCAGGGGGTTCTTTCAAAGCATTATTACGATGCAATTTGTGATTCTATTCTGCAAAGAAAGAATATTGTGGTCTGTGGTGCTACCAGTTCTGGGAAGACAACATTTCTCAATGCTATTTTGAAAAAGCTCTCGGAACTCAATCCGGATCACCGGTTATGTATTCTGGAAGATCTTCCGGAATTACAGTGTTCTTCTGACGATGTGCAGTACTTGACCACTTCTGGTAATAAAGCCACTTCCGTGACAATGCAAGATCTGGTTTATGTCTGTATGCGTCTTTCTCCTACACGTATCATCATCGGCGAAGTTCGTAACCTGGCCTGCTATGACATGCTGAAAGCATGGAATACAGGCCATCCCGGTGGTTTAACTTCCATTCATGCTGATGGTTGTATCGATTGTCTAACTCGTATGGAACTTCTTGTAAAAGAAGCTATGGGGGCCAATAACACGACAACAGATATTCAGCGTCTTGTTGGTACGACAGTAGGAAATATCATCTCCATTCAGAAAAAATCATGTGACGGTAAAGTTGTCCGTCTGGTCGATGACATGATTGATCTTGAAGGATTTGATATGAAATCTCAGAGTTATATTTATTCTCATGTTTAGAAAGGAAGGTATTTCATTATGAAAAGTCTTTGGAAATCTTTCTGCTCTCTTAAGATGTCTACCGTATTTGCGGTAACGACTGCTCTTACTTTCTTTTTCCTCTCTGGAGATCAGGCTTTTGCAGAAGGTCTGACTTTGCCTTTTGTGACTATCTTAACAGATTTACAAAATACGCTTGTTAATGATGT